>JACRKC010000100.1 GCA_016235555.1 Verrucomicrobiota bacterium
GAGCGCACCCGTCTCGGGTGCTGGTGCCGGCGTCTCGCCGACACCTCCGAAATCCTCGGCGAGACGCCGAGGACGGCCCGCGGGACGCGGGCGCTCCCCGAACCACCGCGTGTCACTCAATTGTGCGAGCCTCAGTAGGTTGAAGGGTAGCCGCGACCGACACGTAGCAGGTCGGGCTTTACGCCCGACGTGTCGGGGATAAACCCCGACCTACGCAACGGCTACAGAATTTCTGAAACCGCTCTAAAGCGCCGCACCACTGGAGGAGCGAAACTTCGCGGACACGACGTGTTCCCGCCGTCTACCTCCGGGACAGTCCCGGGATCACTTCGGCCGGTTGGGATCGAAGCCGAGGTTGGCGGGCGCCTTCGGCAGCGCGGGGCGTTTGGCGGACAGCATGTTGGTCACCGGCACGTCGGAGCCGACTTCCTCGATGCGCTGGCCGTTGACCCACATCTTGCCGCCGCCCGAGACGAAGAAGCCATACGCCAGCGCCGCCGATCCGGCCGGCACATCGAGCACGATCGAAGCTTCCTGCCAGTCCTGCGTGCCCTTCACGGCGCGGTTGTCCATGTTGTCGAAGCCGAGCATCGCGCCGCGCTCCTGGCCGTCGATGCGCAGCCAGAGGTGGCCGCCGCCCTGGTTGGCTTCCTCGGTTTTGACCCAGCCGCTCAGGCGCACGCGTTTGCCGGCGTAGTCCTCTGCGGAGATCGTCTGCATCATGCCGCCGAAGCCATCGACGCTGGGCGAGTGTGACTCGACGTAGGCGCTGGGCATGCCGCCCCAGCTCTGGGTGGAGTCGACGCCGACGGTGTAGGAATCGGTCTTGCTGCCATTCTTTCCCCAGCCCGCCGGGGCCGTGACCGTCACGCCCGGCCGCGCGGCGGGTGCGGAGCGCTGGACGGCAGCGGCCGTCGCCTCGGTGCGCGCCGAGTCGCCGGTGGCGGCGCGCGAACCGCCGGTCGCGGAATCGCCGGCAGCGGTGGCGACTGGCCGCCGAAGCAGCTCGGCGACCTGGTTGCTAAGCTTGCGCAGTTCTGCCTGCACGGCCTCGCGGTCACGAGTGAGGGCGGTGACGGATCGTTCGAGTTCGGCGGCGCGGAAGTGCTGCTGGACGGCGAGACCGATCAACAGGGCGACGAGGACCGCGAGGATGGAGGCGACGGTTTTCATGGGGCGGAAGCGAAGGACGGACACGGCCGCGGCGGGGAGAGCAATGCCGGGCGGGCGTCCGGGATCGTCTGACCCAGCCTCCGCGTGCGGGTTCAATGAAGTTGGTGGATCTTTGACGCGAGGGAGTCCGCAACGGTGCGAATTTTTGTCCGGATTCGGGCTTGGCGCCGTTTTTTCCATGAAGACACGACTCCTGGCCGTGTCCTCGGCGGCTCGTAGCCGTCATTCCTCCCGAATTTCGCTACCTTCCCCCTATGAAAAGATCCCTCCCGTTCCTCATCGGCCTTTTCGTGCTGGCGTCGCTCTTGCGGGCTCAACCGGCGGGCGCGACGAGCATCCCGTTCACCACGTTCCAGCCGCAATTCGCGACGGGCGACAGCATCACGATCACCGAGGTGCTCGCCACCTCGCCCTCCCTCGGAGTCGGCACCACCTTCGTGGTGCGCGGCACTTACACGCTGCAAAGCCAGCCAACCGCTTCGCTCTATGTGACCATCGCCAATACGGGCGTTTCGGTTCCCGCCGTGAGCAAGTCGATTACCGCGGGCACCGCTGCGTTTGAAATGCAATATACGGTGCAGGTCGCCGGCGGCTCGATCTACATCGCGTTCACGCCGACGGGGGGCGGCGCGTCGTTTGGCCGGATCTATTTCGCCGGAACCCAGGGTGGTGGCACCGGCACATCCACGCCGACGACGCCAACGACTCCGACCACTCCCACCACCACGCCGCCGGTGACGGCGACACCGATCAGCACGGCGGGGCTGGCGAGCATCCCGTTCACGACCTCGAAGGCGCAGTTCGCCGCGGGCGATGCGATCACGATCACGGAGGTGCTCGCCTCGTCGCCGAATCTCGCGCCCGGCGACACGGTCGTGGTGCGCGGCACTTATACCCTGGGGAGCCAGACCAGCGCCCTGCTGGCGATTTACCTGACGGCCAACGCGCCGGGCGGGGTCGACGGCTCGTCCGCCGTCTCGCGCAAAACCGTGAGCGCCGGTTCGGGCACGTTTGAATTTCTCTACGAAATCAAGCAGCCCGGTTCGCTGCACGTCACGTTCTACCCGGCGGCGGGCGGTTCGTCGTTCGGCGGAATCTATTTCGCGCCGCCCGGTTCGACCGGCACGAGCACGTCGACCAGCGCCGCGCTCGTCAGCCCGGCGACCAACACCGGCCTGCTCGGCAACCTCTCCATCCGCAGCCTCGTGAGCCCCGGCGCCGGCACGCTCATCGCGGGCGTGAGCGTGACGGATCGCGAGCGCTACGTGTTGATCCGCGCGGTCGGACCGTCGCTGAGCCAGTTCGGTGTCACCGGCGTGTTGGCCAAACCCACGCTTGCGGTCTACAACGCCGCCGGCGAGCTGGTCGCGTCCGCCGGTTCGTGGCGCACCAATTTCTCGGCCGCGCAGCGGGCCGGCGTCGAGTTGCTGTCGGCGTCGGTCGGCGCGTTTGCGCTCGCCGCCGGGTCTGACGATGCGGTGTTGCACCTGCGGCTCGTGCCGGGCGGCTACACGGTCCAGGTGGCGAGCACCGACGGGCAGTCGGGCGTCGCGCTGATGGAGGTCTACGCCTCGTCGACGTTCGTGCTGCCGCCGTGACCGTTGAATCGTGCGCCGGAGTTGTCCGGTTTTGAATCCTGTGCCGTCTATCAAACAGCACGCATGACCCCCGATGCCATTCTGCTGCGCCGCTACGCCGAGGAGCAATCCGAGGAGGCCTTTGCCGAGTTCGTGCAACGGCACCTGCCGCTCGTCTATGCCGCGGCGGTCCGCCGCCTCGCGGGCGATGCGCATCGCGCGAAGGACATCGCGCAAGTCGTGTTCTGCGCCGCGGCGCGCGACGCGCGGAAGCTCGCCCGCCACGCCATGTTGACCGGCTGGCTCTACACCGCCACGCGCAACGCCGTGGTCGACACGCAGCGGGCCGAGTCGCGCCGGCGAACCCGCGAGGAGGAGGCGCACGCGCTCCAAGTCGGGTCCATCGACTCCGCGGCGGGCTTCGAGTGGACGCGTCTGCGCCCGGTGCTCGACGCCGCGCTCGACGAACTCGCCGCCGACGATCGCGAGGCCGTGCTCCTGCGCTTTTTCCAGAGCCGCACGTTTGCGGAGATCGGCGCGGCGGTGGGCGCGAGCGAGGAAGCGGCGCGCAAGCGCGTCGACCGCGCGCTCGACAAGCTGCGCGACCGGCTCGATCGCCGCGGCATCAGTTCGACCTCGGCGGCGCTCGCGGTGGCGTTGGCCGGGCAGGCGGCGGCCGCGGTGCCGGCGGGCCTGGCGGCGAGCGTGACGAGCACGGCGGTGGCGGCGGGGGGAGCGGCGGTGGGCGCGGCGACATTTCTCGGTCTCACCAAACTCCAGGCCGGCCTGGCGGCCGCGGTCGTGACCGCGGGCGCGGTGGGCTTGGTGCGGCAGCAGCAGACCCTCGCCGATACGCGCGAGGAACTCGGCCGGCAGCAACAACGCGTCGCCGCGCTGACCGCGCAAAACGCCGCGCTCACCGCGACGCGCGCCACCGCTGACGCCGAGGCCGGGCGGCTGCGCGCCGAGCAAACCGCGCTCAAACAATCGCTCGCCGAGGCAACCGCCCGCGCGGCGGGTGCGCCGCCCGCCGTTTTGCGGCCGAAAGACGCGGCCGCCCGCGCTCCGGCTCCGCCTCCGCCCAGCACCACGGACCGCAGCACCCAGGCACCTTCGCCGGCCCGGACGACAGCACCGCAGGCCCAACGCGACAAATTGCGTCGTCGCTACGATCCGTTTCTGCGGCAGCACGGCATCAGCCCGGCGCAGGCGGACCGATTCGTGGAGCTGAAAATCGCGATCTATGAGGCGCAGGATGATTTGCAGGAATCGATGCGGCGGTTCGGCGCCCAAGGCGGAACGAAGGAGATTGAAGCGATCCGCAACAAACTCGTCGGACCCATGTGGGAGGAAATCCGGTCGATTCTCGGCCCCGAGGCCTACAAGGCCTACGGAGACTACGAGCGGACCTCCGCGTTTCGGTTTGGCATGGTCGAGTCCCTCGAACCGCGCTTCGCTTCGGCCAACGTCCCGCTGACGCCCGCACAAGCCGACGGCCTGGCCGGGCTATTGGCCGGCGCGATCCTCAGCCAACGCAGCCGCCCGACGGATTTGTCCACGACCATGACGGTCGATTGGGATGTCGTGTTGCCCAAAGCCGGCGACCTCCTCGCCCCCGCGCAGCTGGCCGTGCTGCGCGAGTTCGCCGCGAGAACCGCCGCGGGGCGGTAGCGACGCCGCCCCTCAACCGGACGGCGTGCGGGTCTACGCGGTGGGCGCGTATCCGGCGTTCAGCTGGCTGGCGGATTTCACGACGGGCGACGGCGAGAAGTGGTCCGAGTATTTCGTGCGCTTCCAGACGGAGGCAGACGACGCCTCGTTTTTCCGCCAGGCGCCGCGTGACAAGCTCGATGCGCTCCGCCCGGCGGTGGACCGCTTCATGGCGGGAGTGCGGATGCCGGGGTTGAGCAAGTAGGCCAAGCGGTCGGGTAATGGGTTGGTTTGCTGTAGCGGCGCTCTATGAGCGCCGGTCTCCCCGGCCCGGCGGTCGCAGACCGCCGCTACAACTTTGCAAACGGATCCGCTCCCCCTTGCTCGCGGCGTCGGCACGATCACGCCGCGCCGGAGTTTGGCGTTGTGAGCCGCGTCGCGCGCGGCTCTGCTGGCGGGGCGTTTCCCCACCGGCCCGGCCTTTTCTTTATGCCGACGCCCCAACGCTCCGTCCTCCGCCTCGCGCTCACCCTGCTCGCCGCGAGCGCGACTCCGCTCGCCACCTGTGCCGCCGACTCCGTGTGGCTCACGGACCTCGATCTCACGCAGCTCCATTTCGCGGGCTGGCGGAAACCGACCATCGTGCAGCCTTCCGCTGCCGCCCCGGCTCCGGCCCCAAAGGGCAAGGCCCCGGCCGCCACCCCGACGCTGAAGATCGCCGGGCGCACGTTTGACCGCGGCGTGGGCACGTTTGTCACGAGCGCACTCTGGCTCGAACTCGACGGCCGCGCGGAGCGCTTCGAGGCGATGGTGGGCGTGGACGACAGCGCGGCCGATAAGCAGGCGGCGGTGATTTTCTCGATCATCGGCGACGAGAAGAAACTCTGGGACTCCGGCGTCATCGCGCGCGGCGCGGCCGCGCGCAAGGTCGATGTCCCGCTCGCCGGCGTCCGTTCGCTGCTGCTCAAGATTGAGTGCGCGACCGAGCCGAAGCCCAATCACTTCGCCGACTGGGCGGAGGCGCGTTTCGCGTTTGCCGGCGAGCGTCCGCGCACGGTGCGCGTGCCGCGCGAGGAGGCGGTCATTCTCACGCCGGCGGCGTCCGCGGCGCCGCGCCTCAACGGCCCGCGCGTCTACGGCTGCCGGCCGGGCAATCCGTTCCTCTACCGCATCCCGACCACCGGCGAGCGGCCCATGACGTTCGCCGCCGAGGGTCTGCCGCCGACGCTCACGCTCGATGCCGCGCGCGGTCTCATCACCGGCACCGCGCCGGCCCGCGGCACGTTTGCCGTCACGCTGCGCGCGCGCAACGCCCGCGGGGAGGCCACGCGGCCGTTCAAGATCGTCAGCGGCTCGACCCTCGCGCTCACGCCGCCGATGGGCTGGAACCACTGGTATGCGCACTACAACCGGATCACCGATGCGATGATGCGCGAGGCCGCCGACATCATGGTGCGCACCGGCATGGCGGATGTCGGCTACGCCTACGTGAGCATCGACGACTGCTGGTCGAACATCCCCGACTCGCCCGCCGCGCAGGCGAAGCGCCCCGATCCGGCGCGCGTCGGCCCCGCGCGCGATGCGCAGGGCAACATTCTCACGAACCGCCATTTTCCCGACATGCGCGCGCTCACCGAGCACATCCACGCGCACGGGCTCAAGGCCGGCATCTACACTTCGCCCGGTCCGCTCACGTGCGCGGGTTTCGCGGCGAGCTACGAACACGAGGAACAGGACGCGCGGCAGTTCGCGGCGTGGGGTTTCGATTTCCTGAAATACGACTGGTGCAGCTACGGCCGCATCGTGCCGGGCGATGCGACGCTCGCCGCGCGCCAGAAACCCTACCGCCAGATGGGCAGCCTCGTGGAGCGCCTGCCCCGCGACGTGGTGTTCAACCTCTGCCAATACGGCCACGGCAACGTCTGGGAGTGGGGCGAGGCCGTCGGCGGCCAGTGCTGGCGCACCGCCGACGATCTCGGCGGCCATCTCTCGAGCCTCTTCGACGTCGCGTTGAAAAACGCCGAGCACCGCGCGTGGTCGCGGCCCGGCGCCTGGAACGATCCCGACTACGTGCAGATCGGCTGGATCGGCGACGCGCGCGGCGGCGGCGAGCCGCAGCCGTGCCCGATGACGCCCACCGGGCAATACTCCTTCATGTCGCTCTGGGCGCTGATGGCCGCGCCGATCTTTTATAGCGGCGATCTCACCCACCTCGACGCCTTCACGCTCAACGTGCTTTGCAACCCCGAGGTGATCGACATCGACCAGGACCCGCTGGGCGAGTCGGCCCGCGTGGTGAAGCTCACGCGCGACACTTTCCTCATGATCAAGACGCTCGACGACGGCAGCAAAGCCGTGGGTCTCGGCAACCGCGGCGACGTGCCTGTCGAAATCACCGCCAAGTGGAGCGACCTCGACGTGACCGGCCCGCAACGCGTGCGCGATGTGTGGCGCCAGCGTGACCTCGGCGTGAGCGACACGGCCTACCGCGCCCGCGTCCCCCGCCACGGCGTGGTGTTGCTGCGGATGGCGACGGCGAAGTAACCTTGCCGGGCCGGCCGGCCGCGCCTGAGATCAACCCGTCCATGAGAGCCAGCATCCATTGGCGGCCCCGAAGAACGGCCAGGGCGCCGGCCTGGCTGATCGCCCTGACCGTCGCGATCGGTTGGATCGCGCCGCTGCGGGCCGGTCTGACTTGGGACACGACTACGGTGGAACGCGTCGCCAAGGTGGGGGAGGATGCGGTGCGGCTCACCTTCGCGTTTTCGAATCCGGGGCCGCGCGCCATCACGATCGTCGACCTCAAGCCGTCCTGCGGCTGCACGGTGGCGGTGCTGGACCAGCGCACCTATGGTCCCGGCGAGAAAGGAGCCCTGCCGGTCGTGTTCGACACCCGGGACTTCAGTGGCGTGCAGGAAAAAACCATCGAGGTCTTCACGGACGATGCGCCGAAGCCGACCACGCTCACGCTGCGCGTCACGATCCCGCCGTGGATCGAGGTGGCGCCGCGCCTGCTGTGGTGGACGGTGGGGGAGAACGCGGCGGCGAAGGCGGCCCTCGTCACCGTGCACCCGGAGGCGAAAATCAAGACCGCGTCCGTCGCGAGCGATCATCCGGCGATCGCCGGCCGGCTGGAGACCATCGAAGCCGGCAGGCGCTACCGGTTGATCGCCACGCCGGCCTCGACCGCCACCCCGGTGCAGGCCAGCCTCACGCTCACGCTGGCGGCGGACGGGGCCCCTCCGCGAAAGTTCATCGTCTTCGCGCAGGTGAGGTAGCGATCAATCGTGGAAGCGATCTCCGCCTTGGATGGATGCTTCGGCGCGGGCAGCGCGCTTCGTTCGCGGGATTTGTTCTGAGGCTGGGGCCGGTGACAGAAGGCAATCTGTCACAGGTCAAGCCATGACCCTCTCGGCTCCTCTCTCTCGGCTCCTCATGACCCTCTCGGCTCCTCAGAACAACGGCATCGTGGCAACGACTCGGCTACTTCTTCGCCGCGCCCAATGGCCCTTCGTGGACTTGCGCCATGACCATGTTGACGAACGCCTCCGCCACCTCGTCCACCGTCGCCGTCGCCGGCAGCTTCTGCGTGCGCTCCTTGTCGTCCACCACGCCACCGGACTTGTTTAACATCGTCGGCGAGAGTGTCCAACCGTGCGCGTCGCGCATCATGCGCCAATAGCGGATTCTCTCGGCAAACTGTTTTCCCGACCGAGCGTCGACGATCTTCATCGCATCAGCCATCGGACTTTCGTCGTCGTGGGCTGCGGGCGGATTACCTGCGGCGATGCGTTCCTTGATGAGGGTAATCAATTCGTTTCTGTCACCGAGACCCAAACTGGCCACCGGTCTTATCGTGCGAATCGGGCCATGCGGAATAATTCCGTGGGTCGGAACGAATATCCGATTTCCCGCCGCAATCACTGCTGAGTAAAACGTATCGCTCATGGCCAAGGAGTGATGATCAGTTGAACGCCTTTGTCTTTGGCCGCCTGCATCGCCGCGTTAAGGAGCCAAAGAGGGTCAAAGGAGCCAAAGAGAAAGAGCCAGAGGGGGTCAGGGCTTGACCTGTGACAACGGCGCTGTCGCGAGGCGCCAGCGCCGCACGAACTGGCTCACGCTGGCCGGTTGCCCCATGCCGAGTCGCGCGGCCAGCCAGCCGTTGGAGACGGCCGTGCCCGCTTTCATCGCCGCCGCCAGGCGCACCTTGGCCGGCGCGGACTTCCGGGCCGGCAGCGCGGCGAGGTCCACGCGGAGGCGCTTCGCCGTGGCCACCAGCTGCTCCTCCCATGCCTCTTCGCGCCACTGCCGGTGCGCGTCCGGCCCGCCACCGAGCAACGCGATCCGGCCGGCGAGGTCGGCCCCCGGCGCCAGTTTCCTTTGGAGGTCCGCCTTGAATTCCTTCGTCCCGACCGCCCAGCCGCGGCTCAACCGGCCGAACTTCTCGTCGCGGCGCCGCGCATCCTCCTCGGCCAGCACGCCGAGGTAATCGACGTAACGGCGCCAGCCGGCCCGCGTGTCCCGCAGCCCGCCGCACTCAGCGAGCACCGTGTCGGCCACCAGGCCGGCCGGGCGCTTGGGCTGCGACCACCACCACAGGCTGCTCCAGCGAAACTCCGCCACCCGCGCCGCCGGCACCACGCGCGCCCGCACCGGGTTGAGGTGGATGTAGTGCGCCACCTGCGCGAGGGCGTGACCCGGCTCGACGTGCAACGCCTTGTAGCGCCCTTGGAACGGCCGGCCCGTTTCGCCGCGGAACCGGTTGAACCGCCGCGCCCACGTCCCCTGCAGCCATTGCATGCCGTCGCTCAGGTTCGGCGCCGGTGTCTCCAGCGCGAGGTGAAAGTGGTTGCGCATGATGACGAAGGCGTGGAGCCGCCACCCAAACCGCGCGCACGCCTCGAACAGGCAGGTCTCGAACGACTCCGCCGCGCCCTTCGGGGCGAACAGATCGCGCCGGTAGTTGCCGCGGTTGATGACGTGGTAACAGGCGTCGGGGAACTCGAGCCGGAGCTTGCGGGGCATCGTCGCAGGCAAGCCGGCCGACCTCTTTTGTCAACAGTCAAGCCATGACCCTCTCTGGCGCTTTTGACCCTCTCTGGCGCTCTCTCTGGCGCTATCTCTCTGGCGCTAGGACCCTCTCTGGCGCTTTTTCGGCCCTTCCTCGACAGCAGCGTCGGCCTGGGTCTTCGTGTTTCGAAGTTTTCGAGCAAAACGACCCACCAGAAGCCCTAAAGCCGAACCGCCAAAACACGCAGCGAAGGCGATCGCACCAACTTCAATGGGCGTTACCGCGCCATGTGGAACATCGAGCCACAATGCTGCGATCACCGCAGTCAGCAGCGACAGAGCAAAGGAAACACTCCAAGCTAACGCGATGCGGTGAGCGGCAAAACCAGCCCATGCACTCACAGCGCACACAACCAAAATCAGAGCTAACGAGAGCATGGCTATTTTCGGTAAGGTGGCGCACTGCCGCCGACTGTTGCATTCGGGGCCAGCGGGAAAAGGCGATTTCTCACATACGATTCCAGAGCCGCTTTGTCGTTATCCTTGCACAGAATGCGACCGAGGTAATCTCGCGTCATCTCGATCGCCTGCTTGAACTCTGGAGAGTCGACCGCTTTATCGGCCACCTTGTGCTTCGTTCCAGACTGCTCGTTGTAGTTCTGGAATTGAGTAATTTGCCACTGGTCATTCCGCACAATGTGAGAGCGCGAGAAGGAATCTTGCAGCGTGTGGAGTGATATTCCGATGAGTCGGCCCGCTTCCCTACACTTACCCTGCTTCACGAGCGCGGTTGCTTGCGAAACCACGGTGTCGAACAAACTCACTAACCTATCCTGAAGCTGTTGCGGAGTCAGCTCGATGCTGTGCATCCCATGGAAAACCTGCAAATCTCCAAAGTGGCTCCGATAGGTCTCGTCGTTCTTATACCGCTCCCTCGCGTAATTGGGCATCGCCTTGGCATCGACATACACACCCACAAGCCAAACTTTTCCACCGGGGATATCGGGCTGTAATACACCCTCGTGTAATCCGTCCGAGAGCTCTTGGAAGTTGCAGCAATTACAATCCAGCCCTTTGAGCGCATTATCGAGGATGCGAGTGTGATTCCCGAGCTGCCACAATCCGAACGGGTCCACGAAGTTGATCGGATCGTTTCCAACCATGGCGTAGAGGTTCGTTCCACCGCGTTCACCCAAGGGGTCCCTGGATAGCCAACGTCCGGCGCTTGAGGAATAAGAACGATAGCCGTAGTAAAGGTGCCCAGTTTCAAAGTCTGTGAACTTTGTCGAAAAGCCGAAAGGATTGGCGGAGGAGAAGAGATCTTCGATGGCTTTGAGTTCGCCGAAGGCATTGTAGTCGTAAGACGCAGTAGATGTGCCGTTGCTGGCGCTCGTCAGTGCCGTGAGATTGCCGTTTCCATCGAACGAAGCGAGGTGGCTCGCTGCAGTTGCCGAGTTGTGGTCGGTGACTGTCAGCAGGCCGCCGATGCCGCCGGCGCCTTGGGCGGTGCCGCTGAGGTCGCGGCCCCAGAGGTAGGTGCGGATCGGCGCGTTGGCGGCGAGGGCGTTGAGCTCGGCGAGCATCAGCCAGCCGTCGTAAAGGAAGTGGGTGTGGTAGGCGAGCGTCCAGGTGGTGCCGTTGCCGGTCGAAACTTTCTTCGAGATGCGGCGGCTTTGGCTGTCGTAGGCGAATTCGAGCTTTTGGCGCGGGAGGCCGGCGGCGGCGGCTTGCCCGGTGGTTTCGAGGGCGATGAGGCGGTTCTCGGCGTCCCAGGTGTAGTGCCAGCGGGCGTCGTCGGTGAGGTTGCCGTCGGGGTCGTGGTGGAAGGTCTCCGGAGTGCGGGAGAGGAAGGCGGTTTTCGATGTTTCGGCCACGGCGTCCTCGGCGTTGGGGCCGGCGAGATTTTTGACGCCGGTGATTTTGAGCTGCGCGGTCTGAGCGGCCGTCGTGTTGTCGAGGGTGATTTGTTTGTAGAAAGTCTCGCCCTGGCGGGTGGTGGCTTGGGGCGCGCCGTTGTTGACGGCGACGGTCACGGTAGCCGTCGCGGCGGCCGCGCCGAGGACGTCGATGGCGCCGGGCACGGTGCGCTGGGTGTATTGGTTGAGCGAATTGGCGGTGTAGGTGGCGACTTGGGTGTTGGTGGTCGCCGTCTGGCGGTTGCCGATGTCGTCGAAGGTCCAGGCATAGTCGCCGCCGAGCGCGGCCGTGTTGTCGGCGAGGAGTTTTTTCCCTGACGTGACCTGGCCGAGCGAGTCGTAGCCATAGCTCCAGGAGGAATTATCCTCGCGCGTGACGCGGGTGCGCTGGTTGGCGGTGTTGTAGGTGTAGGCGTAGTTGAGCGCCGGGGACGTGCCGCCGGGCGTGTGGTTGATTGTGGTGAGGCGATTCAAGCGGTCGTAACTCTTCGTCGAGGTGAGGCGGGTGGTCGCGTCGTTTCTGAAGGTGACCGAGGCGACGAGCGGGGAGTTGGGTTCGTAGGCGTAGGTTGCGGTGTTGGGTCCCGCAGTGACCGTCTGCAGGCGGGACGCGGAGTCGTAGCAGTAGGTGACCGCGGGAAGAGCGGTCGCGGTCAGGCTGCTGGCGCGGAACAGCGAGTCGTAGCCCCGTCCAACGGCGATCCCGGCGAGAGCGCCGCTGCTATGGGTTTCAGCGGTCACGAGGGAGGTCAGACCTTGGTAGGTATAGACGCACGAGCCGGTGCCGTCGCTTTTTGTGATGACGCGGCCGAGCCGGTCGTAGGTGAACGTCGCACCGGGGGTTGAGTCGGAGTAGCTGGCGCTCGAGGTTTCGCCGGCGGCGGTATAGCTGTAGGTGGTGACGATGCCGCGGGCCCATGTGCGTGTGAGCAGGCGGCCGGAGGGTTGGTAGGTGTAGGAAGGGCCGGTCCCATCGGCATAGCGTTTGTTGAGCAGAAACCCGCGCAGGGGATCGTAATTCCAGGTGGTCACGGCACGGCCGGAGTCGGCGGCGAAGCTTTGCCAGGTGGTAAGTGTCTTCACGCGGCCTTGCGGGTCGTAGGCGTATTCCACCGGGTAAGTGCGGGCGCCCCAGGTGCGTTTGATGGCGCCGGTGGGGTAGTAGGTCGTCTGCACGACGCCACCGTCGGGATGCGTGACGGATGCCACGCGGCCTGCGGTGTCGTAGGCGTAGGTGGTGATTTGAGCATCGTAGCCGGGCCCGGTGCGGGTGGAATCCGGGTCGGGCGTGGTGATCGTGCGGAGCTGGTCGTCGGCGAAGTAGGAGAAGGTGGTGGTGCCGTTGCGGGCATCGGTGCTGGATTGCACGCGGCCGTGCGAATCGTAGGCGAGCGTCGTGGCGGAGAGCTGGGAGCCGGCGGCGGTTTTCGTCACGGTCGAGGCGAGGCGATCGGCGGCGTAGGTTTGCACTGTTTGCACGCTGTCGGGCCCGGTGGCGGTGACGATGCGGCCGCCAGAACCATCGAAGGCGGTGACGGTCGTCGAGGTGAGGCCGTGCGCAGTCAGCCAGGCGCGCAGGCCGTCGGGCGTTTGCTCGGAGACGGAGACGGTGACGGGGGTGTCCTGATTGTCGGCGGACCAGACCTGGGTCGCGGTGCGTTGCACGGTAAAGGTGCCGGTGGCGCCGGGTTTGGCCGCGGTCGTGCGTGTGGTTCTGGTGATGCGATCCGGGCCGGCGTAGTCGATGACGTTGTTGCCGTTGAGATCGAGGGCCGTGACTTCCGGTTCGCCGAGGTTGTTGTAGGCGAAGAGCGTGGTCACGCCGTCCGGATCGGTCTGGCGGACGAGTTGGCCGGCGGCGTTGTAGAAGCTGCGGGAGGTGGCGCCGTCGGCGAAGACAACTTTCGAGGTGCGTCCCGCGAAATCGGAGTAGGTTTTCGTCCATTGCTGGGTCGAAGGCTGGCCATTCGAGTCGAGGCTCACGGGGATTTCCTTCGTATAGAGTCCGTCGCCATCGAGGGCGTAGTCGTAGCCGCGGGGCGCAGCCGCAGTGCCGTCGACGCTGAGAAGTGCGCCGCTGCGGGCGAAGATTTCCACGCGAATGCCGCCGTCGGGATTGGTGGTGGTGCGGGTCGTGCGGCCGGAGGCGGAGTCAAACGTCTCGGCAAACGTCGTGGCGCGGTTGAGCGCGTCGCGACGCGAGATCAGCCGGCCGCCGCGGTCGTAGGCGTTGGTGGTCTGGATGGTTTCCGAGTTGTCCGTGCCGATGCGGGTGATCGAGGTGACGCGGCCGTCGGCGTCGTAGCCGGTGCGGATGGTGATGCCCGCGCGGGTCACCGAGGTCTGGCGGCCCAGCAGATCGTAGCCGTAGGTTGTGACGAGGCCGGTGCGGTCGCGTTCGGAGGCGAGCCCGCAGCAGGCGTAGGTGCGGGTGACATAGGTGCCGTCGCTGTGGTCGATGCGGGTGGGGCGGCCGACGGAATCGAAGGTGGTCGCGGTCCAACTGGTGAGCGCGAGTCCGCTCGCGATATCCGTGACCGCTTCGGTGGTGGTCTGGCCCGCGGCGCTGGTGAACGTCACGGTGCGGCGGCCGTCGACGATATCGGTGCGGGCGGCGTTCGGGAGGCCGGTCTTGATCGTCGTCGTCAGGACGCCGCCGGTCGACAGCGCGTAGCTGGTGAGGGAGGCGGTTCCGTCGGGGTTTACGATCCGCGCATAGCGGTTGGCAAACGGACCGGTCGCAAACGCGAGCGACTCGGTGACGAGATTGCCCGTCGCATCCCAAGCGGCGCCCGCGGTGGTGCACACAACGTCCGTGTAGCGTTTGCAGCTTTCGTCGCCGAGCACCACGCGCCTGGACCACTCGACGCGGTAGCGGCGGGCGGTTTCCGTGGCGAAGGTGCGTTCGCTGGTGGTCTGGAGCAGCTCGGGTTCGCCGTCGCCGTCGGCGTCGGGCAGCGGATTGTAGGCGTGGTCGGTGATGCGGAGGAGCGGTTCGTCCTGGCTGTCCGGTGGGGCGACCAGAAAGGGGCGGGTGACTCGCGCGACGCGGCCGCCGGTGGCGTAGGCGTAGCGCTCCCACGAGCCATCCGGATTGGTGCGTTGGCGAAGCTGGCGGTAGTTTGGATCAACCGTTTCGTTGCCGTCGCGACCGCGAGTGCTGTAATCGTCTTCGTAAAATTCAAACGAGGTGGTGAGCGCTGCGCCGGCGGGATCGAGCACCTCCCGGATCAGTTCTTCGCCCCACGCGAACCGGCGATAGGTGCGCGCGCGCTGGGTGACGAGCTGGCCGGTGGCGTTGCGCACGGTGGTGGTCTTGACGGTGTCGCCAGCGATGTCGGCCGTGACGGTCGATTCCTGGCGCAGACCGCCGCCCTGGCTGAAGGACCACGACGCCGTGGCCTCGTTGTAAGCAAACTCGGTGACGCGCGACAGGCCGGGCCGGGTTTCGGTGATCCGCAGGCGCTCCGTCCGGCCGGAGCTGACGTCCGGGTTTTCGATGCGATACGTCGCGAACGGCGGGCCGGTGAAGGCATGGATCTTGGTGGTGGAGTTTTGCGCCCCCACGTGTTCGGGCGCGTAGAAGCTGACTTCGTAGAGCGCAGGATCGCGCGGGACGATGTCGGCGAAGGCCTGCGGCGCCTTGACTTGGCGGAGGAGGCCGGCGGCATCCTGCACGGGTTCGATACCCGGCACGGATATCGCGGTCAGCGCCAACGCCGCCGGCGTGTAGAGCGCGGGCGTGATCTCTTCCGCATCGATCCGGAGCTGGCCGGCGGAAATCTGGCCGGCGGCCCGGCCGAGATTCATCCAGAAGTGGATGCTGTCCTGATCGCCGCCTGATCCGCCCGGATCGGGATTCGCGCAGAGCGGCTCGGCCGTGACGCTGATGATGGAGTAGATGACGTCCCGCTGGGTGAAGGGACCGAAGCCGACTTTGAAATCGTAGGTGAGCACCTGGTCGACGGAGCCGAGCTTGGCTTGGGTGAGAAACGCCTTCCGCGGTTTGCTCTCTTCGCCGGTGGCGAGCGGGGTCTCGGTGTAGCGAACCATGAGGTTGTAGTCGCCGGGACAACAGGCCGACTGGTCAAAGCGTGCGACCACCTGGGTCCGGCTGAAGTAGAAGGTGCGTCCGATGCTGCCCGGGCCCACGAAGAAACGGTTGGTGCGATACACCTGGTTGCCGCGACCCCGCACCGTCAGCTCCTGCGCGATCGCGAGGTCGCTGCTGGCGCGACGCTCGGCGTCCGCCTCGGTGTCCTCGATCGACAGCGTTTCCAGATATGAGCCCTGCGCCTTGCGGCTGCCGCCGGCGACGGCCACGCAGTCCTGGCTGGCAGTGAGCGTGCGCGAGCTGACGGTCAGCAATTCCGTGACCAAGCCGGCGTAGTCGGCGGCGACGGGCGTGCCATATCCCACGATTCCAAGGGAAAACGGAAACGTGGGCGAGCGGGCCTCCACGCGCTGGCTGGTGTCGACGTCGATGACGAGGGTGTGACCGAGGGGATCGTCCGCATCATATTCCCGGGTGAGCTGCCAGGTGTCGCGGATCTGCCCGATGAGCTTCGAAAAAATCTGCTGCGGCGTGCCGCCGAGCGAGGCCCCCCACGGGCGCAATTGCGGACTGAACACCCCAACCGTGAACGGCGGGTTGTGGTGAAACGGGTCGAGGTATTTTTCGTCGCCGTTGACGAAAGTGATGTCCTCGGAGTCGCCGGCCTGACCCAGATCCACCGTGATATTCACCGCGACTTCGAATGGCGTGGTCTGGGTCACGTCGGGCGTGACGCTCGTGGTCGCACGATAAAGGATCCTGCCATCGGATTCCGTTCGCACGGGTTCCAGCTTCGCTTCCCACGAAAAGGCCGGGCCGGGCCACGCGTTGAAGTTGGTCTCAACGTGCCCCCGATCGGTGAACACCGTGACCAGGGACGGCGGTGGACAGTTCGGATCGGACCAGGCGCCGACCGTCATGGTGCCGGCCACTTCGCGACGGCGGAAAACCTTCGGCGGGGTCGCGGGATCGGTTGAGACGAAGGCGTCGAAGCCGATGAGCGAGGCCTCGCCTTCGAGGGACTTGAAGGTGAGATGGGCCCTGACCGGTTCCCCGGTCGCGCAGGCCGGGCCGTCGGCGACGGCGCGCAGCGCCAGCATCAAACCCAAGGCGGTGGCGGCAACGAATGCGAAGGAACGTGGCTTCATGGCGCGGGCGGATCAGCGATGGGGCAGGTAGAGGCGGAGGTTGACGGCGCCGGTCGTGTCGCTTTGGGCGGCCTTCAGCGGATTTCGCCCGAGCCGGAACTCCTCGAGGTTCGTCACACCGTCGCCGTCGGGATCGGCGGCGGGATCCACTCCGATCTGGCCGAAGTATTGGATCTCCCACGTATCCGACAAACCGTTGCCGTCGGAATCGTCCGGGCCGGCCGCCGCCGGGCGCACGGAGATCGGGATGGCGATTGAATCGACCGAGGCGTCGCGATTGTCGTAGGCCCGGGCGAAAAGCAGATAGTTGCCGGGGGCTGCGCCGACCCATGAATACGTGTAGGGCGGCTGAGTCGCTTCGCCGAGTTTGGTGGTGCCCTGGTGGAATTCGACCCTGGCCACGGCGCCGTCGGCATCGCTCGCGGTGGCCGTGAGTTCGATCGTCGCGGGAGCGGGGAAAATCGCGTCGGGCAGGGGAGACGTGAGGGCCGCGGCCGGCGGCCGGTTGGTCGTGGTGGCGGTGACGGCCGGTGCGTCGGGCTGACCGGAGCCAGACGTGCCGCCGCCGAGCTGGCCGGAGGTGTTGTCGCCGAGCGTGACGATGCTGCCGTCGTTTTTCAGCAGCAGGGTGTGATGCGCGCCCGCCGCAAGGGCGACGATGCCCGCCGCGCCGGGGATCGGCAGGGGCGCCGGATGATCACGGAGGTCGCCGACGCCGAGCTGGCCGCGGGAGTCGGAGCCCCAGGCCAGGACCACGCCAGTAGTTGTCAACGCAAGGCTGTGAGCGCGGCCGGCGGCCACGGCGACGATCCCGGTGAGCGTGCCGACGCGCACGGGTGCGGTGCGGGATTCGGTCGTCGCATCGCCGAGCTGGCCGGAGCCGTTGAAACCCCACGCCCAGACGGTGCCGTCGCTTTTGACCGCCAGCGTGTGGGATTCGCCCGCGGCGATGGCGGCGATGCCGACGAGGCCGTTGACCGCCACGGGGGCGGAACTGGCGGTGTTGGTGCCGGTGCCGAGCTGCCCGTCGGTGTTTCCGCCCCAGATCCAGACGGAGCCGTCGCCCTTCAGGGCGATGCTGTGGAGCGTGCCGGCGGCAATCGCGGTGATGCCGGTCAACGTCGCCACGGGCGTGGGGGCAAGCGCGGTGGTCGTGGTGAGATTGCCAAGCTGGCCGTCGGCGTTGTAACCCCAGGCCAGGACGGTGCCATCGCTGCGAAGGGCAAGGTTGTGGCGCGCGCCGCTCGCAATCGCGGTGACGTTGGCCAGGCCCGTGACGGCGACGGGGGTGGTGGAGCCCGTGGTGTGGCCGGTGCCGAGCTGGCCCTCGCCGTTGGCGCCCCACGATGAAACGGTGCCGTCGCTGAGCAGCGCCAGGCTGTGCCGGTCGCCACCGGCGAGGGATGAGACCGCCGGCAGGCCGGAGACCGGCACGGGGGTCGCGCCGCCGGCGAGGGTGCCGTCGCCGAGCTGACCGTCGGCGTTGTGGCCCCAGCTCCAGACGGTGCCGTCGAATTTGAGCGCGAGACTGTGGCTGGCGCCGGCGGCGATGGTCTTCGTGCCGGGCGGGAAGGTGCGCGTCGTGAAGACGGCCTGCGCTGAACCGGCGGTGGCGCTGATCCGGCTGATGACGTCGACGCCGGCCGGTTGCCGATAATAGCCGCGGGCGAGGCCGTCGCTGCCCGTGCGCAAGGCGAGCGAAGCGGCGAGGGTGTTGGAGCCGCTCGTGGCGCCGAGCAGTCCGCCACCCTGCGTCACGGCGAAGGTGACCGGGGCGTTGCCGAGCGGCGCGCCGTCGCGGTCGAGGACCGCGACGACGAAGGGCAGACCGTTGAATTGGCCGGGCGACGCCGATTGGTCGTCGCCGCTGACGATGGCGAGGGTGGGCGTCAGGCCGGCAAAGAAATCGTTCGGATCGATCCCGCGCACGTAGGCCTCGATCACCGTGACGCCGTTGCCGGCGGGAGAAAGCGCACGGTTGTTGGTGGAGAGCGAAAGACCGCGGGCGGTTTCCCACGCATCGTCGATGCCGTTGGCATTGAGATCGGCGAAGACGGGATT
This sequence comes from Verrucomicrobiota bacterium, assembly GCA_016235555.1. GTDB lineage: Bacteria > Verrucomicrobiota > Verrucomicrobiia > Opitutales > Opitutaceae > JACRKC01. The sequence continues at coordinate 18,590 of JACRKC010000100.1, forward strand.
GGCGGGGCCGGCGACGAGATCGTCGAAGAGCGTCTCGCCGACGGCGTGGCCCTGGATGGCGAAGAGCTCGAGGAACGAGTTCGCGTTGTCACGGAAGCCAAGGTCGAACGCGACCATGATGCCGTCGGCGTAGAGGTCCCACGTGCGGTTCGCGAAATCGAGGCGCACCGTGAGGCGCACCCAGTTTTGGGCCTGCTGGCCCGGCCCGAGCGGAATCGTGCACGCGAGCGGCATCCAGACGCCGCCCCCGTCGCCGTCGAAGGCCTGCAGCGCGCCTTGGCCGGCGGCGTTGATCGAAAAAGCGAAACGGGCGCTGCCGACATCGAAGGTCGTGGCGCGGGCGATGAGGGTGTCGGCCTGCGGCTTGGCAAAGAAATCCGCGAACACGACCGGCTGATTGGCCAGCGGACCAAACGCCTGGTCGATTTGGGCCACGGTGCCGGGCTGCAGCGAAACGGCGCGCGCCCCCGTGTGGTAGTGCTGCGCGGTGACGATGGCGCTGCCCTGCCAGACGCTCCAGCCGAGCTGACGGTCGAGGGAGCCGAGGTTGTAGCCTGACGTGTTCTCGAAGTCCGCGAGATAGGGCAGCCCGGCCAGCACGGTCACCGCGATCGGGGCCGAGTCGGTGAAGATGCCGAGACTGTCGTAGACGCGCGTGCGGTAGACATAAATACCGGGCGCGAGCGGTGCGGGCTCGGAGAACGAGTAGGTGGCCGGTCCCGTGGGAGTCGTGAGGGTGCCGACCAGCGCGCCGTCGCGGAAGAATTCGACGCGGGTGATCGGATTTGCGCTGCCGGCCGTGCTCACTTGCAACGCCACGGCGGCCGGCGCGGTGAGGGTGGTTTCGCCGCCGTCGATCGCGAGGAGGTTGGCAGGCGGCTGCCCGACCACGAGCGTGACGGGGCTGGAAGTCCGCGCAATGCCCTGATCGTCGATGGCGACGGCGGTGAGCGAATAGGTGCCGGCGCCGATGGCGGACCATGAGAACTGATAAGGCGCGGCGGTGGCCTCGCCGAGTTTCGTCGTGCCGCTGAAAAACCCGACCTTGGCGACCGAGCCGTCGCTGTCGCTCGCGGTGGCCGCGAGCGTGACGGAGGCCGGGGCGGCGAGCACCGTGTTGTCCGGCGGCGAGGTCAGGGCAACGGCCGGCGGAGCGTCGACGGAAACTGCCACCGGTGCGGAGGCCGTGGTGAGACCGAGATGATCGGTGGCGACGGCCGTGAGGGTGTAGTCGCCGGCCGGGACGGCCGCCCAGGAGAACTGGTAGGGTGCGGCGGTGGCCTGGCCGAGTTTCGCGGTGCCGTGGTAGAACTCGACCTTGGCGATCGGGCCGTCGGAGTCGGAGGCGGCCGCAGCGAGCGGGATGTCCGCGGGGGCGGCGAAGACCGTGCCATCGGCCGGGGTGGTCAACGCGATCGCCGGAGCCACGCCGACGATTGCCGGGACGGTGCCCGAGGTGGCCGTCGCACCGCGGTTATCGGTCGCGCGGGCGGTGAAGCGGTAGCTGTCCGCGGGAAGATCGGTGACCGTGAGTTGATACGGCGCGGTCGCCGACTCGCCGAGCTTCGTCGTGCCGTGAAAGAATTCGACTTTGGCGATGGAGCCGTCGGCGTCGCTGGCCGTGGCGGCGAGCGTGATCGCGGCCGGAGCGGCCAACACCGCCCCGGACGCGGGCGCGGTCAGCGCCACGACGGGGAGGGCGTTGACGATGAGGCTCGACGGAGCCGAATGCGTGAGCGCACCTGAAATGTCGGTGGCGCGGGCGGTCAGCGTATAGGTGCCGGCGGTGAGCCCCGCGGCGAGCACCAGCGAATAGGTGTCGGTTGACCCGCTGACGACGCCGGCGTCGCCGAGCTTGGCGGCACCGTTGAAGAATTCGACCAGCGTGATGGCCTTCGTGAACGAGCCGGCCTTGGCGGTGAGGGTAAGCGGCGCGGCGGCGGCGACGATCGCGCCGTCGGGTGGAGTCGTGATCGTGATGGTGGGCGCGCTGGTGGGGGCGGCCACCTTGATGGCGATGGCCGCAGAGGTGGCCGTGGCGCCGTGATTGTCGGTGGCCCGGGCGGTGAGCGAATAGCTGCCGGCGGCGAGGCCGGACCAGGTGAATTGATAGGGTGGCGTCGCGGTCTCGCCGAGTCTGGCCGACCCGCTGAAGAACTCGACCTTGGCGATCGTGCCGTCGCTGTCGCTGGCGTTCGCAACGAGGGCGACGGTGGCGGGCGCAGTGAACTTCGCGTTGTTGGCGGGCGACGTGAGTCTGACCGTGGGCGGGGCGTTGACGATCAGGGTAACCGGCGTCGATGGCGTGACCGTGCCGAAGTTGTCGGTGGCCCGGGCGGTGAGGGCGTAGGTGCCGGCGGGCGGCGACCAGGAGAGCTGATACGGCGCGTCGGTGTCCTGGCCGATCCTGGATTGTCCGCGGTAGAATTCGACCTTGGCGATCGTGCCGTCGGGATCTGACGCCGTGGCTTGGAGCGTGACGGTGCCGGGCGCCGTCACGACCGTGCCGGCCGGGGGCGCGGTGAGGGCGACGGCGGGTGGGGCGTTGACCACGACGACGACGGCCGAAGAGGTGACTTTGGCGCCGAGATGGTCGGTGACGACGGCGGTGAGCGAGTAGGTGCCCGCCGCCACGCCGGGCCAGCTCATCTGATAGGGCGGAGTGAGCGACTCGCCGAGCTTGGTCGGGCCATGGAAGAACTCCACCTTCGCCACGGTGCCGCCGGCATCCGAGGCCGAGGCGCGAAGCAAAATGGTGGCGGGGGCCACGAATTTCCGGGCCGCCACGGGCGCAATGAGTTTGACGGCGGGCAGCGCGTTGACGCTGACCGTGACCGCGGCGGAGGTGGTGCTCGCGCCGAGGTTGTCGGTGGCTTTCGCCGTGAGCGAGTAGGTGCCGGTGCCGGCGCCCGACCAGGTGTAGCGGTAAGGCGCGGTATTCGCTTCCCCGAGCTTCGCGGCGCCGCGGTAGAATTCGACCTTGGCAATGGTGCCGTCGGTGTCCGCGGCGTCCGCCTGCAAGGTGAGCGTGGCGGGACTCGTGACGATCGCGCCGGTGGCGGGCGCCGTCAGGGCCACGGTGGGCGGCGCGTTGACCCGCACGTTGACGGCGGTCGAGACCGTCGTGGCACCGCGATTGTCCGTCGCCCGGGCGGTGAGCGAATAGGCGCCGGCCGGGACCGGACTCCACGTGAATTGGGGCGGGGTCGCGGTGGTTTCGCCGAGCTTGGTTGAACCATGGAAGAACTCCACTTTCGCGATCGAGCCGCCGGCGTCGGTGGCGGTGGCCCGGATCGTGAGGGAGGCGGGAGCCGTGAAGATCGAGTCGGCGGCCGGCGAAGTGATCCGGACCCCGGGCGGTGCGTTGGCGATGAGCGTGACCGCGGAAGACGTCGTCGTGGCGCCGCGGTTGTCGGTGGCTTTGGCGGTGAGGGGGTGCGTGCCGGCGCGAATGTCCGCCCAAACCCACTGAAACGGCGCGGCGCGCGTTTCGCCGAGCCTGGTCCGGCCGTCGAAAAATTCGACCTTCGCGATGGTGCCGTCGGCGTCGCTGGCGGTGGCTTGGAGAGTGACGCGGTTGCCCGCCGGCACGACGGAGCCGGTGGCGGGTGCGGTGAGCGCGATTTGTGGCGGTGCGTTGACGATGACGCTGAGGGCCGGGGAGGTCGTGGTCGCGCCGAGGTTGTCGGTGGCGCGGGCCGTCACGGCATGGGTGCCCACCGCCGCCCCGATCCAGGTGAACTGAAACGGCGCCTTGACCGCCTCGCCGAGTTTCGTGGCGCCGGCAAAGAACTCGACTCTGGCCACGGCGCCGCCCGGATCGGAGGCGGTGGCTTTGAGGGTGATCGAAGCGGGAAAATGAACGACACCGCCGTCGGCGGGTGGCGCGAGCGTGATGGTCGGCGCGTGGTTCACCGTGAAGGCCACCACGGGAGACGTGGCGGCGATCCCGGTGTTGTCGGTGGCCTTGGCGGTGAGCGCGTAGGTGCCGGCGGGAACGCCGGCCCAGTTGAGTTGAAACGGCGGCGTGGTGGCTTCGCCGAGTTTCGTGCTGCCGCGGTAGAATTCCACCTTGGCGATCGAGCCGCGCTCGACCGCGGCCGTGGCCTGCAACAGGACGGTGGCCGGGGCGAGGGCGACCGTGCCGTTGGCGGGGGCGGTCAGGGTGACGCCGGGCGGGGTTTTCGCGGTCAGCGTGATCGGCGCCGAGGTGGTGGTGGCGCCGTGGTTGTCGGTGGCCTTGGCCGTGAGCGCATGGCTGCCCGCGGTCACGCCGAGCCAGTGGAATTGGTAAGGCGCGATGGCCGACTCGCCGAGTTTGGTCGCGCCGTTGAAGAACTCCACCTTGGCAACGGTGCCATCGGTGTCGGCGGCGGTGGCGCGCAACACCACCGTCGCGGGCGCGGCGACGACGGCGGCGTTCTTCGGGGCGGTGAGAGAAACCTTCGGCGGCGCGTTGATCGAAACCGTGATGGGCGCGGAGGTGGCGGTGGCACCCGCGTGGTCGGTGGCCCGGGCGGTGAGGGTGTAGGTGCCGGCCGCGATGTTGTTCCAGTTGAACTGGTGGGGGGCCGTGGTGACCTGACCGAGCCTGGTCTGGCCCCGATAAAATTCCACTTTGGCGACGGTGCCGTCGGGATCGGAGGCGGTGGCCTGCAACACGAGGGTGGCGGGGGCGGAGCGGACCGCCTGCGGATCAGGCACGACCAGAGTGATCGCCGGTGGCTGATTGGCCGCAAAGGCCGGCGCGACGAACAACGCCGCCAGCAAGGCGGCACAGCGTGCGGATGCACAGCGCGGATTCATGGGGGCAGCGGGCGGGGAGGCCCAGAGGTGGGTTGAAAGCTGAACTCGGACGCGGAGAGTTTCGCAGAATCCGCCGCGCGTGCCTATCGCGCCGAATACCTTTTATCCGGTAGTCGGCTCAGGATTCGTTACGCCGCGCCCGCAACGAGCGCAGCGAGGGCAGCGCAGCGGCGCGGGCTTGGCCCGCGGTTATCGCGGAGCGGGGGGCCATGCGGCTCCTCCGCGCGCGACGCAGGAGCGCGCACCGAGGCCGAAGGCGGAGCGGAGGGTTAGCGGGAGCGGAGCCGAGCGACGCGCCGACCCGGCGCGTTCGTTCCTTGCGGCGGTTGAGGCGTTCGCGGCAGCCGATGGGCGCAGCGGGGTCCCCGCCGGGCTGGTCTCCGGCGGGGCGGCTAGACTACCGCACGCAGCGACGCGTTGCGCCCGCAGCGCGCCAGCGCGGAGGGTGCGCCGAGCGCAGCGACCACGCATCGTGGAAGAGGACCGCAGACGGCGTGACGGCTTCGCTGGCGCGCGCTGTGCCGCTTGGGTGCGTGGCGCGTTGCGGCGAGCGGGAGCGAGCGGCGGAAAGAATAACGAGCCGCGTTCGCCGTGGTGACGAGAGCAATCTGTCAACGGTCAAGACATGACCCTCTCGGCTTGCTTCTCTCGGCTTGCTTCGACGCTCTGGCGCTGCGCCAATGCGTTCGAGATATACGCATGCTTGGTGCGGGAGTTGCCCGGGCTGCTGCCCCACTTGGTCTCGATGGATTTGAGCGTGTCACGGTTGGTGTCGAATTCGCGGGTGATGGTGAACGGGTGCCCGCCGGGCCGGCACCGGCATCGATCGCGAGCGACTCGATGAGCGTGGAATTGGCGAGGTAGGCGTAGCGGAAGGTGCGGGTGGACGCATTGGCGGTGTGACCGGAAGCGAGGGCGTGAAAGCGGCCGGAGTCAGTGTAGGTGTGAGTTTGCTCGAGTTCGGAACTGCTGCCGACGGCGGCGCCGAGCTTGAAGCCGCGGGGGCGGCCGGCCACGGTGGCGGTGTGGGCGGTGGAGTCGATCGCCGTGGTCGAATCGTAGAGCCGGCTGAGAGCGCGCGAGCCGTAGAACGAAGTGAGCGTTTCGCCCGCGAGCCGCCACGGGTAGCTGGGAGTCGATTGGGTGTCGTAGCTGAAGTCGCGAAGGTCGGATGTGCTGGCCGAGGTGCCGTCCAGCACGGTATCGAGCTGGCCGAGGCGCGTGTAAGTAGGCCCGGCTCTCGGTGCGCCACCACCAAACGCCTTCGGAGCACTCGAAGGTTCGGCTGGACCCGGTGATCCGGTCGGTCGATGCCGCCGTCAGGTCGAGTGCGTCGTTGCCGTTCACATCCAGTCTGGAGCGCAGCAGATTCGTTACGCAGCGGTCCGCGGGCACGGGGGCGCCGGGGCGGGGGGCATGGGGTGGGCTTCCGACGGCCGACGGAGCGGTGGAGTTTGCGGTGATCGCCTGCAATCGACGGGCGGGGTGTGGCGTCTTGGAGGCGAACCCTCTCTTCTCCTCATGAAAAATCTCTGGTTTGCCGGACTCGGTTTGGTTGCTGCGTCGTCGTGGCTTTGCGCGGTGGATGAACCCGGGCGGTTGATTTTCTCGGACGATTTCAACCGCACGGAATCGCAGGAGAAGACCGATGAGCCGGGCAACGGCTGGACGACCAACAGCAAGGCGCGGGCGAAGGGCGACAAGCAGGTCGATCTGCGCGACGGGGCGATGCATATCTTCCTCAGTCCGCAGGCGGATCACGCGGTGTCGGTCGCGCACGCGGCCGAGTTCACCGATGGCACGGTGGCGTTGCGCTTCAGGCTGGACGATGCGCGCGACAGCCTCGGGCTCGATTTCGCCGATCTCCAGTGCAAGGAGGTGCACGCCGGGCATCTGCTCGCGGCGCGCGTGGCGGCGAAGCAGGTGGTGTTGCAGGATTTGAAGACCGGCGGGATGCGGCTCGACATTCACACGGCGCGGCAGGCGAAACAAAAGCTGACGGCCGAGCAGGAACAGGCGCTCAAGGGCAAGCAGAAGGCGGTCCCGCAGACGGTCGCGCTCGGTCAGTGGCACGATCTGGCGGTGAAGATCGCGGGCGACGAGCTGACGGTGACGCTCGACGGCAAGGTGGTGGGCGCGCTGAAATCGCCCGGCATCGCGCATCCGACGAAGCGGATGCTCCGGCTCGCGGTGCCGCGCAATGCGGTGGTGGACGATTTGAAAATCTGGCGCGCGAAGTGATACCAGTTACGGCGCGCTTTGAGACTCCTGATCTTGCAGGCCCGCCCGCTGGGCGGGCTGCCCGGCCACCGGCCGGGCCTACAATGCCAGACCGCGACTTACAGAGTCTCGCGAAATAGGGTGACAAATAGCTCGGCGGTTCGGGGAACGCACCCGTCTCGGGTGCTGGTGCCGGCGTCTCGCCGACGCCTCCGAAGTCCTCGGCGAGACGCCGAGGACAGCCCGCGGGACGCGGGCGCTCCCCGGACCACTCCGTGTCACTCAATTATGCGAACCTCAGTAATACCAACAGCTGTTGAGCTTTGGATGGTCGTAGGTCGGGCTTTACGCCCGACACGTGTCCTTTTGGTTCGTGGTAGAACCGGCCGGTGGCCGGTTGAGCCGGCCAACGCCCGGGCCGACAGCTTCTGGGCGGCCGACGTTTATTCGCGATCGGCGGCGGCGGCGGCGAGTTCGGTGCGCAGGCGGGTGAGGCCGGCGCGGGTTTCCTCGTCGGCGGGGTAGGGGGCGCAGGCCTCGAGCACGGCGGCGGCCTCGGCTTTCCGGCCGTGGCGGGCGAGGGCGAGGGCGGTCGGATAGCCGACGGTGGGCTGGCGGGCGAAGAGGCGCGCACCGAGCTGCAGTTCCGCAAACTCCGCGGGGCTCGGCGCGATGTCGCAGCGCGCCCACGCCTCGGCGAGCAGCGTGAAGGCTTCGTGCAGCGGCGGGGCCTGCGTGAGCGTGCGTTGGAGCGGCTGCATGACCGGGGCGAGTTCGGTGAACGAAAAAGCCTTCGTCTCCGGTGTGCCGTGACGCAGGGCGGCGAAACGGATGCGGGCGAGTTCGAAATACGCGCGGGGCCGCACCACGCCGCCGGCGGTGGCGGCTTCGAGGTGGGGGCGGGCGCCGGCGTCGTTGCCGGCGTCGACTTCGCAGAGGCCCAGCGTGGCGAGCAGGCGGGGATCGCGGTCGCCGGCGGCGTAGGCGCGTTGCAGGGTGCGGCGGGCCTGCGCGAGGTAGGGATCGCGGGCGGACGGGAGGCGTTTCTGCACATAGCCGATGGCGAGGCGTTCCCACTCGCCGCGCACGCGGGCGATCTGGTTGGGCGTGGCCGCCTCCACCTCGAGGCGCGGGAGCGGCGGGAGTCGGCCGGGCGCGATCCAGACAAAATTCTTCACGGCCTTGGGCAGGTGGTCGCTGAGGCGGTCGCGCAGCTCCGCGAAATCGAAGCCGAAGCACGATTCGAACATGGCCTCGTCGGCCGGGGCTTCGGCGGCGCGGGCGGCGAATTTCCAAAACGCGTCGCGCGTGGCGCCGCCGGCGGCGACGGCCCAGCGGAAAAACAACTCCTGCTGGGCGGCGCGGATCTGCTGGCGACGGGCGTGCTGGTTTTCGCGCACGCGGACGGCCTCGGGCGCGAGCAACTCACCCGCGGGCAGCAGCGCGCGGGGATGCGCGCGGTCGCCGGCGAGTTCGTCGCTTTCGCGCGGGTCGAGCCACTCCATCGGCGCGAGCGTGATCGGATCCAGCACGAAATCCGCCCGCGGCCAGGCGCGTTCGAGGCCCTCGGCGAGCCAGGCGGGCAGCTCGGGCACGCGGCCCTTCAGGAGGTAGCGCACATGGCTGGCGGCGATGCGGAGCGTGGCGCCGTCGAACAGCGCCTCGTCGACGTAGGCGATCGAGGCGTGCATGTCGCGGTCGGCGAGGCGCATGCTGGGGGCGATGTTGACGCCGCTGCCGCCGCGCGGGGCGTCGCGGTCGCGGGTGCTGTGCGCGGTGAGTTCGCGCTGGATCTCGGCGCTGACGGTGTGCGCGAGATCCTGGGAGTAGAGCACGAAGACCGCCGGCACGTCCATCTGCACGAGAAACTCGTCGGGCACGAGCACGCGCAGCAGCTGTTGCTGGTGGAGCCAGGCGGCGGCGATTTCGCGCGTGGTGCCCGCGGAGCAGCGCGAGAGGAACTCGGTGCCGCCCGCGGAGAGATAGAGCCAGGGGACGTTGGACACCGACTCCTCGACCAGCATCGGCGGCAGCTCCACCACCGCTCCGGTGGCCGGTGGCGCCGTGGCGGCCGCGCAGACGGGCCTCACCGGCGGTCCCAGCGACAGGGCGAGGGCGAGGTGGATGGCCGCAACGCGACGAGGGGTCATTCGTCCCCCTTGTTGGCGGCGGTGGCGGCGGGAAACCGGACCTCGAGAAACGCCGTGATGCGCCGATACGCGGCCGCGCGCGCTCCGGGCCGGGCCGCGGCGAAGCCGGCGGGGAGGGGGGCGTGTTCGGGCGTGCGACCGAGGCGCAGCAGGTGCGAACGAAGCTCGTCCGCCGCCGCCTCGATCGCCGGATCGCGCGCCGGCTCGACGAGGAGCAGGACGGGCTGCGTGAGAGCCCCGGCGTGCGCGAGCACGGAGAATTTTTTCCAGTCGGTCTCCGGGTGATCGGTCAGCGCCGCCGGAATCGCCCGCGCGCCGGCGGGCGCGGACGGGTGCAGCCACGTGTGCAGATCGGCCGGGGCGTCGAGGGCGACGCCGCAGCGAAACGCGGCGGGCGCGAGTTGCAGGGCGCGCAGGGCGAGGTAGCCGCCGAAGCCGTGGCCCAGCGCTGCGATCTGGCCGCGATCGAAGGCGCGGCCCGGGTGCCACGCGGCGAGCTGCTCCAGCACGGCCCGGGCGTCGTCGACGGCCACGCGATCGCCGTGCGTCCGCAGGCGCGCCAGATCCTCCGGGCGCACCCCGGCGACACAGCGATGGTTGAGCCGCGCCACCGCGTAGCCGCCGTCGGCGAGGAGTTGGGCCTCGGGATCGAAGGCCGGTTGGGCACAGCCGGGAAACCCGGTGGGAAACATCACCAGCAACGGCGGTGCGGCGGCGCGCGGCCGGTTGGGCCACGTGAAGTAGCCGCTGAGCACCGCGCCATCAGGGGCGGCGAATTCGAAAAAGCGCGTCTCGTGCAGCCCGGCGGCGGCGAGCCACGGCGCGCGGCGAAAAACCTCGAGCACGAGATCCTCCGGCCGTTGGTAGAGAAAAATCCGCCCGGGGTCGCTGCCGCCGGTCACGCGGAAAACCACGCGCGCCCGCGTGTCGGTCCAATCGAGCAGTTCGACGGTGCGGCGCGGGAATTTCGCCGCGAGCTCGCGTTGCAGGCGGGCCAGCTCGTCGTCGTGCCAGGCGATGGCGGGCCGCGCGGCGGCGCGGTGTTCGCCCACGGTCTTCAGCCGGAACCAGTCGAACACGTGCGGCTCGCCGGGCGGCGCGGGCCAGCCGTCGCCGAAGTCGCGGACCTGGCCGGTGCGGATATCGACCACGTGCTGCCGCGGCGGGCTGTAGGCGCCGTGCGTGCCGATGATGAGTTGCTCACGATCGCGCGGGAGGAATCCAAGCACGTCGACGTGGGGCATGCGCCAGCGCACGGGGCCGCGGGTGCGGGCGGCGAGTTCGAGGGGCGAGCGCAGCAGGTCGCCGAGCGACTGGCGCGCATCGTCGGGTGTTTCCTGGAAATCGGGCGCATCGACCAGGGTGCCGCGCTGCTTGCCGTCGGCGTCGGTGGCGAAGATGGGGGCGACGACCGTGGGGCCGTCGGGGTTGGGCGAGGTGCGGCCGCTCTTGTCGGCGAGCGGCGGGAGCGGCACGACGCGTTCGACGGGGGCGTAGATGAGGCGGCTGGCCGTGGCCCAGCGCAGGAAACGCAGGCGGAGGGGCGGCGTGGCGTTTGAGTCGGAAGACGAACGGTCGCCATCGATCAGCACGGTGCGTCTGGCCCCGGGCGGTTCGAGGCCGAGGATCACGATCGCGAGGTCGCGGCCGACCGGCGTGGTGAACGCGAGGCGTTGTCCGTCCGGTGCGAGCGCCACCGTATCGCCAAGCATCGGGCGGAACAGGAGTTCGGCCCGTTCCTCCAGCGACGGTGCAGCCGCGCGCAAGCCTGCAGCCGCGCAGAAGGACGCGGCGAACCAGCCGGGTCGGGGGAACTTCACGCCGCCAGAAAAAGCACGAGCCGGACCGGCGCAAACGGGAAAGCGCGAATCCAACACGGGCCGGCGTAACTCAAACTGAGGTCAGTTCCGAAGGCCTTGGCTGTAGCGGCGGTCTGTGACCGCCGTCGCACCGCCAGCCGTGCTTCGACGGCGGTCATAGACCACCGCTACAAATCGCTGGCCTCAGTTTGAGTCATACCAGCGAAACGTGAAGATTGGATTATTGGGTCTTGTGGGTAGGTCGGGCTTTACGCCCGACGCGTCGGGGATAAACCCCGACCTACGATCATCCAAACATCAACAGCCGTTGGTATCACACCCAATACGGGCCGGCGAGGCACGCGGGGCGGCGATGCCCGCGAAACGGAGGTTTCCACCGGTCGAATCCCGAGTCGCGCGGTGCTTCAGCCCGCGCTTTGGGGGGTCGAGTGCGGGCTGAAGCACCGCACCACCCTCGGACGCGCGCCGCTCGGACGCCGCTCCTGAGCAAGGTCGCCCCCCGCCCCCGGTCACCCGTTCGGGATGTCCGGCTCGACGAGTTGCGCGAGCTGGGCGAGCGATTCCTGCCAGCCGAGGTAGCACATCTCGGCGGGGATGACGGCGGGGACGCCGGCCTGCTCGATGTGCACTTCGGTGCCGCAGAGCACTTTTTTCAGCGTGACCGTCACCACGATTTCGCCGGGGAGGTTGGGATCGTCGAACTTGTCGGTGTAGCGCAGGCGCTCGTGCGGCACGAGTTCGAGGTAGCTGCCGCCGAACGCGTGGCTGTGGCCCGTGCCGAAATTGGTGAACGACATCCGGAACGTGCCGCCCACCCGGGCGTCGAGGTGATGGATTTTCCCGGTGAACCCGTGGGGCGGGAGCCATTTGCACATGGCATCGGCGTCGAGGAAGGCGCGGTAGATTTTTTCGGGCGTCGAGCGGAGGACGCGGTGGAGGCGGATGGTATGGGTCGGGGAGGACATGGGTGGGTGGGTTTCAGTGGTTGACGAAGGCAACCAACGAGCCGGCGGGAAACCGACTCGCCGGCCAACAATCCTGTTGGTCTCGGAGCGATGTCTGCCAGATTGCGCTCCGCCATGCAATCGTCCGACGGCATCATCCTGCTCGATCCGCACCCGCGGAAAATCGAACGCATCTTCGACGAAGCGACCAGACGCCGGCTCGAACGGCTCGGCCGCGTGGTCTGGCACGACGGCACGCCGGCGAGTGACGAACACCTCGAGCGACACCTGCCGCACACGATCGCGCTCATCGGGCAGTCGGCGCTCGACCGGGCGCGGCTCGACCGCGCGCCGCGCCTGCGGGCGGTGTTCAACGTCGAGAGCAACTTTCTGCCGAACGTGGACTACGCCGAGTGCCACCGCCGCGGGATTCCGGTGCTTTCGACCGCCCCCGTTTATGCCCGGCCCGTCGCCGAAATGGTGCTGGCGATGGCGATCTCGCTGGCGCGGCGGATGCACGAGGCCGACGCCGCGCTGCGCGTCGGAAAAGAATTCAAGGGCGACAACCACGATTCGTTCCTGCTGCACGGCAAGCCGCTCGCGATCGTGGGGCTCGGCAACACGGGCCGCGCGTTGCTGCCGCTGCTGCGGCCGTTCACGCGCGAGATCCTCGTGCACGATCCGTGGATCGACGCCGCGGTGCTGCGCGGGCAGGATGTCGTGCCGGTGACGCTCGACGAGTGCTTTGCGCGGGCGCGCGTGGTGTTTCTGCTCGCGGCGGTGACGAGCGAGAACGCGGGGCGGATCGGCGCGCGGCAATTTGCGAGCATGGCGCCGGGCAGCGTGGTGATCCTCGCGAGCCGCGCCGCGCTCGTGAATTTCCCGGAGCTGCTCGACGCCGCGCGCCGCGGCCACATCCGCGCCGGCATCGACGTGTGGCCCGAGGAACCGATCCCGAAGGACGAGCCGGGCCGCCACGTGCCCAACACGCTCGTGCAGGCGCACCGCTGCGGCAGCGTGCCGGAAATCCAGCCGCTCATCGGCCGGATCGTCGTCGACGATTTGGAGAACATCCTCGCGGGCCGGCCACCGGAGCGCTGCCAGCGCGCCAACCTCGAAACCGTGAGCAAGCTCCGCAGCATCCCGGTCGGCCAGTGGTCGCTGAGCGACACGGGCGGCGCGCCGCGCCGCGGTTGAGCGTCCAGGGTTGAGCGTTGAGTGATCGCGCCGCGTGGGTGTCCTGCTCTCAACTCACATCCCTCAACCCTCAACTTTTCCCCCATGAAAATCCTCTTCATCGGCGGCTCCGGCACCATCAGCCGCGCCGTCACGCAGCAGACGATCGCGGCCGGGCACGAGCTCTGGCTGCTCAACCGCGGCCGGCGCCAGCCCATGGCCGGCGTGCAGACGATCGTCGCCGACATGGCCGACGTCGCGGGCGTGCGCGCGGCGTTGCGCGGGCACACGTGGGACGTGGTGGTGCAGTTCATCGCGTTCACGCCGGCCGACATCCGGCGCGATGTGGAGCTGTTCCGCGACGGCGCGCGCCAATATTTTTTCATCAGCTCGGCCAGCGTTTACCAGCGGCCGCTCGCGCACTATCTCATCACGGAGAGCACGCCGCGCGCGAATGCGCACTGGGAATATTCGCGGCTCAAGCTCGCGGCCGAGGAGGAGGTGGAGGCGGCGTGCCGCGCGACGGGTTTTCCGGGCGTGATCGTGCGGCCCTCGCTCACCTACGGCGAGGACATGGTGCCGCTGGTGCTCAACGCCTCCGGCAAAGGCTGGACGCTCATCGATCGCCTGCGGCGCGGCGCGCCGGTGATCGTGCCCGGCGATGGCAGCTCACTCTGGACGATCACGCACAACTCGGATTTCGCGGCGGGGCTCATCGGCTTGTTTGGCAACGCGGCCACGCACGGCGAGGCGTTTCATATCACATCGGACGAAGTGTTCACGTGGAACCAGATTTTCGCCCAGGCGGCCGGGGCCGCGGGCGCACGGGCGCCGCGTTTCGTGCACATCCCGTCGGACTACATCATCGCGTGCGTGCCCGCCGTGGAAGGCACGCTGCTCGGCGACAAGGCGGTGTCGTGCGTCTTCGACAACGCGAAGATCAAGCGCTTCGTCCCCGGCTTCGCGGCGAAAACGCGCTTCGCCGACGGCCTCCGCCGCACGATCGCCTGGTTCGAGGCCGACCCGGCGCGCCAGGTCATCGACGAAGCGACGAACCAGCGGTGGGACAAGCTGGCTGCGGCGTATGAGCGCGGCCTCGCGCAGGCGAAGGCGGAGTTCGCAGGCGGTTAGCCCGAATAAATCCTACCGCGGCAGCCGCAACCCAAGGAAAAGGGGAAGCAGTGTTACCGCGGATAACGCGGATGGCGCGGATAACGGCGGAGGCGGCAGGGAACCATCCGCGCAATCGGCGTAATCTGCGGTCAAAAAATGCGGGGCTCTGAAAAATCGCCGCGATGTGCGACGATCCGAACCGACAGTAATACACTCCAATGAAGCCAAGGCATGAGCCACAGAGGGCAAAGATCGATGACAGGGAGTTCACAGAGCCAGACACCCGCTTACGCTCGCGGCTACACTCCACGAAATCTCGGTGTCGCTGCCCTAGAGCGGCAGGCGCAGGGTCGCGAGGCAGCCGGTGGGGTCTGAGCGATTGACGAGGGTCAGCGAGCCGGAGTGGTTTTCGGCGATCTGGCGGCAGAGCACCAGCCCGATGCCGCTGCCTTCGGGTTTGGTCGTGAAGAAGGGCACGAAGAGGTTGCCGGGATTGGCGACGCCGGGGCCGTCGTCTTCGATGGTGATTTCGACGTATCCGGCACGCTTGGTCCAGGCGACGCGCACGGTGGCGCCGGCGCAGCCGCCGGCCCGTTGATCGAGGGCGGCGTCGACGGCGTTCTTGAGGAGATTGATGAGCACCTGTTCGATCTGCGCGGCGTCGAGGGCCAGCGTGAGTTCGGGGCCGGCGAGGTTCTGCACCGCGAGGCGCGGCTCGAGGGCGACGGCGCGGGCGATCAATCCCGGGAGCGGCGTGGGCGCGAGCCGGGGCTGGGGGAGGCGGGCGAGGCGGGCGTAGGCCGCCAGGAAGCGCGCGAGGCCCTCGGCGCGGGCGGCGATGATGTCGAGACCGCTGCGCATGTCGTCCTCCCAGTCGGGTGCGCGGGGCTCGCGCTTGAGGAGCGCGCCGAGGCTGCCGGCGATGGATTTGATCGGGGCGAGGGAGTTGTTGAGTTCGTGGCCGAGCACGCGCACGAGCCGCTGCCAGGCTTGCAGCTCCTCCTCACGCAGCGTGCGGCTGAGATCGGCGATGACGACGAGATCGTGCGGGCGGCCGCCTTCGCGGAACTGGCTGCGGCGCATGCCCCAGCGGCCGGAACCGCCGGGGAAGGCGAGGGTGAGCAGGCGGGCGGGTTCGCCGGCGAGGCAGTCGGCGAGGCCGAGTTCGGCGGCGTCGCGGCCGAGGATGCGCTCGGCGGGCTTGGCGAGCAGGAGTTGCGCGGCCTGGTTGGCGAGGCGGAGTTTCTGGTCCGCATCGAAGGCGAAGATCGCGATGTTGATCTCCTCCATCACGGTGCGGAGGAGCGCGGTGGCTTCGAGGGCGCTGAGGCGCTGCTCCTGGAGCGTGCGGCTGAGGGTGTTGATCTCGAACATCACATCGCCGAGCGCCTCGTCGCGGCGCGCGCCGCGGGCGCGGACGGCGAAGTCGCCCTCGCGGAGCGCGGAGAGGAGGTTGGCCATGGTCTGGAGCGGGCGGACGACCCGGCCGCGCAGCGCGGCGGCAAAGCCGAACCAGAAGCACGCAATGAGGAGCGTCAGGGTCCATTGGACCTTCGGCTGGTGGTCGCCGAGCCAGAGGAAGCCCATCGAGGTGATGACCGCCGGCAGCCCGGCCAGCAGCGCGTAAACGAACACGAGCTGGTCGTGGCTGAGGCGGGGCTTGGGGGCGGACATCAGGGAAGTGGCATCACGAAACACACGAAATACCCGAAAAAGTCGCCCACGGAATAGGCGGGAAACGTGGGAGATGGTCGGAGAATTTTCACGAGTGGCTCCGTGGCGCCGTCAACGGCGCGGAGTTTCGGGAAAAAGCTTTCGGGTCGTTCGGGCGTGTCGTGGTTCGTCACAGCCCGTATTTCTCGAGGCGGCGGTAGAACGCGCTGCGGCTGAGACCAAGTTCCTCGGCGGCCTGGCGGGCGTTGCCGTCGCAGCGGGCGAGCGTCTTCTTGATGAGGAACGCCTCGACCTCCTCGATACTCATCTCTTCGAGGCGGGGGGCGGTCTGACCGGCGGCGAGACCGAGATCGGGGGCGCGGATCACTTTGCCGGGGGCCATCAACACGCCGCGTTCCACGGCGTGATCGAGTTCGCGGACGTTGCCGGGCCACGCGTAGCCGCGCATCGCGTCGAGCGCGGATTCGTCGAACCCGGTGATCGCCTTGCGGTAGCGGGTGACGTGCTGCTTCAGGAAATGCTGCGCGAGCAGCTCGATGTCCTCGCGGCGCTCGCGGAGCGGCGGGAGGTGGAGCTGGATCGTGTTGAGGCGGAAGAGCAGATCCTGGCGGAATTTCCCGGCGGCGACCTCGGCGGGGAGGTCGGCGTTGGTGGCGGAGACGAGGCGGACGTTGGCGCGATAGGTGCGCGAGGAGCCGACGCGCTCGAACTCGCCGGTCTCGATCGTGCGGAGGATTTTCGCCTGCTGGGAAAGCGGGATGTTGCCGATTTCGTCGAGGAAGAGCGTGCCGCTGTCGGCGAGTTCGAAGCGGCCGGCGCGGTCCTGTTTCGCGTCGGTAAAGGCGCCGCGCACATGGCCGAAGAGCTCGCTTTCAAACACGCCCTCGGGGAGGCCGCCCATGTTGACCGAGATGAAGGGTTTGCCCGCGCGGGCGGAGACGGCGTGGAGCGCCTGGGCGACGAGGCCCTTGCCGGTGCCGTTTTCGCCGGTGAGGAGGACGTTGGCATCGGAGGGGCCGACGCGCGCGATCACGTCGAGCACGGGGCGCATCGCGGGCGATTGCGCGATGAGGGTGGGGCCGGCTTTGCCGCCGGGGCGGAGCAGCTGGTTTTCCTGCTCGAGGCGGCGGTAGGCGCGGACGGCGTGGCCGAGCTCGATCTGGTTTTTGACGATGGCGAGCAGGCGGGGATTGTCCCACGGCTTGGTGACGAAATCGCGCGCGCCGCGCCGCATGGTTTCCACGGCGATATCGACACTCGCCCAGGCGGTCATGACGACCACGGGCAGGGTGGCGTCGATGGTCTGGAGTTTTTGCAGGAGATCGAGGCCTTCCTGGCCGCTGGTGGTGTCCCGGGTGTAGTTGAGATCCATCAGCACGAGTGCGAAGTCGCGGGCCTCGACCGCTTTCACGACCGCCGCGGGTGACTTGACCGTTTCGAGCGCATAGCCCTCGGCTTTGAGAAGAAGTCGCAGGGCTTCCAGCACATCAGGCTGATCGTCGGCGATGAGAATACGGCGGGGCGTCGCGTCAGACATGATCTCAATGACGGGCGGGGGGTTGGTGCTGTCAAGGGGGGCTCAGGCCGCCAGGCGAAATGATGCCGAGGTCGCGCGCAGGTGCCTGATCTCAGCGTGCGCGGTGCCGCGCGGCTGGGGGAGCCGTGGAGGACGAGGGGTGTGCGTGTAGTCGCTGACCACGGTGAGGATCGTGAGGGCGGTGACGAAGGCGATGAACAGGAAGCTTGGGGTGGCGACTGCGGGCAGCTGCGCACCGCCCAGTTGGGCGAACAAGGAGCCGGGCACGCTGATGGCGAGGGTGAGGGACAGGGATTTTAGGGATGATTTCATGGGTTGGTCTGTGGTTTGGCTCGTTCTTACGCAGGCCGGGTGCCAAGCCGTCGTATTGTTTTTAAGATATTTGTAATAAGCATATTATGAATATTGGATGGGTGCGCCATCGTCTTGTCGTGTGCTTGAAGTGGGAATCGTCTGTTCCGCGATTGGGACGACGCGGCATGTCGGTGGAGGATGGGCAACCGGGCGGGCGTCCGACGGGCACACAAAGTGGGGTGCTTGGCCGGGGGGGGCAGAAACCCGATGCGTGCAAAGGCAAAACTGCCGGAGCGGTGGCCGGCGATCAGGGTCGCGGCGGGTGTGGTAACTACGTAGTAAATGGGTGGTCGCTACGCATTTTCACGCCCTCGGTTAATCCTTCGCAGCAGTCGGCCTTTTGCTTTGAGTTCATAACCCCGCCAAGGAGCGCCGAGGTGAAAAGCCCCAAAAAAAGAATCGAGATGTTTGGTTCGTCGAAGAGACGACAGCTTGCCGCGTTCACCATCGTCGAGGTGATGATGGCGGCGGTGGTCATGCTGGCGGCGATCGTAGGCATGATGCAGGTGATCGTCTCGGGATCGGAGATGTTGGACGTCTCGCGAAAACAAACGATCGCGACGCAGATCATTCACAGCGAAATCGACCGGGTGCGCCTGAACAATTGGTCGCAGCTTTCCAACGGCACGACGACGATCACGCTGGCCGACGCGACGACACCGAACAGCACCACCGCGCGCTACACGCTCGCGGCCTATCCCGAGCTGTGGACCGTTCTCACCAAATCGAGGTTCACCTGCACGCGAGTGATTTCCGATGTGCGCACCGACTTGAAGAAAATCGTGTTCACGGTCACCTGGCTCGGAAACACGAACCGGGTGGTCGGATCGACGAACAGCCGCCAGTATACCCGCACGGGATCGACCTACTTCGGCAAGAACGGACTCTATGTCACCTATCAGCGATCTTAGGGTGGCGTCGGCCCGCGGCTTCACGCTCGTGGAACTGATGGTCGCCCTGAGTCTGGGGGCCATCGTCATTGCAGGGATTTTCGCGGCCTACCTCTTTCTCGGGCGCAACCTGACCCGCATGGTCAATATTCAGCAGCAGGAAGTGAAGAGCCGTCGGGCGCTCAAGATGTTTACCCAGGATCTCAGTTCCGCGATTCAGCTGACGACCTCGACGGACAGCCAGATCGTGGTCACCACCCCGGTGGGGGTGACCCTGACGGGTGCCGCCACCACCTCGGGCAATACCACCGTCACCTGTTCCAGCACGTCGGCGCTCACCACCGGAGCGTCGATCTCAGGCAGCGGCATCCCGAGCGGGGTCACCGTCAGTTCCATCACCAACGGCACCACCTTCGTGATCAGCAGCAACGCCACCGCCACGGCGTCCGGGCTGGTCCTGAGTGCGATCGTCACGACCTCCGTCACCTACATCTACACCGCCGGAGGTGACGGTTCCGGCACTTTGACGCGGACCGATTCCGCCGGCACGACCACCCTGCTGACCAACCTCTCCGCCTTCGATTTCAGCTACTACAACGAATCCGGCACGGCGGTCTCCTCGAGCCCCCAGAGCGTAAAATCGGTCGAGTTCACGTTTACCTCCGCCGTCGGCACGAGCAGCGTCGGCACGCGGGCCAGCTACACGACGGTGTCCCCCCGGGTGGTCCTGCGCAACAAACCCGCCTTGGCCAACTGACGCGCGTGCGGTCGCTACGTAGCGCGGAAGTGAGTGTTTCTTCGTCAAACCGGACCTTGTTCAAACAAACAATCTGCTAAATATTACTATTAGTGAAGGTTTCCCCCTCCATGCCGAAGCCACTGACCAGCGAGCGCGGTGCCGCGCTCCTGGCGGCATTGTGCTTTGCGGCGGTGCTCGCGATCGCGCTGGGGAGCTACATCACGCTGTGCCACCGGTCGCTCGAAATGAGCACGCGCAACATGAGCAGCACGCACAGCGTGGAACTCGCCGAGGTCGGGATGGAGGAGGCGCTCTGGGCGCTCAACAAGAACGACTGGGATCCTTCCAGGTGGACCATTAACGGCACCACGGCGACAAGGACGCTCAGCGGCTTCGCCTACGACAACGGCGTGACAGGCTCCGTGGTGATCACGGTCACGAACTACGATGGCAGCCTGCCGACCGACCGCACGATCACTGTCACGGGCACCACCACGACCAGCGACGGCACGACTTCCAGTCGCACGCTGACTTCGACCTCGGCGAAGACCCCGCTTTTCGTCAATGCGGTCGCCGCCACCACCGGCCGGGTTCGCTTCAGAGTGGCCGGCACCGTCGACAGCTATGATTCCTCGCGCGGTGATTACTCGTCGCAGACACCCACCTACTCGGCGGTCCTTTCCTCCGGTATGACGGGCGCCAGTTCGGCCACCGTGGTCCTCACCGACACGAACGTCAAAGGCTACACCGCCTCACTCTTCGGAATTCCGGGCTATGGCACGGGCGCGACGCTCCGTGGCCCGAACACACCGGTCTCCACCAAGATCGACAGCGCGCGGATCAGCACCAGCGTTTACCAGCCGATTTTTGAAGAGAATGTCCCGACCGGCACGATGACGTTGCTTCCGACCGGCACCGCCACCATCGGAACACCCGGCGCGACGACACCGGAACTCTACTATGCCACCACTGTTTCGCTCTCGGGCACGCAGATCCTGACGGTCGATGGCCCCGTAAAGCTGGTGATCTCCGGCGACCTGCTGGTGACCACGAATGCCAAAATACACGTCACCACCAACGGCTCGCTTGAGATTCACCTCGCTGGCGACATGACACTCAAGGGCAACGGCATCCAAAACGACACCAAGCTGCCCCGCAAACTCATCATTCAAGCCAGGGCGGACAACGTCTACGACTCGCTGGAGATGACCAACACCACCCCGTTTTACGGGGTGATCTACACGCCTTACAACGCCCTTACGGTCGGCAGCTCGCAGACCATTTACGGTTCGATCGTGGCAAAGTCCGTCACTTTCAATGCCTCGCCCACGATTCACTACGATGTCGATTTGCGCGACTCGGTGCGCGGGGTGTTCGATGGCATCATCACCCCCTACGCGGTTTCCAGCTGGCGCGAAACCAGCCAGTGATACCCGTGAAGCGGTGACGGTTTGGGCGCGTCGGTGGCGCATTGACACCGCCACGGTGATCGCTCCCTAGTCGTGGCCCGCGCCCGCCGCCGCCGTCATGCTTACCCGAAACAAGCACAGCAACATCCTGTTGAACCAGACGGATCACGGGCTGCAATTGGCGCGATTGGGCCGCCTCGATGAACGACCGCTCGTCGTCGATGAATTCGCCGAGTTCCCCGCCACGGCTGACGACGAGGCGATTGGCGGGTGGCTGGCTGAGCGGTTTTCGGATTATGGCTCCGGCTATATCGGCTGCTACTGCGGATTTCATCCCGCTGACCGGCTGCTGTTGCGCGAGAATATCAATACCAAGCGATTTACCGAGCCCAACTACCTCACCACGCTCCTCGCCGAGACGGCCAAGCTTCCGCCGCTCAAGGACTGGCATGTCGCCGCCTTGAGTGCGGTCGACGGGGAAATCCTGAGTGCCGCGACGCCCTCGCGTTCCGGCCTGCTCTTCGGCCTGCCGCAGTCGACCGCGCGGGAATTCCAGAACCGGCTCCGTCGCCTCAAGCTCCGGCCCCGTCGCATCGAGGCGGGCACGCTGCCTTTGCTGGGCTCGCTGTCGCGCCACCTTCGCGAGACCGCGTATCCGCACGCGGTCGTCGTGGCCGAGGTCACCTACACCCAGACCCGCCTCTACTTCCTGGCCAAGGATGGCGTGCACACCCCGCCCGCGCTGCCGCATGGTCTGCTGTCGATCGAAGAGACCACGATGAAGGAGCTGGGTGCGCCTGACATCGCCGGTGCACGGCAGCAGCTGGAGAGTCCCACCGACGAGTTGCGCGGCCACGCCCGCCGGCTCGTGCGCAGCATTACCCGGCACCTCAAGCCGGCCATCGACTATTTTGAGATGCAGACGGGCCAGCCGATCGGAGCGTTTTTCTGCGGCCACCTGCCGACCCGGATGGCCTGGCTGGAAGAGTCGCTCTGCACCGCCGTCGATCTGGAATTTCTCGCCCCGCCGATCGCGAACTGGCTCGCCTCCGCCGGTCTCGCGCTGGTGCCCGACGCCGCCCCGCCGGGCCGGAGCTGGTTCCAACCGCTCAGCCTCGTGGCGCAGATCGCGCCCCTTGCCGCCAATGAGTCGCGAACGTGATCCCCTGACGCCGCATCCGCATTGGCGGGTGGACCTCCGCCTGGTCGCGGAGCTGCCCGAGGACAATCTCGTCGGCACGCGCTTTCTTGTCCACGTGGGCTTTAGCGTGCTGGCGCTGGCCGCGCTGATCTTCGCGGGCTGGCTCGGTTACAAGGACTACAAGATCCGGCACGAGATTTCCGACTGGGAAAAACGCATCCGCGACAGCGCGGCCGAGGTGCGGGAAATCCAGAACATGCAGCGAAAGTATGCCATGGAAGCCGCCAAGATCGACCAGGCGTGGGGCCTGATCCGGCCGCAGCTGCGCGTTTCGGAGTTCCTGGCGGATCTCGGCCGCACCCGACCCGAGTCGCTCGTGATCGACATCGTCGAGTGGAACGAGGCCGGGGTCGCCGTGCGCTGCAACATCCGCGAGTCCTCGGAAGCCGCCACCCGCATCCTCGGCAACTACGTGCGGCTGCTCAACCGCGACGAGAAGATCGGCCGCCTCTTCAACGTCGTTTCCACGGATCTCGCCCGTGGGTCCAACGACGGGGTCTTCAAGTGCGAGATCACCTTCCGCGTGCGCGCCTCCAAGTAGTGAACCCGCAACTTGCCGAGTTTGTCGCCCTCATGCGCCGCTACCCGTGGTGCGTCATGTGCATCGTGGTCACGCTCGTCTGTGGCGGAGCGGCGGTTTACGTGCACTACTTCGACCTGGCGGCCCTGGCCGAGCCCTATGCGCAGCGGGACAAGGAATACAAGGAGATGCTCGACCTCACCAAGGGCGGCCTCACGCAGCGCCAGGAACTCGAGCACGTCACCCAGGTCACGCAGCGCATCGAGGACAACCTCCTGATCGGCGACGACCTCGCGGGCAACAACTGGTATTTCTACAAGTTCGAGGAGCAGACCAGGGCCCATCTGGGCGAACTGCATCAGCTCAACTCCCCGGCGACCGACAACAGCCCGATGTTCCGCCGCGTGCCCTACAGCCTGCGGGTGCTCGGCACCTTCGAGCAAGTGGCCGCGTTCATCCAGGCGCTCGAACGCGGACCGCGCCTCATGCGGGTCACGACGTTTTCGATGAGCCGCTCCGCGGCGGGCAGCAAGGAGGGGGGACGCGGCGTGGTCACGGAGACCGTGGTGGATCCGGGCGTCAGCAACGTTGTAGCCGATCTCAACATCGAGCTGCTCGGCAAAAAATGAAGGCCTGCCTCCCTCCCCTCATCCTCCGGGTTGCCGCCATCCTCGCCGCCGTGCTGGCTCCGCTGCCTGCCGCCGATCGTGCGCCCGGGCCCGCACCGGCCGCTGCCGCCGAATCAGCCCCCGTGGTCGCCCCGGTGGCTAGCCAGAAGGCCCCGCCGGCTGCGGTGAAGGCGAATCCCACGAGCCTGCCGCCGGCCGCGGAAAAGGCCGACGAAAAGAAAAAGTCCGGCACGAAGATGGAGGCGGAAGCCGCGGCGAAACCGCCGCCTGCGTTGCCGCTGTCGCCGCGCTTCCTGGTGGTGCGCGAACGCATCAACCTGCTTTACGGCAACCGCGACGCGCCGCCTCCGCCGATCGACGCGCGCCACAATCCCTTCCGGTCGCAACCCATCGCCGTGGCACCCACCCCGGCGCCAGGGTCCGGCGGTGCGCCGGTGGCGCCCGGCGCGCCGGCCGCCCCACCGGGCACGCCGCCCACCGAACCCGCGCCCCCGCCGGTCAATCCCGGCATCGCGCTCGTCAAGCAGGCGGCCGCGTTGCTCAGAGTCACCGGATTCGTCGAACGCGACGGTCGCACGCTGCTCAACATCAACCAGGCGCTCTACCGTGAAGGCGAGACGGTCAAGGTCGCCGTCAAGGGGCAGACCGTGCTGCTGCGCATCAAGAAGCTCTCGCGCACCAGCCTGACGGTCACCCTCGGCGAAGCGGAGCACACGATCAATTTTTGATCGCGGCGCGCTGGATTGTTACGATTTCGGCTTCGCGCTCCGGCGGCGCAGCGGTGAATTGATCGGTCGGTGGCCCCGTCATGACCCTCCGACCCTGCGTCTCCGCCGGCTTGCTTGCCTGCCTGTCGCTCATCGCGTCCGGGACGGAGGCGTTGCCATGCGGTCGCGTCGTTGAACGGGTGGAATGTGCAAAAAATCCGGCCCAGGCCTACGCCCTTTACCTGCCCGCGAACTACGCTCCGGCGCGCCGCCATCCGATCCTGCTCTGCTTCGATCCGGGCGCCAATGGCCGCCGCGCCGTCGAACGTTTCGCCCCTGCCGCGGAGAAATTCGGCTGGATCGTCGCCGGCTCGCTCAACTCCCGCAACGGCCCGTGGGACGCCAACGCCACCGCGATCAACGCCCTGGTGCAGGATGTCGCCGCACGCACCGCCGTCGACCCGCGCCGCCTCTACGCCGCCGGCCTCTCCGGTGGCGCGCGCGTGGCCTGCCAACTCGCGCTCATGAACAAACTCATCCGCGGCGTCGTCGCGTGCAGCGCCGGCTTCCCCGGGAGCGAAGTGCCCGGCCGCGTCGACTTCCCCGTCTTCGGCACCGCGGGCATAGAGGATTTCAACCACAACGAAATGCGCCGCCTCGATACCGCGCTCGACGATGCGCGCGCCCTGCACCGCATCGTGATCTTCGACGGCGGGCACGAATGGCTGCCCGCACCGCTGGCCGAGGAAGCGCTCGCGTGGCTCGAACTCGAGGCGATGCGCGCCGGCATGCGGCCGCGCGACGAGGCTTTCATCGCGGCGCAATTCTCCGCGCGCCGCGCCGCCGTGCCGGCGCAACCGCCCGGCGAGAACCTGCGGGCGTTGAAATCGCTCGCCGCCGACTTCAAGGGCCTCGCCGACACCGCCGGGTTGGAGCAACAGATCGCCGCGCGGTCCGGCTCGCGCGAAGTGAAGACCGCGCTCAAGGCCGAGCGCGAGTTGCTCCAGCGCGAGGATGATCTCGTGGGGTCGCTCCAGGAGCGGGCCTTCGAAGGCGACATCGCCTATGTGCGCCGCGAAGGCGCGAAGCTTCGCGCCCAGGCCGACGCCGCCACCGACACCCCCGAGCGCCGGCTCGCGCGCCGGGCGATCGGCGCGCTGGCGGCTGGTGGCCGCGAAGGTCAGCGCCAGCTCCTCGCCGCGCGCGAATACGAGGCCGCCATCGCCCGCCTCGAACTCAGCGCGGCCGTGCGTCCGGACCGGCCGCAGACCCACTTCGACCTCGCCCGCGCCTACGCACTCAACGGCGACCGCAAGGCCGCCCTCGTCGCGCTCGAACGGGCGTTGCAACTGGGGTTCAACGACGCCGCCCGCCTCGCGACGGACCCGGCGTTCGAAAAACTGCGCAAGGATCCGAAATTCCAGGCGCTCACGGCGAAGCCCGCGCCCTGATCGTTATTCGTCCTTCGCGGCCGTCAGCTCGCTCACCGAGCTTGTCCGCCAGTTGAACACGATCGTCCCGACGCGGAACAGGAACGTCGCGGCCACGGCCCAGAGCGCCGCCTGCGTCGGCGTTTGCTCCAGCCGCACGGTGAGAAAAACAAACACGACCGAGCCCGCCACCGCGGTGAGCACGTAGAACTGCCCGGGCCGGAACACGAGCGGCTCCTCGCGCGTGATGATGTCGCGCAGGAGGCCGCCGCCCGCGGCGTTGATCACGCCCACGAGCACGGCTGCCGGCGCCGCGAGGCCCGCGACCAGCGCCTTCTGGGTGCCGAACGCCGCATACGCGCCCAACCCCAGGGCGTCGATCACGGCGATGACGCGGCGGATTTTTTTCACGTGCCCGCCGAACAACGCCCCGGCGATCGTGCCGGCGACGACGATGTAGATGTAGCGCGGATCCGTGAGCAGCGGCGTCGCGCCGCCCGGGAGAAAAACGCCGTCGCGAATCAACCCGCCGCCCAGGCCCGTCGCCAGGGCGAGGAAGAAGACCCCCACGATGTCGTAGCCGCGCTTGATCGCCGCAAGCGCGCCCGTGAGCGCGAACGCGAAAGTCGCACCGAGATCGAACCACGCCGGAAGATGAAAGGAAGCCGCCGCCATCGCAGACCGAGCTTCGCCGGCTCAGCGTGCGAGGTAAAGCCCCGCGACGCCCGCCACCGCCAGCACGGCGCCGAGGTAGTAAAGTGGACGCGGCCAGGTGCGCTCCACCGCGGCGGCGAGCGGAATCGTGACGAGGGGCGAAGTCGCGACGATCGGCTGCACGATGCCAGCCGGCGTCGTGCTGAGCGCCCACTGATAGCACGTCACGCCGAGCACCGGGCCGGTGAGGACGTTGGCCGCGACCCACGGCCAGGTCTCGCCGAGTGTGGCCACGGATTTTTCCCGGCGCGCGCCGCGCATGAGGGCGACCGCAATGGCCGCGACGACGAGGCCGCCGAGCGCGCGTTGATAGGCGGTGGTCGCCGCATCGGGTCGCACGTGGATCGCCGCCGCGGCGGCGAACGCCTTGCGGCTGAGCACCGCGCCGACGCCCTGTCCGATCGCCGACACCACGGCCCACGCCACCCCGCGGCGCAATGCAGCACCTGGCACGGCAGGCAGGCTGCGTGGCATGAGCCCGAGCGCGACGCCGACGACGGTGGCGGAGGCGCACGCGATCTGGATTGGAGTGAGTTTCGTGCCGAGCCACAGCCACTCCACGCCCGCGGCGACCACCACCGTGCCGCATTGCACGATCAGCATCGAAAGGGCCGAGCCGAGCAAAGGCAGCGACTGAAACATCGCCACACCGCCCAGGCCGAATCCCGCGAGACCGCTCACAAAAAACCAGCCAAACGCGCCACCGAATCCCAGCCCCGCGACGTGAGCCCAGACCCCGAGAATAACCGCCGCGAGCAGCAGCCGGTAAAGATTGGCGAGCGTGCTGCCGAGCTGCAGCGCCGCGCGGTTGGCGAACACCGCGGTGAGCGCGAAGCAAAGTGTGGTGCCGAGTGCGCCGATCATACCGATTTTCTCCCCGGCGGTGAACTCGCAGTGTAACCTATTGGGTTACACTGCGGTGGGTTTGTGGCGGGCGACGGCGTCAGCGTTTCCATTCGAGGCCGAGGGTGAGATTGCGGCGCGGGCCGGGGATGAAGATCGAGGTGGCGGCAGGATTGCGCACGAGATCGAGCACACCTGCCGTGCTCGCGATGTAGTCGCGGTCGAGGAGATTGCGGACATCGAGGAACACCGTCCACGCGTGGCCCTGACGCCAGCCGAGACGGGCGTGCGCGAGCGTGCGGCCGGTGTAGGTCATGCGTCCGCCGTGGTCGACGGCCAGCCGGCCGGCGGTGCGGTCGGCACCGAGCGCGGCAAAGCAGCCGCGGCGGTTTTCGTAGAGCAGTTCCGCGGAGCCGACGAACGGCGGGACGCCGGCGAGGCGGTTGCGGCCGTAGACCGGATCGCCGGTGAAATGGAAATGCGACCACACGGCGGTGGTGTTGAATGTGAGCCGATCCGGGCCGTCGAGCAGACGCCAGCGCGCGGAGGCCTCAAGGCCTTCATGGCGTGTGGGGTTGGCGTTGACTGCACCGAGCGCGGCGCCGCGGGCATCGGCGAGACGGAGGATCTCGTCGGTCCAGTCCGCGCGATAAAGCGTGACGTCCCAACCGAGCGCAGCGCGTTGACCGCGGGCACCCGCCTCCCACGTGGTCGCGCGTTGCGCGCGCAGCGCCTGGCTGCGGCGCGCGAGATTGGGGTAGGCGCCCGCGATGATGAGAAGATCGTCGAACGTGGGCTGCTCGACGCCGCGCGACACGCCGGCAAAAAGCGCCAGGTCCGTCGCGGGCGTCCAGCGGACGGCGATCTGCGGCGTCGTGTTGCCATAACCGAGGTCCTGCGTCGTGCGGGGCGCGGTCAGCCGATCGACGATATCGCGGCGGGCGCCAACACGGGCCACGGCGAGGGTAGCGGACAATGTGCGCGTGAGCGCGATCGAATCCTCGAGCGCCAGCGCCACGGTCGTGGCGTAGAGCCCGTCGCGACCGAAGAGCGGCCCGATCGCGGCGCTGTCGTTGCGGAAGCGCCGGAGATCGCGCCAGCCGCGCGTGGCGTAAACGGTGAGTCGGGCCTGCTGGCGCAGGCCGCCGGCGGTGAAGCGCTGGGCGAAGGACAGGCGGGCGGCCGCATCGTCGCTGCGCGAGAGGCTGTAGCCGTTGGCCTGGAGTTGTTGAAACCGGTCGTCGGTGCGGGCGAGCGAGGCGCCGGCGTCGAACTCGCGCTCCGTGGTTCGGGCGGTGTAGGTGGCGGCGGCGCGCCAGAATTCCGATTCGCGCGACGGGCGGTCGCGGAGCACGTCGGAGTTGTTGGTGCGCGGGGCCGTCGTCGCGACGGCGTAGGTGAGAGGGCCGGGCACCTCGTATTTCGGTCGCGCGTGGTAGAGCGTGAAGGCGGCCTCGCCGCCGGCGATCGTGCGGCGCAGCGAAGCGTGCAAGGCGGTGCGCTCCTGCGAACTCAAGGGTCGATGGCCGGTTTGCCGCGAGTAGGAGAGGGCGGTGCCGGCGAACCAGCCGGCGGCCGGAACGAAACTCGACGATACGCGGCCGCGCCACACGCCGAACGAACCGGCTTCGGCGCGGACCGTCGTGTCGGCGGTGCGGGCGCTTTGCAGGTCGAACGCGCCGCCGAGCGCCGCCGGCGAGGCGCGCCACGCATCGAGGCCGCGCTGCACCGCGATGGTGGCGCCGAGTTGCGGATCGAAGAGGGCGATGTTGAACGAGCCGTCGGCGAGGCCCAGCGGCAGGCCGTCGAGCAGGAGCGTGACGCCCCGGCTGACCGGGGCGCTTTGCAGCCCCGACCCGCGCAGCGACAGGCGCGGCGGCTCGAAGCCGCCGTGGCTTTCGAGCATGATCACGCCCGGCACGCGGGCGATCGCGTCGGCCAGCGTGCCAACGGCCCGTCCGGACCACGCGTCGCGTTCAAGCACGGCAGAGGCACGCGGCGCATCGAGGTTGGGGCGGAACGCTGGCTCCTCCACGATCCACGGCGTGAGTGTCACCGGCTCGTCGGCGAGCGGCGTCCCGGCACGGAGGCCGAGAGTCAGAGTCAGCGTGACGAGGACGAGGCGGTGCATGGAGATGGACCGTAGTATGGCTGAAACGAACCCGTCCACCCTCGGCACGTATTGCCGAAGGGCGGGCGTTTCTTGCGACGTGGCGGCGGCGCGGGATGAGAGCAGATTTTCGACCGGCGCGGTCGAATGTCCGAGGTAGAGCGGGTCTGTGACCCGCCCACGAATGCCAAACGTGACTGAGGGCGGGTCACAGACCCGCCCTACTGCGACGCCAGCCTCGTTACCTCGGCTGCTACGGCGTCGACGCCGGAGAAACCTCACCGTTTATACAGCGGGCGTGCGGTGTAGCGCGTGTGGAGAAGGTGGTGCGACTTCGTGCTGAGCGGTTTTTCGAGAAACTCTTTGTAGAGCCGGATGACCTCGGGGTTCTCATGCGAGTAGCGCACCGTGCGGTCGCGGTCGTCCTGGTAGAGGCCGGCGATGCGGAGCTTGCGCCGCTCGTTGTCGACGCCGTAGGGCTGACCGCCGCCGCCGATGCAGCCGCCGGGGCAGGCCATCACCTCGATGAAGTGATAGGGCGTATCCTTGCCGGCCTTGCGCGCCTCGCGCACGCGATCGAGCACCGCCTCGACGTTGGCGAGACCGTGGGCCACGGCGACGCGGACGGTGGCACCGTCGATTTGAACGGTGCCTTCCTTTACGCCTTGCAGTCCGCGGACGGATTCGAGTTCGACTTTGTCGAGCTTGCGGCCGGTGGCGTAGAAGTGCGCGGTGCGCACCGCGGCTTCCATCACGCCGCCGGTGGCGCCGAAGATCGTGCCGGCGCCGGAGTAGTCGCCGAGCAGCGAATCGGCCTCGGCATCGGGCAAGTTGAGGAAATCGATGCCGGACTGCTTGATCATGCGCGCGAGTTCGCGGGTGGTGAGCGCGACATCCACGTCCTTGTGGCCCGATGCATACATCTCCTCCGTGCGCGAGAGTTCATACTTCTTCGCGGTGCACGGCATGATCGAGACCATGTAGAGCTTGGCGGGATCGAGGCCGAGTTTCTGCGCGTAGTAGGTCTTCGCGAGCACGCCGAGCATCTGCTGCGGGGACTTCGCGGTGGAGAAGTTGTCGATGAAATCCCAGTGGCGCTTCTCCATGTGGTCGGTCCACGACGGGCAGCACGACGTGATGAGCGGGAGCGCGCCGCGCTTGTGCGCGAAACGCTCGATGAACTCGCTCGCCTCCTCGACGATGGTGACATCGGCGGAGAAGTTGGTGTCGAAGACGGCCTTGAATCCGAGGCGCCGGAGCGCGCTGTAGAGTTTCTTCGTGAGGTTGGCGCCGGGCGGCAGCCCGAACGCTTCGCCGACCGTCACGCGCACGCTGGGCGCGATCTGCACGACGCAAATCTTGTCGGTGTCGTGGAGGGCGTTCCAGACGGCGGCGGTCTCGTCTTTTTCGACGATGGCGCCGGTCGGGCAATGCGCGGAGCACTGGCCGCATTTCACGCAGGGCGATTCGGCGAGCACGATGTCGCCGGCGGGGGCCATGCGGGTGTTGATGCCGCGGTCGAGGAAGGAGAGCGCCCAGACGTTTTGCATGTCCTGGCAGACCTGCACACAGCGGCCGCATTTGATGCACTTCACGAACTCGATGACGATCGAGTCGGTGGACGTGTCGGCGGGCGTCTCCTTGACGTAGCGTTTGATGGCCTCGTGGTGGATGTTGAAGTCGGCGGCGAGCGTCTGGAGTTCGCACTCGCCGTTGCGGCCGCAGGTGAGGCAAGCGTTCGGATGATTCGAGAGGATGAGCTCGAGTGTGGAACGGCGCACGTCGACGATGTCGGAGTCGTGCGTGGTGATTTCCATGCCGTTCTCCAGCGGCGTGCAGCACGCGCGAATCATTTTGTTGCTGCCCTTGTTCCGCACGATGCAGATGCCGCAGGCGGCGGTGGGGAGCAGGTCCTTGTGCTTGCAGAGCGTGGGGATCTTCACCTGCACGCGGCGGGCGGCGTCCAGGATGCTGGTGCCCTCGGGAACCTCGACCGGGAGATCGTTGATGCGCGCGGTGATCATGGTGAGACGACGGGTTTCGGGGTTTCAGCGACCGGCGCGGGAGCCGGGGCGGCGGCGCGACTGACTTTGCGGGCGTAGCTCGGCCCGCCTTCGATGAAGGCTTTGTATTCCTCCTCGAAGTAGCGGAGCGTGGAGAGCACGGGATTCGGTGCGGTCTGGCCGAGGCCGCAGAGCGAGGCTTTCTGCATCGCGGTGCAGATGCGGCGGATCGTGACAATGTCCTCCGCGGTGCCGCGGCCGCGCGAGATGCGATCGAGGATCTGCAACATCTGGTAGCCGCCGATGCGGCACGGGGCGCACTTGCCGCAGGATTCGTCGACGCAGAAGCGCAGGTAGAACTTGGCGACTTCGACCATCGAGTCGGTCTTGTCCATCACGAGCATGCCGCCGGAGCCCATGATCGAGCCGAGCTGTTGCAACGTCTCGTAGCTCACGGGTGTATCGAGGTGTTTCTCGGGAATCACGCCGCCGGAGGGGCCGCCGGTTTGCACGGCCTTGATGTCGCGGTCGTCGAGCACGCCGCCGCACACTTCGTAAACGATCTGGCGGAGCGTGGTGCCCATCGGCACCTCGACGAGCTGGGCGTTTTTCACCTTGCCGGTGACGGCGAACACCTTCGTGCCCTTCGACGACGCCGTGCCAAACGAGGCATACCAGGCGCCGCCCTGCAGGACGATGGCGGGGATGTTGGCGAGCGTCTCGACGTTGTTGATCGCGGTGGGCATGCCCCACAGGCCGCGCACGCTCGGGTAGGGCGGACGCGGACTCGGGCTGCCGCGCTTGCCCTCGATGGAGGCGATGAGCGCGGTCTCCTCGCCGCACACGAACGCACCGGCGCCGAGCCGGACCTTGGCGTCGAAGGTGAAGCCGCTGCCGAGGATGTTGCTGCCGAGCAGGCCGACTTCGCGGGCCTGCTGGATGGCGCGTTCGACGCGCTCGACGGCCTTGGGGTATTCGGCGCGAATGTAGAAGTAGCCCTTGGTGGCGCCCATCGCGTAGCCCGCGATGATCATGCCCTCGAGGACGGCGTGCGGATCGCTCTCAAGCACGCTGCGGTCCATGAACGCGCCGGGGTCGCCCTCGTCGCCGTTGCAGATCACGTAGCGCTGCTCGGCGGGCTGCGCGCGGGTGAGTTTCCACTTCATCCACGTCGGGAAACCCGCGCCGCCGCGGCCGCGGAGGCCGCTGGTCTTCATCTCGTCGATGACTTGTTCGGGCGTCTGCTCGAAGAGCACGCGCCGCACGCCTTGGTAGCCCTGCGCGTGGCGCAGATAGTCGTCGATGCTGTCGGGATCGATCTCGCCGCAATGACGGAGGACGATGCGGACCTGCGGGTCGGAGGCTTTCCAGAGGAGATCGTCGAGGATTTTGCCGCCCTCGATGGATTCGGCGACGATGCGCGCGACGTCGGGGGCGAGGACGTTGGCGTAGGTGACACCAGCGGGGAGGAGCTGCACGGCGACGCCTTCGTCGTAGAGGCCGAGGTCGAGCGCGCGCACGACCTGCACGCGATCGGCGAGGCCGCGGCGCTTGAGTTCCTCGATGAGCGAGAACTGGAAGAACTGCGTCTTGCTGCCGGCGTCGGCGCCGGTGTCGCGCACGAGCACGTGCGTAACGGGGGACGTGAGTGTCGTGCTGCGCTTGCGCGTGGCGATGACGTGATCGTCGACGAATTTGCCGCCGGCGACGTGATCGGTGACGATCGCGGAGGCGATGTCGGGCGTGACGCGACCGTAAAGGATGCGCGGGAGGCCCGCGGCCTTCACCTCGACCAGCGGATCGGCGAAGGAGTAGCCGACGGAGCCGACGCGCAGCGCGGGAATGGTGAGGCGCATCTCGTCGCGACGGCGGATGAGTTCGGCGAGCGCTTCCTCGGCGCCGGCGGCGATGCCACCGGTGTCCATCTGCACGCGCATCCACTCGGCGGGCTCGGCGGGCGGGGTGTTGAGCGCCTCGAGATCGGATTTGGTGAGCGGTTTCATCGCTTGGCCTCCGGTTTCTTCAGAGTGTCGAGGATGCCGCCGATGTCGGAGGGTTTGACGCGACCGTAGGTCTTGCCGTCGACGACGAGGGCGGGCGCCATGCCGCAGCAGCCGATGCAGCGGACAACGCCGAGGTGGCAGTGGCGGTCGGGCGTGGTCTGGCCCTCGGCGACGCCGAGACGGTTGCGCAGTTCGCCGATGAGATCGCCGGCGCCCTTCAGGTAGCAGGCCGTGCCGTTGCAGACAGTGACGTCGTGCTGCGCGGGCGGCTGCAGTTTGAAGTAGTGGTAGAAGGTGATGACCTCGTAGATGCGCGCGAGCTTCACGCCGAGTTCGCGGGAGAGTTCCATCGCGACCTCGCGCGGCACGTAGCCGTGCTGGTTCTGGATCGCGTGGAGGATCATGATGAGGTTGCCCTCCTCGTCGCGCCACTGGGCGACGTGTTTCTGGACGTCGCGGCGCAGCGTGGTATCGAGCTTGCCCTGGATGCGGCGCAGGCGCTCGAGTTTGATTTCGACGAGGCGCGTGAGCTCCTCGGAAATGTCGCGGGGGACAAACCCGTGACGGCGCTCCACCTCGTCGAGGAGGGAAAGGAGCGCGGCTTCGTCCTGCTTGGCGAAATCGGCGGGGCGGGAGGGGTGCTCCCCGGTGGCGAAGGGCGGGGCCGTTTTCATGGCGATGGCGCGAGTATCGCTTGAACCCGGACGAGCGACTCAGCGCGCGTTGGCCAAGACTCGGCATAATTTATTGCGGAGCGGGCGGGCAACAAATGCGCAGCGAGACACCGGGCCGTGGGCGGCTTCGTGTCGACGAGATTACGGAGTGTTTTCAAACCGTGTGGGAGGGGTTTTATGCCCCGACGGGCTGCGGTGTGCGCCGGGCGGCGGGGCATAAAGCCCCTCCCACAATCCTCGATCGCCCGATTTCATGAGTTTGAAAACACTCCCTCGATCGAGGGCGTCAACCGCGACGGGCTATGGCAAACCCGTCCGGTTGCGATGCAAGCGGCTTGGGGGCAAGCCGCTCCACCTCCGGCAGAAAAAGGCCGGCGCGTGGAGGGCAACGCGCTCCACTCCGGGCGCGGTTTTTCGCGAGCGAAGGCCGGTGCGGCGGCGCGACCGGGTCAGTAGGTGAAGAACATCTCCTGCAGCGCGTGTGGGTCGCAGGTGCGGGTGAGGCCGAGCACGAGGAGGACGCGGGCTTTTTGCGGGTTCAGTTCGTCGCTGGCGATGAAACCGTGGCGATCGTCGTCGATCTCGATGTTGCGTTCGACGACGCCGCCGCCAGTGCGGGAGCTGCGCACGATCGCGAGGCCCGCCCTGGCCGCTTCGGCGCACGCGGTCTGGGCGAGGGCGGAGAGATTGCCATCGCCGACCCCCGCGATGATCAGCCCGCGGGCACCAGCGCGCACGGCGGCGTCGATCAACTCGCGGCCCATGCCTGCGTGGGCGTAGATGATGTCGACGCGCGGACGCGACGATTCGCTGGGGCTGGTGGCGGCGGGCAAGGGGGCGAACTCGCTCCGGGCTGTGTGCCGGCGCACGGGTGGAGCGTAGAAGTGGATGCGGCCGGAGTTGACGAGGCCGGCAAGGCCGCGGTGGCCGCTGGCGAAGGTGCCGACCTGGGTGGTGTTGGTCTTCGCGATTTCGCGGGCGAAATGAACCTCGTCGTTGGCGACCACCAGCACGCCGCGGTCGCGCGCCGCGGGATGCGCAGCAACGGCGATGGCGTTGAAGAGGTTCATCGGGCCGTCGGCGCTGATGGCGGTGGCCGGGCGCATCGCGCCGACGAGGACGACCGGTTTTTCCGTGCGGACGACGAGGTTCAGAAAAAACGCCGTCTCCTCCATGGTGTCGGTGCCGTGCGTGATGACGACGCCGGCGATGGCGGGGTCGTCGAGGGCGGCTTGGGCGCGGGTGGCGAGTTTGCGCCACGTGGCCTCGTCCATGTCTTGGGAGCCGATGGCGGCAACAGGCTCGACTTCGAGTTGCGCGAGTTCGCCGAGTTGCGGCACGGCGGCAATGAGGGCGTCGACGGAGAAGGCGGCGGCTTTGTAGCCGCGGCCGCCCTGCACCTGGGCGCCGGCGATGGTGCCGCCGGTGGCGAGCACGCGGATGCGGGGCAGGGCAGGGGCGGAGGAGCGGGCCATGAGGCACGCTACGAGGCGGAGCGTGTCGACCGCAACGCGCTTTGTGGATGGCGGCCGAACCAGGGCGCATCTCAGTTTCTTGCAGTCTGGAGAGAGCGAAGGAGCGGCGGTTTTCAACCGCCGGGCTTGGGCGCTTGGAAAAGCGCCCCTCCGCAGTGCAGAAAAGTGCGATGCGCCCGACGAACCAGCGCGTTGAGGGGGCAACGCGCTCCACCTTGGAAAGCTTTCTTGCGATAGCGCAAAAAGAGCCCGCCGGGTGCGGCGGGCTCTCGCGGAAGAGGGCGGGGGAACGTGGTGCTATTGCGACGGCTGGCCTTGGATCATTGCGGCTAGCTGCGCGGTGACGCGTTTGAGCTCGGCGATTTCTCCGGCCTGCTTTTCGAGTGCGGCGATGCGCGCGGCCTGCGCATCGATGGTGCGCTGCTGGCGTTGCACCTCGTTGAGCAGCATCGGCGCGAGGAACTGGTAGCGCACGGTCTCGATGGAGCCGTCGGCGTTGCGCGCGACGAGGCCGGGGAGCACTTGATCCACTTCCTCGGCGATGAGGCGTATTGGAGCGTGTGCGAGCCGTCGTCATGGGCGGCTTTGTAGTGGAAAGTGACGGGACGGAGCTGCATGAGCGCGGCGGAGGCTTTGCCCATGTCGGCGATATCGTCCTTGTAGCGGCGCGAGGAGGTGAGGGTGCCGAGCTGGCCGTCGCCGGCGATGAAGACCGGAACGCCGGCCGAAATGGTCGCGCCGAGGATGCCGGCGATGTAGGTGCGGTTTTGCGTTTGAGCGGATGGGGCGCCGACACGCGTGCCGCCGATGCGAATGGTCTGGGTGTCACCAGCGACGCCTTCGTGACCGATCGCGATGTTGTAGTTGCCGGTCGAGATGCTGGAGCCTGCGGCGTAGCCGATGGCGATGTTGTCGTGGCCGCTGGTGCTGGCATCAAGTGCGCGACCGCCGAGTGCGACGTTCCAGTAGCCGGAGGTGTTGCGATTAAGCGACGAGGAACCGACGGCGGTGTTGTTGGTGCCATCGATGTTGGCTCCGAGGGCGCTGTTGCCGATGGCGGTGTTCTGGTTGCCGACGGTGTTGAAGCGGAGCGTCTGGATGCCAAGGGCGGTGTTACCGTCGCCGGTGGTGTTGCGCTCCATCGCGACGTTGCCGACCGCGGTGTTGGAACCGCCGGTGGTGTTGCCATTGAGCGCGGAGTTGCCGATGGCGGTATTGTCGCGACCGGACGAGTTGAAGAACATCGCGCTCGTTCCGATCGCGGTGTTGTTGATGCCGGTCGTGGTGAGGAAGGCGGCGCGGAAGCCGATCGCGGTGTTGCTACCGAGGGTGGTGTTGGCGTTGCTCAGCGCCGAGGCACCGACGGCGGTGTTGCCGAAACCGCCGTTGTTCAGCGAGAGCGCGTTGGAGCCGATGGCGGTGTTGAAGCCGCCGGCGCCATTGCCCCCGAGTGCGAGGTAACCGTAGGCCGAGTTGTCGCTGCCGGGGCTGGAAGTGGAGAGCGCCAGATCACCGCCGGTGGTGTTGCGCGTGGCAAAGGCGACGACGCCGGCCGGACCCCCCGGGCCAGTCGCACCGGTGTCGCCTTTCGGACCGTGCGGACCAGCGGGGCCGGCGGGGCCTTGTGGTCCTTGAGGGCCGGTCGCGCCGGGATCACCCTTGTCGCCCGTATCGCCCTTGTCGCCTTTCACACCCGGCGAGCCCTGAAGCCCTTGGTCGCCTTTTTCGCCCTTGATGCCCGGCAGCCCTTGGAGTCCTGGGTCACCTCTATCGCCCTTCGGACCTTGGGGACCGACCACGCCAGCCGGACCGGCAGGCCCGGGCGCTCCGGTGAGTCCGATGGGGCCCTGTGGACCAACGGGGCCGGCCGAGCCTTGGGCCCCTTGCGGTCCCTGCGGGCCGGTGGCGCCGATCGTGAGGTCGAGAGTGGAGTCGTTGTCGTTGTCACTGCTGCCGAGCGTGAGGCGATACGTGCCGGCCGGTGGCACGGCGCTCAAGCTGACCAGCAGTTTTTGGGTCGAGCTGTTGTAGGTGGCTGGAACCGCCACGCCGTTGAACTTCACGCGTGGGGTGTGGTGGCCGAAATCCAGGTCCCCGCCCGAGACGGTGATGACTTTGGTGACGGGGTTGAAGGTGGCGCTGTAGACGGAACTGTCGTCGTCGGAGCGGGCCGGCGACACGAGAACGGCGAGCGCCGCGAAGGCGAGCGCCCGGAGGGTGCGGATGGATGTCATGGGTGAAAGAGTGGCAACGTGGTTCTGAACGGGATCGCAGACGGGCCGCGATGGTTCACGTCGGGGCGAATCAAACCGGGAGACGAAACGGCGAAATCAGGCCGGGTCTTTCAGAAAATCGGAAACCTGACCGCGGCGACGGCAGTTCGTCGTTGGTCGCTGATTCCCTTGCTGCAGTCCCCCATCTGCCGCCCGACTTGGGTTTGGCGGACACGTCGGGCCGGAGACGTCGGCGTATGGTCTCCAGCAAGCATGTCGAACACCTGCTGGGCAAAACCGGGGCGAAGTCGCGCACGGAACCGGCCTTGCTTCTGCGTGGAGAATTGGGTCGTTGACGGTTTCCACTTTCCGCCCGGGTGACGGGTGCGCGCCAGGCGGCGCCGATGCCACGGCATCAGGCTGGCCAGGGTCTGAGCGATCCGCGCGCCGTCAGCGCGCCAGCGCGGGCCGGCCGTCGCGCCACGTGACCTCGACGCGGGAGAGATACCACGTGCGGCCCTTGTCCCGGTTGCCTTGGAAGAACAGGTGGGTGCGGCCGTCGGCATCGACGAAGATGCCGGGGTGGCCGGACTCGGAGGCGTTCCAGGCGTCGGGCGCGCCGTTCGGCAGGAAGGGTTCCGAGGCAAGGCGCGTCCAGCTCAGGCCGTCGCGCGAGGTGGCGACACCGATTTGCTGCGGCTCGTTGTTGTAGCCGCCGGCGTAGAACATGAAGAGCGTATCGCCCCGCCGCACCACGCTGGCCGCTTCGATGCAGTTGCGTTCCCAGGGCAGCTCGGGTTTCAGGATCGGGCCGTCGACCAGCTGCGTCCAACGCTCGCGGCGGAAATCGGAGTCGAGCGGCGCCCCGGCCACGCCGAGCATCTGCACCTTCATCGCCGGGTCGCGCGTCGCGAAGTAGAGCAGCAACCGATCGCCGACGGGCACGGCCTCGGCGTCGATCGCGCGCCCGACGGTCCAGGTGCCGGCGGGCGCGAAGACAGGATTCGTTGGCTCACGGGTGAACGCCACGCCGTCGTCGGACCACGCATGGCAGATCGCGTCCTTCGGGCCGTTGCCGTAGGTTTGGTAGAAGAGATGCACTTTGCTCCGCAGGACGATGGCGCCCGCGGCGCACAACCCGCGACGGTCGCACTCCTGCGCCGGCCGCAGTTCGCCGAGCTTGGTCCAGTGATCGAGGTCGCGGCTCTCCGCGATCCCGATGCACCAGCCGGCGGCCCAGCTCTCCGTGGGGCTCTTCTGCGCTGCGGGCGGGATCGAATAATACATGAGGTAACGGTCACCAAACCGGATCACGCTGGGATCCTTGGCGATCGACCGGCCGCGCGAGGTGTCCGTCCAACGCATGGCAGGCTGGTCCGACGCAACGGCCGCTCCGGTCGCGATTCCCAGCGAAGACAGGACAAACAGGACGGTGCGCCACATGCCCGCACGCTATTCGCGCGGGGGATGCATGTCACGCCTTGCGCCGGTTGCGCCGTGACTTTTTCTTCGCGCGATGGCCTTCACGCTCCTCGTTCTCGCCGCCGGCATGGGTTCCCGCTACGGCGGTCTCAAACAGATCGATCCCGTCGGTCCGTCGGGCGAGACCGTGCTCGATTACGCGGTGTTCGATGCGCAGCGCGCCGGCTGCACGCGCGTCGTGTTCGTGATCCGGCGCGATTTCGAGGCGTTATTTCGTGAAAAGATCGGCGCGCGTTACGCCGGGCGCATCGCGGTCGACTACGTGTTTCAGTCGCTTGACCAACTGCCGCCGGGCTTCACGCCGCCGGCTGGTCGCGAGAAGCCCTGGGGCACGGCCCACGCGGTGTGGTGCGCCCGCGAGGCCGTGAAGGAAAATTTCGCCGTGATCAACGCCGACGATTTTTACGGTGCGGATTCGTTTGCGCGGCTTGGGCGGTTCCTCGCCGGTGCGCAGGGCGGGGCATGGGCGATGGTCGGCTTCAAACTGGCCAACACCCTCTCCGAGCACGGCGGCGTGTCGCGGGGCATCTGCTCGAGCGATACGGCGGGCAACCTGACCGGCAGCGCCGAGACGCATGGCATCACCCGGGAGGAGGTCGGGCCGGGAAAGAAATATGCCGCCGACACGATCGTCTCGCTGAATTGTTGGGGCTTCACGCCGACGCTGTTTGCGGGGCTCGACGCGCAATTGCGGGATTTCCTCGCCCTGCAAGGGCGCGAGTTGAAGGCGGAGTTTTATCTGCCCGTCGCGGTCTCGACCGCCATCGAGCGCGGGCAGGCCGCGGTGAGCGTGCTGCCGACCGAGAGTTCGTGGTTCGGCATCACCTATCGCGACGACAAGCCGCGCGTCGAGGCGGCGATCGCCGCCCTCGTGCGCGACGGAAAATATCCGGCCCGCCTCTGGTAAACCGCCTGCCCAGCCCGCACCACTCCCGCCCGTCTGTCATTTACCGAGGTTCGAATAAATGAGTGACGGCGGTGGTTCGGGGAGCGCCCGCGTCCCGCGGGCTGTCCTCGGCGTCCCGCCGAGGACTTCGAAGGTGTCGGCGAGACGCCGACACGAGCACCCGAGACGGGTGCGCTCCCCAAGCCGCCGGACTCTCTGTCACCCTATTTCGCGAGACACAGTAATAGATGACCTCACCGAAAGGCCGGGGGGCGAACGCCCAGGGGCGGGGCTACCGCGCCTCCGGCTGCTGCTTCGCGAGTTGGTTCCTCACCACATCGCGGTGCACGCGGTTGCTGAGGCCGGCGAGGTGCAGGCGCATGGCTTCGACCACACCGTTGGTGTCGCGCGCGCCGATGAGTTTTCCGATCTGACGATGGGCCTCGACCACGCCATGCACGAGCGTGGCGAGCAGCGGGTTTTCGCTGCTCTTGGCGGGGATCATCGTGTCGGGCAAGCGGTAGAACACGTAGTTGCACTCGATCATCAGCAGGTCGAAATCGTTGATGAACCTCTCGTTCCGGCTCGCCTCGACGACGGTCTGGTGGAACTGCCAGTCGAGTTCGAGCCAGCGCGCCGAGGGGGCGTTGGGCGCCTCGCGGGCCATCTCGTCGCAGATGAGCTCGAGTTGGACGAGGTCGGTGGCGGTGCGATTGTGGCAGGCGGCGCGGGCGGCGGCGAGTTCGACGGCCTCGCGGTATTCGTGCAGGTGGGTGACCTCGGCCGGCGCGTAGTCGCGCAGCCGCAGCCCGCGGTTGACCGCGTCTTTGAGCAGGATGCCTTTGGAGACGAGTTTTTGCAGCCCCTCGCGCACCGGGATGCGGCTGAGCTTGAGTTTGGCGGCGAGGTCGCGCTCCACGAGCCGACCACCCGGCAGGAACGCCTCGGAAAAAATCAGGCGCACCAGCCGCTGTAGATTCGGTGGCGTGCGGTCGATCTTCGGTTCAAAAACCCGGCGGCGTTTCGGCATGGACGCCGATACAAACCGACCGCGGCGGAGCGTGCAAGACCGGGGACGACGTGACTGGAGCATTTTGGTATGCCGTCATCCTCGGTTTCGCTCATGGGTAAACCCGGTTGACACGGGTGTCGCTTGTTAAACATGGTATACCGAAATCGTCCGGGTTCGCACCCGGCCCGACCCGCTGTTCCCGTTCCACCTTCGCCTATGAACTCCCTTCGCCTTGTCCGTGCGGCGCTCGCCTGTTGCAGCGCCCTGTTGATTTCAGTTTCGGTCTTCGCCCAGTCGGCCGCCACCGGGACCATCGCAGGCCGGGTGGCCAACGCCACCGCCGGCCTCAACCTCAAGCAGGTGCGCGTCGCGATCGAGAGCACGCTGTTCGAGGCGCTCACCAACGAGGCCGGTGAATTCCGCCTCACCGGTGTCCCGGCGGGCGAGGTCACGGTGCGCGCCACGGTGGCCGGTCTCGCGCCGCAATCCGTCCGCGTGCGGGTGACCGCCGGTCAGGTGGCGCGGCAGGACTTCGATCTCGGC
This sequence comes from Verrucomicrobiota bacterium, assembly GCA_016235555.1. GTDB lineage: Bacteria > Verrucomicrobiota > Verrucomicrobiia > Opitutales > Opitutaceae > JACRKC01. Next base: position 59,867 of record JACRKC010000100.1, read on the forward strand.
GGCCAGGAGGCCGGCGCGGCGGCGCGCGACCAGGTCGTGAAGCTCGATGCCTTCACGGTCGCCGAACGCGAACTCAGCGCGCAGTCCGCCGCGCTCCAGGAGCAGCGCACCGCGCCGAACATCAAAAACGTGATCGCGTTCGAGGAGTTCGGCGACATGGGCGACGGCAACCCGGGCGAGTTCCTGAAATTCGTCCCCGGCATCCAGATCGCGATGAGTCCCGCGATTCCCAGCGATGCCACGATCCGCGGCATGCCCGGTTCGGGCACGCTCCTCATGGTCGATGGCATGGAATTGTCGAGTGACGGCCCCGCCGGCCGCGGCGCGAGTTACACGGCCGCCAACGTCGCCAACATGGACCGCATCGAGGTGACGAAAGTCCCCACGCCCGACATGCCCGCCAACGCCGTCGGCGGCATGGTCAACGTCATCGGCAAAAGCGGCTTCGCCCGCCGCAATCCGCAGCTCACCTACAGCGCCTTCGGCCTGCTCACCACCATCGAGCCGATCACCTCGCTCGGCCGCGAGTTGTTCCGCGGCGGCGGCGCCGATCGCGGCACGACCGGCCCGCATTTCCGGCCCGGCTTCGATGTCACCTACACGCGCCCGATCAGCGACTCGCTCGCGTTCACCTTCAGCCTCGGCCACAACGCCCGCTGGGAGGACAAGGACAACCTCGCGCCCACGTGGAACCGCACGACCTTCGTCCAGACGCAGAGCGCCATCGCGGGGCAGATCGCGGTGCGCGAGCGCAACGTCTTCTCCGCGCGGGCCGACTGGCGCCCCGCGCCGGCGCACACCTTGACCGCCAATTTTCAGGTGACGACCGACGACGTCCACACGCGCATCGGCACCTACACCCAGGCCTACGGCACCGGCGCGACCGGCGGCGAAAACTTCACCCAAGGCGCCCCGGCCAATGCCGCCGGCGTCGGTGCCGGCAGCACCACGCTCGCCAACACCTATCGCGAACAACTCAAGCGCACCGTGCACGCCGCGCTCGGCTATCGCGGCGACCTCGGCGGCTGGAAGCTCGAGTCGAACCTCGGCCGCTCGCACTCGCGCCGCGAGACGCTCAGCGCGCAGGAGGGCAGCGAGTTTTTCGGCACCGTCAGCGCCAACCTCACCGGCCTCGTGCTCCGCGCCGACGGTTTCAACGACCAGCGCTTCGGCGTGCCGCCCACGATCAAGGGCACGCGCGCCGGCCAGCCCATCGACATCACCGACGGCCGCCTCTACGCGCTCAACAGCGTCACCTCGCCGCAGGAGCCGCTGATGACGAACGATCTCACGACGCTCAAGCTGCATGCGACCCGCCTGCTCCCGCTGCCGTTTTCGCTGCGCGTCAAGGCCGGCGTCGACTACTACCTCAACGAGCGCGATCTGCGCGTCGAGACCCGCACGTGGAACTTCCGTCCCACCTTCGCCGCTACCGCCCCCGAGCGCATCGTCGGCACCTACGATCTCATCAACTGGCCCTACTCCGAGGTGCGATCCTTCCGCAACGGCGACCGCGTGAAGTGGATCGACCCGCGCAAGGTCTACGCGCTCTACAAGGCCCAGCCGTCCTACTTCGTGCTCAACGAGGCCGCCTACCACACCTCGCGCGTCAACGGCTCGCAGCAGCTCGAGGAGGCCGTCACCGCCGGTTTCCTGCGCACCGATCTCAAGTTCTTCGACAACCGCCTCTGGCTCGTCGCCGGCGCCCGTTACGAGCGCACCGACGACCAGGGCGTGGGCGGGCTGAACGACATCCGCGCCACCTACCAGCAGGACGCGCAGGGCAACCTCATCCGCAACGCCGCCGGTCAGCTCGTGCGCGTCTCCACCGATGCCCTCACCATCGCGAAGCTCCAATACAAGGAGCGCGCCGCCACCGCCAGGAAGCACTACGGCAACTACTACCCGAGCTTCAACGCCAGCTACTCGTTCACGGAAAACTTCGTCGCCCGCGCCGCCTACGCGGCCACCATCGGCCGCCCCGACGTCGGCAACATCATCCCTTCGCGCTCCGTGACCGATCCAAGCGCGGCCGAGGTCAACCGCACCATCACGACCACCAACGCGGGCCTCCTGCCTTGGACCGCCGACAACTACGATCTCAGCTTCGAGTCCTACAGCGTGAAGGGCGCGACGATCGCCGTGAGCCTGTTCCGCAAGAACATCACCAACTTCTTCAAAAGCACGCGCACCGACGCCACGCTCCCGCTCCTCGCCGAGATGGGGCTCTCCGACGACTACCTCGACTACGACGTGATCACGACGGAGAACTCCGCCGAATCCGTCACCACCGACGGCCTCGAATGGAGCTGGCGTCAGTCGCTCAAGCCCTTCGCCGTCCTCCCCAAGTGGGCGCGTAACCTCCAGGTCTGGGCCAACGGCACGCACCTGCGCATCTCCGGCACCGGGACGAATAATTTCTCCGGCTACTCCCCGCGCGTGCTCAACTGGGGTGCGAGCTACGCCGGCGCGAAGTTCCTCCTCCGCTACAACATCTCCCGCATCGCCCGCCAGCGCGCGACCGTCACGACCGCCGGCACCTACGATGCGCAGGACACCCGCATGGTGCAGGACGCCAACATCGAGTATCGCTTCGACCGGCGCTTCTCGCTCTACGCCTCCGTGCGCAACCTCGCCAACGAACCGCGCCCGCTCATCACCATGTCCGCCACCGCCCCCGCCTACACCCGCCCGCGCACCTACACCTACTACGGCGCGCTCTGGACCATGGGCATCAAGGGCACCTTTTGAAGAGTCGTGGACGAGGCGTCCCGCCTCGTCTGCGGTCACGCACCGCCTCCTTCGCCTCCCTCTTTCATGTCCCCCTCCTTCGTCCGCCAAAAACTCGCCCGCGGTGAGACCATCCTCACCGCCAAGGCCTGTTACGCCGATCCCGAACTCGTCGAACTCATGGCCTCGTCCGGCTGCGACGCGATCTGGCTCTGCCTCGAGCACAAACGCCTCGATCCGTCACTGGTCTATTCGCTGATCCAAGCCTGCCGCCTCGGCGGCGCCGATGCGCTCGTTCGCGTGAAACCCGCCAACCACGCCGACGTGCTCTGGCTGCTCGAGTCCGGCGCGCGCGGCCTCATGCTCCCACGCGTGCGTCACCCCGACGAAGTGCGCACGGTGATCGACGCGATGAAGTTCTTCCCCGCCGGCCGGCGCGGCAGCGACGTCATCCACGCCGATTCCGATTTCGGCCGCCAGTCGCTCGCCGACTACACCGTCGTCGCCAACCGGGAGACCTTTTTCGTCGTGCAGATCGAGGAACCCGACGTCGTGCCGCACCTCGACACGATCGCGGCCCTGCCGGGCGTCGATGTGCTCTTCGTCGGCCCGGCCGATCTCACGCTCGGACTCGGCCAGACCGGTCCGCTCAACGGCCCCGAGGTGATGAAGATCGTCGATGCCGTCGCCGCGGCCTGCGCGCGCCACGGCAAACGCGCCGGCATCCCCTGCGCCGCCGATCAGGTCGCCAGCTATCGCGCGCGCGGCTATTCGTTTTTCAACGTGATCAGCGACTACCGCTGCGTAACCCAGGGCGTCAAAGCCGCCCTCGCCACCGCGCGCACCGCCGTCGCATGAACGCACCATCCCGTAGCGGAACGCGTGAGCGTTTCGTCCGAAAAGACGAAAGCCTCACGGCTTCCGCTACGACGCCAGGAATCCATATCCGACAGGCTCTGCGTCGTGGACGAGGCGTCCCGCCTCGTGCCTCGTTCTGGACCGTCGCGCTCCTCGCAGCCGTCGCCTCCGCCGCCCCCGCTCCCGTCGATTTCACCCTCCAGCTCGACACCATCCGCGAAGGCTTCGATGGCGTGCACTGCTGGGTCCACCCGCGCGCCGGCATCGTGCCGCGCGCCGGCGGTGCGCCGTCCGTCGTGCTCACGATGCAGACGCTATGGCTCAAGGGCAGCGATGTCTTCGGTCCGCTCAACGAGCTCCGCACCGACGATCTCGGTCGCACGTGGGCGCCGTTGCGCGAACATGCCGACACCCTCGGGCACCGCGCCGAGCCCGATGGCGTCACCGTGGGCGCGTGTGATTTCTGGCCGAAGTGGCACGCGAAATCCGGCAAGCTTCTCGGCATCGGCCACACCGTCCGTTACAAGAACAACGCCGTCATCGCCGACCGCGCGCGCGAAACGCAGTTCGCCGTCTACGATCCCGCGGCGCGCACGTGGACGCCTTGGCGTCCGGTCGCCATGCCCGCCGAGGCGCGCTTCTACAATTCGGGTGCGGGCTGCGTGCAGCGCGTCGATCTGCCCGACGGCGACATCCTGCTGCCCTTCTCCTTCAAGGCCCGCGGCGAGCCCGACTACCGCGTGGCGGTCATGCGCTGCGCCTTCGACGGCACCAATCTCACCGTGCGCGAAATCGGTCGGGAACTGGCCGTGCCGGGCGGACGCGGCCTCGGCGAGCCGTCGCTCGCGCGCGCCGGCGGGAAGTTCTTCCTCACCCTGCGCAACAACGATGCGGCTTACGTCACGACGAGCCGCGACGGCCTGAACTTCGACGCCCCGCGCAAGTGGACGTGGGACGACGGCACCGATCTCGGCAGCTACAACACGCAGGCGCACTGGGTCACGCACGGCGACACGCTCTGGATCGTCTACACCCGCCGCGGCGCCGGCAACGACCACGTCACGCGCCACCGCGCCCCGCTTTTCATCGCGCAGGTCGATCCGGAGAAACTCGCCGTCGTGCGCGCCACCGAGCGCATCCTCGTGCCCGAGCATGGCGCCCGCCTCGGCAACTTCGGCGTCACCGAAATCAGCGAGAACGAAACGTGGGTCACCGTCGCCGAGTGGATGCAGACCAACCCGCCGATGCGCATCATCGCGCCGGACAATCCGTGGGGCGCCGACAACCGCGTTTACGCCGCGCGCATTCGCTTCGATCAAAAGCCGCCGACGCCGGCCGAGGCCCGCGCCGTCGCGCGCGCCAAACCGCGCCGCCTCCTCTTCAACGACGACGGTGGCGAGACCCGCGTGCCGCCCACGCCGCTGCCGAAGCCGAAGGATTTTCTCCCCGCGCGCATCGCCCCGCTCGCCGGCACGCAGGTCGACACCATCGTGTTCGACACCACGAGCGGCACCTTCAACCGCTTCGCGCACCGCACATCGGTCGCGGAAATGTTTTTCCAGCGCGAAGGCCGCTACCAGCACAACATTTTGCCTGACCTCGCCCCGCTCGGCACCGATTCGCTCCGCGTCGTTACCGAGCACGCACGCACCACCGGCCAGGAAGTTTTCTGGACCATGCGGATGAACGACACCCACGACGCGTCGAATCCGCTTCTCATTCCAAAGCTCAAGACCGATCACCCCGACTGGCTGATGGGCACGAAGGAGAAGCCGCCGAAGCGCGGCACGTGGAGCGCCGTCGACTACGGCCGCCCGGAGATCCGCGATCTCGCGCGCCGCCTGGTCGCCGAGACCGCCGCCAACTACGACCTCGATGGTGTCGCGCTCGATTTCTGGCGCCACCCCGTCTACTTCCGCAGCACCGCCGCCGAGCAACCGGCCACCGGAGCCGAGCGCGCGCTCATGACGCAACTCCTCCGCGACATTCGCGCCGATCTCGACGTCGCCGCGCGCCGCCGCAGCCACCCGATCCTCCTCGCGGTCAAGACGCCCGACTCCGCCAGCTACTGCCGCGAGATCGGCCTCGACCTCGAACGCTGGCTCGCCGACGGCCTCGTCGACCTCTACGTGCCCGGCGGCTACTTCCAGCTCAATCAGTGGAGCGAGAGTGTCGCTCTTGCGCGCAAGCACGGCGTGAAAATCTACGCCTGCCTCCCCGAAAGCCGCGTGCGCGAAGCCACCGCCGCGAAGGAACGCGCCTCGATCGAATCGTTGCGCGCCCGCGCGCTCGCCGCCTGGGCGGCGGGCGTGGACGGCATCGAGCTGTTCAACCACTTCGACCCGAAATCGCCCCTCTGGCGCGAACTCGGCGACCCCGCGCTGCTGCGCACGCTCCCGAAAACCTATTTCGCGAGCGTGCAAGGCGCGTCGCAGGGCCGCAGTTATTATCCCGCCGGCGCGCACTTCAAACTCCCGAAGCTCACGCCCGACGCCCCCGACAACCTGGCCGCTGGCGCCAGCAGGACCTACGAGCTCTTTGTCGGCGACGATCTGCGTGCCGTGTCCACGCTGGGTGCGCGTTTGGTGCTGCGCTTAACCACCGCCGGTGGTGCGCCTCCGCGGGTGCGATGGGACGGCACTGAGTTGGAGACCGCGGCGATCGACGGTCATGCGGCGGCTGCGCCGGTCGCCTCCCGCCTCGTCGTCCCCGGACTGCATCGCGTGACTGTTGCCGCCGGCCAGGAGCTGAAGCTCCACGATCTCTCGCTGCGCCTCGAACGTCAGTGAGCGGCGTCCGCGTGCCGCGCCCGCTCGATGTCGCCTGCCACCCAGCGGCGATAGGCGAAGATCAGGGCCAGACCAGCGATCACGAACAGCACCGAGATCCCGGCGAAGACCGCATTGAGGCCGAACGATTTTTTCAGGACGCCGGCGAGCAGCACGCCGCAGCCTCCGGCTGCCGTCGCGCACGTGTTCATGACACCGATCGCGGTCGACCGGAAACGGGCCGGCATGATCTCGCACAACGTGGGATTCTCGTTGGCCTGGCCGACGCCGCGGAAAAATGAAAACACCGAGACGGCCACCGCCACGGCGACGAATCCGGGCCGCGTGAGAAACAGCAGCAGGAAAGGCGCCGCCGCGAGGTAGCTCAGCCCTTGCACGAGCATCCGGTGCCGCGTCCCGCGCGCCGCGGCGCGATCCGAAATCCAGCCGCCGGCCGCGATGCCGAGCACCGTCGAGATTTGCAGCATGAACGTCCCCGCGAACCCGGCCTTGCCCAGCGTCATGTCAAACGCCTCGCGAAAATACAGCGGCAGCCAGTTGAGAAAAATCCAGATGCCCACGCCCGCGAGCATGGCCTTCGCCAGCAGCACGTGATAGGATGGCACCCGCAGCAAATATCGCCACGCCGCCCATACCTCCGCCCGCCGCCCCGTCGCCGGGCCCCTCGCCGAACTGTCACCTAATGGGTGACACTTTTCGGGGGCGGGGGCGAGCCAGCGCGGGGCGAGCCCGGCGAGCACAAGACCCGCGCCGCCGAGCACCCAGAAACCTGCCCGCCAACCAAAATGGTCCGCCAGGTAACCGGCGAACGCGCCGCCGAGCACGACGCCGAAGTTTAGTCCCACCGAGTGCAGGCTCATCGCGCGGCCGCGCGTCTCCGGCCCGTGATGCGCGGCGAGCAGTGCCGTGGCCGCCGGCAGGTAGAGGCTCTCAGCGAGTCCGAGCGCACACCGCGCCGCCACGAGGAGCATCAGGCTGTTGGCCGCGCCGGTGAGCACGGTGACAGCACTCCACAGCGAGAGGCTCACGATGATGACCCGATGGCGCGGCCAGCGGTCCGCGATGATGCCGGCCACGGGCGACCCGAGCGCATAGCTCCACAGAAACACCGAGCCCAGCAGGCCGATCTGCACGTCGTTCAACGCCAAGGCGGCGCGGAGCGGGGCGAACACCGACGACATCGCGGCCCGATCCGCGTAGTTCAGCGCCGCGGCGCACGCGAGGACCGCCGCCACGCGCCACCGGGCTTCGTGGAGTTGGGCGAGCAGCTTCATTCGTTTTGAGTCTGAGACCGCGAAGCTCGCTTCGCTATGGCGGGGAAGTGGCACGGGTCTCCTGACCCGTGATCCCGTTCACCACGGGGCAGGAGACCCGTGCCAATTCCCCGCCAAAGCGAAGCGAGC
>JACRKC010000012.1 GCA_016235555.1 Verrucomicrobiota bacterium
CAATCCGCGCGCCCCCGCGCGGGGGCGCGACCTCCAATACGCAAACATCGGAGAATGAAGATGTCAAAGAACGGGATGCGCGGATCTGGCTGCGCTGCGACGGCTCGCGGTTCGCTCAAACGATGGATGTCCTGCAACTCCCTGTCTCTGCGCGGCCCGCAACGATTCGCGGATGTTGGTCGGTAGCCGTGCCTGGGCGGGGTGCGCGCATGGGTCAAACCAGCAGGGGGCCTTCGGGGTCGATGGTCGGTTTGGCCCCGTGGTGCTCCACGCGGCGCTGCCACTCGTTGCCGAGAAAATAGAAACGGAGGCTGTCGTGCCGCAGGTCCGCCAGCTGGAGCAGTTCGGCGCGGAAGGCGATCCAACGGTCGTTTTCCAGCAGGCATTCGAAGACTGAATTTTGGACCCGCTGGCCGTGGTTGAGGCAGGCCCTGGCCACGCGGCGCAGCCGGCGGGCGCCGTCGCTCGTTGCGGTCGAAACATCGTAACTGACGAGGATCATCATGGTGAAGATTGGCGTGCGCCGTCACCGCCACTCGAAGGGCGGATAGGCGTCGAGGTCGCCGCGGAGGTGGCGCGCGAGGAGGAGGGCTTGGGCGTGGAGGAGCAGGCCGAGGGGAATTTTTTCGCCGAGGAACGGATGTTCGACTTCGTCCTGTTTGCGCTTCTGCCACGCGGTGAGAATTTCTTTCCTCCCGGCTTCGGTGAAGAGCACGGCGCCGGTTTCAGTGGTGTGAAAGTGCGACGGTTGGATTTGCTGGCGGTTGATCAGGGTGAGGGCGAGGCGATCAGCGAAGGGAGCGCGGAATTCTTCAATAAGGTCGAGCGCGAGGCCGGCGCGGCCGGGGCGGTCGCGGTGCAGGAATCCGACGGCGGGGTCGAGGCCGTGGGCGGTGAGGGCTGCGGCGGCGTCGAAGCGCAGCAGGGTGTAGAGGTAGGAGAGGAGCGCATTGACGCGGTCGAGGGGCGGGCGGCGATTGCGGTCGCCGAAGGGAAAGGCGTCGCGCTGCTGCGTGATCAGGCTGCCGAAGACGCTGAAATATTGTGCGGCCGACTCGCCTTCGAGGCCGCGCACGGTGTCGAGGTTGTCGGCCGTGGCGAGGGCGTGGAGGCGGTGCGTGAGGACGTCGGCGGTGGCTTCGATCGGGGCGGCATCGGCGGCACCTTCGCGGGCGGCGCGGCGGAGGACGTGGCGGGTGTTGGCGATTTTGCCGGCGACAAAGGCCCGAGCGAGCGCGGCGCTGGCGGCGGGATCATCGGCCCGGCGGTATTGGGTGCGGCGGAGGAGGACGTTGCCCGACGGGGCGCCGACCACATCGGCGAGGTGGCGTCCAAACTCGGTGAGGAAGGAGACCGCGATACCGGCCTCGGCACAGGCGCCGAGGAGATAGGGACTGCAGAGGACATTGCCGAAGCAGACGAGTCCACCGAGGTTGAGGAGCGGGAGGCGCAGGCGGACTTCTTTTTCAACTTCAACGACGACGGTCTCGCCTTCTTTGCGCAGGTAGGCGCCCTGGGTGGTGACGTAGAGGGTGTTGAGGAGGCGGCGCATGGAAAAGGCTCAGTCCAGCGCGGCGAGGATGCGCGCAAGGTGGGCGGAGGCGGAGCGAGTGGTCGCCTGCGGGCGGCAGAGGTCGAGGAGAGAACAGGCACGGCATTTCGCGGTGTATGCCGGGGGCGGGGTTTGACCGACTGCGAGCTGCGTGCGCACGGCGGCGGCGAGACGGTGTGTGTCGGCACGGAGCGCGTCGTCAAAGGTGACGTCGTGGCGTCGGTGAGTGGCGCCGTAGAAAAGTGCGCCCGCGGGAACGGACGTGCGTAGCATTTCCTCGAGACAGATCGCCTGCGCACAGAGCTGCACGGCGTCGATGGGTTCGTGCTTGGGGCGGCCGCGTTTGAATTCGACGGGGAAGGGGCGCCACGCGCCATCGGACTGACGGTGAAACTCGACGACATCGGCGACACCGTGGAGGCCGAGGGTGGCGGACTGGAGCGGGAGGGCGCGGGCGATGCGGAGATCGCCGCGCGATTCGCTGCCGGCTTTATGGGCGCGGTCGTGCAGCACGCGCCCTTGGGCAGTGAGGGTGTTTTCCGCCCACTGACGCTCGATGTGGATGAGCGCACACTGGCGCGGGCAGAACGCAAAATGCTGGAGCGCCGAGAGCGGAAAGGAATCGGACTCGGCGCTCACGCGGTGGGGCGGCGGCTCAGATCCATTCTTCGATGGTGACGCCGGCGGGGACGGCGGTGGAGTCGAGGGTGACATCGTAGTCGGAGAACTGGCGCGGCACTTCGACGCCGGCCTTCTTCGTGACTTTTACGAGGTCGAAGAGTTTGTGCGCCGGGGCGTTGCCGAGGGCATCCTTGTGCTTGAAGGCGATGCAGCGTTTGGCGCCCATGAGGCCGCGGGCGGCGGAGCGGTCCAACTCGAACATCTGGCCGAGCGCAGTCTTGAAGAGGGCGAGGTCGTCTTCGGACCAGCCGGTTTGCTTCGCGAGGAAGGGATTGATGAAGCCGTGGGCCACGTAGAGGCCGTAGGGAACGGTGAATTTCCGGCCCATGGTGCGGTTGTCGCCGTCCTGCGCGGCAGCTTCGCGGTCGGTGGTGACGGCGCAGCGGGTGACGGCATGCTCGAGCGAGACGACCGGCGAGGCGCTGCGAGCGAAGGTGAGCTGGACCGGTCCACGGACCTGGCCGCAGTTGATCTCGGTGGACATGACGGCGCCGAAGGTGCGCACGTCGTAGAAGTTTTCGCACATCCACGCGCGGACGGATTCGACGTCGGGCGCCTTGGCTTTTTTCGGGTCGAGGCTTTTGGCGGTGTAGGCGAGTTGGTGCTGTTGGTTGAGCACGGCTTTCTCGCGGACGTAGATGGCGTAGTTGGAGACGTCGGCCTTGGTGAGTTGGACGAAGTTGCGGATTTTGCGCTTCAGGCAGACATCGGTGACGATGCCGTGGCCGGTCTCGGGATCGACCCGGGGGAGGTTGCCGGCATCGGGGTCGCCGTTGGGATTGCCGTCGGTGATGTCGAAGAGGAAGACGAAGTCGTAGCGGTTGTTCATGGGAGGATATGGCTTGAAGATTTGAGATCTGAAAATTTGAGATTTGAGACGGGAAGCGGGAATAGGTCAGGCGGCGGGCTGGGCTTCCGTGGTGGCGTCGTCGGATTTGGCGAAGAAGGATTGGCGCTGGTGGTAGTAGCCGAGGGCGAAGAGGCTCTGGCCTTCGAGGCCGAGGTGGGCGGGCATGTCGGCGAGGCCGGCGCAGATTTCCTGGACGAGGCGCTCGCGATTCACTTTCAGGCCGATGCCACGTTCGCCGGCGGCTTTGGTGAGGTGATGCTGGTAGGTGCGGAGGAGGCGCGGGAAGACGGTCGAGGGCGTCGCAGAGGCCGCGCTGTAGAAACGATCGCGGATGGTGGCGTTGATGCCGGGGAGGGCGTCTTCCTGGGTTTTTTCGAGGGCGGCGAAAAGCCGGCCGAGGCGGTAGGCAGGTTCGGGGCGGGTTGCATCGAGGCTCATGGGGATCTGTTGGTCGTGATTGCGGTTGAGGAAGGCTTTGAGGATGGCGGCGCGGAGGTAGCTGAGGTCGCGATCGGCACGGATGCGGGCGAGGACGGCGCTGGCGAGCGTGGCCGGGTAGGGTGTGCCGGTGAGGACGGCCCGGAGGAACGGACCGGCGAGCAGCGGGGAAATGTCCTTTGACTCGCGGCCGGTCTGGCGGAGGAGTTGCCACGCGGCGGGAAACTCGGGATTCTGCGGGCCGGGAGGTCGGACGATGCGGAGAGCGTCGTAGTGGTCGCGCAAATGATCGACGAGGGAGCCGAGTGTGCCGGCGTGCCAGAAGCGCACGGAGAGACGCGCAGCATTCGGCGAGAGGCCGAGGACATAGAACGGCGTGCTGGCATCGTCGGTGAGACGATCGAGGGCGCGGCCACCACCGGAGCGGAGCACTTCGAAAAACGTGCCGAGGCGGGCGCGGAGCGTCTCGTCCTGGGCGACCGATTCGCTCTCAGGCGTGTTGCCTTCAAAAAAGGCGGCGAGGAAACCCTCGGTGACGGTGGGCGCGCCGGTCCAGAAAACGGTGGTGGCATCGCCGATTTGCACGCGATGCAGGCGGGACTGGGGTCCGGCAAGGAGGGCGTTGAGCGCGGTGGCGTGGCGAAAGGCGGAGGACTGGGAGATGGGGGAAACGAGAGCCTGTGCGTCCTTGTGCTCCGGCCGATAGGAGGTGAACGAGTCGCAGTTGAAGGAGATGATTTTGGCGCCGCTCGATTGTGCGCCAGAGACGCCTTTGATCGCAGGCTCGATGAGTTGAGCGAGCGGTTGATCGGTGTCGCCCGTGATGAGGCATTGGCCGCGGGTGGCGTCGGGATCGGCGGCGAGGGAAGCCTTGGACCAGTAGGCGGCGATGGTGGGGCGGTCGTGGACGTAGCAGCGCTCGCCGACGAGGCGGAAGACGCCGAAGCCGGTGGCGGCGAAGTCGTCGAGTTGGATTTTGTGTTCGAGGGCGCGGGCGGGCGTCCACGCGCGGAGAAAGGCGCAGACGGCGGAGAAGCCGGGATCGGCAACCGTGCTTTCGAGTGCGAGGTGGCGTTCGCGGAAGGCGGCGAAGGCCTTGGCGGTGCGCTCGGGTTTCTCGTCGTCGGTTTTGTAGCCGAGAAGATAGGCACTGTTGTCCCAGAGGAAGCAGGGATTGAGGCCTTGGCCGGGAGGTTTAGCTTGGCCGGGGAGCGTGAGGAGGCGGGCGAGTGGCTTTTTGCCGGAGGCGTCGCGCTCGTCCTGAATCGCTGAGAGCGAGCCATCGGGGTGGAGGACGATGGAGAAGCTGACTTTCTGTGCGCTGTAGCCGGGACGCGCGAGGTCGTAGCGCTCGTCGTTGGCGAGGCGGTCGTAGAGGAGGTCGAGCGCGCGCAGCGGGGAGGTTTCGGGGGCGTTCATGGCGGACCGGGAATTTGAGATTTGCGGAATTGAGATTTGAGCAGGAGCCCGGGCGGAGGATGGGCGGGTCAGGCGAGGGCTTGGTGGAAAGGCGGGACGGTGATGACGCCGGCTTTCATCTCGGCGCGGAAGACGCGCGGGGTGGTGGAGCGGACGGCTTTTGTCTTCGGGTCCTGGTCGAAGGCGAGGTCGTGGAGCATGTAGCCGAAATCGCGGTTCTGCTCGGCGGGCGGGAGTGTGCTGGCAGGAAGCAGATCGGCGGATTCGAGGAGCGTGAAGCGGGCGGGAAATTCGCGGGTGCCGAAGTAGGGTTGTTGGAAGCATTGGCCGGCGCGGGCGCGACGTGTGAACATGTCGAGGTGCTTGCCGGCACAGTCGTGGGCGGGGAGTTCGGGGCCGCCGCGCTCGAAACGACGGTCGAGGATGTCGAAGTGGGCTTCGATCACGTAGGACACGTCGCGGAGAATGAGAGCGGCGCGTTGTTGGCGGTCTTCTTCGATGTGGACACCGAGGTTGCCTTGGCCGGCCTTCATCGCGGTGCGGGCGGAGGCGAGGGGGATCTTGGAGGCGACTTCATTGCGTCGGACGGACGTGAACTGAATGGGAGCGAGGACGTGGAGGCGGTCGATGACCCAGCGGATTTGAGGCTTCCAATAGATGGCTTCGAGCAGGCCGCGAGCGGCGGAGGGCGTGATGACATCGTAGGAGACGCGCTCGGCCTTCATCTCGGGGCGGGTGAAACAGGCGTAGTCGCCGGTGACGTGGAGGCGGATGCCGTAGGACATGGGGATGGTGTGTTATCAGGAAACGATGAGCTGCTCGGGGTCGTAGAGACGGTCAGTGACGAGCTGGAGGCCGAGGTCCTTGGAATAGGCGCCGTCATCGTCGAGAATCAGGAAGCGCTCGTGCAGGAAGCTGAGGCCGCGGCCGAGGTGTTGGCGCATGACGGGCTCGGGGATCTGCACGACGTAGCGCTGGAGACGGCGGGCGAGGTCGCGTTGGCCGGCGGGGTCGTAGGTGGCGCGGAGTTCGTCGATGAGGTCGCGCCCTTGGTCGCCGTAAGGAACGAGCACGGCCTGGTAGTTGGAATCGATAAAGCGGAAGCGCTCGGCGCAGTCTTTGAAGCGGAAGCCGAAAAAAGAGGCTTCGTTTTGGAGCGGAGGGAAGCAGGCGAAGATCTGCTTCGCGTCGGTTTGATCTTCGTTTTTCCAGTAGTGAAGGCGGAAGAAGGCTTCGATGGCGGCGGGGCCGATGGGATCGGCCGAGTGGAGCGGGAGGATCTCGGCGGCGGAGTCGGCGGATTTGCGGAGGAAGCCCTTGGGAATCGGATGCTCGGGAGTGAACACGAAGGTCTCGCCGAGAGCGGGGAGGCGGCCCTCGCGGTTGCAGCGGCCGGCGGCTTGGGCGATCGAGTCGAGGCCGGCGAGCGCGCGATAGACGACCGGGAAATCCACATCGACACCGGCTTCGATGAGCTGGGTCGTCACCACGCGGCAGGGGAGATTGTTTTTCAACGCGTGGCGGATTGTGCCGGGCGCGGGGTGGCGCGGGTCGCCGAGCACGACGGTGCGGTGGGCGGGGCACATCAGAGCGCTGAGGTGGCGGCGTGTGCCATCGGCGGGGAGGCGGGCGAAGAGTTCGGCGGCGTGGCGGCGGGTGTTGACGATGCAGAGGGCCTGCGGGTTTGTAGCGAGACGGATGGCGAGGTCGGAGTCGGAGAGTGGCGTGCGACCGAGGTCGGTGACGCGGACGCGACGGAGGGTGGAGAAAAGCTGAGTGCGATCGGAGATGATCTCGCGCACACCGCGGAGGCCGGATTTGAAATCGTGACGTTGTTCGACGGCCGGCTGGGTGGCGGTGCAGAGGACGACGGACGCGGCATAGTGGGAATTCCCGCGGGGATCGCGGCCCGCGAGTTCCTGCAGGGCGCGGAGGCACGGCTGGAGCAACGTGAGCGGGAGCGTCTGGGCTTCGTCCAGGATGATGACGCTGCGAGCAAGCCGGTGGAGTTTGCGACACGCGGAGGGCTTGGCGGCGTGGAGGGACTCGAAGAACTGGACGTTGGTGGTGACAATGAGGCGGGCGTCCCAATTTTCCGTGGCGAGGCGCGAGGGGGCGGTGACGTGAGCAGCGTCGGGGTCGAGATTGGAGTGATGCTCGACGACGACATCGCTGCCGAGTGAGGCGAAGACCTCGCGGAAGACGGCGGCGTTTTGCTCGATGATGCTGGTGAAGGGCAGGACGTAGATGATGCGTTCGAGGCCGTGGCGGAGAGCGTGCTCCAGAGCGAACGCGAGCGAAGAAAGCGTTTTGCCGCCGCCGGTCGGCACGGTGAGCGAGAAGAGTCCGGGTGATTGCGTGGCGGCGGCGCGGCACGCGGCGAGCACATCGGCCCGGGCGCGTAGCACCGGTGTCGCGGGGGCGGCGAAGCGAGCGAGGTGGGCGTCGAGGCAATCGCGCAGAGCCCGGAGCGAAGGCTGAGGCTGGCGCGTGCGGGCGGCCGCTTTGCCGGGCGACATGAAGGCTTCGGTGTCGAGCCAGTCGGCATCGACGAGGGCCGAGAAACCCAGGCGCAGGAAAAAACCGAGAGCGTAGCCGGATGTGAGCGCATGGCCCGGCGGCCGGGCGGAAGTAAAGCCGGGCGTGAGCAGGGTGGACGGAGCGGTTGCGCAGGATGGGATGATCTTACGCAGACGTTCGTCGAGACAGGCGGTGGTGGCGTCCTGGCCGTTGGGGAGGCCGGCGTGGTGGCCGGCGATGAGGTAGGCGAGGAGTGGGCCGAATGGCTTCAGCTCGCGGGCGGCATGCTGCGCGCCGGCGGTCGAGTGGTCGACCTTCGCGGAGATTTCCGGGCGCTCCTCCAGATGTGCTTCCGCGCCACCGGCCGCGCAAAGGTAGGACTGAAATTCCACCGAGTATTTTCCGAGGTCGTGCCAGAGGCCGGCGAGGCGAGCCCAATCAGCGGCTCCGAATGCGCCGGCGAATTCAGCGGCAAGTTTCGCCACGGCTTCGAGGTGGCCGGGATTGGCGGGGTCGGCGCTGGCCAGCAACTGCCAGTGGTCGTGATTTGAATCCTGTGACCCGTCGGGGCGGGAGGCAGTGTGGGCGTAGTAGATCATGCGCGGAAGGGCGTCGGTTCGCGCATGATCATACGGGAGGGGGTGGGACATTGGCGGGGACACCCTCGGAAAATCTCGCGGCCGGCCGAAAATCGTCTCTCCGAGCGGCGCTGGGTGTGGGGCGCGGGACACTGGCGGCACGGGCTCACGGATTGCAGTCAGGCGTCCAGCCATCGCACAAGCAACCGGCATCGCGCTGAAAAGTCGGGAAAAAGTCCCGATGGTTGCGGCTTCGATTCGATGGCGATTTGTCGCTGACGCCGCGCGACGGGCGTGTTTTCTCCCTGACACGAGGCGGGACGCCTCGTCCACGACTCCGCCTATGCGCCTCGCCTCTCTTCTTTCGCTCACATCGCTCCTGTTCCTCGGCCTGCCCGCCCGCGCCGAGCGCATCGTGCTCGTCCACGTCGGCGGCGAGTTGCGGGAGCCCTTCGGCGTCGACTTCGATCGCGCCGGCAACCTCTTCATCGTCGAGATGGAAAAGGGCAACCGGCTGCTGCGCGTCGACGCGCGCGGCACGCTCAAGCACGTGGCCGGGCGGCTGGAGAGCGGCGACTCGGGCGATGGCGGGGCGCCGCTCGCGGCGCAGTTTCGGGGGCCCCACAATCTCGCCGTGCTCCCGGATGGTCGCGTCGCCATCGCCGACACGTGGAACGGGCGGGTGCGCGCGGTCGATTTCGCGACCGGTCGCGTAATCTCGCTCCCCGGCTACGGCGTGCCGGCGAAACGGGCGCGGGCGAGCGGCCCGTATTGCATCACGCTCACGCCCGATGGCAAAAGCCTCCTCATCGCCGATCTCACGCGCGTGCAGCTGCTGGAGCTTGCAACCGGCCGGCTCACGCTGATCGCCGGCAACGGGAAGAAAGGCGTGCCGCCCGACGGCGCGCGCGCCAGCGAGGCGCCACTGTCCGATCCGCGCGCCGCCGCGATGGATCGCCAGGGCAAGGTCTACATCCTCGAGCGCAACGGCCACGCGCTGCGCGTCGTGGCGGTCGACGGCACCATCCGCACCGTCGTCAACGCGTCGGGCAGAAAAGGGGCCGACGGCGATGGAGGCGACGCACTCGCCGCCACGATGAACGGCCCGAAGCACCTGTGCGTCGACCGCGACGGCTCGGTGCTCATCGCCGACGCGGAGAACAATCTCATCCGCCGCTATGTGCCCGCGACGGGCAAGATCGTGCGCGTGGCGGGCACGGGCAAACGCGGCACCGCCGGCCTCGGCGGCCCGCCCGAGGCGTGCGAACTGGCCCGGCCGCACGGTGTGACGATCGCGCCCGACGGCACGCTCTACATCACCGACAGCTACAACGATCGGATATTGAAGATCGTGAAGTAGGGCGTAGCGGCCGAGGTGACGAGGCCGGGGAAGGTGGTGACGTTTTCGCCAGCCTCCTCACGTCGGCTGCTACGCTGGGCTCCTGCCCCGCTCAGAACGTAAACCTCGCCGAGAATTTGATCGTGCGCGGGGCGCGCAGGATGAAGCCGTTGGCGATCGCGACGCCGCTCGTGTCGCGGTAGCCGCCGTCGAAGGTCGAGACAATCGGGTCCTGATCGTCGAGGACGTTTTCCACGTTGAGCGCGAGGCGGGTGGGGAAGCCGAGGGCCCGCGTGTTGTAGCCGACGCGCAGCGAGGTGGTGGTCTGCTCGCCGCGGTAGTAGAGCGTGTTGCGGATGGTGGCCACGTAGGTCCGGCCCGTGCGCGCGGCGCCGGTGCCGAACGAGAGGCCCTTGAGCGCGCCTTCGCTGAACGTGTAGTTGGCGAAAACGTTCGAGGTGTATTTCACGAGGCCGGTGCGGGTGCGGCCGGCGACGTTGTTGTCGAGGGTGACTTGGGCGTTCGTGAGCGCGTTGCGCAGCGCGGTGGAGGCGGTGGGGTTGATCGCGAGGCGCGCGGCGGCGTCCCACGCGGCGAAGTTGGCGGCGTAGTAGGCGCGCTGGCCGGGGAGCGCGTCGATGAACTCGGAGTCGGGCCGGCCGTAGCTCGCCTGCAGGCGGAGCGAGCGGGTGGGATTGGCGGTGACTTCGAACTCGTAGCCGCGCACGTGCAGCGCCTCGGTGTCGTCGTAGGCGAGCGTGCCGAGCACGGTGTTGCGGGCTTCGCCGCGGGCGTCGAAGTAGTTGTTCCAGATGCCGGAGAAGCCGATCTTGGTGCCGGTGATGCGGTCCTGCGACTTGGAGTCGTAGTAGCTGGCGGTGGCGTAATACTTGCCGTCCTTGGAGGAGAAACGCAGGCCGGTCTCGAGGCCCTTGCCGGTGGCGGGGCCGAAGGGCACGCCGCTCAAGCTGGGGTTGCGGCCGGGGCCGATGGGATCGAAGTTTTTCGACCAGTTGGCGTAGAGGCCGACGGGGCCGAGGTAGTAGATCGCGCCGGCGGAGTAGGTGGTGCCGCTGGCGCCGTCCTGCACGACCGTGAGCGGGCCGCCGACGGTGCGGGCGATGGTCTCGATCTTGTAATGGTCGTAGCGGTCGTGGCGGGCGCCGACGAGGAAGCTCAGCTTGTCGTCGAAGAGGCGGGCGTGCGTGAAGCCGGCGACGTGCTTCAGCTTGTAGTCCTCGTTGAAGTCGAACCAGTGCGTGGGCCAGGCCGCGTAGGCGATGTTCATGCCGCCGACGGAGGAGGGCAGGCCGATGTAGGGATGGGTGTTGTCCTCGTAGATGCGCGTGCGGACGAGGTTCTGGTCGGCGACGGTGATGCCGCTGTTGGTGATCTGCGCGTTGTATTGGTGGGCCGTCCAGGTGATCTTCTGGTCGCCGGCGGAGACGCTGACGGTCTGGCGGTAGGGCGAGCCGAAGAGTTTCGTCTCGAGCCGGTAGGTGAGCTGGAGGCGCGTCTCGTCCACGCCGCGATCCTGCGTCTGCTTGGACAGGAAAAATTCGCCGAATTTTTTCCCGAAATTCGGGTTGAGCTGGCCGTTGGGCATCTGGCGGTTGACGTCGATGGCCCAGTTGCCGACGCCCTCGTAGTTCTGCGAGTCCCGCGAGTCCTGATAGTAATAACGGCTGAGCGTGACCTCGAATTTTTCCGTGAAGCGGTGGTTCAACCAGACGGTGACGTCGTTGTATTCCGGGCGGGAGAGCGCGTCCTTCGGGGCGATGGTGAAGGAGCGCTTGGGCATGACGGGAATCCGCGAGCCATCGAAGGTGATGGTGCCGTTGGTGATCACGGTGGGATACCAGCCGGCCTTGGGGGCCATCGGGAGGAAGTAGCCGTTGGAGCGGTAGCCGCCGGCCCAGTTTTGCAGGCCGAGCCCGGGCTGGCCGGCGATCCAGACGCGAAAGACGGGCAGACCGGTGATGGCGGCGACGGCGCCGCTCGCGGTGGAGAGCGTGGAGCCCCATGTCTGGGCGACGGTGCCGTCGTAGCGGGTGACGCCCTCGGCCGCGGTGCTGCGCAGGAAGCTGCGCTCGGCCTTGCTCATCTCGCCGTCGACGCGGACGGAGGTCCGGTCGCTGAGTTTGAAGGTGAGGGCGAGGTCGGCGGCGCGTTGGAAATCCTGGTCCTGATCGCGCCAGCCGCGGTGGTGTTTCTCGAGGACGTTGATGCGGGCGGCGATCCTGCCGGAGACGCGGCGGTTGACGTCGCCCTCGAAGCGCCAGCCGCCGTTGCTGTCGCCGGTGAACTGCGTGGTGATGAAATCCTGATCGAGGCGGGCCTGCTTGGTGTAGGAGCTCATGACGCCGCCGATGGTGCCGACGCCGAAGAGGATCGAGTTGGGGCCGCGGTCGAACTCGAGGCGCTCGATGTTATAGGTGTCGGCGCTCTGGTAGAACGTGAAGTAGTTGCGCGTCGGTCCGGAGCCGCCTTGGAGCGACTGGCCGGCGCCGCGGAAATTGAAATCCCAGTCGTTGAAGGGCGAGGAACTCTTGCCGGCGTTGAGATCGGAGGGGATGGCGTTGACGGTCCATTTGAGCGCCTCGCGCACGTCGGTGATCGCGACGTCGTCGAGGAACGTGCGCGTGAGCGACGAGATGGCGGTGGGCGTGAGCTTGATCGGAGTCGCGGTGCGGCCGCCGGCGAGAGAGTCGATGGCGATGTAGCCGCTGTCCTTTTCGGTGTTCACGACGAAGCTCTCGAGCACGATGGTCTCGGGCGGCGTGGCGGCGGGTGCGGGTGGCGCCGTCTGGGCGACGAGCGAGGCCGCGGTGCTGAACGCGAACAGCAAGGCGATGCGATGGGTTTTCATGGTGGTAGGCGGAAAGGGTGGATGGGGAGGATTGCCAATCACGGCGCGAGGACAAGCGTGCCGAGGTCGCTCGTGCCGTCTTCGTGGACGTGGCGGCGCCAGGTGAGTTTGAGGGCGGGGAGGTTGTTGCGCGGACCCGAAACATGCACGGCGGCGGTGGCGCCGAACTGCAGGCCGGCGGCGGGCCGCACACCGATCTGTTCCCAGGGTATGCGGGTCTCGACCGTGTAGCCGGTGGCGTGGCGGGAAATCTCGGCCATCATGGGCTGCCGGCGCACGACATCGCGCGCAGTGCCGTTGGAGAGAAACGAGAAGACCCGATCATCGGCGGGATCGTTGGTGAAGCCGTCGCCCCGCGGGTCGAGGAGCAGTTCGACGGATTCGCGCCGACGCTCGGGCCGCAGGGAGCCGGGCGGTGTGTCCGTGGCTTCGGCGTGGAAGTGCAGCGCGGTCTCATCCCAGGCGAACGCGAAGCGAAGGGAGAGCGCGGGATCGTCGGCGTGCACGTCGGCGGGCGAATCGCGAAACGCGAGGCCGTCGAGCACCTGCCAGTCCCACTCCGCGGCCGGGCGGCTGGCGCGGCGCACGAGGGCGCGGCGCGGTGGAGTGGGCGCGGCCGGACCGGCGAGTTCGCGGCGGGCGATGAGCGAGTTGTTGGGGCCGAAGGCCGCCTCGGCGAATTCGGGGATCGCGGCGCGACCGGCCTGCACGAGCGGGTCGCTCTGGAACCAGCGGCGCGCGCCGCCGTGCGCCGAGAGGACGTTGACCACGGCGATCACGAGGGCGGCGTGGTCGCGCACGCTGGCCCGGGTGGGCAACTCGTCCGGTCGGTCGCCGTCGGCGACGCGCGCCGCGGCGTGCGCGGGAAAGGCGTCGACGAGCAGGGCCATGGTCAACGGATCCCTGGCTTCGTCGCGGCGCGCGTAGGCGAGCTGCGCGGCCGAGGCGCCGGTGATGATCTCGCGCTCGTCGAGCCAGAGGCCGGGCAGGAGGTGGTCGGCGGGTGTGGCTGGCGCGAGCACATGCACCGGGCCGAGCGCGACGGGCGTGCGCGTGAGGCTGGCCCAGGCCGCCGGCGGCAGCGCGCCCGTGGCGATTTTAAGAAACGTGCCGAGGCGCGCTTCCGCGCCGAGGTTGCGCGGGGCGGAGGCCGGCGCGGGCCAATGGATCTCGACGAGGCGCGCAGCGACTTCGCGCGTGAGCAGGGGCAACGCCTGACGCAGCGTGATGAGGGCCGCGACGTGGTGGGCGAGGGCGGCTTCGTCGGGTGGCGCCGGCGCGGCGGCCAGCCACGTGCGAGCGGCCGCGGTGGCCTCGTCGGCGCGGATGATCCCGAGCGCGTGGGCGCTGAGCATCGCGCCGAGCTGCAAGCCGGCGGTGCCGGCGGCCGCCGGTTCGTGCGCGATCGCGTGCCAGGCCCGCTCGGCGACGCGGCGGAGCCGGTCGGACTCGGCGGTGTCGAGCGCACGGCGGGTCGACACGAACCCGGCGCGGGTGAGGCCGCGTGGCACCTCGGGCGCGCGCATGAAGTGCCGCCACACGAAACCGGTGCGGGCGTTTTCCGCCTGGAGGAGCGTGATGCCGACATCGAGTCCGATCACGTCGGGAGCGACCCAGCCGGAGTCGGGGTTGAACGCGTCGACGAAGCCGTAGTGCTGCCAGATGCGGTCGCCGAAAGCCTCGCGCATGTGGCGCAGCGTGAGCAGCGTCTCCCGTGGCGCGAAGGGCAGGGAACCGGCCGCGGCGCATGGGACGAGCGTGCCATCGAGGGACCCACCGTCGATCGAGCGCGGCGGACCGCCCCAGGCCAGGTAGCCGCGCGCGGAATCGGAGGCGGTGACGCCCCAGAGCTTTTCGCTCCAGCTTGGGAACCGGGGCGCGAGATCAATGCAGAATTGCCGGTGCGCGAGCGTGGCGAGCACGGAGTTGCGATGATAGTCGGCGAAGGCATCGCGTTTCCCCCGGAAGTCCACGTAGGCGTGGGAAAACTGATGGATGAACAGCGGCGCGCCGGCGAGGAAGTGCCGGCCGCCGTGCGTGATCGTGGGATCGCGTTTCCAGGCCAGCCACGTCGCGGCGGGCAGCGGATGGGTGGCGCTGCCGAGTGCCAGCACGTTCATGCCGAGATGCTCCGAAAATGACCGCCAGCGGTAACGCGAAAAACCCAGCTCGTCGCGCCAGCTCGACGCGAGCGTGTCGCCGCCGTTGAGCATCCACGGCCAGTCGAGGCTCTCGTAGATGCCGTTGACGAGCGTCGTCACCTCGGTGTCGGCGAAATACTCACGCGCCACGATCGCGCCGAAGAGCATGAGGCTCGTGTCGATCGGCGAAACCTCGCACTCCCACGCGCGGGCGCCGGTGTCGCGTTCCATGAAGTGGTAGAAAAACCCATGCCGGCGTGGCGCCTCGTGGGCGAGGAACCGCAGCATGGCGCGCACGCGTTCGAGCGCGGCGGTGCGCGCCACCCAGCCGCGTTCCGCTGCGATGGCCCAGCCGGTCAGCGCGAAGCCGCTCGAGGCGATGCTGGCCTTGCCCTTGGGCGCCCCGCCGGTGGCGAAGGCGCGATCGCTCACGAGGTGCGTGCGGGGATGGGCCTGTTCCTCGAAGAAGCGGAAGGAGGCGCGCTGCAGTTCGTCGAGGAAGCGGTGCTCGTCCACCGTGAGGCTGGCGGCCGCCTCCGCGGCGGGCGGCGATTCGGCCCCGGCGAGCGCAATCGCGAGGGAGAAGCTGGCAATCAGGCGACGCAGGGGAGCGACCATGCGAGAAAGAATGGGGGGCGCGGAGGGTTGCGTCGACGTTTGCCGGCGCGCCGGGCGGTTCAAGGAAATAGGCCGCGAGGCGGAGCGCGTTGACCTCAACGCGCTGGGGCGAAGGTGGGAGCGGGTTTCCCCCGCGACTCGTCGGGGCGTAAAGCCCCTCCCACCAAAAGCGCGTTGGGGGCAACGCGCGCCACCTTAATGTCCGGCGCCGGCCTGGTGCTCCTGGATGTATTCCTGCTTCAGCCCGAGTTTCTCCGGGGCGTGCAGCACGAGCATCTTCATGCGGATGTCGCCGGGCACCTTTTCGGCCGTGAGTTTTGAAACGACGATCATCAGCCCGATCGCGAGCGGCACGGTCCAGATCGCGGGCTGCTCGCAGAGGATGCGCAGGAGCGGGTGCGTCGCCCAGAAGGCCGCGAGATCCACTTTCTTCAGGTCGCTCAGGTTGATGATCGAGGTGCACGCGAGCGCGGCGAGGCCGCCGCCGAGCATGCCGGTCGCCGCGCCCGTCATCGTCATGCCCCGCCACCACACGCTCATGAACAGCAACGGGAAATAACTCGCCGCTGCGATCGCGAAGGCCTGGCCGACCATGAAGTTGATCTGCAATGCCTCCACGCCGGTGCCCAGCACGATGGAAATGACGCCGACGATGACCGCGGAAATCTTGAACGCCACCAGGCGCTCCTGCGGCTTCGACTCCGGGCGCAGGATGCGGCCATAGACGTCGTGGGCGAGCGCGCCCGTCATCGAGACGAGCAGCCCGCTGAACGTGCTCATGAACGCCGCGAACGCGCCCGCGCACGTGATGCCGCTCAGGATGGAGCCGAGCACGCCGTAGCGCTCGTTGAGGATGCGGGGCAGCTCGAGCACGATCTTGTCGGTGCCCTTGGCGCCGGCGGCGGCGTAGAGCTCGGGCAGCAGGTTGCGGCCGAGGGCGCCGAAGACGGGCGGAAAGACGTAGAAGATGCCGATGAGGATCATCACCCACATGGTGGTGCGTTTGGCGGCCACGCCGTCGGGGTTCGTGTAAAACCGCACGAGGATGTGCGGAAGCCCCGCGGTCCCGCACACGAGCGCGATGATGAGCGAGTAGGTGTAGAGGAGCGAGTAGGGTTTCTGGTGTTCCGCGAGGTAGGCGGCGCGCTGCTCGGCGGGCAGGGCCGCGGCGGCGGTGCCGACCGCCTTGGTCGTGAGCGGGCCGAATGGCGAAATCCACGCGGCGTCCTTCGGCGCTTTTTCGACGAGCGGCTTGCGCTCGACGACCTGGGCCGCGACCGGCGCGGCGGCTTCACCGGGCGCCGCGTTGGCGCCGATCTGGTGGTTGTAGAAACCGTAGACGGCGAGCAGCACGAACACGGGCACGCTGATCGCGAACATCTTCGCCCAATACTGGAACGCCTGCACGAGCGTGATGCCCTTCATGCCGCCGAGCGCGACGTTGAACGTGATCACCGCGCCGACGAGCACGACCCCGCCCCAGTAGGGCATGCCGGGGAAGATGTAGGCGAGCGTCGTGCCCGCGCCCTTCATCTGCGGCATCGTGTAGAAAAATCCGATGAACAGCACGAAGCACACGGCGATCTTGCGGAAGAGCGGCGAGTCGAACCGGCCCTCCGCAAAATCCGGGATCGTGTAGGCGCCGAAGCGGCGCAGCGGCCCGGCGATGAACAGCAGCAGGAACAGGTAGCCGCAGGCATAACACACCGGATACCACAGCGCATCATAGCCGCTGGACATCACCATGCCGGCCACGCCCATGAACGACGCGGCCGAGAGATACTCGCCGGAGATCGCGGAGGCGTTCCAGCCGACGGACACCGAGCGGCCCGCCACGAAGAAGTCGCTGGCGGTCTTCGAGGTCCTGGCCGAGCGGAAGCCCATCCAGATCGTCACGGCCACGGTGATGAGCGAGAACGTGAGAATCCACGGATCGACGTTGGCCAGCAGCCCGCCGCCCGCGGCGAAGAAAATCGGGACGGCGTTCATCAGCGTTTGCCCTCCTTTTCCCGCTGCACCTGCGCCACCTCGTCGTCCTCGAGCGCGATGGAGCGCTTGATGAAGAACCACGAGATGGCCCACACCGCGGGGAAGAACAGCACGCCGAGCACGAGCCAGCTCAACGTAAAGCCGCCCACGCGTGTCGCCATGAGGGCGGGCGCGAAGTAGTTGGCGAGCGGCAGGCCGAGCAGCACGATCAGAAACGCCGCGGCGCAGACGATCGAGAGCCGGAGTTGACGGCGCATCAGCGTGTGGAGGAAGGACTCGCTGTGCACGACATCGTCGTGGTCGGGGGAAGGAGGGGGCATCGGGCGGAGGATGTTGGGAGGGGCTTGCGGCGCGGCAAAGGTTTTCTGCGGCATTTTGCGGCGGAGCGCGGCGGCGCGTGGTCCCGCGGAACGCACACCGGTAGCCGCGGGTGCGGAGGCATCGCATCCGGCACGTGGAGCGCGTTGCCCTCCACGCGCTGGGGGGCGCGGCGCGCAACGTTCGCCACCTCGGAAACGCCCCGGTTTTTCGCCCCCGGCCGGGCCGGATTCGCCTCGTCTTTCCCCGGGTTCGTCCCACGGGCGTGGCCGGTCGGGCTGGTTCGCGGTCTCCTCCAACCGTGAACTCCCTCGCCACCTTTCCCACTCCGTCCCGCACCCCATCCGAAGCGGACCGCACCGAACTCGCCGCCCTGATCGCCCGCGCCCAGACCGGCGAATCCGCCGCCCAGACCGAGCTGGTGCGTCGTTATACGAACCGCATCGCCGCCTTCGTCCGCCCCATCATCACCCAGCCCAGCGCGATCGACGACGTGGTCCAGATGGTGTTCATCAAGATGCTCCGCCGCCTCGGCATCCTGCGCGATGCGGGCGCGTTCGAATCCTGGCTGCTCGCCCTCGCGCGCAACACCGCCGTCGACTTCATCCGCCGCCGCCGTTGCCGCCCCGCCACCGTGTGGGACGAACACGAACTCACCGAGGCGCCCGACACCACCAGCCAGCGCAAGGTCGCCGAAATCATGGAGGCGCTCGAGTTCGCGTTGCGCCAGCTCAGCCCCCGCGACCGCAACATCGTCATGATGATCGTGCAGGGCAACAGCTACCAGACCGCGGCCCAGCGCGAAGGCCTGAGCGTCGGCGCCGTGAAGCTCCGTCTCAATCGCGTGCGGCCGTTCCTGCGCGTGAGCGTGGGCGAGGCGATCGGCACAACCCCTGCCGCGCGCACCTGGCGCCGTCCGCCGCGCGCGCGACTCGCCGCCTGACCCGTCTTCCCCATGAAAATCTCGAAGAATATTCTCATCGGCGCTCTCACTCTACTCACCGTGGTCGCAACCGGCGTGGCTTGGCGGTCGTATTGGCAGGCCCGCTGGCTTGAGGCGGCCCAGGTCGAGGACGAAGATATCACGGCGCTGCAAACCCGCCTGCGCGCCGCCGAAGACCGCAACCACACGCTTGAGGCCCAGCTGGCCGCCAGTCGCGAGACCTCCACGGCGACCGACGACGCTTCCGCCGCTCCGGCACCCGCTCCGCGCGAAGGCGGCCGCGGCTTCGGCCGCGGCGGCCCGCCCGCCGCCGTGCGGGCCGCGCTGGACCGCCCCGAGATGCAGCGTCTGCGCACGATGCAGCAGAAAGCCGCGCTCGATGCCCGCTACGCCCCGCTGTTCAAATCGCTCAACCTCGAGGCCGCGAAACTCGATCAGTTCAAAACGCTGCTGGCCGAGCGCGAAGCCACCACGCAGGACGTGATGATGGCCGCCCGCGACCAGGGCCTCGACCCGCGCCGTGACCGCGAGGCCGTCGCCAAGCTTGTCGCCTCCGCGCAGTCGGAAATCGACACGCAGCTCAAGTCGCTCCTCGGCGACGACGGCTTCGCGCACTACGAACAATACGCGAAAACGCAGACGCAACGCGCCACCGTCGAGCAGTTGCGCCAGAGCCTCAGCTACACCAGCGAGCCGCTTTCCGACACCCAGGCGACCCAGCTGGTGCAGATCCTCGCCGCCAACACCCCCGTCGCCACCGACGGCACAGCAGCGATGCTCCCGCCGGATGGCGGTGGCGGCCGTGGTGGCCGTGGCCCCGGCGGCGCGACGACGGTGACGGCGCCGATCACGACTGCCGCCGTGACCGCCGCCCAAGCGGTGCTCACCACGGCCCAAGTCCAGACCTTGCAACAGATGCAGACGCTCCAGCAGGCGCAGCAACAAGTCATGCAACTCATCCGCAGCGCCGAAGCCGCCGGCCCCGTCGGCGCGACGGCCGCCACAACCGGCAACCGCGGCCGGAGCTGAGGCGGAAATATTCAGTCGGAATTCACCACGAAAAACACGAAACACACGAAATGAGGGAACCGGGACAAATTCGCGTGTGGCAAAATTCAGCACTGGTGGGTGCGCAGATTTGATCTGCTCGATTTGCCGCCGAACGCGTTCCTTTTCGTGTGTTTGGTGTGTTTCGTGGTGACCTGCTACTACATGGATGCGGCTGAGACGGAGCGCGGGTTCTCAACCCATGGTCGCTGTGCCTGAGCCCGGTGACGTGGCCGGCCGCGATGTGGGGGGCTCGGTCGCCCTTACCGCCGTGTCAGCCCGAACTCGGGATGGCGGCGGTTGTGGCGCAGCACGAGCACTCGCACTTCGGCTTCCACGATTCGAAAAAGAAAATGGTGGCGAAACGTGCGGAGTCGCGCGCGACGCAGGTCGTCCTTGAAGAAACCGAAGCGGGTGGGATTGGCGGCAATGCGATCCTTCATCGTCTGCGCTTCGCGCGAAAAAACGATCGCCGAGCTTGGCGCCGCCTTCCCGGTCGAAGTAGGCCAGCGCATGTCTCAGGTCGGTCTGGACTGCGCGGTGGAAGTGGAGCTTCACCGCCCGACGCCGCGGCGAAGCTGTTCCCAGGTGATCGCCGCCGAAGGATCGGTGTCCATCTCGTGATCGCGCCGGCGCGCTTCGGCGACGCCCTCATCCTCGTCGTCGAGGATTGGCGGCAGGCTTTCGAGCAAATCGGCCGCCAGTTCCGCCTTTTCGCCGATGGATAAAGTGCCAGCCTGCTGCCGGACTTCTTGCACGCGCGTCATGGCGGGAAGGTAAACGGAATGTTTTTGATGGCGAGTGGTCTTTCTCCGGCACAGCCGCGGCGATCGGCGATTCACTCACGCGAACCGCAGCCGCTCCTGCAATTCCCGCAGGCCGCGCGTCAGCGTGAGCTTCGTGCCGTCGGCGAGGATGACGATGTGCTCGTCGTTGAAGGTCGGTTCGACGTGGTGGATGCGGTCGACGTGCACGAGCGCGCTGCGGTTGATGCGGAAAAACTCCTTCGGCGAAAGCTGGCCTTCGAGGGAGGTGAGCGTCTCGCGCAGCACGTGGTTCTCCTTGCCGGCGTGCAGCACGAGGTAGTTGCCCGAGGCTTCGATCCAGTCGATGTCGGCGGTTTTCACGAAGCGCACCTTGTCGCGGTCGCGCACGGCGATGCGCGCGAGGTATTGCGGGGCGGCCGCGGCGCCGGCGTTGCGGGCTTCGAGCAGTTCGAGGATGCGGCGGGTGTTGTCGTCGTCGCCGGGTTTCCTGGCGAGTTGCTCGCGGGCGCGTGCGACGGCGGCCTTGAGGCGTGCGGGCTTGAAGGGCTTCAGCAGATAGTCGAAGGCGTGGACTTCGAAGGCCTTCACGGCGTGTTCGTCAAACGCGGTGACAAAAATCACGATCGGCAGCGGGGCCTCGAGCTGCGCGAGCGTCTGGAAGCCGTCGAGCTCGGGCATCTGGATGTCGAGGAAGAGCAGGTCCGGGCGCTGCTTCTTCACGGCGGCGACGGCGTCGCGGCCGTGCGCGCACTCAGCGAGGAGCGTGAGATCGGGTTCGGTGGCGAGCAGGGTGCGGAGGCGCTCGCGCGCGAGTGGCTCGTCGTCGACGATGAGGGCGGTGAGTTTCATCGGGGGAGGGGGTTACGGTCCTAGCGGGTCCAGAGCAACGCGAGGGCGGTGAGCACCATGAACGCGATGCCCGCCCACGCAATTGCCGGGAGGCGCGGGTGACTGGTGGTGGCCGGGGGAGGGACGGCGCCGGCGTTTGGCGACGCACCAGTGGCGGAAACCGAATGATGCGGAGGCCGGCTGGCGTCGCCGCCGACCAGGGTTTTCACGCGGGCGCAGAACGCAGCGTCGGCGTCGCCGGCCGGCAGGCGCGTCCATTGCACCCCGAGGAAGGAGTCGGGCACGTCGGCGTCGGCTTCGGCGGTGTCGTCGATGGTGATGGGGACGAGGAAGGAGCGCGCCTTGCTCATCAGGTGCGTGCGTTGATCGGCGAGGCGCCACTCCAGCCGGAAGTAGCCCTCGGGTCGCGCTTGGGTCGTGGCCGAGATGATCGGCAGGAACAGGGTGCATTCCTTGATCTGCCGGCGGATGGTGGCGTCCCACACTTCACCGCCGCGCAGCGCGCTTTGGTCGAGCCACACCTCGACGCCCGCCGCGCGGAGCGCCTCGCCGATCCGGCGGGCCGCGGCCAGATCCTGGGAAGCATAGCTGAGGAAGACGGCGTGCGCGGGGACGCTGGCGGGGCGAAACGGCGGAATCGAGGCGAAGCGCTCCTCGTCGCGCGCGCGGGCGGCGGTGTGCTCCTGAAGCAGTTCCAGGATGCGGCGGGAGGTGTCGTCGCCGGGGGATTTTTTCGCGAGTTGCTCACGCGCGCGGGCCACCGCGGCCCGCAGCCGGGCGGGATTGAGCGGCTTGAGCAGATAGTCGAGCGCGTGGATCTCAAACGCGCGCACGGCGTGCTGGTCGAACGCGGTCACAAAAATAATGGCGGGCAGCGGTGCCGCCGGCCCGGCGCCGGGGCCGTTGAGCTGGGCGAGCGTCTGAAAGCCGTCGAGCTCC
Source organism: Verrucomicrobiota bacterium (assembly GCA_016235555.1). Taxonomy (GTDB): domain Bacteria; phylum Verrucomicrobiota; class Verrucomicrobiia; order Opitutales; family Opitutaceae; genus JACRKC01. Next base: position 21,858 of record JACRKC010000012.1, read on the forward strand.
GGCATCTGGATGTCGAGGAACAGCAAATCGGGACGCAGGCGTTGCACGGCGGCGACGGCTTCGCGGCCATTCGAACATTCGCCCGCGATCACGATTTCCGGATCGGTGCCCAGGAGGGTGCGGAGACGTTCGCGGGCAAGCGGCTCGTCGTCGACGATCAGGGCCGTGAGTTTCATCCGCCGCGGTTGGTCACGAGTGAACCTTGGTCGTGGAAGATCGGGAAATTCAGCGGAGGCATCCGGGTCAGTCGTTCTGATTTCAGGCCAGGCCAGCCGTCAGTGTGGATTCGTGGTTTCAACTTTCTGGGCCGTCCGGAACGGGAGCATGATTTCGACGCGCAGACCGCCCTCGGGCGGGGTGTGCAGCTCGAGTTTCGCAGCGGTCCCGTGCAACGCCTGCAGGCGCGCCTCGGTGTTGGCGAGACCGATGCCGCGACGGGAGCCTTGCGGCCCGGCCGAGAGGCCCACGCCGTCGTCGGCCATGGTGAGGTGGAGCCGGTCGCCGTCGCGGCGGGCGGAGATGGTGATGGTGCCCGGGGCGCTGCGGGGCTCGAGGCCGTGGCGGATGGAATTTTCGGCGAGCGGTTGGAGCACGAACGTCGGCACAAGCGCGCTGATCGCACCCGGGTCGATGTCCCGTTGCACGCGCAGACGCTCGCCGAGACGGGTCTGTTCGATGGCGAGGTAGCGATCGAGCAGCTCGATCTCGCGGGCGAGCGGGACTTCGTGGTCGGTGGTGAGGAGCGAGAGGCGGAGGAGGTCGCTGAGATCGCCGATGAGGTTGTCGGCGGCGTGGGCGTCGCGGTGGACGAGCGTGGCGATCGCGTTGAGGGTGTTGAAGAGGAAGTGCGGCTGGAGTTGGAGCCGGAGGGCGTCGAGTTTGGCGCGGTTGAGGTTGGCCGCGAGCTCGAGGGCGTGCCGGTCGCGTTCCTGCGCGCGGCGATAAAACGCGAGGGCATGGGCCGCCGCGGCGACGATGAGGTAGACGGCGAGATCGAAATTGAAGCGCAGCACCAGCGAGCCCAACGGAGGGAAGAAACCGCCCATCGATCCCGGGCCGGGCCCGCGACCGCCGCCGCGCCGGCCGTCCTTGGACGGATCGAACTTCCGGCCGTCGGGGAAAGTGAGCGTGCCATCGGCGTTGCGGGTCGGCGGAGAACGGAAGGAACCGTCGGGCCCCGGTCCCTTGGGGCCGCGTCCGCCGGAAAAGCCGCCGGGTTCGCCGCGACCAAATCCGCCGCGGCCGAAGTCCCCGGGCGGTTCGCGGCGGGGCCACTCGCGCAGTGGCGGTCGGGCCCCGGTCTCGGCTTCGCCTTCCGCACGCGGGCCGTCGTCCGGCGGCAGCCCGAAGTCGCGGCGGCGCGGACCATCGCCGGGCGATCCGGGGCCGCGGAAGAAGCCGCCGTCCGGCGGCGGACCTTTCCGAAAATCCGGCCGGTCGCCCCCGGGCCGCGGTCCGAACCACGAGTTCGGTCCGCCTTGGAGGGCGATGCCGAGGGTGAGCACGATGCAGGCGACGCAGGCGACGAGGTGGGCGGGCACGCTGCGGAGCAGGTGGCCGGGCAGGAGCGGGCAGCGCAGGGAGAGCCAGAAAACTCCGGGAGCGAGGACGGCCCACGGCAGCCAGTTCAGCGCGGAGACGGCGAACGCGTCCTGCCACGCGATGGATCCCACCAGCACGAGCAGCGCGGCGAAGGCCAGCGCGAGCACGAGCCACAGCGCGGCTTGCAGCGCGAGAAACGTCAGCACCGGCAGCAGACGGGAGGAAGCGGGCGGAGACACGGAGGGGTTTTGGTGGAGGGGAAGGGGAGACTCAACGGCGAAAGGCTGCCGGGCGTCATCCCGCGGAAAAAGTCAAGCGCGCGCCCGGACCGGAGGTCGCGGGCGCGCGGTTCACACACACAACTGCAGGCAAAATTATCATCCGCCGGACTGCCCGGTGGGCTTGGTGCCGCGCGGGCCGCGCTTCGACGGATCGACCGTCTCGCCGTTCGGCAAGGTGTAGGTGCCGTCCGCGTTCGGAGTGACGACCGTGCCGTCAGGAAGGGTGATGGAGCCGTCGGAGTTCTTCATCGGGGGCACGCGCACCGGCGGCGGCGGCAGCACCGTGCCGTCCGGGAGGGTGATCGAGCCATCGCTGTTGACGGTCGGCGGCGTGAGGACGGTGCCGTCGGGCAGGGTGATCGAGCCGTCGGAGTTGATCTCGGGCGGCGGACCGTGGGGACCGCGGCGGGCCGGCGCGGAGGAGCCGGAGTCCTGGGCGAAGGCGGAGGCGGCGGCGAGGAGGGCGAGGGAAGCGAGGAGACGGCGGAGATTTTTCATGTCGGTTTCAGTGGTTGATTTTCTGCGTTTGGGAGGAGCGGTCTGTGGCCAGATGCGCTCGTGATGGCGGAAGGGATAGCGCGATGGGGGACGACGCCGATGCTTCTGGGATGAAGCGCCGGAAAAACGTCGCGAAACCTGCGCGGGCGGGGGTGGTGCCACTCGCCCGCGGGAGAATCGTTTCATTTGCGTGGCCACCGCGTCGGGTTTTGATTCGGTGGACCGGTTCGCCCACGTTCCCGACTGTTGCTCCCACCATGCGCTTGTTCGCCGCCGGGCTGGCCCGGCTCGACGCCTCCTACCGTGACCGACCGTATTTCGTCGGCCAGCGCGCGCGGCTGCTCGCGTTGTTCAGCCTGCTGCTGCTCGTGCTGGCTCCGATCAACGTCGCCAAGCTCCTGCGGTATCCGCCCCCGTATCTGGCCGAGCGGCTGGCTTTCAACGCCCTCGTCGTGGCCGTGGCGTGGTGGACGTTGCGCGGGGTGATGCGGGGCCGCTTCGAACGCGCGGGCAACGGGCTCGTGCTCGTCGTCGTCGGGACGATGCACGGCGGGGCGCTGCTCGTGGGCGCCTATGCGCAACCGTTGAGCGCGGCGATCCAGATGCTCGCGTTCGATCTGGTGTTCCTCCTGTGCGCGCTCGTGTTCGCGTCCCGGCCCGTGGCGTTCGCGGTGCTGGGCCTCATGGTGACCGGGCACGTGGCCCTCCACCTGAAGGCCCTGCACGGTCCGCGCGCCCCCGGCTCGATCCAGTTTGCGGCCGACACGCTGCTGCGCGACGGGTTGCTGGCGATGGGCCTGACGTTTGCGCTCGGCGTCACGCTCGCCCGCATGATCGAGGCGGCGCACACGCGCAGCGAGGAGGCGTTGCAGCAGACGCGTCTCACGAACGAGAACCTCGAGCGCCTCGTCGCCGAGCGCACGCGCGAACTCGAGGCCGCCTCGCAGCAGGCGACCGCGGCGTCGCGGGCGAAGAGCGAGTTCCTCGCCAACATGAGCCACGAGATCCGCACGCCGCTCAATGGCATCATCGCCTCGTCCGACCTGCTCGGGCAGCGTCCGGATCTGCCCGAGCCGGCGCGCGAACAGGTGCGGCTCATCGCCGACTCGGGTGAGCTGCTGTTGAAGCAACTCAGCGACATCCTCGATTTTTCCAAGATCGAGGCCGGACAGCTGGCGTTGGAGAAACATGCGTTCGACCTGCCGACCACGGTGGCCGATACGGTGGCGCTGACCGCACCGAAGGCGGCGGCGGGCGACGTGAGACTCGACTGCGAACTCGCGGCCGATCTGCCGCGGCAGGTCGAAGGGGACAGCTTTCGCCTCCGGCAGGTGCTGCTCAACCTGGTGTCCAACGCGATCAAGTTCACGCCGCCGGGCGGCCGCGTGCTGGTGCGGGTCGTGGCGGCGCCGGTGGAGGGCGGCACGGTGCGCGTGCGGCTCGAGGTGCGCGACACGGGCATCGGGATCGCGCCGGAGGTGCTCGGGCGGATGTTCGAGCGCTTCATGCAGGCCGACACGTCCACCACGCGGCGCTACGGCGGCTCCGGGCTCGGCCTCGCGATCAGCGCGCAGCTGGTGCAGATCATGGGTGGCCGGATCGAGGCGGAAAGCGAACCGGGGAAGGGGGCGGTGTTTCACTTCACGCTTCCGCTCGCGGTGGTGGCCGACTCCGCGGCCGTCGACCGCACGACCGTGCGGATCACGACGCAACTCGGCCTGCGCGTGCTCGTGGTCGAGGACAACGCGGTCAACCGGCGGCTCCTCGCCGCCCAACTCGGCCAGCTCGGCTGCACGCCCGCGATGGCGGAGGATGGCGAGCAGGCGCTCGCCGCGCTGCAAATCCCGCCGCTGCCGGACGCCGTGCTGATGGATTGCCACATGCCGGTGCTCGACGGCTGGGAAACGACCCGCCGCATCCGGGCCTGGGCGGGCGACCCGGCGCTGCACCGCCGCCAGGCGGCGACGCTCCCGGTCATCGCGCTGACGGCCGCGACGTTTCCGGAGGAGCGGGCGCGCTGCCGTGAAGCCGGCATGGATGATTTTCTCGCGAAGCCGCTCAAGCTGGCCGACCTGCAGCGGGCGCTGGCCGGGCGGGTGAACCGGAAACCCGGGTAAGATCACGCGGGCCGTCCCCGGTGCGACGAAGTGCTTGCCCGCCTCCCTCGATCCGCCGAAATCGCGCCATGGACCCGCGGCCCATCTACTTCGTCCGCCTCGCCGCCGGCGTGCGCGGGCCGATGGCCGTCGAACACCTGCGCGATCTGGCGGACGCCGGGTTTGTCACGCGCGAGCACGAGATCGCGTTGAGTGCGGACGGACCGTGGACGCCGCTCGCGGGCCAGGCGATTTGTGCCGAGGTGTTTCCCGCGCGGCGGGCGATCGCTTTCAAGGACGCGCAGATCGTGCCGGTGAGCGATGCGCCGGTGGCCACGCTCGATCCGAATCGCGCCATCGAAGAGGCGAATCGCCCGCCGCCCTCGTTTCGGGGCCGCGAGGTGTTCGTGACGGCGCGCGGCCTGCTTGGCACGCCGGACAGCGGAAAACCGAACGAGGTGCAGGCGATGGTGCAGGAAGTCCATGCGCGGGTCGCGGCCCACGCACCTCCGCCGCCACCACCACCGCCTCCGCCACCGAAATTTCCGCGCTGGCGCTGGTTTGTCGCCGCGAGCCTGCTCGGCACCGCGGGGATCATGGGCATCCCGCTGCTCTACGAGATGCGCTACGATTCCACCTCGGTCGCGATCCTGCTGTTCTGGACGGCGCTCTACAACGCCTTCGTCGGCACCGTCATGATGGTCGATCGCGCGCACAACGCGTGGCTCCGCACGCGGGCGCTCGCCGGGGAGAAGACCGACGACTGAACGGGCGTAACTCAAACTGAGGTCAGTTCTCGAATGCCTCGGTTGTAGCGGCGGTCGATGACCGCCGTCGTTGCGCCAAGGGGATTCGTTCGGCGGTCATAGCCCGCCGCTACAAATCCCTGACATCAGTTTGAGTCACACCCCGACTGAACGGTTGACGAGATTCGCGCTTCTAATCGGGCGCGGAGTCCCCTTTCATGCCCGGGACCATGACCAAGCCGTCCGCGACCGTGGCGGACCAAACCTTCGCTACCATGAATCGCATGAAATCCCTCCTTGCGTTGTTCTGCGCCGGCGCGTTCGCGCTCCTCGCCGCATCCGCTCACGCCCAGTCCGGCGCCACCGGCACGATCACCGGCCGCGTTTTCAACCCCTCGACCGGCGAGTTTCTGCGCAACGCGCAGGTGCGCGTCGAACAGACCGGCGTGAGCGCCGTCTCCGAAGGCGGCGGTGAGTTCCGCCTCTCGCCCGTGCCCGCGGGCAAGGTCACCGTTGTTGTCACCTACACCGGCTATCGCACCGCGACCGCCACGGTCGACGTGCCCGCCGGTGGCAGCGCCACGCAAAATTTTGATCTGGTCAGCACCCTCGAATCGCCGTCGGAGGGGAATGTGGTCAAACTCCAGGCCTTCACCGTCTCCTCCGAGCGCGAGGGCGCGGCCAAGGCCATCATGGACCAGCGCAATTCCATGAACATCACCAACACGGTGGCCTCCGATTCTTTCGGCGACAACGCCGAGGGCAACGTGGGCGAGTTCTTGAAACATCTGCCCGGCGTCGAACTGGACCTCTTCTACGGTGAAGTCCGCACCGTGCGCCTCGGCGGCCTTGGCTCCGAATACACCTCGGTCACGATGGACGGCATCGCGCTCGCCTCGGTTGACGCCAACAACTCCGGTTCCGGCGCCGCGCGCTCGTTCACGATGGAGATGGCCTCGCTCAACTCCATGGAGTCGATCGAAATCTCAAAAACCATCAGCGCCGACGTCGACGCCAATGCCCCCGCCGGCACGATCAACCTCCGCACCAAGCGCGCCTTTGACCGCTCCGGGCGCCGCGTCTCGTGGCAGGCCAACGTCACCGCGCACTCCGAGGCGATGAAGTTCGGCTCGTCGCCCGGCCCCGACGAAGACCGCTCCAGCTACAAGATTCGCCCCGGCGGCATCCTCGAATACTCCGATGTGTTCCTCAACAAGCGCCTCGGCGTCGTGCTGAACATCAGCGAGTCCAACGTCTACCAGGAAGCCCTCATCACCTCGGCCGCCTACAGCACTGCCGTGACCGCGGCCGATACGCGTCCGCTCGTGCCCACCACGCTGAATTTCCAGTGGGCGCCGCGCTTCAACAAGCGCTTCGCCGTCACGCTCACTTCCGACTACAAGTTCAGCAACAACCTCAACGTCGGCCTCGGCGTCGTCTACAACTACGTCGATCTCTGGACGCCGCAGCGCACCGTGATCTTCAATTCGAGCACCAACGCGCGCGCGCAAGTCGTCGGCAACGATCCGCTGCTCAGCTTCACGTCGGCCGCCAGCGGCACCGTGCAGGTCAATCCGGTGGCGGTGTCGAAGATGGGCGAGACATTCACGCTGCTCCCGCGCATCGCCTACAAGCGCGGCAACCTCGAACTCGAGGGCAAGTTTGCCTACTCGGATTCGACGAGCTGGTATGATCCGTTCGTGCACCGCCGCTCCGTCCGCGACACCAACAGCCCGATCGCCAACGGCATCACCTACCGCGCCGAGCGCTCGTCGCTGATGTCGGTCGACTGGAAATTCACCCAGGTCGCCGGCCCGGACATCGCAAGCGGCGCGAGCTACAACAATCCCACCATCACGGTGAACGACGGCCGCTTCGGCCGCACGGTCCTTTTCACCGGCGAGGTGCTCGGCACGCTCAAGACCACCGCGGGCCTGCCCGTGATCTGGAAAACCGGCCTCAAGACGCGCCAGCAGATCCAGAAGTTTGAAGACGACCAGCTCGCCAAGCGCTACGACTACGCGCCGGGCGGCGTCATCCCGGCGCGCGGCGCGTGGGACGGCTTCCGCTCCCCGTGGGAATACTCCCTCGGCATGATCAACGGCAGCACGGCCTCGATCTCGGGCGCGACCGTTTTCATGCCCAACCTCCGGGCGATCGCGAACCTTTACGACGCCAACCCCGCCGCGTTCCGCCAGAACTGGGGCACGAACGCCGACAACTACTACCAGTCCTACGTCGCCCGCCGCCGCCGCTTCTACGAGCAGATCGACGCCGGTTTCCTCATGGGCACGACGACGCTTAAGGGCCTCACCCTCCGCGCCGGCCTGCGCTGGGAAGGCACCGAGACCGAGGCCAGCGAAGCCGATACGCGCACGCCCACCGAGGTGCGCACGGCCGGCTTCCCCGTCGCGGCCAACGGCATCGCGACGACCATCCCCGGCATCGACTACCAGTTTCTCTCGCAGCCGCGCGTGAAGCGCACCGGCAGCTACGACAACGTCTTCCCGAGCGCCTCGCTGAAATACAACCTCCGCCGTAATCTGGACGTCCAGTTCGGCTACAGCTCGACCATCCGCCGGCCCTCCTACGTCAATCTCGCCGGCGTCTGGATCATCAACGAAACCGCCAAGACCGTCACGCTGCCGAACCCCGGCCTCACGCCCGAGACCGCGGACAATTTCGCCGGCCGCCTCGCCTACTACTTCGAACCCGTCGGCCAGCTCGCCGCCACCTTCACTCAACGCAACGTGAAGAAGCTCTTCATCGGCGACAGCCTGACGGCCGAGGAATTCGGCTACACCGGCGACGACGACCTTCAGGGCTACCTCTTCAACACCACCGCCAACAGCGAAAACCGGATCAAAATCCGCAGCATGGAGCTCGAGTATAACCAGAGCCTCGCGTTTCTCGGCCAGCTCTTCCGTCGCCTCTCCGTGCGCGCCAGCTACACGCGCCTGTATGCCGAGGTCCCGCGCGCCAACCTCACGCCACACCTCGCGGCCGGCGGCCTCAACTACACCTACAACCGGTTCAACGCCTACGCGAACTGGAACTGGTCGGACGACGTGAACACCAACGTCGCCGGCACCACCTACCGCCGCCACCGCGCCAACGTCGACCTGGGTGGCGGCTGGCGCATCAACAACGTCTACAGCCTCTCGGTCAGCGTGCGCAACCTGACCGACACGCCCTACATCAACATGCAGAAATTCGTCACCGGCCCGACCGCGATCACCCGCCACGAAACCGTCGGCCAGTCGTGGACGTTCGCGATCAAGGGCGCGTATTGAGTCCGAGGTGGAGCGCGTTGACCCCAACGCGCTTTGCCGCGCTCCATCACATTTGCTGCGTTTTTCTCGTCGCGTCGGCGATCTGCACCACCCGAAAGCGCGTTGAGGGCAACGCGCTCCACCCCAGACCATGAACCGCCGCGCCTTTCTCCAGCAGACCGCGTTACTCGCCCCGGCCGCACTCGCCGCGCCGTCGCTCGCACGCGCGCAAAGCGTGGCGCCCGCGCCGCTCACCGGCGCCGCCGCGCGCACTGCGCCCGCCGCGAAGGAACTTGCCGCCGACCTCGTGATCGTCGGCGGCGGCACCGGCGGTTGCGCCGCCGCGCTGGCCGCCGCACGCAATGGCCTGCGCGTGGTTCTGACGGAGGAGACCGACTGGATCGGCGGACAACTGACGTCGCAGGCGGTGCCGCCGGACGAGAACGCGCACATCGAGACGCACGGCGCCACGAAGTCCTACCAGGCGTTCCGCCAGGGCGTGCGCGACTACTACGTGCGCCACTACCCACTGTCCGACGCCGCGCGCGTCAACCTCCGGCTCAATCCCGGCAACGGCAGCGTCTCGCGTCTCTGCCACGAGCCGCGCGTCGCCGTCGCCGTGCTCGAGGCAATGTTCGCGCCCTTCGTCGCCGCGGCGCGCGTCACGATCCTGCGCCGCCATCGTCCGATGCGCGCCGCCGTGCAGCGCGACCGGGTCGAAGCGATCACGGTGCAGAGCCTCGAATCGGGCCACGAGGTCGTGCTGCGCGCGCCGCTGTTCGTCGACGCGACCGAGCTCGGCGAATTGCTGCCGCTCACCGGCACGGAATACGTCACCGGCGCCGAGGCGCGGCGCGACACCGGCGAGCCGCACGCGCCGGACCAGGCGCAGCCGCTGAACATGCAGTCGTTCACCTGCTGTTTCGCGATGGATTACCTCGCCGGCGAGGATCACACGATCGCGCGGCCGGCCGAATATGCGTTCTGGCGCGAGCACGTGCCGCCGCTCAATCCGCCGTGGGCCGGCAAGCTGCTCAGCCTGTTTTACTCGCAGCCCAAGACGCTCAAGCCCTTCAACTACGGCTTCGATCCGGCGAAGGGCACCGGGCTGTTCAAATACCGCCGCATCATCGACCGCACCAACTTCGCGCCCGGCACCTACGCGGGCGACATCACGTTGGTGAACTGGCCGCAGAACGACTACATGCTCGGCAATCTCTGCGAGGTGCCGGCGGAGGAGGCCGCGCGCCACGTCGCGCGCGCCAAGCAGCTCAGCCTCGCGTGGCTCTACTGGCTCCAGACCGAATGCCCGCGCCCGGACGGCGGCACCGGTTGGAAAGGCCTGCGGCTGCGCCCCGACATCGTGGGCACCGAGGATGGCCTCGCGAAATATCCCTACATCCGCGAGAGCCGGCGCATCCGCGCGGAGTTCACTGTGACGGAGCTGCACGTCGGCACCGCGGCGCGGGCGAAGGAACTCGGCACCGACAAAAACGTGTTCGCGACGCCCTTCGCCGATTCGGTCGGCATCGGCCACTATCACATCGACCTGCATCCGAGCAGCGGCGGCGACAACTACATCGATTTCGGCGGCCTGCCGTTTCGAATTCCGCTCGGCGCGCTGCTGCCGCGTCGCGTCGAAAACCTGCTGCCCGCCTGCAAGAACCTCGGCACGACGCATCTCAGCAACGGCTCGTTCCGCCTGCATCCCGTCGAGTGGGCGATCGGCGAAGCGGTGGGGGAGTTGGCGGCGTTTTGCCGCGCGAAAAAAGAGCCGCCCCGCGCCGTGCGGGCGAAGGCCGCGCTGCTTGCGGAGTTCCAGGCCAAAGTGGTCGCGTCCGGCATGCCGATCGCGTGGCCGGCCGCGAAAATCTGAGTCAACGAGGCAGTCGAGGTGGAGCGCGTTGACCTCAACGCGCATTTGGTGGGAGGGGCTTTACGCCCCGACGAGTCGCGGGGTAAACCCGCTCCCACCTTCAAACCAGCGCGTTGAGGGCAACGCGCTCCACCCCGACGGCGATTATCCGGTCAAAGTTATGCCAGTTACGTCTCGCTTTTGGTCTTTTGGTAGGGGCGTCGCTTGACGACGCCCGCGCTGCGCAAACCCGGGCGCCGACAAGCGGCGCCCCCACGGTCCGAATTCGTTTCGTATTTGGTATTAGACGTCCGCGGCCGTTCGCCGAAAAAAACCGGCAGGCTTGCGCCTGCCGGAGAATGAGAAAGTGCCGGGGGGATGGCCGCGGCTATGACGGAGTCAGGATCAGTTGCCGCCGTTGAGGTCCATCAACCGGTAGACTTGGCCGTTGCTCGCTTGAATCCAGAACTGGCCGACCTTGAGGCCGGCCGCAATGGCCGCCGGCTTGTTCTGGAAAATGGGCAACGCGTCGAGACCGGTCACGCCCGTGGCGCCTTGGACGCCTTGGGCACCCTGCGGGCCGACGGCGCCGGTTTCACCCTTTTCACCTTTTTCGCCGCGATCGCCTTTGTCGCCCTGCGCACCTTGGACACCTTGGATGCCTTGGTCACCTTTGTCGCCCTTGGGGCCTTGGACACCCTGATCGCCTTTGACGCCCTGAATGCCCTGGTCGCCCTTATCGCCCTTGACGCCTTGGATACCCTGCAGGCCTTGGTCGCCTTTGTCACCCTTCACGCCTTGGATGCCTTGGTCGCCCTTGTCACCTTTGACGCCTTGAATGCCTTGGATGCCCTGCGCGCCAGTCAGGCCGACCGCGCCGATCGTGAATTCAAACACATCGGTGGCCGCCGTGCCGGGGCCGAACGAAACCATCAAGCGATAAGTGCCCGGCGCCGTGGCAGTGGTGCCAGCCGGAAGCGTGGCGACGATCTCGGCGGAGCCGGCGGCGAACTTGGTGTTGAGCACCGCGATGCTCTTTGAACCCGGAAGGTAGAGGGAGACGGTCGGCGTGGTCTTGCCGAAGTTGATGCCAGTGATGAGCAGGCCGTCCGGCAGGATCGGCTCGACGCGGGTGACGACGACTTGGTTGCTGGAAAGCAACGATTGGGCCTGCGCGTGGGCCTTGGGGGCCACAGCGGCCAAGCTCAGAGCCGTGAGCGCCAGCAGGGCGCGGGGGGCGGAGAGGGAGAACGAGTTCATGTAGGTTCGCTGACGATTATTGGATGATATGAGTGCCGTAACGGCGGCGCAGAGACTGGGTATATCACCCTAGTTATTGCAACTCGCTCGTTCGCGCAGAAACACGCAACGCCAGAGTAACGGAAAGTTCTTATGCTGGGTGATTACCCCTAAGTGCGCATGGATATTGGGCGCTACCTCCGTTCGGGGGTAGCGAGTGGTGTTGCGCGATGCGCGATCGGCCTCGGCCTTGCTCGCATAAGACCCTTCTACGGCGATCCGCTCAGGGTGTCCGGGAGCCAGGGTGCGAGGTCGCTGCCCGCCGACCAGCGGCGGCCCGACAAAACCCAGATACGAAGGGGCCTTGGTATTACTTATTCCAATTCGCACTCAAGATGAGATGAACGCGATTGGCAGGAGCCTGCTTGCAGGCGATGGGCTACGAGGCGAATCGCCTGCAAGCAGGCTCCTACCTCCCGGCAGATTAGTCTCATCTTGATCGCGAATTGGAATCAGCCGGCGAAGCGCGGCTGCGCGGCGGCGTGGCGGCGGTGGACGTCGACGTAGGTTTCGTCCACGAGCCGGTCGACGGCGGCGCCGTCGGGGAATTTGTCCGTGAAGCCCGGCGCGTCGGCGTCGATGGCGAGACGCGCGGTGGCGAGGAAGTCGCGGATGAGCTCGCGCGGATCCTCGTCGCCCACGGCGATGCGGATGGTGGTGGGCGTGATGCCGGCGGCGGCGAGCGCATCGGGCGAGAGTTCGCTGTGCGACGTGAGCGCGGGGCAGAGCACGACGGTGTTGTTCTGGCCGAGCGTGACCTGGTGGCCGAACATCGGCGCGAGCGAATCGAAGAAGCGCTCGAACGTCATGCGGGTGAGCCCCGCACGTTCGAAGTCGATCGTGAAGAGCGGCGAGGGCAGGCCGAGATAGCTGAGGCGGGCGCACACGGCGGCGTTGGGATCGTGCGGGTTGGCGGGGCCGTTGACGTGGATCTGCGGGTGCGACGCGAGCCAGCGCGCGAGCACGAGCGTGTTGATGCATTTCTTCAGCAGGCGCATCTCGAGCGACTTCATGCCGCTGAGGACTTCGAAGGCCTTGTCGGCGTCGAGGAACGCGCCCTTCACGTAGTAGACGTTCCAGAAGAGCGTGTGCTCCCAGCCGGGATCGCCCTTGGGCATGAACATGTCGGCGTTGCGGCCGATCACGCAGCCGGCGGTGGTGTTGCCGTCGCCGGCGAGATCCTTCGTGTAACTGTGGATGACGAAGTCGGGGCGCTCCGCGGCGTCGAGGCGCTGGAGCGGGCGCACGAGGAACGGCGTGCCCACGGTGGCGTCGAGCATGACCGTGAGCCGCGCGGCGTGCGCGGCATGGCAGATGGCCGGCACATCGAGGAAGACGCCGTGCGGGTTGCACGGGCTCTCCAGGTAAACGTAGATCTCGCGGCCGCGGGCGAGGCGCGCGGCGTGTTCCTTCTCGGTGGCGGCGAGGGCGCGCGCGAAGTCGGCCGCGGTCGCGCCGTCGAAAAACTCCACGGCCACGTCGAGGTTCGACTTCTTCGCATACCAGTCGTGGAGGAGCTGGTGCGTGCCGCCGTAGACGTTGCGCGAGACGAGCACGATGTCCTCGTAGCCGACGAGGTGCGCCAGGATGCTGTCGATCGCGGCCATGCCGCTGTTGAAATTCCACGCGAGATATTCGCCGGCGTGCGGTCCGGCCTCGATGTCGACGATGTGGTTGGCGAGCGAGATCGAGGTGGGGTTGAGCAGGCGCGAGTAGATCTCGTGGAGGAATTCGCGGCCTTGGAACGCATCGTCGATCCACTCGGTGCAGGCGAAGATGTAGGTCGCGGTGCGCGTGATGACGGGGTTGGCCGAGAAGATCGCGGCGACGTTGTCGAAGGTCGGGTAGGGGCCTTTCGCGAGCGTGGTCGTGGTCGAGTGGCCGAGAGACTGGTGGACCTTGCGCGTGGGGTTCTGCAGGTTGTCGAGGAGCTTCGCGAGTTGGAAGGCGACGAACTTCTTCGCGTTGAAGAGCGCGAGCCGGTCGCCGCGTGGAAGTCGCTGCAATTCGCGCAGCGTGACTTCCCACAATTCGGTGAGATCGTCGCTCGCGAGGTAGAGCCGCCCGGCGAGGCGGAGCAGCGGGGCGCCGACGGGCGACGCGGGGTCGATGTGAAAATGCGCGAGCTGCTCGTGAGCGAGCTCGGCGGTGGTGGCGGCCTCGGTGGTCTTGCGGCGCGGGGAAAGAACGCGCGCGGAAGGCGAGACGGCCGAGTCGGGGCGTGACGTCGTTTGCATGGCGCGAGTGTGCGCCTCCGCGAGTGGGGTGGCAAGCGGCGCGTCGGCGGGCGGCCGGTCTGCTCTGTCGCCGCCACCCTCGTCTGCCCGAGTCCGGATTAGGGAACGTTTTCCAACCTGGTGGGAGGGGCTTTAGGCCCCGACGGGCTGCGGTGTGCGCCGGGCGTCGGGGCATAAAGCCCCTCCCACAATTCTTTCTCGCGCGATTTCATGAGTTTGAAAACACTCCCTAGTGTGCGAGCGCGCCGAGGTAGTTTCCGGCCGAGCGAAAAATCTGCAGCACCATCGCGACGGCGACGAGCAGGTAGGCGATGCGCGGCAGCCAGGTCGCCAGGGTCTGCACGCGATGCCGGAAACTCTGGGCGTAGCGGTCCGCGATGCGGGCGAAGGCGGCTTCGTGGGTGCCGGTGATCTCGGCGTTGCGCCACAGCGCGATGACATCAGAGGGCAGCGCGCCGGCGGAATCGATCGCCGTGCTCGCCGGCGTGCCATGGCGCGCGGTGCGCGTGGCCGCGTAACGAAGCGTGGCGGCGAGGTGGGCATCGCGGCAGACGCTGGCGGCGAAGCGCAGCGAACTTGGGACATCGAGCGAAGTGCGGGCGAGGAAGCGCAGCGAGGCGGCCACGCGCCACCGTTGCAGGTCGCTCCATGCGTCATTCACGACGGGCACGTGGCGAAGGATCGTGTCGAGTTTTTCCGCGGGTGCCCGCCGCGCGAACCAGACGCCGGCGGCGACCGCCATCCAAAGCGCGCTGAGCGGAAGCAGGGCGGCGAGCAAGTAATCGGCCAGGCTCGTGTGGCCGAGCACGAGTCCGCTGACCGGCGCGAGGAAGGCCCCCAGATGCACGATGAATGCTGGCAGCGTCAGACCGCTCTTCACGGTGCGTTGTGCTGAATCCATTTCCGTCGCGTAGTCGGCGAGGTCGTGGAGGGTGGCCTCGAGACTGCCGGAGTGCTCGGCAATCTGGAGGAGCTGAACGTGGTCCGACGGAAACACCCGCGGGAAGCGGGCGAACGCCGCCGAGAGCGGCTGGCCTTGCGCCACGATGCGCGCGGCGGCTCCGGCCTCGGGCAGGGACGAGGCGCAGGATTCGAGCGCGCCGCCCACGACCACCCCCGCGCGCAGCATCTCCGCGAGCGAACGGTAGAAGACGGCGAGGTCGCGGTCGGCGGGCATGCCCGGAAGCGTCGCGAGTAGAGGTGGGCAGTCAACGAGTGGTTGTAGGTCGGGCTTTACGCCCGACGTGCGGGGAGATGGGGCGGTGTCGGGCGTAAAGCCCGACCTACAAGGCGCGGACGAAGGCCGCGACGAGCGGCGGGACTTCGCCGCGGAGCGCGGCGCGCTCGGGTTGAAACAGCGTGCCGACGAAGAACGGGTGCAGCGTCGCGGGCAGCTCGGCGGCGCGAATCTCCCCGGTCGCGTCGAACGCGGTGAAGCGCAGGCCGGCGCGCTCGAACGCCGCGCGGTGTTCCGGGGCGGGGCCGTAGTTGCAGTGGTAACCCTCCGTGGACGTGTCGCGGCCGTAGGCGGCCCGCAATTGGCTGCCCGGCGCGAGGCGCAGCGTGCTTGTCTTCTCAACGAGCGAACACGCGAGACGCGTGACGACGAGGGTGTCGGCACTCGGATTCGTTTCGGCGTGATCGGCGGCGGCGAGGCCGAGGACATTGCGCGCGAATTCGATCAACGCGTGTTGGAAGCCGCCGCACGTGCCGAGGAAGGGTCGCTGCGTCTCGCGCGCCCAGCGGATCGCGTCGAGCGCGCCGGCCGGGTTTTCGTAGGGGCTCGCGGGCACGACCCACAGCGCGGAGAATTTTTGCAGATCGCGCGCGGCGGAGCGGAGGTCGCGCGTGGCGACCCACTGCCACGTGGCGTCGCGTTTCACCGCGGCGCAGGCGAGTTCCAGCGCGCGGGGGATGGCGCGGTGCGCGATGACGTCGGGCGAGTAGTCGCCGATGAGGGCGATGGCGGCGGGCATGACGGAGAGTTGCCGGAGGCGGGCGGGGAACGCACGAGCGATGCGATGAACCGCCGGGCCAGATGCGACGAAGTGGGGCCGGCACAGTGCGACACGCCGGCTACATCTTCGCGAGCCGGTCGCGCAGCGCGGTGCGGAGATCTTCGATTTTCCAGTAGGACTCGGTGACTTTTACGAGCGCGGGCGTCGATTGGAGCATGAACATCGCCCCGGCGAGGTTCTTGAAACGCGGGCGGCCTTCGCCGCGGAAAAAGGCCTGGTCCATCTCGCCGATCTTCGCGGCCGCGCGGCGGGCGGCGAGTTCCTGACGGCGTTCGTTGAGCCCGCCGAGCAGATTGAAGGTGTGGCGCGGATTGAACACGAGCGGGCTGAAAAAGTTGAGCGCGTGCAGGGGCAGCTCGCGGCGCCAGTCGCCGGCGCGCAAATTTTCGCTCGCATTAAACTGAAGCAGGTCGCCGATGTGGAGATCCACGAAGGCATCGAGGCCGAAGGCGTATTCGATGCCGATGAGGCGGCGGGCGCCGGCCTCGCCGCCGCTGCCGCCGGCGAGCGCGGCGGCAAACCGGGCGCGCGCCGCGGGCGAGACGGTGGTGCGGTCGAGCACGAACGCGGCGGCTTCGAGCGCCATGCGCTGCATCACGCGCGCAATCATGAAACGCACGAGCGTGCGGGCGGAGGGCTCGAGCCTGCGGCTGACTTCGAGCAGCGGCTGGAGCGTCGCAAACGCGGCGTCGCCCTGTCCGTCGAGCGCCTGGAGGCCGGCGATGGCGGCGGCGCGTTGGGAGTAGGAGCGCACGGGAGCGAAGGCCATGATGTCCGCGTCGATGCGCCCCGGTGTGAGATCGCCGATGCGGTCGAAGGTGGCGAGTTCATCCCACCACGCACGCACGGGCGCGAGGTCGGCCCAGTCGGCCTCGATGTCGGCGCGGTGCTCAGCGAGCCACTTGGCCCAGGCCTCCGGCTTGTCCGGTCCCACGAACGGACCCTGCTTGAAGATGCGGTTGGGGGCCTTGAAGTCGCGGCCGAGCGGCTGGCGCTTCGCGTAGCGCATGAGCACGGCGAAACTTTTCTCCGCGCCGGGAAATGCGGGCGAGATGTCGTTGAGAGTGACCGGGTGGAGCAGCGCCGCGTCGTCGGCCGCGAGATAGACGAGCACCGGGAGGACCACGGCGTAGCCGATCGCGATGCGGGGTAAGGGTGCCACGGCGCGGCGCCGCAGAATCCCGGTGAGCGCGATCGGGAGCACGACGGCCGCCGCGAGCGTCAGCCAGTCGGCGACCCGCGGTTGGCCGAGCACGAGCGGGATGATGGCGAGGGCGACAAAAAGGACGTAGGCCGTGACGAGCGGAAGGTAGAGCGCGCCGCGAAGGAAGCGGATGGCGAAGGTGGAGGATTCGTCGGGTTGCATAGGCGAAGGGGAGAGTGAAACGACACGAGGCGGGACGCCTCGTCCACGACTACGGCGTGATTTCCATGATGCCGTTCATGATCGGCCAATGGCCGGGGAACGTGCAGACGTAGGGATAAAGTCCGGGAGTGGTGGGCGCCTTGAAGCGCAGGGTGACGCTGGCGCGCGGGTCGATGAGCTTGGTGGCGTGGAGGATCTTGTCCGAGACGGGCACGAAGTCCTTTTTGATTCCATCCGGATCCTTCGCCATTTCGTTGCCGGCGATGCCGACTTCCTCGAGTGCGCCGGGTTTTACGATGACGAGATTGTGCTGCATCAGGTCGGGATTGGAAAACACGAGCTTCACGGGCTGGCCGGCTTTTGCGGTGAATCGCTTCACGTCGAAGCTCATCCGCTCGGGCACAGTGCCGATCTGCACCGTGAGCAAGTTTGGCTGGCGATCGAACGTGGCTTCAGGGGAGGCCGGGTTGGTTTTTTGGTTTTTGCCTTTGGCTTTGCTCTTGGCCGCGGCGCGCGAATCGCGGGTCTGTTGATCGATCCAGGCGCTGACGGTCTTCGTGGCCGGCGAGTCATGGGCGTGCTTCCAATGCGGCGCGAGTGCGGCGGAATCGAGCGACGTGCGGATGGCGTAGGCGACGTGGTTGTCGGCCGGCTTGGCGAGGGCGGGCAGGAGCGCGTCAAGGGTGGCCGCGCCGCCGACGTAGCTGGCGGTGATGGCGGCTTCCATGCGCACGAGACCATCGTCGTCGCCGGCGCGGGCGCGGAGGAGCGTGGGCGTGTCGGCGAGGCGCGCATGGTCGTAGCGCAACTGAGCGGTGGCGGCGGCGCGGGCGAGTGGTTCCGGGCACGCGAGCAGCTCGCGCAGGAGCGGCAGGTTGGTTTCGCCCAAGGCGCGCGAGAGCCAGAGGGCTTCGAGTTGGGTCTGGCGGAAACGCGGCGCCTTGGCGTCGAGTGCGTCGAGCCATCGCGCGAGTTCGGGGGCGACGGTGGCGCGGCCGCGGGCGGCCAGCTCGCGGCGCGCGAGATCGCGGATACGGTATTGCGGTGAGCGCAGGTGATCGAGCAGCGCGGGCACGCCGGCGCCGGCGATGCGCGGCGCGGGCGGAAGCGCGGCACCTTTCGGGACGACCCGCCAGATGCGCCCCGCGGTGCGATCGCGGCGATCGTCCCGGAGGGAATACTGCATGTGGCCCTTGATGGGGTTATACCAGTCGCAGATGTAGAGGTCGCCGCGCGGGCCGAATTTTACGTCGACGGGGATGAAGCTCAGGTTGGTCGAGAAGATGATGTCGCTGTCGTATTTTTCCTCGAAGTGGTCGGAGACGCGCGACCAGCGGTGAAGCTCGATACGATTGGTGGGCTTGTAGCGGGCCTTGACCATGAAGCCCTGCAGCGCGGAGCCCCACACCGGGCTGTCGATGAACTCATGGCCGCACGTGCCGGAGTAGGCGGGGAGCGTGCCGGGATCGATGTGTTGCTCGGGGAACGGCGGGTTGGTCGCGTGAAACGCGCTCGCGAAAATCGGGTGGCTTGCGATGTGGTGGCCCCATTCGTTGAACGCGACGCCCCAGGGGTTCGTGTTCGGGTAGCTGCCGAACGCGGTGAGCCGCTGCGTGGGCGGGTGCAGTTGAAACCAGGACGAGTTGCGCGCCCGCACGGGGCCGTAGGCGGTCTCGACCTGCGTGTTGAGAAAGATCGACTCGCGGAACAGCAGATCGCCGTCGGGCGTGCGGATGAAGTCGTGCAGCGAGTGGTGCGAATCCTCGGTGCCGAAGCCGCTGAAGAGGATGCGGCGCGTGTCGGCGCGGCCATCGCCGTCGGTGTCGAGGAGGAGCGTGAGATGCGGCTGCTCCGAGACGTAGACGCCACGGCCGTCGTCGGTGAGTTCGAAGCTGAGCGGGATGTGCAGGCCCTCGGCGAAGGTCGTGCATTTGTCGGCGCGGCCATCGCCGTCGGTGTCCTCGAGGATGACGATTTTGTCGGCGGGCTCCTGGCCGGGATAAACGTGCGGGTAGGTCGTCGAGCAACTGACCCAGAGGCGGCCGCGGGTGTCCCAGCGCAGCTGGATCGGCTTGGCGAGATTGGCGAACTGCTCCTCGGAGGCGAAGAGGTTCACTTCGAAGCGCGGGTCGATCTTGAAGGCGGCGAGCTCGGCGGCGGGCTTCATCCATTCGTTGGCGGCCTTCGAGGTGTCAACGGGCGGCATCGGCGGGACGTTGGAGTCGTCGATGGGCGCGGTGATCTTTTCGCCGCGGGCGAGCGCGTGGATGCGCGCGTCGCGATTGGCGAGCATGACGTCGAAGCCGCGCATCGCGGGCAGGAAGTCGAGGTAGCCGAACGTGGCGTTGCGATCGCCGGTGTAGTAGAAGGTGTTGAGCGGGCGGTAGCGGCGGAAGAACTGGCGGTTCTTGTCAGCGATGGCGTCGAGCAACCCGGGCGCGACAGCGGGCGCGGGTTTGATGAAAAGCGTTTCGAACAATCGCCGGGCGAAGAGCGCGTAGCCGGCGTCGTTGAGGTGAATGCCGTTCGAAGTGAGTTGCGTGGCCGGATCGGCGAGCGCGGCGCGGGTGGCGCCGAAGGCGTCGAAGAACCCCACGCGCTGTTCGGCGGCGACCTCCTCCATCGCGCGCGCGTAGGCGGCGAGGCGGGAGTTGTTGAGATCGGCGGCGGGGACGCCCGGGACGTTTTCGTTGGCGATGGGTGCGATGAGCACGATGCGCGGCGCGGCACCGGGCCGGTAGGCGGTGGATTTTAGCTGGGTGAGAAACGCAACCAACCGCGCCCGAAATGCCGCGAGCTTGGCCGGGCCGCCAAAGGACTCGTTGAACCCGTAGGCGGCGAGGATGACGTCGGCCTGCTGCGCGCCGAGGTGCTGGTGAAGATCGCCGAAATTCTTCGGGCGCGGCGCGAGGTCGACCTCGTCGGCGGACCATGCGAGGGTGCGGACGGAGAGTTCGAGCTGCGGAAACGCGGCCTGCAGCAGCGCCTCGAAGTGCGGGTGCTCGTCGCCGCGCTCGAAGAGCGAGTTGCCGATGAGGACGATGCGATCGCCGCGGCGGAGCTCGAGCGGGAGGTTGGTCGCGATCGGCTCGATGGCGGCAGGCCGCGCGGTGGTTTTTCCGTCGATGCCGTAGCGGGCGAGAGCGGGATCGGCGGCGGAGCGTTCGGCGCCGAGGCCGGCGGCAGGCGAGGCGGTGGCGAGGGTGAGGGCGGTGACGATCGAAGCAAATGGGGTGGGTGATGAAACGCGGGGCATGCGACCCGCAGGCTGGAGCGGTTTCAGTCCGGACTGAAGGCAGAACGTGAGACGCGGGCGGCAGGTGAGACCGGGCTGCGGTCGAGCACGAACACCGCGGTTTCAAGCGCCGGACGCGACCTGACTCGCGCGACCTTGAGCTCGCGATGGATCCCGAGATCAGTGCGGGAGGGCCTGGACGCGGGCGAGGAGTGCGGCACGGTCATCCTCGACCTCCCAGTGCGTTCTGACGACCTTGTCGAAGGACGGGGTGGCCATCACCACGAGTAGTTTGCCGCCGAGATTTTTGGGGCCTTGAGTGCGCGCGAATGAGTCGGCGATATCCTGGCTGCGAACCGAGAATTTTCCAAGTTCGCGTGCCTCGGCCAACGCGGCGAGCGAGTAGAGGTGGTCGCCGTGGAGGTTGGCGGTCGCGTTGGGCAGGAAGAGGAACGGGCTGAGGAGCTCGAGCGGTTTGGTGATGCGGGATTTCACCTCACTCAGGAGGGGCGTGGTGCTGAAGCGGGATCGATCCGGGATAACCGAAAAGAAAGCGGGATACTCGAGGAGCACCAGGCGACGCGCGCCGGCGGCCGCGTTGCCTTTCGCCAAGGCGGCGGTGAGACGTTCGCGGAGGGCCGGTGAGGGCGTGTGGCGGTTGAGGATGAAGACGATGGTCTGCTGTGTCATCCGCTGGACCACGACGGCGATCATCGTGCGCACGAGCGTGCGGGAGGAGGGCTCGAGCTTTCGCCCGGCTTCGAGCATGGGCAGCACGGTCGCGAGGGCATCATCGCCGCGGCCATCGAGGGCGAGCTGGCTGGCCATGGCACACGTGCGCTGGGAGAGGGTGCGCCAGACCTGGAACGTGATGAGGTTGGAATCGAACCGGGCCGGCGCGAGGTCGGCGATGCGAGGGAAGGCGTTGAGTTCAGCGAGCCAGTTGCGCTGCGGGGCGAGGGTGGCCCAATCGGCTTCGAGGCCGGGGCGGTTCTTGACGAGGAACTCCTGCCACTTCTCCGGCTCGTGCGGGCCGGCGGCGGACCATGGCACGGACAGCTTCACACCGGCGAACGCCTGGGCCTCAGGCGAGGGATGCTGCTTCGAGTAGCGCATCAACACCGCGTAGCTTTTCTCGGCGCCATCGAAGGCGGGGGAGATTTCCTCGATCGCGAGCGACCGGCGCACCGTGGGATCATCCCACGCGAGCCAGATGAACGCGGGGAGGACGAGGGTCCAGCCGAGCGCGAGTCCCAGCCACGATAGCGGCCGGCGGCGGGTGAGGAGGATCAGCAAAGCAGCCGGAGTGACCAGGATGAACGCAACCGTGAGTGCGAGGGCGACACCCGAGACGCCCTGGGTGGAGTAGGAGAACAAAGGCGCCATCGCTTCGCGCGCGGTCGGCGACCAACCGACGAGTGCCAGTCCCAGCAGCAACGTGCAGGCAAGCGTCAGCAGGATCGCGAGCACGGATTTCAGAATACGCCGGGCGGTGAACGCCGGGCGGGCGGCGGAGGATGGGGGAGTCTCGGGGGTGGGCATGGCTGGCGATGAGAATCGGGCTACAGGTTCGATGCCGCGTGCGCTGCATGAACGCACGTGGGGTGTGGCCGAACCGTGGCACGAAATCCGGGCGCGTGCCAGCCGGCACGCAGGCGGGCATCAGGTTGAACTCCGGGGGGTCGCCGGCACGCGATTCTTGGCGACAGTGATGATGGCCACGGCGCCGATGATCACGGCGGCGGCGAGGGCGATGCGCGACGTGAGCGGCTCGTCGAGAATCGCCCAGCCGAGGAGGACGGCGACGATCGGATTGACGTAGGCGTAAGTGGACACGCGGGCGGGTGTGCTGTGTTTCAGCAGCCAGACGTAGACCGGGAACGCGACGAGCGAGCCGGCCAGCACGAGGTAGGTCCACGCGAGCCACGACCGCGCGCTGATCGTAGCGAGGTGCACGCGCGGCGCCTCGCCGACGGCGAGGCCGAAGAGGGTCATGACCACGCCGCCGCACAGCATCTGGAGCGTGGCAGCCATGAGCGGTTCGGCGCCGCTCTTCGCGTATTTGCTGAAGAGCGAGCCGCCCCACCAGCTGAGGCTGGCAAAGAGGAGCGCGAGCACGCTGAGCGTGGGCGGACGGATGCCTTCGGGCAGCGCGCCGGGTCCGAGCAGAATGACGAGACCGGCGAGGCCGACGCCGAAGCCCGCCCAGAGTGCGGCGGTGGGCCTGGTGCCGCCGGGGCGCGCCCACTCCATCAACACCATGAAGAGCGGCGAGGCGCCGAGGATGAGCGTGGTGAGGCCGGAGGGCACGGTTTGTTCGGCCCACGCGACGACGGCGTTGCCACCGAGCAGCAGCAGGGTGCCGATGATCGCGTGGTCACGCCATTGCGCGCGCGTCGGTCGCGCGGCGCCGCGGACATTCAGGACGGCGAACAGAAAACCGCCCGCGACGAGGAAACGCACGCCCGCCATCAGAAACGGCGGCATCGTCTCCACGGCGACGCGGATGCCGAGGTAGGTGCTGCCCCAGATCAGGTAGATCGCGAGGAAGCCGAGGATGAGAGATGCGCGCGAAGGCGCACGAACGGCAGAAGGACTGAACGGCTGAAGGGCTGAAGCGCCGGATTTCGGCGCGGTGTGGGATGACATGGGTTCAGTCTTTCAGCCGTTCAGTTTTTCAGTCGTTGCCGCCGCAGGCGGTTCGAGGAGCTTGTAGTAGAACACGGTGTCGCAGAACGAGCCGTCGGGGTTGAGGGCGAAGCGCGGGATGGTGCCGACCCGGGTGTAGCCGCAGCGTTGGTAGAGGCCGTGGGCGTTGCCGGAGGCGCCGGTCTCGAGATAGAGGCAACTGCGACCGCGGGCGTGCGCGGCGTCTTCGAGGGCCTGCATCAGCGCCGTCGCGATGCCTTGGCAGCGGTGCGCGCGGTGGACGAGGACTTTCTGCACCTCGCCGCGGTGCAGGGAATTCTCGCGGATGGCGAGGGCGAGTTGTGCGGTGCCGACGATGCGGCCGCCGACGCGCGCGACGAGCATCAGGCGCGTGCCGGTCGTGAGTTCGGCGATCACTTCGCGCCAGTAACCCGCGTAGCGCGAAGCGTCGACGGGCGGCATGAAACCGACCGAGGCGCCGCTTGCGACAGCGTCGCAGACGATCGCCGCGAGATCGTCGAGATCGGCGGCGGTCGGGGCGGTGGTGAAGGGCTCGATGGTGAAAGGCATTTTGAGGCGCGGAATCTTTGAACAGGAAGGTCGGGAAGAACGGGAAGAGTCCTTTTCTTCCGGGCCTTCCCGTGCTTCCTGTTCAATCAATCAGAGCTGTTTCCGCGCCAGCTCGCCGAGGGTGCGCACGGCGGTTTCGACGGACTCGGTCCACGGGAGGCCGCAGTTCATGCGCAGGCAGTTCCGGTAGCGGTCCTTAACAGAAAAGAGCGCGCCGGGGGCGGTGTTGATTTTGTGTTTCAGCGCCTCGCGGTGCAGCTTCAGCGTGTCGACGCCCGGGGGCATTTCGATCCAGAGCACAAAGCTGCCTTCGGGCCGGCTGATGCGCGTGCCTTGCGGGAAGTGCCGGAGGATGGCCTGCGAGAAGAGGTGGAGCTGGTGGTGATAGGCGCGACGGATCGAGCGGAGGTGGTGATCATAGCCGCCGTTGCGCAGGAAGTCGGAGACGGTTTTTTGCAGCACGACGGGCGTGCCGAGGGTGTTGGTGAACTTGAGACGGCGCACGCGCTCGAGGTAGCGACCCGGGGCGCACCAACCCACGCGCAGGGACGGCGCGAGCGTTTTGCCGAACGAGGAGCAAAGGAGCACACGACCATCGGTGTCCCAGGCCTTGAGCGGTTTCGGACGGCGCTCGCCGAAGTGGAGATCGCCGTAGACGTCGTCCTCGATCGCCGGCACGTCAAACTCGGTGAGGATCTGGTAGAGCTTCTCCTTGTTCTCGTCGGGCATGCAGGAGCCGAGGGGATTCGAGTAGCTCGGCATGACCATGAGGGCTTTCACGTCGTTGTTCGCGAGCGCGTCGCGCGTGGCGTCGAGGCAGATGCCGGTGCGCGGGCCGGTGGGGATTTCGACGACCTTGAGGTTGAGGCTCTGGATGGCCTCGAGGAAACCGAAGTAGGTGGGAGTCTCGACGGCGACGGTATCGCCAGGCTTGGTGGTCGCACGGAGCGAGAGCGTGAGCGCCTCGGCGCAGCCGATGGTGATGACGAGTTCGTCGTGCGCGAGCGGACAGCCGGCTTGGAGATAGCGGCGGGCGATCTCGCGGGTGAGCGGATCGTAGGCCCAGTTCATCGCGTAACGGCCGAGCAGCGAGGGATCGTTGCGGCCGACGGCGGCGAGGATGCGGGCGAGCTTCTTCGTCGGAAACAGCGTGTGATGCGGGCACGCGGCGCCGAAGGGCACGAAACTCGGATCGCAGGCGAGGGTGAGAACCTCGGCGGTGAGGTCGTTGACGCCGACGTAGCTCGGCTTGGCCATGGGCCGGGCCATGCGCGGCTCGCGGGCGTCGGTGGGGAGCCGCGGGCGCACGTAATAGCCGGATTGCGGCCGGGCTTCGATCCAGCCGCGGTTTTCGAGGACGGTGTAGGCCTGGAGGACGGTCGAGATGCTGACGTCGCGCTGGAGCGACATGCGGCGGACCGACGGGAGCCGGTGGCCGGGGCGGAGCGTGCCCTGCTCGATGAGTTGTTCGAGGGAGCGCGCGAGTTCCATGTAGAGCGGCGCGGTCGCGGGGTTGGTCAGCGTCTGGATCATGTGGGGCGGGAGGGAGGCGGAAGAGCGGAGAGGGTGGAGACGAAACAGTAGGGAAAAGGAGCCGGCGAAGGCAGGAGTAGCGGGCGGAGTTTGCAACCAGCACAGTTGGAGAAAACGTGAAAGTGTGACCATGACAATTTGTGGGCATGCCGAGTGACGGGTGAAGCATGCCGAAGGGGAGGCGGGTGATGGGTGGGTGCAACCGGAAGTGAGGTCAGCCAGCTGTGGCGGCGGTCTGCGACCGCCGGCGATGCGCCAAGGGTTCTCGTCCG
>JACRKC010000101.1 GCA_016235555.1 Verrucomicrobiota bacterium
GACATCGATTTCTTTCGCGACGTCCCCAGCCGCAATCTCAAGGGCCTTTCCACGCGTTCCGACGGCCGCCTCGTCGCCGGTCCGACCTTCAGCGAACTCGCGGTGCGCGCCCCCGCCGATCTGCTCTGGTGCCTCGTCCCGGGGGCCGACCCCACGCGCTGGCTGATCGGCACCGGCCCCGAGGGCAAGATCGTCGAGGTCATGTTCGACCCCGCCAACGCGACCTACGCCGCACGCGACGTCGCCATTCTCGACGATCCGCAGGTCTTCACCCTCCTCCGCCTGCCGGACGGCGCGATTCTCGCCGGCACCGCGCCCCGCGGCGGACTTTACCTGATCCGCGACGACAAACCCGTGGCCCGGGCCGGCCTGCCCGCCGACTCGATCATCGACCTCGCCCTGCTCGACGCGGCCACCGCGCTCGCCGGCACCGGCAATCCCGGCCGCATTTATCGCATCGATCTGCAGAAATTCGCCGCCGCCGGCGTGAGCGCGGAAAAAATCACCGACGCCAGACTCCTCGCCGATCGCGGCATCGCGGTCTTCGGCGAAATCCGCGACCGCAACGTCCGCCGTCTCGCCGTCCTGCCCGGCGCGCAGGGGCGGGTGATCGCCGGCTCGTCCCCGAAGGGCAACGTCTACGCCTTCCCGCGCGCTGGCGGCGCGCCCGTCATCCTGCAGGAGAACACCGCCGCCGAGGTCACCGACCTGCTGGTCCAACCCGACGGCGATTTTTACGCGACGGTCGCCTACTCCGCCGGGGCCGGGGATTCCCGCCAGGCCGCCAGTGCGGCGAAGCCCTCGGACAACAAGCCGGCCGGTGACCTTCCGCCCGCAGCGCAGCCCGAGAAATTCGGCGGCCGCAGCACGCTCGTCTGGTTTCCCGCCAACGGCTTCCCCGAGACACTCCTCAATCGCACCGGCACGGCGTTCTACCACCTCGCGCGGCATGCCGAATTGCTGCTCATTTCCGGCGGCGAGACCGGCGATATGCTCGGCTACAATCTCCGCACGCGCAATTCGTTCACCTACGCCGGCAGTTCCTCCGCCCAGCTCAACGGCATCGCCCCCCTCACGACCGCCCCGGGAAAGTTTATTCTGATCCGCAACAACGTCCCGGGTCTCGCGCTCCTCGACTTCACCACCACGGCGCGGCGTGAAGCCGAGACCCGCCGGCTCGACCTGACGTTGTTCGCCCAGTTTGGCGCCCTGCGATTCAATCGCCAACGCAACCTCGACGACGCGCAGCTCTCGATCGAAATGAAGACCAGCAACGGCAGCGACGAGATCGAAGGCTGGACGCCGTGGACGCCGCTGAGCACGACCGGCGACGGCTGGCGCGCGCCGGCGGCGGGCCTGCGCGGACGCTATTTCAAACTGCGTTTGAAACTGGCCGAGACCGCGCCGGTGACCACCGAGCTCGACAAGGCCGCCTATTTCGTCCTGCCGCAAAACCGCCGCCCCACGCTCGGTGACTTCCGCGTGCTCACCCCCAACTACGGCATCATCGCCGCGGTCGAGCAACCGCCCCCCGCCACCGTCACCTACGGCCAGGTGATCAACGCCGGGCCGCCCGATCCCGAGGGCAAGCGCAAGGCCACCCTCAACAACAGCCAGATCGTGCCCGCGCCCGGCACGCAGGTGATCTTCTGGAATGTGTCCGACCCCGACGGCGACAATGTCGCCTGCACGCTCTCCATCCGTCGCGACGGCGATGCGAACTGGATCGATGTCGCCACGAACAACCAGTCCGGCTTCGCCAGCTTTGAAACCGGCGAGTTGCCCGACGGCCTTTATTTCACCCGGCTCGTCGCCACCGAACTCGCCCCGCGCCCCGCCGCCGAGCGCCTCACGGTCACGTTCGAAACCGACGACCTGCTCGTCGACCACGCCAAGCCCGAGTTCGTTTCCGCCACGGCGCGCCGCGAAGGCGACAACGTCGTCATCGCCATCCGCGGCCGCGATGCGCTCTCAATGTTGCAGGGCATCGAAGTCCTTTTCAACAGCGGGGTCCGTGAAGTCCTGGAGCACCCCGAGGACGGCGTGCGCGACGGTCGCGAGGAGACCTTCGTGCTCGATGTCCCGATCGCCCGTGTCGCCACCGCCACCTCCGTCGAGGTGATTCTCTACGACGTCGCGGGCAACGGCATTTCGCGCCGCCTCACTTGGTAGGCGGCGCGGCGGTGACCGCGACCGTCAGAAGTTGAAATTCGCGAAGCAAGGTAGCAGCCGAGGTCACGAGGCTGTGGTGCGACGGTAACGTGCGCCCAGCCTCCTCACGTCGGCTGCTACGGACGCCGCCATAGTTGTGGCAGAGCGTCGCCACACAAAGTCCCGCCGGCCCCGGCCCTCACCCCTCGGCCTGCCACTTGAAGATCGTCGTGGTGAGCGGTGGCAGGCGGACGTTGATCGACTGGCTGAACCCGTCGCGTCCGAGATCCTCGGCGCTGCGGCCGCCATCGTTGCCGAGGCCGGTGCCGCCATAATACTCGCTGTTGGTGTTGATGACCTCCCGCCAGAAGCCCTGGCGCGGCACGCCGATGCGATAATCGCGTGAGCCGCCCCCGAAGTGCCCGACGATTGCAAACAGCGTGCGCTCGTCCGCACTGGCACGCAGGTAGGCGACGAGATTGGCGTCCGCGTCCTGGCAGGTGAGCCAGCGGAACGACTGCGGGCTGAAATCCGTCCCGCTCAGCGTGGGCTCGCTCGTGTAGAGTTTGTTGAGGTCGCGCACCAGCAGGCGCACGCCCTCGTGGTCGGGGTATTGCGTGAGGTGCCAGTCGAGGCTCTGGTCGTGGCGCCACTCGTGCGACTGGGCGAATTCGCCGCCCATGAACAGGAGCTTCTTGCCCGGCCAGCCCCACATGTGCGCATAGAGCGCGCGCAGGTTCGCAGCCTTCTCCGCGATGTGCCACGCTCCCATCTTGAACAGCAGCGAGGCTTTGCCGTGCACCACCTCGTCGTGGGAAAACACGCTCACGAAATTCTCGGCGTATTGGTAGAGCATGCCGAACGTGAGATCGTTCTGGTGGTAGCGCCGCACGATCGGCTCCTTCGAGAAGTAGCGGAGCGTGTCGTGCATCCAGCCCATGTTCCACTTGTAGTCGAAGCCCAGGCCGCCGTCCTGCGGCGGCTTGCTCACGCCGGCGAACGACGTGCTCTCCTCCGCGATCGTGACGACGCCGGGGTGGTAGTGGTGCACCAGGCCGTTCACGTGCCGCAGCAAGTCGATCGCCTCGAGGTTTTCGCGACCACCGTATTTGTTCGGCACCCACTGCCCCTCCTGGCGCGAGTAATCGAGGTAGAGCATCGAGGCCACGGCGTCGACGCGCAGGCCGTCGAGGTGGTAACGCTCGCACCACGCGAGGGCGTTGGCCGCGAGGAAGCAGCGCACTTCGTTGCGACCGTAGTTGAAAATCAGCGTGCCCCAGTCCATGTGCGCGCCCTGCCGCGGATCCGCATGCTCGTAAAGGTGCGTGCCGTCGAACTCGGCCAGCGCGAAACTGTCGCGCGGGAAATGCGCCGGCACCCAGTCGAGGATCACGCCGATGCCCCGTGAGTGCAGGTGGTCGACAAACCACGCAAAATCCTCCGGCGTGCCGAACCGATGCGTCGGCGCAAAAAAACCGGTGACTTGATAACCCCACGAACCATCGA
Source organism: Verrucomicrobiota bacterium (assembly GCA_016235555.1). GTDB lineage: Bacteria > Verrucomicrobiota > Verrucomicrobiia > Opitutales > Opitutaceae > JACRKC01. The sequence goes on from JACRKC010000101.1 coordinate 3,658, forward strand.
ACGGATGCTCCGCCAGCGGCAGCACCTCGATGTGCGTGAAGCCCATCTCGACGCAGTAGTCGGCGAGTTGCGGCGCGGCTTCGCGGTAGGTCAGCGGCCGGTTGTTGTCCTCGGGCATGCGCTTCCATGACCCGAGATGGATTTCGTAGATCGACATCGGGCGGTCGAGCCGGCCGGCCTCGGCCCGGCGGCGCTCCAGCCAGGCCGCGTCACTCCACTTGAATTTCGCCGTGTCGAACACGATCGCCGCGTTGTTCGGCGGCGGTTCGAAATACGTGCCGTAGGGATCCGTCTTGAGCCGGAGGCCGCCGCGCTGGTCGCGGATCTCGAACTTGTAGAGTTCGCCCTCGCCGAGGCCCGGAATGAACAGCTCCCACACACCCGAGGCCCCGAGCGAACGCATCGGGTGAAACCGTCCGTCCCATTGGTTGAAGTTACCCACCACCGACACCCGCGCGGCCGACGGCGCCCAGACGGCGAACGACACCCCCGTAATGCCGCCGAAATCGCGCAGGTGCGCGCCGAGTTTGTCGTGGATGCGGTGCTCGTTGCCCTCGTTGAAAAGGTAGAGATCCTGGTCGCCGAGCGTGGGCAGGAAGGAATACGGATCGTAAATCCGCCGCACCGAGCCGCCCGGATGGAAAATGCGGAGCTGGTATTTGAAAACCTCCGGCCGCTTCGTGATGAACACCTCGAACAGCCCCTCCGGGGCGAGCCGCTTCATCGGCCAGGCCTTCGGCGGATGCGCGACCGCATCGACGACCTCGATCTCGGCGGCGCCGCTCACCAGGGCGCGCACGACCACCCCTTTGCTTTTTCCGCGGGTGTGCGGATGCATTCCGAGCACGGAATGCGGCGCGGCGTGGCGCGCTTGAACCAGGTTGGCGAGGTCGCTTTTGGAAATGATCACACGAAGTCGGATTGGACGAACCTCAATCTGCCGCAGAGCCCCGGCCCGGTCTAGCCCGTATTTTCGTGCCGGCGGAACGCCCTCGCGGCACCCGCGGTCGGTCTGCCTGCCATGTCATCCGTCCCGACCGTCCGGAAGCTTGCTTGCGCCATCGCCGGGGCCTTTGCTCCGCGCGTGCTCCGTCCTGTTTTCACCGCCCTGCTCCTGTCCCTCGCCCTCGCCGCGCACGCGCAGCGCGAGCTCGTGGTCACGAGCGACGGCCCCGCCTCGGTGCAAAACGGCGAAACCCGCCTGCTCCAGGCCAGGGCCACCGACGGTGAACTGCTGCTGACCGCCGACGAATTCCGGCTGCCGCCCGGGCAGCGCGACCTCATCACCACCGGCAACGTCGTGCTGACCCATGGCGCGATCCGCCTGCTCGCCGCCCGCCTCGTCTTTCATCGGGCGGATGGCACCTTCGAGGCCGAGCAGGTGCGGCTCGGCGCCTTTCCCTATTTTGCGGAGGCCGCCTCGGCGACGGGCACCGTCCGGGAAATCACCTTGCTGCGCGCCACCACGACCTACGGCGAGCCGAGCGCGTGGCGCCCCACGATGGTCGCCGACAAGATCATCTACGCCCCCGGCCAGCGCCTCCGCACCGAGAACTCCCGCGTCGGCATCGGGCACGCCCAGCCGCTGCCCCTCCCGCATCTGACGCAAAACCTGCAGCAACCGTTCGTCTCCTACGTGTCGCTCACCGGTGGCTTCCGCCGCTCGCTGGGCCTCTTCGCCGAGGCGGGTTTGCATCTGCCCACGCCGAACCTCGCGGGGGTCAAACTCGGCGGCGACCTCGGCATCTACACGAGCCGCGGCGTGCTGTTCGGTCCGTCCGGCAGCTACGACCGGAGCGCCGGTGCCGGCGAGCTGCACGGCTGGTTCCACTCCGGCTACATCAACGACCACGGGGACAAGAAAACCGACCTGCTCGGCCGCCCCGTGCCGGAAAACCGCGGCTACATCGAGTGGCAGCACACCCAGCAGCTCGCCGATGGCCTCACGCTCAACGCGCAGTTGAATTGGTGGAAGGACTCCGAAGTCCTCCGCGATTTTCGCCCGCGCGCATTTTTCCCGGTGCAACAGCCGGACACCTTCGCCGAGGCCACCTACGCCGGGAAAAACTACTTCGTGTCGCTCTTCACGCGCTTCCGCCCGAATTCGTTCCAGCGCGTGCAGGAGCGGCTGCCGGAGTTGCGGTTCGATCTGCTGCCGACGCCAATCGGCGAAGGGTTCTGCCATCAGTTCAACGCCAGCGTCGCGTTTCTGCACGAATCGCCGGTCGCGAGCGGCTTCCTTGCTGCATTCACTCCGTCGATCGATACCGGGCCGGTGATTCGCGGAGTGCCACCCGATGTCGTCCTCCCCTCCTACCGCGCCCTGCTGACCGACGGACCCGAGCGCCGCACGACTCGCCTCGACGCTTATTATTCGATCTCCCGCCCGATCACCTCCGGGGACTGGTTCGTGGTCACGCCCGTCGCGGGCGCTCGCGTTACCCACTACGCCAACGCCCAGCAAACCGCTGTGCAGCGCGACTCGTTTGTCGATCCCCGCTATCCGTTCCCCGGCACCACATTGTCCGCCTCTTTGGGTGCGCTCGGCCACCACACGCGAACTCTCGGTGAACTCGGGTTCGACGCCGCGCTGCGGACCAGCGGCATCTTCGGCTACAAGAACGAAACCTGGAAAATCGACGGCCTGCGCCACCTCGTCACGCCGCGCCTCAGTTACCGCTACATCCCGAACGACGGTCGGGACGCTCCGCGGATTCCGCCCATCGATCGCGAAGTCTTTTCCACCTACCTTCCGCCGCTCGGGCTCGGCGACGTGCGGGCCCTCGACGACCTCGGCTCGACCAACGTGCTGCGCCTCGGCCTCGACCAGACCCTGCAAACCCGCGATCCCGCCTACGGCTCCCGCGATCTCATCTCGTTCAACCTCGCCAAGGATTTCCGCCTCTCGCGCCGTTATTTTTCGCGCTACAACTCCGACCTGCATGCGGAACTGAGCGTCTCGCCCGCACGCTGGCTGGAAGCGACGGTCTACAGCACCGTCGAACCGCGCAACCTGAAGCTCCACGAATTCAACTCCGCCCTCACCGTCCGCGATGGCGACCGCTGGTCGGTGCGACTCGGCAACAATTTCCTCCAGAACCTGCCGCCATCTTCTGGCCCCGTGTCGGCCGGCCCGATCCAGGACTATGCGGCGGACGGCCGTTTCCGCCTGCACGAACGCTTCGATGCACTCGCCCGCCTGCACTACGACGCCCGCAAGCGGCGCTTCACCGAACAGGCTTACGGACTCGTCCAGAACCTGGACAACGCGTGGCGCATTTCCTACATCGTCAGCCTCTACGAAGGCCGCGCCCGCGAGAGCCGCTTCGGCCTCAGCCTCCAAGTCGAGGCCATCGGGTTTTAGCTCCCGCTCCACCTCGCCCCCCCGGCCTCCAAATCCTTCCACCCGAACGTGATTTTGGGCTTCCGTTTTGAGTCCCGCGCCCTACGTTCGCCGGCCCTGTGTCGGAGAGGTGGCAGAGTGGTCTATCGCACCTGACTCGAAATCAGGAGTGGGGGAAACTCCACCGGAGGTTCGAATCCTCTCCTCTCCGCCAGTTTTTCCGGATCACGGCAGTGTCCGGAAAGTTCAGCTAAAAGAAGGATCATGGCAGGTAGTCTGGTGCCTGAGCCCAAAACCACCAGTGCAGGAAGAGCCATGACCCGTCGACGAAGGACCTGACGAAAACCAGATTCACGCACGAGCAAATACCGGCGCTGGCCGAGGACCACGAGGTGTTACGCGTGCTCGTGCAGACCACCCGGGCGGGAAGTGCCCGAAGCCACCATGGCCGAAGTGCCGGGTGCCGCCATGGAGAGCGCCGTGGCAGCCATGGCCGCAAGCTGGCCACCACGAAGCCGCCGGTCTTGGTCGCGAGCGCGAACTACGCCTCGAGCACGCTGCGCGAGGCGTCGTCCGCCTGGTCATGCTTGCCGACGACGAACGGCCCACCTCCCTGCGATCCCACTTGGCCCGCGGGTAGCGCAATCCCGGCGCGCACTCGCACGAAGCTCGTTGCTCCGCGCTCCACTGGCGGCAGCTAACGCTGGAGATTATGCACCTTGATCTGAGTTTCCTGCGGCGGCTGGGTGAATCCGCCTTTGATGCCCTTTTGGAACGCGGGCAGCAGGACGCGATTGCGGAAGCTCAGCCAGCTTTGCTTGGAGACGTGAAACGCGACAATCGTCCAACCGCCCTTCGCCGGGCCGGCAGCGTGAAAGATTTGTCCTTTCGGGAGTTTCCGGCGGTTGGGATGCACGGCGGCGATGGAAGCTTCGTATTGTTTCTTCGTGCCGCCGGGGAAGTAGTGGACGATGCCGAACGCTTTGCTCATGACGCTCTCCTTGTTTTTGGGGTTTGGGGAACTCGTCGCTGCGGAACCGCGCAGCGAGCCGATGAGAACGTCATTCGGCAACCGCATCCGGTCAACACTCGACCTCTGCCGCCGCGGACCGATGCCACGCGCAATCACGCGGTGCCGGCATCAAGATCGGGGCGGCCAGGCTCGTGAGCCGAGCCCTCTTCGACCGCCGCACCCGGATTTCCGGCTTTCACCGTCCGACGCTTTGTGCGAACGATGAGAGCCCACGGTGGCGACGACGTCGCCCGCAATCTCCCCTCCCCCATGAATACCCTCCTCGCCCTCTGGTTGCCGATCCTGCTCAGCGCAGTGGTCGTGTTCATCATCAGCTCGCTCATTCACATGGTCATCAAGTGGCACGCCGGGGACTACGGCAGCTTCGCCAACGAGGAGGCCGTGCGCGCGGCCATCCGCGCCGGTGACCCCGCGCCCGGCCGGTATGTGCTGCCGCATTGCGCCGACATGAAGGACATGGGCAGCGAGGCCATGCTGCAGAAATACCGTGAGGGTCCCGTGGGACATGTGACGATCGGGCCCACGGGCGCGCCGGTGCTCGGCAAGTTTCTGGGGCAATGGTTTGTCTGGTCGTTGATCGTCGCGGCTGTGGCGGCGTATCTGGCGGGGCGCGTCCACGGCCTCGACCACAGCCACGCGCGCGGCGCCGCCAAGCTGGTGGGTGCGGTCACCTTCATCGCCCACGGCTTTGGCACCGTGACCGAATCCATCTGGATGATGCGGCCATGGTCCGCGAGTGCGAAGTATCTGCTCGATGCTGCGCTTTACGGACTCGGTTCCGGTCTCGTGTTCCTCTGGCTCTGGCCCTGAGGCGGAACATCGCTTCAGAAAAAATGCCGGACCGTGTCCGGACTCTGCGAGTCCGTTCATCATAGCGCGGACGTCCGTTCCATCCCCCCAACCTTCAACCCACACCCACCATGGCCCGCGTCAGCACCTACTTCAACTTCACCCGCAATACCGAGGAAGCTTTCCTCTTCTACAAGTCGGTTTTCCGCACCGAATTCGCCGGCCCCATCATGCGCCTCAAGGACGGGCCGCCGTGTCCTGGCCAGCCACCGCTTGCCGAAGCCGACGCCAACCTCGTCATGCACGTCGCCCTCCCGATCCTCGGCGGCCATGTGCTCATGGGCACCGATTCGCCGGAATCGATGGGCTTCAAGCTCAATCAGGGAAACAACGTCTATCTCAACCTCGAACCCGACACCCGCGCCGAGACCGAACGCCTGTTCGCCGCGCTGGCCGAGGGCGGCAAGGTCGAGATGGCGCTCACTGACATGTTCTGGGGCGCCTACTGGGGCTGCCTCACCGATCGCTTCGGCGTGCGCTGGATGTTCAATTGCACCGCGAAGTAAACGGACCGCGCGCAGGTCGACGATGACGGGCGCGGGGGAGGCCAAACCGCGTCCGCGCCGGCGATTCCCCGTTGCGGCCGGACGCGAATCCGTCACGGTCGCCGCACCATGCGACCCCTCCTGTTCACCCTCGTGGTCTGTTTCGTCTTGGTTCGCGGTGCGGCGTTCGCCGAAACCGCTCCGCCCACCACCGATCGCGCCGCGATCGTGCAGGTCGTGCAATCGTTCTTCGACGCGTTGCAGGCGAAGGATGGCGCCCGGTTGCGTGCCACGTGCCAGCCCGGGGCGCAGATCACCTCGATTCGTCCCGGCGCCGACGGGGCGAACGCGATCCGGCAGCGCTCCATCGAGACCGACGCGGAGCAGCTCACCGCGTCGCCGGATTCGTGGCTCGAGCGCATGTGGTCGCCCACCGTGCACCTCGATGGCCGCATCGCCGTGGTGTGGACCCGCTACGATTTTCATCGCAACGGCCGCATGTCGCACAACGGCACCGACTGCTTCACTTTGCTGAAGACGGACGCCGGTTGGAAAATCGCCAGCGCCGCCTACACGGTCGAGCCGTCCGCGCAGACGCAGAATCCCGCGGGCCCGCCGCGTTGAAACCATCCGGCGCCGTTCCCCCTCGAGCCCCACCCATGACCAGGCGATTTCCCATTCGCATCTTCTTGTCCGCCGTCGCTCTCGCCGCGTGGTCCGCGAACGCGGCCGACCATTGGCCCCAGTTTCGCGGCCCCGGCGGACGCGGCCTCGCCGCCGAGGCCGTGCCCACGACCTGGCAGATCGCCTCGGGCGAAAATCTGCGCTGGAGCACGGAGATTCCCGGCCTGGCCCACGCGAGTCCCATCGTCTGGGGCCCGCATCTTTTCCTCACGACGGTCGATCGCCCCGGTCCGCGCCCCACGATCAAGACCGGCGTCTACGGCTCGGGCGACTCGCACAAAGAAAAGGAGCCGCATCAATGGCGCCTGCTGTGTGTCGACCGCGCCACCGGCGCCATCGTCTGGAACAAGCCCGCCCACGAGGCCGTCCCCTCGCAGGAGCGCCACCTCAAGGCCACGCACTGCAACTCCACGCCGGCGACCGACGGCACGTGCCTCGTCGCGATCTTCGGCTCGGAAGGGCTGTTCTGTTTCGAGATGGACGGCACACTGCGCTGGCGCAAACCGCTCGGCAAAATGGACGCCGGCCCCTGGGACTCGCCGATGCTCCAGTGGAGTTTCGCCAGCTCGCCGGTGCTCCACGACGGCAAAGTCATCGTGCAGTGCGATGTGCTCAGTGAACAGTTTCTCGCCGTGTTCGACGCGCGCGACGGCCGGGAACTGTGGCGCACCGCCCGGCAGGAAGTCGCCAACTGGTGCACGCCCGCGCTGGCCGAGGTCGGCGGGCGCACCCAAATCGTCGTCAACGGTTGGAAACAAATCGGCGGCTACGACCTCGCGACCGGCCGGCAGGTGTGGACGATCTCCGGCGGCGGCGACATCCCGGTGCCCGCGCCCTTGATCGTGGGCGACTGGGCGTTTTTCACGAGCGCCCACGGCACCGCCCGGCCGCTGCGCGCCATCCGGCTCGCCGAGGCGAAAGGCGACATCACTCCGCCTACGATCGGCGACACCAACGCGGCCGTCGCCTGGTGCCATCCCAAGCTGGGCAGCTACATGCAGACGCCGATCGCGGTGGGCGACCTGCTCTGGAGTTGCGACTGGCAGGGCATTCTCACCTGCGTGGACCGCGCCACCGGCAAGATCCACTACAGCGAACGGCTGCAAAAAGCCGGCCAGGCCTTCACCGCCTCGGGCGTCGCGGCCGGAAAGCACCTTTATTTCGTCAACGAAGGGGGCGACGTTTTCGTCGTGCCGATCGGCCCCCAATTCTCCGTCGTAGCGAAGAACAGTCTCGACGGCCTGGGTCTGGCCACACCCGCGATCGCGAGCGGCACGATCTATTTCCGCACGACCGAGCGCCTGCTGGCGATCGGCCCTCGCTGACCCGGCGGCGCGAACGGCTCGCCGCCCGACAGGATCACTTGGCCAACGGCGGCGCGCCGGCGAGCAGTTGCTTGAACTGCTGCGCGAGATCCTTCGGGTCGTCCTTCAGCCGGATCCACCAGCGGCCGTTCTTCCGCACGAGCGCCTCGTCCTCCATTTCCGATTCGCCGCGGATGGTGATTTGGAAATGCACCTCGGCCTCATCGGCCGACGGCGTGCGCACGAAGACGATCGAGAGCTTCGCATCCTTGAGCAGATCGAACATCTCCGGGTTGGTGGCCGCCACGATGCGCTGGAAACCGGCAAACACCTCGACCGGGCTCATCGATTCTCGCGCCTTGCCCACCGTCTTGGCGAAGAACAACGCGGACACTTCCTGCCGGGCTTTTTCCTTGGGTGCCTGATTGGCCAGGAACACCGGCAGGATGGCCTTCTTCAATTCCTCGAGATCCGCCGGCAGCACATCGGCGGCGGCCTTGGCCGACTCTTTCTTGGCGGAGGTCCGCCAGTAGCGCTCGAACACCTCCTCGATCGGTTTGGTGTCCGCGGCACAGGCCGCCAGCGGCAGGATGAATGCGGTCAGCAAAAGGAATGCTCTCTTCATGGTCAGGAAAACCGCCTGCTATGGTGAATTATCCGCCCGGCTTGAAGCCAGAAGTTGTAACGATTCGTTCGCCGGGTGTAACGCAAACCGTGGTCAGCGTAGCCCGCCTCGTAAGAGGCGGGAATCGTCCTGCCTGCCATCCCGGCTCTCACGAGAGTGTGTGAAAACCCGGCGGCCTTCGTTCAGCCGCGCGAAGCGTAGCGGAAACCGTGAGGTTTTCGTGGGATTTGGCCCGCGTTCGGGCGAAAAGCTCACGCTTTCCGCTACAACCGCCGCGTTTTCACACAGCCTCTCACGAGCCGGGCGACAAGAGGCTGTCCTGCACCGGTGCGCTGTGTAGCGCTCTCGCGGGGCAGTGCCCGCCCTCCGACGCTACTTCGCCGATGCCGCCATACGCAGCGCGACTTCGGCGACGCGCTTGCCGACACCGCGCACGGTATTGAGGCTGGGCTCGTCCTTCACGAGTTCCTCGCCCTGCGATTGAATCGTGCCACCCCAGTGGTCGCCCGGCTTGCCGTCGCCGACGAGCACCATGCCCTGCGACATCATGAACAGGATCAGTTGTTGCAGGATCAGTTCCACGCCGGTGTTGCGGCCGGAGCCGACCGCGATCGCGCCACCGACCTTGTTGCGCAGTGGAAACCCGCCGCGCCGGAAAGCCACCATGCGCTCGAATAACGCCTTCAACGGCGACGAGACGATCCCCATGTAGACCGGCGACGCCATCAAGATGCCATGCACGTCCGGCGCCGCGAGTCTCGCCTGCAACGCCGGAAAATCATCCGGCCGGTCCGAACTCTTGCTGTTGACGGCGATGTAAGGATCGAGGTTGAGGCCGGAGAGTTCGACGATCTCGGTGGCGATGGCCGGACTGACGGACCGCGCGGATTCGAGCGCGAGCTCCATCGCCTTGAACGACGTCTTGCCCTTTCGCAGGCTGCCAACGAGGCCGATGATTTTGACTGATCCAGCTGCGGGCTCCGCGCCTTTCGTGAGCGTGGTAAGAGAAGCAGCCGACAATGCGGCCGCACCGAGGAACATCCGACGGTTGAGGTTTTGCATAGGGGTAGGACCGGTTCTTTAACCGTTTCCGCCGCGTCACGGAATTGAATTCTGCACTCCCGCCGGAGGAAAACACCTCAAGTCCGCAGACGCGCTGCAACTCAAACTGAGGTCAGCGATTTGTAGCGGCGGTCTATGACCGCCGAACGAATACTCCTGGCGCCACGACGGCGGTCATTGACCGCCGCTGCCGCCGAGCCCTTCAAAAACTGACCTCAGTTTGGGTCACGCCCGCCGCCGACCGACCCGCAGCATTCGGCGTGACCCGGCGCCGCTGAGGCCCCTACTCTGCACCGCCCCGCTCCTCCTCTCCCACGACCCCATGAAAATCAATCCACTCCTCGGCCTGTTGTTCCTCGTTTGCCTCCGCGCTGCGGCGCAGACGCCCGCCATTCCCTCCCGGGAAATCCAGATCAAGACCGCCCTCCTCGCCGCACCGCCCGCGCAACGCGACGGCGCGACGGTGTTGGGTTACGACGAGAAAGGCACGCTCGTCACGCTGCGCGCTGGCACCAACAACCAAATCTGCCTCGCGGACGATCCCACCCGGAAGGGATTCAGCGCGGCCTGTTACCACAAGGACCTCGAACCTTTCATGGCCCGCGGCCGCGAGCTGCGCAAGGAGGGCAAGAACGCCAAACAAATCTTCGACCTGCGCGAGGCCGAGGCCAAAGCCGGCAAACTACCAATGCCGAAAGGCCCGACGACGCTCGCGGTCTACGACGCCAACGACGAGGACTTCAATCGCGCGACCGGCGAGGTGAAAGGGAAGCTGCGCTACGTGATCTACATTCCGTGGGCGACGGCGGAGAGCACCGGCCTGCCGCTCAAACCGGAAATCCCCGGCGGTCCGTGGATCATGGATGCGGGCACGCACCGCGCCCACATCATGCTCAACCCGACGATGTAGGCCGCGCCCGCGCTGGACGCCCAGCGCGTGTCGCGTCAGATCGCCGTGCACCGTAGCGGAAGCCGCGAGGCTCTCGCCGCAACGGGAAAAATCCGCCGGAAGCGGAACTTTGTAGCCGAGGTGGAGCGCGTTGCCCTCAACGCGCATTTTGTGGGAGGGGCTTTACGCCCCGACGAGTCGCGGGATAAGCCCGCTCCCACCTTCAAGCCGGCGCTTCGCACTCAACGCGCGCCCACCCGATCCCATCGCCTCGTCCGCGAAACCAGATCCGCTTGCACGCGTCCGGTTCAGACGGCCGCGAGCGCCTTCTCGAGAAATTCGCGGTTCGCGCGCGCGCGTTCGCCGTCGTCTCCGCCGCCGTCACCCCGATCGCGCAGCTCTCGACCACGATCGGTCCGGCGAAGCCCGCTTTTTTCAACCGCCGGAAGATCGCCGCGAAATCCACCTTGCCCGTGCCGAACTGGGTCATGACCTCCGCGCCCTTGCCGGCGCAGTCCTTCGCGGTGAACGCCCTGATGTGCCCCACGATCGGCTCCAGCTCCGCCACAGGATCCTTGCCCGTGTAGTAGATCACGTTGCCGGCGTCATACCACAGGCGGAAATTCGGGTGGTTCACCTTCTCCAGGCACGTCAGGAGATCGGCCGCCGTCGCGGTCACGCCACCGTGTGGCTTGACCACGATTTCGACGCCATGGTCCGCGCCATACGCCGCCGCCAGTGCCATCGCGCGATACCATTTCGCATAGGCGTCGGTTTTCGCGGTGCCCGTGTTGATCAGCGTGCGCAGCCCGAGAAACTTCGCGTGGTCGATCTGCTGGCGGATCGCCGCCGCTTCATCCGCCTCCGGCGCCGCGTCGCGGGTCTGTAGCCGGCCCTGAAACGCTTCCAGCCCGCGCGCCGCGAGCTTCGCCTTCAACGCGACGAGATACTCCTGCTTCGCCGCCGCGCCCGCAAACGGATCGGCCGGCGTCGGCGTTTGCAGCCCGATCACCCGGAAACCCGCCGCCTTCACGCCATCGAGCATCTCGTCGCAGCTCCATTTCGTCCACGGCCGGTTGAGACACGCGATCGGCCACGCAACCGCACCCGCCGCCCACATCTCCCGTGGCAGACAACTCGCCGCGGCGACAACGACGGAGCTTTGCAGAAAACGGCGGCGCGTGGCATGCGGAGAATTCATGGTGCCCGTGGCATCGCGCAGTTCCGCGTCTGGCACAAACGCAAAAAACGCCGAGGCTTGCCTTGCCCTTCGGCAGTCGGCATTCGGCCATTTGCCCTTCCCATGCTCCGCTTCATCACGTCGCGCCTCCTGCAATCCGCGCTCGCGCTCTTCATCGTGATCACGGCGACGTTTTTCATGGTGCGCTTCGTGCCCGGCGGACCGTTCACAGCGGAGAAGGCCGTCACGCCCGAGATTCTCCGCAACCTCGAGGCGCACTATGGCCTCAACAAACCCCTCTGGCAGCAATACCTCGACTACCTCGGCAGCCTCGCCCGCGGCGACCTCGGCCCGTCGTTCAAATACCCCAACCGCACCGTCAACGAAATCCTCGGCGATAAACTCCCCGTCTCGCTCGAACTCGGCGCCTGGTCCCTCGGCGTCGCCCTCCTCGTCGGCATCAGCCTCGGCACGCTCGCCGCCGTGCGCCGCAACTCCTGGGTCGATTACAGCGCGTCCGGTTTCGGCATGATGGGCATCTCGATTCCCACCTTCGTCGTCGGCCCGCTGCTCGTGCTCGCGCTCGCGATCAAGGCCGGCTGGTTCAACGCCTCCGGCTGGTATGGCCCCGCCGACCGCGTGCTGCCCTGCCTCGTCCTCGGTTTCGCCTATGCCGCGCCGATCTCCCGCCTCACCCGCGGCGGCATGCTCGAGGTGCTGCACCAGGATTTCATCCGCACCGCCCGCGCCAAGGGCGCGACCGAATGGCGCATCGTCACCCGCCACGCGCTGCGCGGCGGACTGCTGCCCGTGGTCTCGTGGCTCGGACCCGGCATCGCCAACATCCTCACCGGCTCCTTCGTGATCGAAACGATTTTTCAGATCCCCGGCGTGGGCCGCGAATTCGTGAACAGCGCGTTCAACCGCGACTACACCCTCGTGCTCGGCACGGTGATCCTCTACGCCGCGCTGCTCATGGCGCTCAATCTTCTCAGCGACATCGTCGCCGCGTGGATGAACCCCAAGGTCCGCCTCGAAGCCTGACCGACATGACGACGCCCGCCGCCACCGTCTCCGCCGAGCCCGTCGAACAAGGCCATTCGCTCTGGCAGGACGCATGGCTGCGCCTGCGGAAAAACCAACTCGCCGTCTTCGGCCTCTGGGCGCTTGCCGCCATCACCGTGCTCTGCGTCGCCGGCCCGTGGTTCAGCCACTACGGCTACGAGGTCCAGAATCTCGACCTCGGCGCCTCGCCGCCCAGCGCCGCGCACTGGCTCGGCACCGACACGCTCGGGCGCGACCTGCTCGTGCGCCTGCTCTACGGCGGCCGCATCTCCCTCGCCGTCGGCCTCGCCGCCACACTCGTCGCGCTCACTATCGGCGTGGTCTACGGCGCCATCGCCGGCTATTTCGGCGGCAAGCTCGACGCGGTCATGATGCGCACCGTCGACATCATGTATGCCCTGCCCTTCGCGATCTTCGTGATTCTGCTGATGGTGTTCTTTGGGCGAAACATCGTGCTCCTCTTCGTCGCCATCGGCGCCGTCGAGTGGCTCACCATGGCCCGCATCGTGCGCGGACAGGTCATGGCGATCAAGAAAATGGAATTCATCGAGGCCGCCCGCTCCCTCGGCTACGGCCGCCGCCGCATCATCCTCCGCCACATCCTGCCCAACATCCTCGGCCCGATCATCGTCTACACGACGCTCACGATTCCCGGCGTCATGCTGCTGGAAGCGTTCCTGAGTTTCCTCGGCCTTGGCGTGCAACCGCCGATGAGTTCATGGGGCGTGCTCATCAAGGACGGCGCCGAGAAGATGGAAGAGTTCCCGTGGCTGCTCCTCTTCCCCGGCACCATTTTCTCGCTGACGCTCTTCTCGCTCAACTTCCTCGGCGACGGCCTGCGCGACGCGCTCGATGTGCGGTCTTCCAAAGATTGATATGGAACGGACGCCGCCCGGCGGGTTCAATCCCAGCCTCGAATCGCCCTGATGCGCCGCCTCCGTCCCTATTTCAAATACCTCCGCGCCGTCCGCGGTCCGGTGGCCGTGGCCATCACGTGCGGCGTGATTTACGGTGCCTCGAACGGCGCGCTGCCGTTGCTGGTGAAATACGTTTTCCCGCGCATCTTCAGCCCGGCCGGCCCGCGGCTGCCGCTCGGCGAAGTCGCCCTGATCGCCTCGGCCATTCCGCTCATCTTCCTCCTGCGCGCACTGAGCGGTTACGTAAACAGTTACTTCACCCAACTGGCCGGCGTGCGCATCCTCGAGGCGCTGCGCCTGGACTATTTCAAAAAACTCCAGGTGCTGCCCCTCTCGTTCGTGCAGGGCAAGCAGACCGGCGATCTGCTCTCCCGCGGCCTCGCCGACACGGCGCAACTGCAGTTCGCGCTCACGCTCGTCGCCAACGACGGCATCAAGCAGCCCGCCACCCTGCTCTTCTCGCTTGCCGCGATCGTCGTGCTCGCGGTCACCTCGCAGGGCGCATGGCTCGCCATCGTGTGCCTGGCCGCCGTCCCGCTGGTCGTGTTCCCGATTCGCTACGTCGGGCGCAAGGTGATCAAACGCGCCGCGCAGATGCAGTCGCAGCTCGGCTCGGTCACCAGCCAGTTTTCGGAAAACCTTTCGGCCGCACGCGAAGTCCGCGCCTTCGGCCTCGAACAGCACGAGACCAACCGCTTCGCCGCCGCCTGCCGCGCGCTGATCACCTCGCAGATGAAGATCGTCAAATATGCGCAGGCGCTCACGCCCGCCATCGAGGTGATCTCCGCCGCCGGCATCGCCCTCACGCTCGTCTACGCCTACGGCAGCGGACTCAAACTCGAAACCTTCGTCGCCCTCATCACGGCGCTCTACGGCAGCTACGAACCCATCAAAAAGATCGGTGCGCTCAACAGCGAGTTGAAGCGCGCCACCGCCTCGCTCGACCGCCTCGAAGTCGTCCTCCATGAGCCGATCACCATCGCCGATCCCGCGCAACCGGTCGCCATCGGGCGCCTCCGCGGCGACGTCGCCTTCGAGGGCGTGACGTTCGCCTACAAAGCCGACGAACCCGTCCTGCGCAACGTATCCGCCCGCGTCCCCGCCGGCACCATCTGCGCCCTCGTCGGTCCGAGCGGCGCCGGCAAGTCCACCTTCGCCAATCTCGTCCCGCGCTTTTACGAAGCCGGCGCCGGCCGCGTGACCGTCGACGACCAGGATGTCCGCTCGCTCCGCCTCGCCGACCTGCGCCGCAACATCGCCGTCGTGTCGCAGGACCCCGTCCTCTTCAACGATACGATCTACGCCAATCTCCTCCTCGGCCGCACCGACGCCACCCGCGCCGAAGTCGAACAAGCCGCCCGCGATGCCTTCGCGCACGAGTTCATCACCCAACTCCCACAGGGCTACGACACCATCGTGGGCGAGCGCGGCGCCCTTGTGTCCGGCGGCCAGAAGCAACGCATCGCCCTCGCCCGCGCCTTTCTCCGCAACGCCCCCATTCTCATCCTCGACGAAGCCACGAGCGCGCTCGACTCCGACAGCGAGGCGGCCATCCAGGTCGCGCTGAAAAAGCTCATGGCTGGCAAGACCGTCTTCATCATCGCGCACCGCTTCTCGACGATTCGCGACGCGACCAAGATCATCGTCTTCGACCGCGGCGAGCTTGTGGCAACGGGCGACCATGCTGCGCTCTACAACACCAGCGCCCTCTACAAGTCGCTCTACGATCGGCAGACCGCCGGCGCCGCAACGTAGCGGCGACCGCCAGCGAGCCGAAATGATCTCCGCCGTTCCGCGAGTCCTGCTCATCCGCCGTCGCTACCTCGGCGACATCGTGCTCCTCGGCTCCGTCGCACGAAACCTGCGCCTCCACTGGCCCAACGCCCAACTCGCGCTCCTGACCGAAGCGCCTTACGCGGGCATCGCGCCGCTCAATCCCGACTTCAACGCCGCGTTCACTTTTCCCCGTCGCATCGGAGAGTGGCCGGCTTTCCTCCGCGCCCTGCGTGCCGCCCGGTTCACGCACGTGCTCGATTTCGACAACACCGAGAAGACCGCGCTCCTCACCCGTTTCACCGGCGCCACGACCCGCGTCGCCTTCGACCGCGAACTCATCGTCTTCCGCTACCCGCGCCTCTACACGCACTCGGCCAAGGTCACGAACGCGTTCTACGACGCCCACCACATCACCGAAACCTACCTTCAACTCCTGACGCCCATCGGCGTGCCACTCGGCACCCGCGAAGTCCGCCTCGTCCCCCGCCAACCGGACATAGCCGCCATCTCAGCGCTCGTCGGTGTTCGCCAATCGGCCTTCGCCAATCGGCAGTCCAAAATTCTCGTTCATCCCGGCAGCCGCTCACCCTATCGCATCTGGCCCGCCGAGCGTTTCGCCGCCGTGTGCGATCGGCTGCAAGACGACACCGGCGCCCAGGTCTTCCTCGTCGGCGGCCCGGCCGAGCAGGAACTCGTGCAGCAGATTCGCGCCCACGCAAAAACCCATCTTGTCGCGATCGACCGTGCCCTTCCCGTGGGCGAGTTCGCCGCGCTGGCTGCGCAGTTCGACGTATTTCTCTGCCACGACAGCGGCCCCATGCACATCGTCGCGGCCGTCGGCACGCCCGTCGTCGCTCTGTTCGGCTCTCAAAACGCCACGATCTGGCGCCCGCTCGGCGCGCGTCACACCATTCTCCAAACGCCGCTCCCGTGCTCGTGCCTCGGCGAGGCCGCACCCACGCCCTGCGTGAAAGGCGACGGCTACCGCAGCTACTGCGTGCGCAAGATCACCGAGGCCGAAGTCTTCGCCGCCGTGGCGGCCAAATTGTAGGGCGGGGTCGCCGAACCCCGCCGGCTTGCGACTGCGTATCGATTCGGCGGGGTTCGGCGACC
>JACRKC010000102.1 GCA_016235555.1 Verrucomicrobiota bacterium
CGGCGTCTCGCCGAGGATTTCGGAGGTGTCGGCGAGACGCCGGCACCAGCACCCGAGACGGGTGCGCTCCCCGAACCACCGAACTCATTGTCACCCTATTTCGCGAGACTCAGTAAGTTGAAGTGCAGCCATGATCGGCACGCAGGTCGGGCTTTACGTCCGACGTCGGGGATAAACCCCGACCTGCACAAACGGCTGCGGAATTTTTTGAAACTGCTCCAAACTGAGTGGCAGAGGTTGCAGAGGCCTCTGGGCCTGCCGCCCAGCGGGCGGCCCTGCAACGGAAAGTCTGAAAGCTACGGGACGGTGCGATTATCGGTTCTCCTCCGTGGTCCCGAAGAGTTTGACGAAATTCCGCGCCACCTGCCCGGCGAGCGAGGCGAGCGGAACGTTGCGCAGTTCGGCGAGGGCGGCGTAGGTGGCGGCGAGGTTGGCGGGGTGGTTGACGGCCTGGCCGTCGGGCGCGGCGGGCAGGGCGAAGCGAGCGTGCGGCGCGGGGAGCTCCATCGCGGGGGCGTCGGTTTCGACGAGCAGGCGGTCGGGCGGCACGGCGGCGAAGACGCGCGATTTGGCGGCGTGCCGCGCGCGGAGGAAATGGCCGTTGTAGGAGAAATACGCGCCGAGACCGGCGAGCGGGCGCACGAGCTCGAGCGGGCCGCTGTAGGCGTGGAGGAGGAAGCCGCGCGCGGGCAGTTTTGCGGTGCGGAGGATTTCGTGCAGCGGGCCGATGGCGCGGAGGCAGTGGAGGGAGGCGGCGCGGCCGAGTTCGGCGGCGAGTGCGAGCTGCGCGCGAAAAACCTCCGCCTGCTCGTCGAGCGACGCGACGCGCAGGCCGGCGAGGCGCGGATCGTCGGGACGGAGATCGTCGATGATCCACCGGTCGAGGCCGATTTCGCCGACGTGGCTCGCGGGTTCGGCAATGAGGCGGGTGCGCAGGGTGTCGAGCCACGCGGGCGTGCGGTTGCCGGCGTCCCACGGGTGAAGGCCGTAGGAAGGCAGAAGTTGAGTGTTGGGCGTTGAGTGCCGGGCGCAGAGCGCGGAGACGATGGGCCACTCGTCCTCGCTGGTGCCGTTGACAACGGCGCCGCCGAGGCCGATGGCCGACAAGTCGGCGAGCACCGCCGCGCGGTGCGGTTGCAGCGCGGGGAAGTGCAGGTGGTTGTGGGCGTCGAAGAGAAGCATTTTCAACCCAGAGGACGCAGAGAAGCAGAGCGGATTTGGCTCCCGCCGTGTCCTCGGTGAACTCGGTGTTCAGGTCAGGTGGGATTTTGCGAAGGCGCGGATCGCGGCGCGCACGGCGGCGAGGCCGTTCTGGCGGGTGGGGGAGAGATTTTTCGTGAGGCCGAGCTCGGCGAGCGGGTCGGCGTCGGTGGCGGCGATCTCGGCGGGCGTGAGACCGGAGAAGAAATCGCAGAGCAGCGCGACGAGGGCGCGCACGAGCGGCGAATCGGCGTCGGCGCGGAAGTGGCAGCGGCCGTCGTGCAGCCCGCCGATGAGGTAGACTTGCGAAACGCAGCCGCGCACGCGGTGAGCGTCGGTGCGCTCGACGGGAGAGAACGCGGGGAGTTTTTTGGCGCGGTCGACGACGGCGGCGAGGCGCTCCTGCGGATCGGGGATGAGCGCGAGGGTATCGGCGAGGTGCTGGTGTTTTTCGGCGAGCGTCACGGCGGGAGCAATGGCCGCAAAAAGCAGCAAAAGCGCAAAAGATTTCCGCCGGTGCGCCCCGGGCGGCAGACGAGGTCCAGGCGCGTTTGCAACTAATACTGCGGCTCGCATCATTGAGTGACACGCGGTGGCTCGGGGCCTCGCCGACACCTCCGAAGTCCTCGGCGAGACGCCGAGGACAGCCCGCGGGACGCGGGCGCTCCCCGAACCGCCGAACGCTCGGTCACCCTGTTTCGCGGGACTCGTAGGTGACAAACCGGGTGGGGCCAACTCGCGGCTTTAGCGGAGCGCGGAATGCGCCGTTAAGGGGAATGTGATTTTGCGGTTATGTCTGACAACGTCCTAATTCCGTTGCCCAAATTCGTGCTGCCCGGCGACCTGCCGTGGCGGGTCGGGTTTGTCACGCTGGTCGACGACCAGCTGCGGCGGCTGCGAGCGACCGGGTTTTTCCTGCCGGGGCGTTTCTTCGGGTATTTTTTCCAGGCGGAGCAGCCGGTGGCGGTGAGCGGGAGTTGGACGGTGACGCTGGAGGCGGAGCATCCGGTCACGATGCTGCCGGGGCTGGTGGAGCGGCTGACCAACGGGCACTTCAGCATCGTGAGCGCGAAGCGGGACGCGGTGCCGGATTACATGCTCGTGCACGACCGGATGGATGGGTCGTGCTGGCTGTGGAGCTTTCCCGAGGGCCTGCGTTTCGTCGAAGCGGTCGAGCCGGTGAGCGGTGACGAGACGGGCGGGGACGTGGAGAGCCCGAAGATGCTCGGGCCGTGAGGTTTTTGCGGAGGCAAAAACCTAATTGTAGAACATCGCTTCGTTGCTCTGGAAGAGGGCGTGGGCGAGCTTGGTCCAGGTGTCGAGGGGCGTGAGGTTGTCGTAGACGCCGCCGACCTGGGTGTTGAAGCGGGCACCCTGTTTGCCGGCGATCGCTTTTTTGGCGGCGATGCGGGCTTCGCGGGCGTTCTGTTGTGCGGGCGCGAGATCGGCGGTGAGTTTCACGCTCGTGCCGGTCGGGTTGGCTTTCACGTATTTCAAGCCGAGCTCGACTTCGCGCTGGGTCGGCCAGCGCTGGAAGATGGCGAGGTAGAGCAGCGTGACGCGTTCGGGGTCGGACTTGATCTCGGCGAAGGCGGGCCGATCGACGAGTTTGCGGGCGGTCTCGATGACCATGGGGCTGTTCATGAGGAACAGCGCCTGCTGGGGCACGATGGTCTCGTAGCGGCGGCCGGAGGCGACGTCGGGATTGGGGAAATCGAATTGAGTGAGCAGCTCGGGCGGATTGGTGCGGTCGATCATCGTGTAGACGGCGCGGCGCTTGGCGAAGCCGTCGCTGCTGATCGCGATGGGGCGGCCGCCGTAGGTGCGGTCGAGTTCGCCGGTGATCGCGAGGAGCGAATCGTGGAGTTCCTCGAAATCCATCCGGCGGAGGTTGTAGCGCCAGAGGAGTTTGTTGTTGGGGTCCTTCTCGGCGTAGGCGGGGTTGTTGAGGCTGCTCTGCTGGTAGGCGGCGCTGAGGACGATCTGGCGGTGGAGGGCCTTGAGGGACCAGCCGTTTTCCACGAACGTGGCGGCGAGGAAGTCGAGCAGTTCGGGGTGCGTGGGCTTCGAGGACATGTTGCCGAAGTCGTCGGGGGTATCGATGAAGCCGGAGCCCCAGTGCTGCTGCCACATGCGGTTGACCATCACGCGGGCGGTGAGGGGGTTGTTCTTGTCGGCGATGGCGAGGGCGAGCTGCCAGCGACCGGAGCCCTGGTTCCAAGTGGTGCGCCGCTTGGGATCGGGCGAGAGGATTTCGAGGAAACGGCGGGGGACGATTTCGCCTTTGTTGGAAATCTCGCCGCGGAGGAGAACCGGGTAATCGCGGAGCTGGCGGACGGGGAGGTCGACGAGGGCGTTGGCCCGGGCGGGCGAGCCGGGGTGCGTGGATTCGAGGGTGGCGATGTCGCGGTAGAGTTCGCGCTCCTGCCGTTGGAGCTGCTGGCGCTTCATCGGATCGATCTTGCCGGTGACGGCCTTGGCGGCGCCCTTGCCCTTGCCACCGGCATCACGGACGGCGCGGCGGAACTCGTCCTGCTCCTTCTTGTGCTCGGCTTCGCGCTTTTCGAGCGCGGCGGATTTTTCGAGGTAGTCGAGCAGGTCGGGGGACTTGGGGACGTTGGCCTGAAGCGTGGGCAGGACGGACGGGATCTGGCTGTTGGCGAAGACGCCGTAGAGCCCGTAGTAGTCCTTCATCGAGATCGGATCGAACTTGTGGTCGTGGCAGCGGGCGCAGCTGAGGGTCAGCCCGAGGAAGGCTTTGCCGGTGACGTCGATCTGGTCGCCGATGATGTCGTCCTTCCGGCCGTTGAATTGGTTGCCGAGTGTGAGGAAACCCTGGGCGGCCATGAAGCGGCGATACTCGGGCTCGCGGTGGGCGTTGACCTCGACCTTGGGCAACTGGACGGGAGGCTCGGCGGAGGCGGCGGTGGCGACGGGTTTGGCGGCGACGTTGGCCGTGGCGCGGGGGGGCGTGGTGGTGGCGGACTTGGCCTTCGCCTGCTTTTCGAGGTAGTTGGCGAAGTAGTCGCCGGCGAGCTGGGCGATGATGAATTTGTCGTAGGGGAGGTCGGCGTTGAGCGCGTCGATCACCCAGTCGCGGTAGGTCCACGCGTGCGGGTAGCGGTTGTCCTCCTGGCGGGGGGCGTCGCCCTTGGTGTCGGAGTAGCGGGCGACGTCGAGCCAGTAGCGGGCCCAATGCTCGCCGTATTGCGGGGAGTTGAGCAGTTTGTCGACGACCTTGGCGAGGGCGTCGGGCGAGTCGTCCTTGGCGAAGGCCTGCACGTCGAGCGGGTGGGGCGGGAGGCCGATGAGATCGAAATAAACGCGGCGGATAAGGGTGGCCTTGTCGGCGGGGGAGTTGGGCTTCATCCCGTTGGCCTCGAGCCGGGCGAGCACGAAGTGGTCGATCGGGTTCTTGACCCAGGCGGTGTTCTTGACGGCGGGAATATCGGGTTTTTGCACGGGCTTGAAGGCCCAGTGATTCTTGCCGACGCCGGCGTAGGCGGGGTTGGTGGAGCCGACGATCGTGAGATTGGCGCGGGGATCGGGGGCGCCGCGGCGGACCCACTCGGTGAGGGTGGCGATCTGTTCGTCGGAGAGTTTTTCGCCCTTGGGGGGCATCTGCAGATCCTCGGTCTTGTAGCGGATGGCCTCGATGAGGAGGGACTCGTCGGGCTTGCCGGGAACGAGGGCGGGGCCGGTGTTGCCGCCGGCGAGGACGGCCTCGCGGGTGTCGAGGAGGAGGCCGCCGCGGGCTTTGTCGGCCTCGGCACTGTGGCAGTTGTAACAGTGCTTGGTGAGGATCGGACGGACTTTGGATTCGAAGAACTGGAGGTCGGCGGCGGAGAGGCCGGCGACGGGCGGGTGGTTGACGGGGATGTCGGCGGCGCGGAGGGCGGCAGAGCCGAGGACGAGAAAGAGAACGACGAACGAGAACGACTCGATTCGCGGGCGCTCGCGGCGCCGGGTGTGCGGGGCGGTCATGCGAGGAGCGGTTTGATCACGTTGCCGGCGACGTCGGTGAGGCGGAAGTCGCGGCCGTTGAAACGGTAGGTGAGCTTCGTGTGATCCATGCCCATGCAGTGCAGGAGGGTGGCGTGGAGGTCGTGCGGGTGGACCTTGTCGGCCACGGAGGCGGCGCCGAACTCGTCGGTGGCGCCGTAGACGGTGCCGCCCTTGATGCCGCCGCCGGCCATGACGACGGAGAAGGCGCGGGCGTTGTGGTCGCGGCCGGGGTTGTCGTAGCCGTTGCGGTCGCGAGTGGGCTTGCGGCCGAATTCGCCGCCCCAGAGGACGAGGGTGGAGTCGAGGAGGCCGCGTTGCTTGAGGTCGCCGATGAGCGCGGCGAGCGGGCCGTCGATCTCGGAGGCCTTGGTGGCGAGGCGGGTCTGGAGATCGTTGTGGTGATCCCAGCCCTGGTGCCAGACCTGCACGACACGGACGCCGCGCTCGACGAGCCGGCGGGCGATGAGCAGTTGTTTGCCCTGGTCGCCGCCGCGGCCGGGGCCGCCGAGCGAGACGCCATAGGCGGAGCGGATCGACTCGGGCTCCTTGGAGATGTCGAAGGCGTCGAGCGCCTCGGCCTGCATGCGAAAGGCGACCTCGTAGCTCTCGAGGCGCGTCTCGAGCGCGGCGTCGCGCTGGAGATTTTTGGCGTGGAGTTCGTTGAGCTGGTGCACGAAGTCGAGCTGGCGGCGCTGCTCGGACTTGGTGACGTAGGTGTTGCGGATGTTTTGAATCATCTGCGGCACCGTGGGCGCCTGGGTGTTGATGCTCGCGCCCTGGAAAACGCCCGGGAGGAACGCCGAGCCGTAGTTGCTGGCGCCGCCGGGGGGCAGGCCCGCGCCGCGGAGCGCGATGAACCCGGGGAGATTCTGGTTTTCCGTGCCGAGGCCGTAGACGAGCCACGCGCCCATGCTGGGTTTGGCGATACGGAGCGAACCGGTGTTCATGAACACGGTGGCGACTTCGTGCGCCGGGATGTCGGTCCACATCGAGCGGACCACGGCGAGGTCGTCGGCGTGCTGGGCGGTCTTGGCGAAGACCTCGCTGACTTCGAGGCCGCTCTGACCGTATCTGGAAAACTTGAACGGCGAGCCGAGCGCGAGGTCGGAGCCGCCGGGGATGGACTTGCCGTTGAGGCGGGTGAGGGTCGGCTTGGGGTCCCAGGTGTCGAGGTGCGACGGCGCGCCCTGGGCGAAGATGTGGATGACGGCCTTCGCCTTGCCGGGAAAATGGGACGGGCGGGGGGCAAGGGGGCTCGTGGCGGGGCCGGCCTTGGCTTTGGTGTCAGCCCCGAGCAGGTCGCGGGGATCGAGCAGCGAGGAGAGGGAGAGGGCGCCGAGACCCATGCCCATGCGGCTGAGCAACTGGCGGCGCGTGAGGAAGTAGTCTTCGAGGTTGGTGGAAACGCCGCAGCAAGGGTGCGCGGCAGGGCGGTGGTGGCCGTCGGAGGACATGGGCGTGGGAAAGGGACTCGGGAACGGGAGAAAGACGCCGGCGAAGCCGGCGAGTTTCAACGGGGTGCCGGGGAGGTGAAACCAAGGATGGCGGCCTGGCAACGCCGATGCTGTCCGGCGAGGGAGAATTTTTGCAGGGTGATCGGACTCCGGGGGGGCTCGGTGCGGACGGAGCGCGACGGTCGCCGTTCGCCGGTTAAGTTGTGGTCTGGCATTGCCGGCCCAGCCGGCGGCCCGACAAAATCCAAAGTGCCGAAGCGCCACGTAACCGGTATGACATCCGTTTGAGTCACACTCCGTTGCACGAGTGTGACTCAAACCGAGGTCAGGAAACGGTGAAAAAGCCTGTCCAAGGCGCGCGCTTACCCGCGCTGGCTCGGCGTAGCGGCGGGCGTCCCTGCCCACCGGTGCCGGACGTTCGCCCGATGGTCGGCGGGCAGGGAGGCCCGCCGCTGCAACCGAGGCATTCGAGAACTAACATCAGTTTGAGTTGCGCCCCCGTTGCACCCGGAACCACGACGCGGGCTTGAGGCGCGGGCAGGGTTGGTGTCGAGTCGCGGGATGAAAACCACACCGGAAGCGGAACGGGGAATATCGCGACGGAAGTTTGTGCGCGGGGCGGCGGGAGCGGTGAGTGCGGCGATGCTGGCCGGGGCGAGGGGAGTGGCGCAGGCGGCCGATGCGACCGCGGAACTTTATCGGGTGAAGAACGGACGGCTGCGGCACTCGGTGGCGCCGTGGTGTTTCCGGCCGATGACGTTTGAGGAGGTGTGCGTGCTCGCGAAGCGGCTGGGGCTCGAGTCGGTGGAGCTCACGACGCCTGCGAATTTTCCCATCCTGAAGAAGCACGGCCTCGTTTGCGCGATGACGAGCAGCCACGGGTTCACAAAGGGTTTTGCGCACGTCGAGGAGCACGACGAATGCGTGAAGGTGTTGCGCGAGCGCATCGACGCGGCGTCGGCGGCAGGTTTTCCGAATGTGATCACGTTTTCGGGCTTTCGCCGCGGGATCTCCGACGAAGCGGGGATGAAGAACATGGTCGACGGCTTGAAGAAGATCGCGGGTTACGCAGAGAGCAAAAAGGTGACGCTCTGCCTTGAGATGCTGAACTCGCGCGTCGCCGTGGAGATGAAGGGGCACCCTGACTATTTCTGCGACGACATCGAGCGCAGCGTGGAGGTGTGCCGGCGGGTGGCGTCGGAGAGGGTGAAAGTGCTCTTCGATATCTACCATGTGCAGATCATGCACGGCGACGTGATCACGCGCATCAAGCAGCACAAGGACTGGATCGGGCATTACCACACGGCGGGCGTGCCGGGACGCAACGAGATCGATGCCACGCAAGAACTGAACTACGCGCCGATCATGCAGACGATCGCCGAGACGGGCTATCGCGGGTTTGTCGGGCAGGAATTTATCCCGCTGCGCGACAAGGCGACGTCGCTGAGCGAGGCGGTGCGGGTGTGTGATGTGTGAGAGAGGTAGGTCGGGCTTTACGCCCGACGCGTCTTGAAAAAGGTGTCGGGCGTGAAGCCCGACCTACTTCAGCCATTCGGGGAATGGTTTTGCTTCGTTGGTCAGGCCGCCGAACCATTCCCAGTCTTCGGGGGCGCAGTAATACCACGGCCAACGTTCACCTGCCGTGGTGAGGCCGGCTTGGTAAGGGTTGAGGAAGATGTAGAGGAAGGTGGGAAGTAGTTCGTCGGGCTCGCGCAGTCGGTGATCGTAGAAGTTGGGTTGCCAATGCAGGTCGTGTTGGCGGAGCGTCGGTGTCAGCGGGCCTTTGAAGAGGCGCATGGCGGCAGATAGATCGCCGGATGACCCAAGCGTGGCGAGTAGGTGAAAGTGATCGGGCATCAGCACGTAGGTGCGCAGGTGCCAGAGGCGGGCGGCTTCGAGCTCTTGGAGTTTCTCGCGAACAATCCCGGCGACGGGTGCCGATGTGAGACCGGACGCCGGGCGGCGCAGGCAGCCGGTGACAAAGTTATCGGACCCAGTCTGCGAGAAGCGTCCCCGACGCAGAGCACCGTAGCCGCGAAGAACGCGCGGCTCGGTTGTGGTAGGTCGGGGTTTATCCCCGACATCAGGCTCGTCGGATGGCGGCATGAGGTTGAGGGCGGAAAAATACGTCGGGCGTAAAGCCCGACCTACGGGATGGCGGCTGGGCAGTGTCGGGCGTGAAGACCGACCTACAGATCCACCGTGACGGTCGTGATGTATTGGCGGGGCTCGGTCTTGCGGGGCCAGGTGTAGCTGTTGCCCTGGTCGGAGTGGAGGCCGAGGACGTTGTTTACGTTGAGCTGCGCGGTCCAGTTGCGGTTCCAGAGTTTGCGACGGTAGCTCACGAAGGGGTTCACGAGTATGTAGCTGCTCGTCTTCGTCGCCGGGAGCACGACCACGCCGCCGGAAGAGAGCGCGGCGCGGGGTTTGCCCATCGCGTAGCGCGCGGAGGTGCCGAGGGCGAAACCCCGCAGCCGGCCTTCGGTGAAGGTGTAGCGGGTGGTGAGGTTGGCGGTCTCGCGGCGGACGGTGCGGACGGCACCTTCGGTGTCGTCGATGAGCTGCTCGGTGATCGCCGTGGCGTTGTCGGGATCGAGGCCCTGGGCTTTGGCGGCGTCGCGAGCGAGCGCAAGGTAAGGTCGCACGAGCGGGAAGAAGCGGCCGTAGTTGGTCCAGTTGACCGAGTAGGTGGCCCGCACGGTCCAGCGGCGGTTGAGGTTGATCTGCGACTCGAACTCCCAGCCTTCGGATTCCTGATCGCGGTAATCGCCGGTGCCGAGCAGGCGCTGGTTGGCGGGGAGGAGGGCGTTGAGTTCCGTCTGCGCGGCCGCGCTGAGGCCGAGCGAGTTGTTTTCCGACGTCGTCTGGAAGCGGGTGATCGTGGCGTTGATACGGTTCTCAAGGAAATTGAACCGCAGACTCCACTCGTGGCCTTCGCCGGTGCGCGGGAGGCGCGGGCGGCCGGTGAGTTCGAAACTCACGCTATCCGTGAACAGCGCGGACTCGAAGTAGCCGCCACCGAGCGAGAGCCACGGCAGCAAATGGAAGACGCCGCCATAGGTCTGGTTGGTGGCGTAGCGGCGGTTGAAGGGTTCGTAGGGGATGTTGTAGCCGCCGGGGTTGGCGATGATCTGGTTGGAGAGATCGACGAGAGCGGTCTCGCCGGTGGCGGCGATGGTGAGGGGGGCGCGGGCGCGGTTCTGGCGGAAATAGTCGCGGCTGATGCCGGTGCTGGTGCGGAGGCGTCCGCCGAAGAACGAGCCGATGGTGGTGAGGTTGCCGGAGCCGAGCGTCTGGTCGAAGCGCGTCTGTGAGGTGCCGGTGCGCCAGAAGCCGGTGACGCCGGGGATGACCTTGAGGCGGAGTTGTTCGTCGCTGTTGCCGTCGGCCAGATAGTGGACGGGGTTGACGACGTTGTTGGCGAAGGTGGCTTGGGTGCCGGTGAGGCCGCGGCGCGTGATCTCCTCGCGGGTGAGGGCGTAGGCGAACGTGTCGAGGTAGTTTTTCTCGTGGCGGTAACT
Organism: Verrucomicrobiota bacterium; assembly: GCA_016235555.1. Classification (GTDB taxonomy): domain Bacteria; phylum Verrucomicrobiota; class Verrucomicrobiia; order Opitutales; family Opitutaceae; genus JACRKC01. The sequence continues at coordinate 10,181 of JACRKC010000102.1, forward strand.
GGCGCCGGCGACGGCGCGGAAGGAGGAGTTCCAAAACGGGAGCTTGGTGTCGTAGACGGCGGAGGTGCGCCAGCCGAGGGCCTTGTTGCCGTCGTCAGTGAAGGTGGGGGCGTAGGCGAGGAACAGCTCTTCGAAGCGCGGGTTGGGGATCGTGGCGTTGGGAAGCGTCGGGTGCGGGAGCACGCGGTTGACGTCGATGAAGACGGCGCGGGAGTTCATGCCGAGCGCGCCGGCGGAGGAATAGGTCTGGAGGCGCGTGGTGTCGTCGACCTGGCCGTTGTGCGCGATGAGGAAGCGCCAGTGGTCGCCGAGCGAGTGCGAGAGCTCGATGTTGTAGGCGTGGAAGTCGGTGTCGTGACGGTTGTCGGGCCCGGACCAGTCCTCGCCGTCGGGGTAAACGCTGTAGGGAATCGTGGTGAGCGGGTAGCGGACGGGGTTTTGCGGGTCGGTGCCGGTGGCGACGGTGGCGCCGGTGAGGACGGCGGAGTTGCGAAACGTCGTCGTGGCGGTGGAGCGCATGTCGTGGAGCGTGCCGCCCAGGTCGAGGTAGACGTGCGCGTTGCCGGTGGCGGAGGCGATCTGGCGCATGCCGACGCCGTTGACCTGCGTGCCGGCGAGGTTGGGGTTGGTGTCGAGGGCGTTGGTGCCGGTGCCGCGGATGTAGGCCTTGATGCCGTCGTTGAGGTGGAGGACGCCCTGGTTGTTGCGCTGGTGTCCGCCCTCGTAGTTGAGGTCGAGCCGCGTGCGGCGGTCCTTGAAGATGTCCCAACGCAACGCGGCGGCCCAGCCGCGATAGTCCTTTTCGGTGCGCTGGCGGAATTGCTCGACCTCGGAGTTGAGGGCGTTGACGCGGAGGCCGAGGCGCGGGAGCAGCGGCTGGTTGACGTCGACGGAGTAGCGCTGCGTGCCGAACGAATCCATGCGCACCTGCGCCGAGGCGGCGCGGCGGAACGTAGCGCGCTTGGTGGAGACGTTGATGATGCCGGTGGGATCGACGTCGCCGTAGGCGAGGCCGCCGGGGCCGCGGGCGAATTCGATGCGCTCGGTGTTGTAGGTGTCGGCGGGGAGGAACCACGGGAAGCCGTCGCGCAGCTGCCGGATCGACGGAATGCCGCGGAAGCTGATCTGGTTGCCGGAACGCGAGCCGACGGGGGCGCCGACGGTGCCGGTGTCGTTGTAGATGTTCTCCGCGCCGACGGCGAACTCCACGGCGCCGAAGAAATCGTTGATCGCGAGATCGCTCAGGAGGTCGGCGGTGAAGACGGAGATGGAGTTGGGGAGGTTGGCGAGTTTCTCGTTGGTGCGCGTGCCGGCGAGGGCGGAGGAGGCGGCGTAGCCCTGGTCGTCGCCGGAATTGACCTCGAACGGGGAGAGGACGACGGCCTCCTCTTTCGTGGCGGAGGTGTTGGCCGCGGCGGAGGAAGAGGCCGCGGGCGTGCTGGCGGTTTGGGCGAAGGCGGGAGCGGCCAGCTGGGCAAGCGAAAGCGCGAGGATCCGGACAGGCAGGGTTTTCATGGGTGTTTTGGGGGAACGCGACGGTCAGGGCCGCGGGGGCGGTCGAGAAGTGAGGAGACGCCGCCCGGGGGTAAAGGCGAAAGGCGGGTGGCGCCGCGCGTGGTGCGCAGGCGGATGGCGGCTATGCTCAGGGCGGGTGCCGGGACGCGGTCGCGGGAAACTGAACCTGGAAAGCGCTGTTGGAACTAACCGCAAAGAGCGCAAAGGGCTCAAAGAGAGACTCACCGGTTTTTCTGAGCGGGCGGGAGATCTTCACCTCGTGGGTTAATGCGCATGAAGAGCAGCAAATGAGTTTTTCTCTCTGCGCTCTCTGCGGTTCAACTGCGGGATTTAGGCTGAAACGAGGCGGGACGCCTCGTCCACGACAGGCCGCGCACGGAGTGCGCGGCCCACCTTCATTTCTTTGCCGGCGCGGGCGGCGGTGTGCCGGGGCGAAGTTCGCGACCGAGGGCGTGATCGTCGGGCGTGATCCCGCGGCGGTAGCCTTTGAAGGCGTAGGGCGCGGGATGAAACGGATCGACGTAGCGGACATCGGTGGCGGCGGGGATTTCGAGCGCGAAGCCCCAGAGCACGGCGTTGACGACCAGGCGGCGCAGGCCCTCGTTTTCGAGATCGGTGGCGGCGCCCATCGTGGTGCAGAAGACGCGGTTCGTGGTGCCGTTGGGGTTTTTGTTCAGGCGCGTCCACGCGATGGGCATGGCGGGGTCGTTGATCGGCTGCTCCAGTTTGTCGGCGTGGCGTTTCTTCAGGTAGGTGTCGGGCTCGTCGGTGGGCTTCATGCCCTTGAGGACGTAGCCGCGTGCGAGAATCTTCGCGTCGGCGACGGGGTGCGTCTCGTAGACGCCGGAGTCGCCGAAGAGATCGCGCACGCCGCGGAGGAGTGGATCGGATTCGGCGCCGGGCTCGATGACGCCCCGCGTGGCGCCTTTGCGATTCGGGCCCCAGTGGCTGACCCAGTTTTCGCCGAGGACATTCCGGCCGAAATCGTTGAAGGCGGCGAACGCGGTCGGGTGGCCGGGTGGAAAACGAAACGCGTGCGTGCTTGTGCGCAGCGCGACGAGGGGCACGCCGCGGGCGACGGCGGCGGCGAAGTGGCGCATGGCATCGTCGGGCCACTGGCGGAAGCGGAGCGCCATCACGATGCCATCGGCGCGATCGAGGGCCTCGGCGTCGCCGAGGGATTTGTTGTTGTCGGGATTGATCGTGCCGTCGGGATCGAGGGCGAAGAGCACGGTGCAGCGGAAGCCGTGGCGCTGGCTGAGAATCTTCGCGAGCATCGGGAGCCCCTCCTCGCCGCGGTATTCCTCGTCGCCGGTGAGGAAGACGAGGTGCTTGCCGGCGCCGGGGAGGTTCGGGGCGGGCGGGTAGGTGATGGAGCTGGCGGCGGCCGCGGCGAGCGGCAGGGCGAGGGCCAGAGTGAGGGAGGCGAAGTGCGGATGGGGCATGTGCGTGGGGTGGAAAGATGGAGAGACGGAGAGAGGGGGAGACTCAGGCTGCTTGTCGTGGCCAATGGTCGTGTGTGGAGCGCTCAGCCCATCTGCGCGCGGATGAAGGTGGATTAGTCGTAAACCGTCGAACGGTGTCCGACTTTGACCACGAGCACGTGCAAACGATCGCGCTCGATGCTCACGATAATGCGGTAGTCGCCCACGCGATAACGCCAATAGCCGTGCTGTTGGCCGCGCAACGGTTTCCCGAAACGGGTCGGGTCTTCCGCCTGTGCAATGCGCTCGTCGAGATAGCGCACGATCTGCGCCCGGGCCTGCCGATCCAGCTTCCGCAGCGCGTCGCAGGCGGTGTCGGAAAAACTATAGGCCCAGCGCACGTTTCACGTCGGCGGAGGAGTGAACGCGCTCCTCGCCGCGCGCGATCCGCGCCATCACTGCGTCGGCCTCGCGGGCGTCCTCGGCGTCCTGCAGCAAATCGACCACGGCTTCCTGCGCGAGCGCGGTCTTCGTGCGACCGCGTTTCTTTGCTTCGCGGGCGAGCTTGCGCTCAAGCGACGGCGGCAGGCGGAGTGTGACCATGACGGGAGCGTGGGAGAGTTCAGCAGAAGGGCAAGCGTCTGCTCAGGCGATCAGTTCCTTGATCACCTGGCCGCCGAATTGGCTGAGTTGCTTGAAGCGGCCGCCGTGAAAGTAGGTGAGCTTGTTGTCGTCGAGGCCGAGGAGGCGCAGGAGCGTCACGTGCACGTCGCGCACGTGGTGCACGCAGTCGACGGCTTTGTCGCCGAGGTCGTCGGTGGCGCCGATGGTGTGGCCGGCGCGCACGCCGCCGCCGGCGAACCAGATGGTCATGGCGTGCGGGTTGTGGTCGCGGCCGTAGGCGGTGCCGCCGCGCACGCCGTTGTCGGGGCTGCGGCCGAATTCGCCGCACCAGACCACCAGTGTGCTATCGAGGAGGCCGCGTTGCTTGAGGTCGGCGATGAGCGCGGCGATGGGGCGGTCGACGGCGCGGACGAGGTTGCCGTGGGCGCGGGCGATGTAGTCGTGCGAATCCCAGGTGCCGGCGTAGAGCTGCACGAAGCGCACGCCCTGCTCGACGAGGCGGCGGGCGAGCAGGCATTTGCGGCCGAACGCGTCGGTGGGCCCGGCGCCGATGCCGTAGCTTTCCATGAGCCGTGGATTTTCGCGCGTGAGATCGAGGAGGCCGGGGACTTCGGTCTGCATGCGGTAGGCGAGCTCGTAGGCGTCCATGCGTGCGGCGAGTTCGGTGTGCTGCGGATGGGCGGTGCGGTGGGCGGAGTTGAGCTCGGCGAGGAGATCGAGGTTGGCGCGCTGGTGTTCGCGCGTGATGCCGGCAGGCGGGGTGAGGTCGAGGATGGGCGAGCCCTTGGCGCGGAGCGGCGTGCCCTGAAAATCGGCGGGCAGGAAGGCGTTGCCCCAGTTGGCGGCGCCGCCCTGCGGGAACGACACCTCGGGCAGCACGACGAAGCCGGGAAGATTCTGGTTGGAGGTGCCGAGTCCGTAGGTGACCCACGAGCCGATGGCCGGATCGCCGCCGAAGCGGTTGCCGGTGTTCATCTGATACATCGCGGTGGGGTGGTTGACGGAGTCGACCTGGCAGCCGCGGTAGAAACAGAGATCGTCGGCGACGCGGGCGAGATGCTCCCAGTTCGTGGCCAGGTCGGCGCCGCTCTGGCCGCATTTGTGGAACTGGAACGGGCTCTCGACGTAGTAGCGTTTGCCGCTCTCCATCGCGGACTTCATTTTGCCCTCGCGGGTGAATTCCTTGAGATGCAGCCGCGTGAGCATCGGCTTGGGGTCGAACGTATCGATGTGCGACGGGCCGCCCTCCATCATGAGGAAAATGCAGCTCTTCGCCTTGGCGGGGACGTGGCCGGGCTTGGGCGCGAGGGGACTGGACGGAGGCAGGGTCTGGGGGCTGGGATTCGGGGTCTGGGCGGCGAGGTCGCGGGCGAGGAGCGAGGTGAAGGCGATGCTGCCGACGCTGGCGCCGAGGGAGAAAAGAAAATCGCGGCGCGTGGGGGCGTGGAGGGCGCGGGCGCCGGCACAGGGAAAATAGGGCGAACTCATGTGGCGGATGCCTGCGGCAGGGTGGAAATCGGAAGGGGAGGCAGGAAAATTTTTGGGCAGGAAGATTTTCGGAGGAGTGGGTCGAGAGGTTTGAGGAATGTTTCGACCCAAGAATCTTCCTGCCTTTTCCCGGGTTTGGTGGACTGCGAATGCACGGAATTACGGGGCGGATTTTTTGGCGGCGTTTTTCTTCGCTTTGGCCGGCGGCGGGTCGAACGGATCGGCGGGGTTGGTGGCGGGGATGCCGGTGGACTCGCGTAGCTGACGGGCGGCGGCGGTGAGGCGCGCGACGAGGTCAGGGTGTTGCGCGGCGACGTTCGTGGACTCGGCGGGATCGGCGGTGAGATCGTAGAGTTCAGGCGGGGTGGCGACGTGGAGTTTCCAGCGGCCCTCGCGGAACGACTCGCGGCGGTTGGCGCGGTAGCCGTAGAGCGAGTAGAGTGTGGTGCGCGGCGAGCGGGCGCCGGGGGCGCCGAGGAGCACGGGCGAGAGGTCGAAGCCGTCGAGGCCGGCGGGAAGCGTGCGATTGCCCGCGAGCGCGGCGAGTGTCGGCAGGATTTCGAGCGTGGTGACGAACTCGTCGCACACGCGGCCGGCGGGCACGCGGCCGGGCCACCACGCGATGAACGGCACGCGCAGTCCGCCCTCGTAGACGGTGTGCTTGGTGCCGCGGAGCGGAGCGGCGGTGCCGGTGGTGTTGCGCTCGGGGCCGTTGTCGCTGGTGAAAATCACGAGCGTTTGCTCGGCGAGACCGAGCGCGCGCAAGCGTTCCAGAATGCGGCCGGTGCTGTCGTCGAGTTCCGCGACCACGTCGCCGTAGAGGCCGCGGGGGGACTTGCCCTTGAAGGCCGGCGAGGCGTCGAAGGGCAGGTGCGGCATCGCGTGGGCGAGGTAGAGGAAGAACGGGCGGTCGCGGTTGCGTTCGATGAACGCGAGGGCCTCGGCGGTGTAGAGGCCGGTCATCTCGGCGGGGATGGCGGGGCGCTTTTCGACCTGGTCGCCACGGAGAATCGGAATGCCGCCCTCGGCTTCGAATGGCGCCGTCTCCGGTGTGTCGAGGTTGTGCAGCACGCCGTAGTAGGTGTCGAAGCCCTGATCGAGCGGCCTCATGCCGGGCAGGAAGCCGAGGTGCCACTTGCCGATGCAACCGGTGGCGTAGCCGCGCGGCTTCACGATCTCGGCGAGGGTGACTTCGCTGCCGGCGAGGCCCTGGGTGGACTTCGGCCGCAGGACGCCGATGGCGCGGCCGGTGCGGCCGGGGTATTTGCCGGTCATGAGCGCGGCACGCGAGGGCGTGCAGAGGGGCGCGGCGACGGAGAAATCGGTGAAGCGCGTGCCCTCGCGCGCCATGCGATCGAGGTGCGGTGTGCGGATGTCTTTCGCGCCGTAGCAGGCGAGGTCGCCGTAGCCGAGGTCATCGCAGTTGATGAGGATGACGTTGGGCGGGCGGTCGGTGGCGAAGGCGGTGCTGGCGAAGAGCAGAAGCGCGGAGGCGAGGGCGGTCTTGTAGGGCGGGGTCGACGAATCCCGCCGCGGGGAGCGTTGACCGGACGAAGGCGGCGGGGTTCGGCGACCCCGCCCTACAACGAGGCGGGACGCCTCGTCCACGACGGAGAGTCTAGTAAACATAGGCGAATTCGTTTGCGTTGAGGAGCACGAGGCAGACGTCGGCGAGGGCGCGGGTTTCGGGCGGGACATCGGGGGGCGCGAGGTCGGGGACGTAGTCGGCGGTGGCTTCGAGCGGCTCGGTGAAGGTGAACTTCTCGCCGGTGTTTTCTTCGGCGGCTTCGCGGCGGACTTCGCGCGGGATCGAGGGACGCGCGGGAGTGAGGCTGCGGTGGCGGGCGGTCTGCGCGTCCCAGTGGGCGAGCGTGGCGCGCGCTTCGGCGGCGGTGGGGGCGCGACCAAACGCGAGGGCAAACGCGCGCGCGAGCGCGGCCTCGCGCGACGTGGTTTCGCGGATGGCGCGGGCGGCGAACGCGAGCGCGCGGGCGTGACTCGCCTCGCTGTTGAAGAGGGCGAAGACTTGGGGCGTGACCGTGGAGGCGTCGCGGCCTTCGCAGGAGAGATCGGGGTTGGGGGCGTTGAAGACCTCCGCGAACGGATCGGGCTGGCCGCGGATGCGGAGCGCGTAGAGCGAGCGGCGGTTGCGCTGGGCGGGGAGCGGCGAGGGTTGCCAGGCTTCGGCGAAGGTGCCCATGACCTGCCGCGGCTGGTGCGCGGCCTCGGCGTTCATCGCGGGGCGCACCGGAATGCCGCCGAGCGCGGGGTTGAGTTCGCCGGAGACGGCAAGCATCGCGTCGCGGAGTTCGTCGGCATCGAGCCGGCGCGGGCGGAACACCGCGTAGCTCGTGCCCTCGGGGTCCTTCGTGGCGAGTGCGGCGAGATCGGGGTGCTGGGTGCTGCGGCGGTAGGCGTCGGAGGTGAGAATCAGGCGGTGCAGCGCTTTCACGGACCAGCCCTGTTCGATGAAGGTGGCCGCGAGCCAGTCGAGGAGTTCGGGGTGCGTGGGTTTCTTGCCGTTGGCGCCGAAGTTGTTCGGGTTGCCCGCGAGGGCGCGGCCGAAATGCCAGAGCCACACGCGATTCACCATCGTGCGCGCGGTGAGCGGGTTTTGCGGCGAGGCGATCCATTCCGCGAGGGCGCGGCGGCGGCCGGCGATCTCCGCAGGAAAGGAAACGCCGCCGAGCTCCGGTGCGCCGAGGGCGGTGACGGCGCTGAGCACGCCGGGGGCAACTTTTTCGCCGGGGGAAAACGGATCGCCGCCAGCGAGGACGGCGGGTTGCTCGAGCTCGCCCTCAGTCATGCGCGCGGCTGGCATGCGCTGCGGGGCGAGGACGTTTTTCACCTCGGGGGTGCGGCCCGAATAGACGGCGAACGCGAACGGCTCGTAGCGATCGAGTTCCCAGCGGATGCGTTCGAGGCCTTTCCGCGCGATGCGTTCGTGGCCGTAGTCCTCGGGCGTGAAGCCGTGGAGCTTAGGCGGGTAGTCGCTCTCCGCCGCGGTGCGGCCGATGCGCGTGCGGGCGGCGGCAAACACGCCGACGAATTCGCGGCGCGCCGCGGCGCCACCGCGCTCCTGCTGGCGGGCGAAGGTGACCGCGGCGTCCCAGGGCGTGCGATCGATTTTCTTCTCAGCGAACCACGTCTCGGCGGCGGCGAGTGATTTCTCGTCGAGACGGCGGAGGATCGCGAGGTAGTGCTGGCGGCGTTGCTCGAGGTATTTTTTCTCCTCGAAGCCGGTCGTGTTTTCGCCAGGGGCAAACGGCGCGGGGCGTTCACTCAGCTGTGTGGTGGAGAACACTGCCTGCATCGCGTAGTAATCGCGGGTCGGCACCGGATCGAATTTGTGATCGTGGCAGCGGGCACACTGGAGCGGGTGAGCGAGAAAAGTCTCGCCGACCGTCTGCGTGACATCGTCGAGGAAACGCTGGCGGGCGACCTTCGGCACTTCCATGCCGGTGAGCTCCCAGGGGCCCATGCGGAGGAAGCCGGTGGCGACGAGGAGTTCTGAGTTGAGAGTTGAGGGTTGAGAGGACTCGGCGAGCTCGTCGCCGGCGATCTGCTCGCGGATGAACTGGTCGTAGGGCTTGTCGGAATTGAAGGCGCGGACGACGTAGTCGCGGTAACGCCAGGCGCTGCCGCGGGCGAAGTCGTTGGCGAAACCGCTCGTGTCGGCGTAGCGCACAACATCGAGCCAGTGACGCGCCCAGCGTTCGCCGTAGTGCGGGGAGGCGAGGAGGCGGTCGACGAGATTGCCGACGGCGGAGTGCGGGTGGGCGATGGAGTCGCGTTCGAAGGCGGCGATCTCCTCGGGAGTCGGCGGGAGGCCGGTGAGGTCGAACGTGATGCGGCGGATGAAGGTGCGCGGATCGGTGAGCGGGGCGGGGGCGAGTTGCGTGGCGGTGAGTTTCGCGTTGATGAACGCATCAATCGGGTTGGCGGTGGAACCGGCGGGCGGGGCGGGTTTGCGCAGGGGGCGGTAGGCCCAGAGGTCTTCAGGTTTGTAGCGGCGGCTCGACCACTCGGACGAGAGGCCACCGCTGGTGCCGACGGTGACGCCGTCGGCGGCGCTCCAGGGCGCGGCGGATTTCGCGGAGGCGAGTTTTCCGGCCCCGAGCCACGGGGCGCCGGCGGCGATCCATTGTTTGATGCCGTCGATCTGCTCGTCGGTGAGCGCGTCGTTCTCCTTCGGCGGCATCGGTTCCCAGTCGGGGTGAGCGCGGGTGATGGCGTGGTAGAGCGGGCTGTCGTCGGGTTTGCCGGTGACGAAGGCGGGCAGGGTGCTGTCGCCACCTTCGAGGGCGGCGGCGCGCGTGCGGAGATCGAGGCCGCCTTTGATCTTGGCTTCGTCTTTGCCGTGGCAGGCGAGGCATTTCTCGGAGAGGATGGGCCAGACGCGTTGGGCGAAGAGAGCCTCGCCGTCGGCCGACGCGGCGCGGGCGATCGAGGCGAGCAGAAGAAAGGCGGCGAGGGCGGTGGGGCGAGGCATGGGAAACGCCGGAGCGGGGTGGCGCGACGGTAGGTTTCCCGATGGGGGCGGCAAACGGATTCTCCGATCGTGATGCGGGTGCGTTGACCGATCCGGGTGGCCCGGCCTCGTCACCCCGGCCGCTACGGGCGGGGCGACGGCGTGCCGCCCGGGTGTAACTCAGACTGATGTCAGTTCTCGAATGCCTCGGTTGTAGCGGCGGTCTATGACCGCCGGCGATGCGCCAAGGAGATTCGTTCGGCGGTCATAGACCGCCGCTACAAATCACTGACCTCGGTTTGAGTCACGCCCGCGCCGCCCTCCGGAGAGAGAACAACTCAGCTGCCGATGGCGAAGAGCGTGAGCGTGGTGAGGTCCTTGATCAGGATGCGGTCGCCGGCGAGGGCCGGGCTGGCCCATACGGGCGTGTCGGTGACTTTATAGCGGGCGACTTCCTTGAGCGCGGCATCTGATTTCGTGTGCACGGTCAGTTCGCCGGCGTCGTTGAGGACGAGGAGGGCGCCGCCGATGTCGGTGACGGAGGCGTTGGCGCCGAGCTTGCCCTCGCTCTTCCAGAGCAGCTGGCCGGTCTTGGCATCGAGGGTGAAGAGTGAGCCGCGCGATTTGTCGGACATCCCGTGCAAGCGGGTGCCGCTAAGAACGGGCGAGCTCATATACATCGTGATCTCGCGGGCCTCCCAAAGCGTATCAGCGCCCTTGGCGGAGACTTTCACGGCGAAGGTGGGCTTGCCGATGCCGGCAAAAATCACGGTGTCTCCCATGAGGATGGGCGTGATGATGTTCTGGTCGTAGGACGTCGTGAACGGGATTTCCCAGAGCAGTTTCCCGTCGGCGGGTGAGACGGCGAGGCAGTGCTTCTGCGATTGGGTGATGAGCTGGCGGACGCCGCCGAAGGTGCCGATGACGGGCGAGGTGTAGGCGGGACCATCGCCGGTCCACTTCCATTTTACTGAACCGGTCGCGGCGGCGAAGGCGGTGAGTGCGCCGCCCTTGTTGCCGCCGACGTGGATGATCACGTTTTCGCCGTCGACTATGGGCGAGGCGGAGGCGCCGAAGTCGGGCGAGGCGGCCTTGAACTCGCCGGCGAAGTCCTTGCGCCAGAGCACGCGGCCGGAAGCGGCGTCCCACGCGGAGAAGTGGCCGGCGATACCGAGTGCAAACACGCGGCCGGCGGCGACGACGGGTGTGGCCTTGGGGCCTTTGCCGTGACCGCGCGCGGCGAAGTTCATCTCGTAGGGCGCCTCGTAGGTCTCGCGCCAGAGCAGCTTGCCGTCGGCGAGCGCGAGGCAGCGCATGATCTCGCGATCGCCCTCGCGGGAAAAAACATAGACGCGATCGCCGGCGACGACGGGCGAGGCGTGGCCCTCGCCGACGGTGACGGACCATTTCTTGGCGAGGGCGTTAGGAGTCCAAGTCGCGGGGGCCTTGAAGCCGGCGGCGACGCCGTCGCGGTTCGGGCCGCGCCATTGGTTCCAGTCGGCGGCAGAGGCGGACGCGGGGGCGGTCGCCGCGGCGAGCGTGGCGCAGAAGACGGACGTGCGGAGGCGGAAGTGCATGGCGAATATCTTGGTGGGCGAAGTGCGTGGGGCAAGCGGCCGGCGGTGAACGGTGGGGTGATCGCGGAGGCGAAAGCCTCACGGCTTCCGCTACACGCGGCGGCGGCGGTGCCGAGCGAACGGGCGGCGAAATCGCCCGCCTGAATTCGACGGAAGGAACAACCACTGATGAACACTCATGGACACTGATAATACCGGTCGCCTGCTTTTGGACGGTAGGGCCGGCCCTCGTGGCCGGGCTGCGGCCCGCCGACAAGCGGCGGCCCTACAAAATCCAAACGCGAAGAATACCAACGGCGGTTGAGATTTGGATGATCGTAGGTCGGGCTTTACGCCCGATACTTGTCCGCCTGCGGCAGACGTCGGGCGTAAAGCCCGACCTACCCGCACGAACCAATAATCCAATCTTGATGTGCCGTTGGTATTAGCGGAGCCGAGTTGGAGTCGCGTCTCTCAGTCGGAACGTGGCCGTCGAGGTGGAGCGCGGTGAACTCGACGCGCTTTTTTGTGGGAGGGGCTTTACGCACCGACGAGTCGCGGGGTAGACGCGCTCCTACCTTCAAACCAGCGCGTTGGGGGCAACGCGCTCCACCTCGAGCCGGCCTTGTCACCTCGATCCGGCCTCGTCACCTCGGCCGCTACGGGCTGACGCCCCGTTCAGAACGAGCCGCGGAGGCCGATGGCCATCTGGATGCCGTATTCCTGCTCGGCGTAGAGCTTGGCGTAGGAGGGCGTCTGGTCGCCGTAGCGAAGGAAACGATACGGCTCGTTCAGGATGTTGTTGGCGCTGGCGACGAAGGAGAGGCGGCGGGTGAGCTGCCAGGTGCCGTTGATGTCGAGGACGGTGCGGGCCTCGATGTATTCGTAGCCGTTGGGGCCGTAGGCGGCGAGGGGCGAGCGCTTGTCGAGGCCGCGGTAGTTCCAGCGGGCGGTGAAGGTGAGGCGCTTGTGGGCAAAGGTCGCGCCCCAGTTGGCGCTCTTCGGGATGAAACTGGTGAACGAGGCGCCGGGGCTGCCGTCGAGTTCGAGCTTCGTGCCGTTGGCGAAGAGGGTGAAGTAGCTGCCCCACTTGCCGAGCATCCGGAGGTTTTGCTTCACGTTGATCTCGGCGCCGGTGATGCGTGCGTCGCCGGCGTTGAACTTGGAGTTGATGTTCCAGTCGAGATAGCGGTCCGGGAGGCCGAGTTCGGCGAGGACCTCGGGGGTGCCGCGGCGGGAGGCGTCGCCGAAGAAGTTCTTCAGCTGCTTGAGGAAGACGCCGGCGCTGAGGAGGCCGCCGTTGTCGGTGTAGAATTCGGCGGAGAGATCGAAGTTGTCGGCGGTCCACGGCATGAGCGACGGATTGCGGACGGTGAGCGTGCCGCGGAACTGGCCGGGCTGGAGATCGTCGTCCTCGTCGGGGTCGGTGGCGCTGGTGCTGGCGACGGTGCGCGGGATGATGTCGGAGAAATTGGGGCGCCCGTAAGTCCTGGCCCACGCGGCGCGCACGAGGAGATTCTCCGAGGCGTTGTAGGTGAGGTGGAGGCTCGGGTAGTAGCCCTGATATTCGCGGTGCGTGAAGAACGAGCGATACGAGCGCGTGAGCAGGCTCTCGGCGAGGGAGCCGGCGGCGCCGGCTTCGGGACGGCGGAGGCGCTGGCCGGCGGCGTTGCGGACGAACGAGCCGTCGGCGGCGCGCTGCCAGATTTTCTCGGTGTCGTTGGTGCCGCCGATGCCGTTGTCGATGGTGCGCTCGAAGCGGACGCCGCCGAGGAGGCGCAGGCGGTTGTGGAGGAGCTGGGTGTCGGCCTGAAAGTAAGCGGCCTGCACGGTTTCCTTGATGTTCTCGTTGTTGTCGATGTGGCCGTTGCGGGCGGTGGCCTGCTGGGCGTCGGTCATCTGGTAGAGGAGCGGGTTGGCCTTGAACGATTCGTAAGCGCCGCGGGGGGACATCCAGTTGATGCTGGGGAAGCCGTAGCCGGTATCGACGCCGCGGTAGATCTGCATGAGGTAGGGCTCGATCGGGGCGGTGGCGGCGGAGCGGCCGTCGGGGCCCATGAAGGTCCAGGTGGGGCTGTGGAGGTTGGTATCGAGCATCACGCGACGCTCGGAGAGGCCGGCTTGCACGGAGGTGGGGACGGGGAGGAAACCGAGGCGGCGGCGGACGTTGACGTAGGCTTGGTTGGTGTAGCTGCGGTTGCTGAGGTCGGCGTTGCCGGCGGTGTTGCCGCGGAGGTTGGCGGGGTTGTTCCAGTCGATGACGTTGTTGGCGTTGTCGCGGACTTCGATCCGGCCGGGGACGGCGGCGCCGGGCTCGAGATCGAGGAAACTGATCCGGACGGGGACGCGTTGGATGGCGCTGGCCTGGAGGAAAAATCCGGCGTCAAAGTAGCGACGTTTGGTCTGCGAGCCCGAGCGGCTGACGCCGCTCTCGACGCGCCAGAGTCCGTCGTCGTAGCGGTAGTTGATCGTGCTGGTGTCGGTGATCTGGTTGATGAGTTGGTTGGTGCCGTTGTTGTTGAGGGAGCCGCGGCCGGTGGCGCCGATCGTCTGGTCCTGGTTCCACGAGAGCGGCGTGCCGCCGGCGATGGAGGACGTGGTGGTGGCGCTGGTGCCGAACGTGTAGGTGAGGGAGCCGATGCGCGTGTCGGTGCGGCTGGCGACGTGGCCGACGGAGAGGACGGCGTTGCGGCTGGGCTTCCAGTCGGCCTTCACGCTGAGCGTGTTGCGGGTGAGATCGCGGGGACCGTCGAGGAGGGCGAGGGTGGTGAGGACAGGGTTGGCGTAGTTAACCGGGGTGCCGGCGGGTGAGCCGGGCGGGACGATGGCGGTCCAGGTCTGGAGCGTGCGGTGCTGCTCGTTGAAGACCTTGGCGTTGGTGCCCGCGATGACGACGCCGAAGGTCTTGGAGATGGGCCAGGTGAAGTCGATGTTGGCACCGGGGAGAATTTTCCACGTGTTGCGGTCGAGGTGGGAGTGCGGCGTCGAGTGGAAGAAAAGATTCTCGCTGTTGCCGACGACGTTGAGGGAGTAACGAAGCTCGCGGCCCTTGCGCTCGAAGGCGCTCTTGCTGATGAGATTCACGGAGCCGGCGAGGGAATCCGCGGGGTTGGCGGGCGTGGGGACCTTGGAGAGCTCGATGCGGGAGATGTCGTTGAGGGCCATCGAGCGGATGTCGACGGAGCGGGTGGCGGTGGTCCAGATGTTGGAGGCGGGCGCGCCGTCGTTGGTGACGGCGGTCATGCCACCGCCGATGCCGCGCACGGAGATGCCGGAGACATCGGCGAGGTCGCTCTCGACCGTGACGCCGGGGAGAAACTTGATGAACTCGCCGACGGAGCCGCCGAGGACGTCGCCGAGGGAATCGGTCGACATGACGTTCTTGATGTTGGGGGCGAAGCGCTGCTCGTTGGTGGCGATGGCCTGGGCGTCGGTCTCCTTGTTTTGGGAGACGACAAAGGCATCGAGCGTGACGGTGGAGGAGTCCTTGCCGTAGCGGCTGATGTTCACGAGGTCGACATTGCGCTCGACCGTGCCGCCGGCCGGGACTTCGACGGTAACAGTCTGAGGGTCGAGGCTGGTGAAAAACACCTCGAGCGTGGCGGGACCGGCGGGGACATCGGCGAGGTGGTAGGTGCCGTCGCGGTCGGTGAAGACGGTGCGACTCGAGCCCTTGAGGGTGACGCGGGCGTTGTTGAGATATTGGCCGGTGGCGACGTTGAGGACGCGACCGGTGACGGTGCCGGTGGCCTGTGTCGTGGCGGCCGCGGGTGCGGCGGCGAAGGAAACTGGCGGCAGGCCAAGGGTGAGAAGCGCAACCAGGCAGGGGACGAGGCGGGAGGATTTCATCGGGGATATGGTGGGAGGGGATAACGCGGGATGCGCACCAAGCGGACAGGCAGGCTGAGTAACTATCCGGCGACAATGGGAAATAATACCAACTGCCGGGTGTAACTCAAACTGAGGTCAGTTCTCGACTACCTCGGTTGTAGCGGCGGTCTATGACCGCGGACGTTGCGCCAAGGGCATTCGTTCGGCGGTCATAGACCGCCGCTACAAATCACTGACCTCAGTTTGAGTCACACCTACAACTGCCCTTGTCGTTTGGACTATCTCGTCGCAACGCAGTTGTAGTTGTAGGGCGGGGTCGCCCGACCCCGCCCTACATCTGAAGGTCCATGGCCAAGGGCGCTTGGTATGATGGGCGCAGGGTGGTTCTTCGTGGAGGCGAATGTGTCAACCCGGCCTCGTTACCTCGGCCGCTACCAAAGTGACGGGAGCGGGCGAAAGCCTCACGGCTTCCGCTGCCCGCGGCGGTCAGGGCGCGGTGGCGACCTTGAAGTCGGTGAACGGTTTGGCGCCGTCGAAGAAGCGGACGCTGCCCTGCCAGTTGTTTTCCTCGTTGATGACTTTCAGCACGAGCACGTTGACGCCCTTCTTCAGCGTGACACCGGTCGCCTTGTCCTCGGCGTCTTTCTCGAGCGTGCGCGTGTCGGTGAACTTCACGAGCTCCTTGCCGTTGAGGTAGACCTTGCCCTGGTCGTTGCTGTTGAGGTGAAGCGTGAGGCCGGATTTGTCCGCGGAAACGACGACATAGGCGACGGCCCAGCCGGCGACTTGCTCGGGTTCCTTGGGATTGAATTCGCGGAAATCGATGTAGAACGCCGGTGTGGAGATTTTCCGCCAGGTGAGCGACTTGCCATTGACGGACTCGGAGGCGCCTTCCTTGGCGGCGGGCTGCGCCTCGGTGGCGAACTGTTTCTTGTCGATTTCGCCGGCGCCATTGCCGGACTCGATCGGGCACGGGGCGAGCAACAGCCAGTCGCGAATGAAGCCTTCGGCGTCAGGTTTGCCGTTCTGGGCGAGGGCGAAGGATGCGCCGACGAGGAGGGGTAGGACAAGGCGGGGGAGATGCATGGGAAGGAGGGAGCGGAGGAGTGGGGGAGTGGGGGAGGAAAACTGAGGCGGGACGCCTCAGCCACGACTGTTCTCAAAAAGCCACGCTGTTCGTCCAGACATACAGGCGCGGCTGGCCGTAGTAGGTGACGGGGAGATTGGCGGGGACGGTGAAGCCGCTGCCGTTGTTAGGGAGCGTGCCGAGGAAGTAGTGGTTGAACGCGTTCTCGACGTTGACCTGCGTGGTCCAGAGGAAGCGTTTGCCGAGTTTGCGGCGGTAGGAGGTGATGAGGTTGACCTGCCACGTGTCGGGCGAGGCGAAGAGCTGGCGACCGCCGCCGGGGGTGTTGTAGTAGAACGTGCGGTTCTTGAGGCCGAGCGCGACGGTGCCGCCGATGCCAACGCCTTTCAGGAAATTCTCGCGGGTGAACGTGTAGTTGTTCGTGAGCACGAAGCGGTATTGGGCGTAGCCGACGGTGTATTCGCCCTTCCGCGCGACCACGGTTTCGCCCTTGGTGCCGTTGGGGTCGGACCAGAAATACGGAATGTCGCTGGTCGGGAGACCGGTCTTGCCGGTGAGGGCGGAGCCGTTGGCGCCGACGAAATACTGGAGCACGCGGCGGAGGTTGCTGGCTGGGAGGCGGCCGTTGTCGTCGGCGGGCTGCGCCCAATACGCACCGTTGCGGTCATTCATCATCGCGAGCGTGAGCGGCTCCCAGGTGCCACCCTGCGTCTGGAGCGTGGCGGGGTTCACCTGCGCGTTGAGGCGGGCGATGGTGCCGGTGACGGTCGCGGTGTCGGTGGGGACGAAGAACGGCGTGCCGTCCTGATAGGTCACGGCGCCGTTGCGCAGGTAGAACTGGTCGTTCCAGAGCAGCGGATATTTTTTGTCGGTGAGATTCTTGCCGTCGGCGGAGGTGGCGGCGAGGCGGAGGCGCCAGTTGGGCGTGGGGCTGGCGGTGAGGATGACTTCGAGGCCGCTCGTGGTGCGGTCGAGATTGACCCACTGGTTTTTTCCGCCGGCGGGGCCATTGTGCGCGCCGTTGAGGCCGGTGGGGTTGACGAGGTCGCGAACGCCGGTGCCGGCGTTGATCATCTCGTCTTTCGACTGCGTGGTGAAATATTGGACGGAGCCCGAGAAGCGGCCGTCGCGGGAGTTGAACTTGAGGCCGGCCTCGTGGCCGGTGCCGGAGGACGGGCGCGGGGCGTTGCCAAGCGGATCGTTGGCGTTGACGAGGGCGGTGTTGTAGGTGCTGGAGAAACTGTAGTAGGGGCGGAGCGTGTCGGTGAGGCGGACGTTGAAACCGAGGTTGTAGGACTTGTTGGTCTTGGTGCTCTCGGCCCACGGTTCGGCGACCGTGGCGGTGATGTTGGGGGTGCGTTTGGAGTTTTCGTTGGTGCGCAGGCCGACGAGCGTGGCGAAGCGGTCGCCGAACCAACTCGTGTAATTGGAGGTGTAGAAACCGGCGGTGCGGTTTTCCCAGTGGTGGCCGTCGTTGTTCTGACCGCTGACGCCGGGGAGGCCGGCGAGCTGGGCGAGGCCGAGGGGATTGTTGGGGCGCACCCACGACGGGTCGCGGGGATTGTTGGCCATGCGGACGTAGTTGGCGCCGCCCCACGCGACACGCGGGGAGAGCCAGCCGGGTTTCACGAGCGGCTTTTTCTGCGGGCCGTTGGCGACGGACCACCAGAGGCGCGGCATCGGCGTGCGGCCGAGGTTCGACGGGATGGCGGGATTGTAGATGACGTTGAAATTTGCGTCGGCGAGATAGTAGGTGAAATCGGTCGGACCGGAGTCGGCCCACTCGATGTCGTAGCCGAAGAGAGTCTGGCTATGGGCGCGTTCGCGGAAAAAACGGTTGGCGAGGATGGCGGCGCCGCGGATCGCCCAGCGGCGGGTCGGCTGCTCGGTGTCGGCGAGCGTGGCGCCATTGGCCCACTCGGTGAGTGGGTTGCCGTTGAGGCCGGGGGCGGAGAGGTTGGCGATGCCGCCGTTGGCGCGATCGGAGAGATAGTCGTTGTAGAGGACGTTGATGTTGGTGAAGAGCCAGTGCGTCCACGACGTCTCGGCGGCGGCGGAGAAGATCTTGTTGGTGACGTATTCGGAGGCGGTGTTGCCGGCCCAGGAGTTAAGGTTGTCCCACGTGAGCTTGCCATCGGCGATGGCGCCGCGGGGCCAGGGCTGGCCGGTGGCGGGGTTGATCGCGCCGGTGAGGTTGTTGCGCATCATGTAGGCGAGGCCGTAATTGTGGCGCGGATCGGTGGCGGCGTTCGTGAACGCGATGTTCTCCTGGTTGGTGTTGATGATGCGCTCGTTGATCGTCTGCTGGCCCTGGAGGCGGACGACGGTGCGGAGCGGGTCGAGCTTGAGCGCGAGCTGGCCGTAGTAGCCCTTGGTCTCGTAGCCGAGGAAGAGGCGGCGATATTTCTGCGAGTCGTCCATGTAGGAGAAGCGAAACGCGAGACGGTCGGTGCCGACGTTGTGGTCCAGTTGGGCCTGCTTGGAACCGTATTGGTCGATGCGCCACGAAGCGGAGCCGTTGCGGCGGCCGAAGTTGGCGCGCTTGGAGACGGTGTTGACGGTGCCGCCCGCGCCGCCGGCGCCGTAGAGCAAACCCTGCGGCCCGCGCACGACCTCGGCGCGTTCGACGTCGAAGTTGCTCGTGATGCCGGTCGCGGTCGTGCCGAAATTATTGGCGGGACCGGTGGCGGAAAAACCGTCGCGGTGGATGGCGCCGCCGCCGGTGCCGCGAATGCCGATGGTCTGGTTGCCGACGCGGTCGCCCGGCTGCTGGGAGAGGGCGTCGGAGTCGGGGTTGGACATCACCGTGCCGGCGCCGGCGCCGTAGCCGTTGAGCATCTCCTCGATCGAGGTGGCGCTGATGTCGCGCATGAACTCCTCGGTGAAGATGTCGGCGGAGACGGGTGTCTTGCTGAGCTCGGTGTTGAATTGCGTGAGCGAGTTGGAATTGAGGGCGCCGTAACTGTGGTCGGACTCGGCTTTCACCTCGAAGGGATTGAGCGTGACGAGATCGGCGGCGGGTTTTTTCGCGGCGGCGGTGGCCGGCGCCGGCGTGGCGGGTGCGGACTGCGCGTGAAGCGATGCGGCGCAAACGAGGAGGCCGAACCCGGCCGGGAGGGTGGGTTTCATCAGGGTGGGAGTGAGCAGAATCGTGGTCGAAGGAAGGAGAGTGCCGGATCAACGCGCGAGGCGCTGGCGGGCTTGCGGCAAGGCGGGATCCTTGAGCTCGGTCATCTTTGCGAGGATGCGGGCGTCGAGATCGGCGAGCGCCTTTTTTGTCGCGAGGCTGGTGTCGGCGATGAGGTTGCGTTTTTCACCCGGATCGGCGGCGAGGTCGTAGAGTTCGTCGCGGCCTTCGCAGCTGAAGTCGCGCATGAGTTTCCACGCGGGCGTGCGGTAGGCGCGCATGTGGACCTGGGCGCCGTGGCGCATGGAATACTCGGCGTAGAAACTCTCGTCCCAGTTTTTCGCCGTGCCGCGCAACACGGGCGTGATGTCGCGTCCGCGCACGATCGCGCCGGCGGGGAGCGACGAGCCGGCGAGGGCGGCGAAGGTGGGCAGCCAGTCGAGGTGCGAGATGGTGTGGGTGTTGACGCTGCCTCCGCTGATGACGCCGGGCCAGCGGATCGTCATCGGCAGGTGGAGCGAAGTGTCGAACATGTTGGGGCGGCGACCGGAATCGATGTTGGGCAACGTCGGCGGGATCGCGTCCTTCTTGAGCAGCCACATGCCGTTGCCTTTGTGCCAGACGCCGTGGTGGCCGATGTTGTAGCCGTGGTCGGAGGTGCAGATGACGATGGTGTTCGTCGTGAGTTTTTGCTGATCGAGCACGTCGAGGATTCGGCCGATGTTGCGGTCGAGGCCGGCGACGGAGGCGAGGTATTCGCGGGTGAGGCGCTTGGCGCGCGGGACGTCGAGGCCGGGGTAGTCGGGCTCGGGGAGCACGGGGTCGAGGTCCTTGACCTTGGCCCAATCCTCGTCGCGCACGGGCAGATAGGAGGCATGGGGCTCGCGGAAGTGAATACTCACGGCGAACGGCTTCTGGGCGTTGCGCTGCTTGAGCCACGCGATGGCGTCGTCGGCAACGAGATCGACGATGAAACCCTCGCGCTTGGCGGTGACGCCGTCGCGCTCGAGCGTGGGATCCTTGGGGGTGTTGCCGCCGCCACGGAAGCCGGCGAACGTGTCGTAGCCGCGTTTCGTGGGGTGCTGGTCGTCGCGATCGCCGAGGTGCCACTTGCCGAAGAGCGCGGTGGTGTAGCCGGCCTGCTGGAGCACGCGGGGCCAGGTGAGAATGTCGGGCGAGAGGCCGAGGTCCTTGTCGACCTGCGGATTGATCCAGTCGAAGATGCCGAGTTCGGTGCCGTAGCGGCTCGTCATGATCGAGGCGCGGGCGGGGCTGCACACGGGGGTCGGGGTGAGCGCGTGGGTGAAGCGCGCGCCCTCGCGGGCGAGGCGATCCATGTTGGGCGTGTAGGCCTGCGCGTAGCCGGAGGCGCGAAAAGCCCACGGGGCCTGGTCGTCCGCGAGGATGAAGACGATGTTCGGACGATCCGCAGCATGCACGAATCCGACCGACACGACGGAGGCGATGAACAGGAGGCGGCGGGAGAGGAAGTTCATGGGGTGGGCGGAGCGTGCGGAGTGCCGCGCCGGCTGGCAAGCAGGTGAAGTTGCATCCGCGACAGCGGGCCCGGGAGCGGGTCGGAAGGGCGTCGCGGCCCCGGTGGCGTGTCGGTTGGCCGGCGAATTCATTTTGCAGCCGACCACGCGAGTCGCTTGAGATTCTCCAACCCCGCCCCGCTGTGAAATTCGTCCACGCTCCGTTCGCCACTCTCACCGCCTTCGTGTGCCTCTCTTTCGGTGTGCTTCATGCGGCGCCGCCCGGCTGGACCACTGCCGCGCCCCGCGACGAAATCGCCCCCGCCTTCTCCTATGATCCCGCCGGCGGTCCGGACCGCAGCGGCGCCTTCGTCCTCGCCGCCGACGCGCGCGAGGGCCTCATCGGCCGGTGGACGCGCACGCTCCCCGTCGAGGGCGGCAAGCACTACGCGTTTCGCGCGCTGCGTCATCTCACCGGCGCCGACGGCCGCCGCGCCGCGGTGGCCCGTGTCATCTGGCACGACGAAAAGGGCAAGGCCGTCACCCACGACGAGCCGTCGCGCGTCGCCTACAAGCCCGGCGTGCCCCCGCGCGCCGAGCCCGAATATCCCGCCGACGGCGCCACCGACGCGCGCGGCTGGACCGAGGTCGCCGGCGTCTACCGCGCGCCGTCACGCGCCAGGCAGGCTGTCCTCGAACTCGAATTCCGCTGGGCGCCCAATGCGCGGCTCGCGTGGTCGCAGGTCGCGCTCACCGAGGCCGCCGCGCCCGCCGCGCGCAAAGTCCGCCTCGCCGCCGTCCACTTCGTGCCGCGCAACGCCAGGACCCCCGAAGCCCGCCGCGACGCCTTCGTGCCGCTCATCGCCGACGCCGCGCAACGCGGCGCCGACCTCATCGTGTTGCCCGAAGTCGTCACGTTCGGCAGCGGCGCGACCTACGCCGGCGTCGCCGAGCCCATCCCGGGGCCGTCGACCGAGTTCTTCGGCGCGCTCGCGAAAAAACACGGCGTCCACCTCGTGCCCGGCCTCGTCGAGCGCGACGGCCACCTCATCTACAACGTCGCCGTCCTCCTCGGCCCCGACGGCGCGCTCATCGGCAAATACCGCAAAGTCTGCCTCCCGCGCGGCGAAATCGAGGGCGGCATCACGCCCGGCCACGAGTATCCCGTGTTCGACACGCGCTTCGGCAAAGTCGGCCTGATGGTCTGCTACGACGGTTTTTTCCCGGAGGTCGCGCGCGAGCTCAGCAACCGCGGCGCCGAAGTCATCGCGTGGCCCGTGATGGGCTGCAACCCCATGCTCGGCGCCGCCCGCGCCTGCGAAAACCACGTCTACGTCGTGAGCAGCACGCACACCGACGCGAAGGAAAACTGGATGATCTCCGCCATCTACGGCCACGACGGCGCCACGCTCGCCCGCGCCACCGACTGGGGCACCGTCGCCATCGCCGAAGTCGACCTCAGCCAACGCCTCCTCTGGTCGAGCCTCGGCGATTTCAAGGCGGAGATCCCGCGCCACCGGCCTTGAGCCAATGCCAGGCGCCAACGCGCGGGTCGCCTGCGCATCGGCCGGGTTGTAGTGCAATTCCCGGTTCGGCTCCAATGACCTCCCCCACCCATGAAAATCAAATCCCCACGCACCCTCGCGTTGTTCGCCACGGTCGCGCTTTTTGGTGCCGGGTGTGCCAGCGCCGGTCGCACGGCCAGGACGCTCAGCAAGGCGGGCGATCTGTTTTCACCTCCGCATTATCTCACGCCGGCCCGCGCCAAGGATCTGGAGCGGCTCAACGACCAACTGGGCCGGAGCCCGCTGTCGGACGAGGCCAAGGGCTTCGTTTACCGCGCGGTCTTCGACATCAACCAAAGCTACGGCGACTACATCGACCTGCTCACCGCGGGCCGCGCCGGAGTGAATATCGCCTACGATACGGTCAACTTGGGGCTCACCGGCGCCTCGACGGCGTTCACGCCGGCGAAGACCAAGACCATTCTCTCCGGTCTCGCGACCTTCTTCCAAGGGCAGAAAAAATCGGTCGACCACAATCTGTTCAACGACCAGGCCATCTTCGCACTCACCGCGGTGATGGAGGCGCGCCGCGCCGAGAATCTCCGGAGTATCACGAGCAAGATGGACATGAAGGCGTATTCGTTGGGGGAGGCGCTCATCGACATCGAAACCCTGGATCGCGCCGGCTGCCTCCAATCCGCGCTGCATGCGGCGACGGCCACGGCCACGACCGGCGCACCGCGGCCGGCCACGGTCACGCCCGGCGTGCGGTGACGTCCCTGACCACCCCGATCAAGCGCACGGTGCAGCGGGTGTAATACCAGCGGGCCTACAGTCCCAAAGCGCACCGTAACTGGTATAACAGGAAGTGCGGTCAGCCAGCTGTGGCGGCGGTCGGTGACCGCCGTCGAGCCTCCGGCATTCCTCCGTCGGCGGTCACAGACCGGCCGCTACAACCAAGGCATCCGTTTGCTGGCCTCACTTCCTGTCACCTCACGGTGCGGCGGCGCGCCCGCTCGCCGGCTTGACGCTGCCGTGCGGGCCGTTACGTCGTGGAGCGCCCCGCGTTTCCCACTCAACTCCCCCTCCCCATGCCCGGACTCTCTGATGCTATTCAGGCCCTGAAGACCACGGCCGTCGACCTCACTTCGCTCGAAGTCATCACGCTCACCGGCGACCTCTCCGCGTCGGTGAGCGGCGATGCCGACAAGATCGTCGATTGGACGAAAATCGTCGCCGACGCGAAAACGGCCGGCGGCAAGGTCACGCTCGTGGCCACCACCAAAATCGCCCTCGACGGCGACGCCGTGCAATACGTGACCTCGCAGCCCGTGCCGCCCGGCTTGATCGACGCGCACAAGGCGGCCGTCGAGTCCGGCCAGAAGGTGCGCGGCGAGCTGGTCAACTTCGCGCTCGGCATCATGCAAAAGCTCTGAGCGCCCATGCCGCCCCCGGACGATGCGTCCGCGGACCCGCTGGCCGCGGCGCTCGCGCAGCGCGCAAGCGATCCGTTCGGCGTCGTGCCGGCGCTCGCCGCCGCCGCGGACGCCGCGGCCGAGGCGGGCTACCTCGCGCCGCACGCGCGCGACGCGGACGAGTTTGCCGACGCCGGCGACCGCGTGCGCGCCGTGCGCAAGATGGTGTTTGCGCTCGGTTATCTGCCCGAGGACGACGGCAGGGTGGAGCCTGATCCGCCGCTCCGCATCGCAATCATGCAGTTCCAGACTGAAGCCGGAGTCACCGTGGATGGCTGGGTCGGACCGGAAACCTGGACCGCACTGGAAGATCTTTACACTTTCGAAGATGAGACGGAAATCACGCGCTGGGCGCACACGCCTGAGCGCGCCGCCGTCCTCGCCCGCGCGGCACAGCGGCGCCTCGTCGCGCTCGGGTTGCTCGAGGCCGAGCCACACGATATCCAACTCACCCCGGCGCAGCTTGGCGACGCGATGGCTGCTTTCGCTGATATCGCCAACGCGCTCAAGCTCGCTGCGACCGCGCTGCCGCGCGACTACTCGCCGGCCACACTCACTGCCTTGTTCGACCATGATGGTTTTGTGCGCCGGCTCGCGGACTTCGATCCCGCTGCCCGTATTGGCTCCCCGGCCCGGCGCTTCATCGAACGCCTCGCCGGTATCGAACTCTGGCTGCTGCACTACGGCGTCGATCCCGGCGCGGCGGAGGAAGATGCGCCGGCATTTCGCGCCGCGCTGGGAAAGTTCGCCGCCGATCTCGCGAGCCAGCCGGGGAGCGCGGGCTCCGGTTTCGATCCAGGGAATTTTGCCGGCACCTTTCCCGCCTTTTTTCGCGAGACGCTGGCGCTGGCCCACGAAGGCGAGTCGATTTCCGCCGCCGACGCCCGGGCGCTCGCCACGGAGCTGGCGGGCCGGCCCGAAGTTTACCAGCCCGCCTGGCTCGATCGAATC
The DNA here is from genome assembly GCA_016235555.1 of Verrucomicrobiota bacterium. Classification (GTDB taxonomy): domain Bacteria; phylum Verrucomicrobiota; class Verrucomicrobiia; order Opitutales; family Opitutaceae; genus JACRKC01. The sequence continues at coordinate 34,710 of JACRKC010000102.1, forward strand.
AAGGCGATCGGCGGACAGATCTGGGACGGCCTCAAGCGGGCGTGGGGCTGGTTCAAGCGGCTCTTCGCGTCAGCCGCCGACAAGGTGCGCAATGTCGTGCGCCTCGCCTGCCGCCTCGGCTCCGAGGTGTTCGCGCTCGTGCGCGACAGCCTCGCCGCGCTCCCGGCGGCGGTTGGATTCTGGTTTTCCGGCGAATTGCCGGCACCGGCGGGCATCTGGATCCAGCACGACGGCGACTTCGATTTCCGTGTGGCGATTCGCCGCGACGCGAGCGCGTCGGACTTGGAGAATTCGGTGCAGCTGCTGCGCGCGCGGTCGGATCAATTCGTATTCGCGCTTCGCGTGCTGCGTGTGGTGATCGACGCCCTGACGGCGGGCGCAGCGAGTTTCGCGGGACCGCTTGGCGCAATCCGCCTGGTGGCCGGCCTCATCGGCGCTCGGGGCGATTTGCAGGGCGCGTTCGGTTTCTGGGAAACCCACCGCGAGGAACTCACCGCCTGAGCGATACCGTTGACGGCGCGGTCTGCGAGGGCGTCGAAAAAGGCAGGGCCCGACCTCCGGGCGGGCCGAACGCCGCGCCGCGACCCGAGCGCAGAACGGCCGGCCCGGAGGTCCGGCCCTGCCTTCGAACAACCTTTTCGACGCCCTCTGAGATTTTGCGCCGGGCCGGCGCCCGCTCACGCGGGGCGGCCCTGCGGTTTCATTCGCGGTGGGTCCGATACCGCGAAACCGGCTTTGCCTTGGTTGGGAGGTGGCACGGGTCTCCTGACCCGTGGCGAA
>JACRKC010000106.1 GCA_016235555.1 Verrucomicrobiota bacterium
CGCGCTTCAGGACTCGCGCCCGCCGAAGCGCGTTGAGGTCAACGCGCTCCACCCCAATGCCCACGCCATCCGCGTCGCCCCTTCCGTCTCGCACCAGCCTCGCCGGCGATGCCTGGGGCGGCTTCGCCTCGATGCTCGTCGCCCTGCCGTCGGCGATCGCCTACGGCGTCGCCGTGTTCAGCGTGCTCGGCGCCGACCACGTGGCGCAGGGCGTGCGTGCCGGGCTCGTCGGCGCGATGCTGCTCGGGCTGGTCGCCGCCCTCGTCGGCGGCGCGCCGCAGTTGATCTCCGCACCGTGCGCGCCGGCCGCGGCCGTGCTCGCGGCCTTGGTGCTCGAAACCACGGGCGGCGGCGCGAGCGTCGAAAAAATCACCACGGTGCTCGTGCTGGTCGCCCTGCTCTCGGCCGTGTTCCAATTGGGCTACGGCCTGGCCGGCGGCGGCCGCCTCATCAAATACATCCCCTACCCCGTCGTGTCGGGCTATCTCAGTGCGGTCGGCGTGATCATCTTTGTCGGCCAGCTCCCGAAATTTCTCGGATTGGCTCCGGGCGTGTCGCTCGCCTCCGGCCTCCTCGCGCCGGCGCACTGGCAGTGGCCCGCGGTGGTCGTCGGTGCCGCGACCATCGCCGGCGTGTTGCTCGCCCCGCGTCTGACCAAGACCGTCCCGCCCACCATCGTCGGTCTCGCGGCCGGGCTCGCCGCTTACTTCGCCCTCGCGCTGGGCCGGAGCGATCTGCTGCACGTCGCGGGCAATCCTCTCGTGATCGGGCCCGTCGGCGGCAGCGCCGCCGCCTTGTTCGGCGAACTCGCCGTGCCGCCCCCGCTGTGGCGCGAACTCACCGCGGCCGACTGGCGCGCACTCATCGTGCCCGCGCTGACCCTGTCGATTCTGCTGTCCGTCGACACGCTGAAAACCTGCGTGGTGGTCGATGCGCTGGCGCACAGCCGTCACGACTCGAATCGCACGCTGCTCGCCCAAGGCGCCGGCAATCTCGCCTCCGCCATCCTCGGCGGCATGCCCGGCGCCGGCACCATGGGCGCCACGCTCGTCAATCTCGAGAGCGGCGGCCGCACCCAGCGCGCGGGCGTGATCGAGGGCCTGTGCGTGCTCGCCGCCGCCCTCCTCCTCGGCCGCTGGATCGCCTGGGTGCCGGTTGCCTCCCTGGCCGGCATTCTCCTCGTGGTCGGCCTCCGCATGATCGACTGGGGCAGCTTCCAACTCGCCGGCCGCCGCGAGACCGCGCTCGACTTCCTGGTCATCGCCACCGTCGTGCTCGTCGCCGTCGGCACCAATCTCATCGCCGCCTCCGGCGCCGGCGTGGCCCTCGCGATCGTGCTCTTCATCCGCGAACAGGCCCACGGCACGATCATCCGCCGGCGCGTCACCGGCCGTCAGATCTCCTCCACCCAGCACCGCCTGCCCGAGGAAACCGCCGTGCTCGAACGTCACGGCGACGACGTGCTCGTCTGCGAGCTTCAGGGCAATTTGTTCTTCGGCACCACCGACAAGCTGCTCACGGAACTCGACGCGCCGTTGCAAACGTGCCGTTTCCTCGTGCTCGACCTGCGCCGCGTGCACTCCGTGGACTACACCGCCATCCATCTCCTCGAACGCTTCGAGCAATCCCTCGCCGCGCGCGACGGCTGGCTACTCTTCAGCCGCGTGCCGGCCCATCTCCCCACCGGCCGCAACCTCCGGCACTACTTCGCCCAGCTCGGAGTCGTCGAGACCCGGCGCCGCGTGCGCGCGTTCGAGTCCCTCGACGACACGCTGGTCTGGATCGAGGACCGCATTCTCGACGATTCCCTCTGCAAGATCGACGCCGGCGCCGCACCCCTCGACCTCGCCGATTTCGACCTCGTGCGCGAATTCGCGGCCGATACCATGCTTGCGGCGCTCCGCGGCGGCGTGACCGAACGGAGCTGTCGCGGCGGCGAACACGTGTTTCGCGCCGGCGACCGCGGCGCCGACATGTATCTCGTGCGCCGCGGCATCGTTCGCGTCAGCCTGCCGCTGAAAGACGGCGGCCATCACAACCTCTCGTCGTTCGGCCGCGGCAATTTCTTCGGCGAGATGGCGTTTCTCACCGGCAGCGTGCGCTCCGCCGACGCCATCGCCACCACCGACTGTGACCTCTACGTGATTTCGCGCGACCGCTTCGACGCCATCTCCCGTGCCCACCCGCTGGTCGGCGTGAAAATCTTCGCCCGCATCGCCCGCACGCTGGCGCTCCGCCTCCGCCGCACCGACGCCGAACTTCGCGCCATCTACGAAGCGTAACGGTCATGAAGTAGGGCGGGTCTGTGACCCGCCCTCGAACACTCACCGCGTGAATGGGCGGGTCGCAGACCGCCCTACCCCGAACCTCCGGCGTCAGTTGATCATTTCGGCGCCCCGCGGTGTCGGCTCGGGAAATTCGGATTGTTCACCCGACCAGCGCGGCCAAGATCGCGGCATGCATTTTCTCCTCCGCACGCTCGGCCTCGCCACCGCCCTGGCCTTCGCCGCCATCACGCCCGCGGCCCGCGCCGCCGATTCCACCGCCCTGCAGGAGCGCGCCGACCGCTTCCTCTCGCTCGTCAACTCGTCCTACCAGGCGCTCTATTACGTCGAGGCCGAGGCTCAGTGGAAGGCCGCCACCGACGTCACCCCCGCGCACGACGCCGCGAGCGAAGTCGCCGGCAAGGCCCGCGCCGCGTTCGTCGGCAATCCCGCGCTCATCAAGGAAACCAAGGAACTCCTCCTCTTCCGCCGCGACCTCAAGGACCTCACCGTGCGCCAGCTCGAGCGCCTGCTGCTGATTGCGTCCGAGTCGCCGATGACCAACCCGAAGCTCACCGCCGCACGCATCGAGGCCGAGACCGCGCAGGCCTCCACCCTCAACGGCTTCGAGTTCAAACTCGCCGGAAAAACCGTCACCGCAAACGACATCGACAACCTCCTGCGCTCCTCCACCGACCTCGCCGCGCGTCGCGCCGCCTGGGAAGCCTCGAAGGAATCCGGCCCGGCGCTCAAGGCCGGCCTCGTGAAACTGCGCGACCTACGCAACGGCGTCGCGCAGGAGATGGGTTACGCCGATTATTTGTCCCTCCAGGTCGCACGCTACGGGATGACGACCGACGAGATGCTCCGCCTGAATTCCGACTTCATGCGCGTGCTCTCGCCACTCTACGCGCAGCTCCACACGTGGACGAAGCACAAGCTCGCCGAGAAGTTCCACCAACCCGTCCCCAAGCTCATCCCCGCCCACTGGATCAACAACCGCTGGTCGCAGGAGTGGGCCGGCCTCTCCGAGGGCGCCGATCTCGCGCCTTTCTTCAAGGGTCGCACCCCCGAGTGGATCGTGAAGACGGCCGAGACCTTCTACACCAGCCTCGGCTTCGCCAAGATGCCCGACTCCTTCTGGCCCAAGTCGGACCTTTACCCGGTGCCCGAGGGTGAGAAGCGCAAGAAAAACACCCACGCCTCCGCCTGGCACCTCGATCTCGACCGCGACATCCGCTCGCTCATGAGCGTCCAGCCCAACGCATGGTGGTTCAACACCGCGCACCACGAACTCGGCCACGTCTATTATTTCATGGGCTACACGCGCCCCGAGGTGCCCCCGCTCCTGCGCGACGGCGCCAATCCCGGTTTCCACGAGGGCTTCGGCGAACTCACCGCCCTCGCGTCCGCCCAAGTCCCCTACCTCAAATCCGTCGGCGTGCTGCCCGCCGACTTCAAGGCCGACGAGACCGCCTTCCTCCTCAACAACGCCCTCGATGGCGGCATCCCGTTCATCTACTGGTCGTCCGGCGTGATGACCCACTGGGAGGCCGACATCTACGCGAAAAAACTCCCCGCCACCGAGTGGAACGCCCGCTGGTGGCAATACGTCCGCGACTTCCAAGGCGTCGAGCCGCCCGCCGCACGCGGCGAGGAGTTCTGCGATCCCGCGACCAAGACTCACATCAACGACACGCCCGCCTACTACTACAACTACGCCTTCGCGCAGGTCTTCAAATACCAGCTCCACGACTACATCGCGCGGAAGATCCTCCGCCAGCCGCCGCAAGCCTGCAACTACGCCGGCAACCCCGCCGTCGGCGCCTTCATCCGCTCGATCATGGAAAAAGGCGCGACCGCCGACTGGCGCCAGGTGCTTAAAGACGCGACCGGCGAGGAGTTTTCCACCCGCGCCATGCTCGACTACTACGCGCCGCTGATGAAGTGGCTCGAGGACCAAAACAAAGGCCGCACGATCGGGTGGAAATGATCGCGCAGCGTGAAGGTAGGAGCCTGCTTGCAGGCGATAGTTTGGAGTGGCACGGGTCTCCCGACCCGTGAGGCTGAACACGGGTCGGGAGACCCGTGCCACGAAATCGCCTGCAAGCAGGCTCCTACCCTCCGAAACCGAAGCCTCTTCCACGCGTCGAACTCCTCAACCGACGATGAACTCCTTTCTTCGCTCCAGCGTTTCCTTCGCGCTCACTACCGTTCTATTCGCCGCCGAACCCGCTCCTTCCGCGCCGAAGAAGGAGGAAAAATCCGAGTGGGTCTTCTCCCTCCTCCCGAAAACCTTTCAGAAAAACCCGCGCGTCGATCTCACCGTGATCACCGAGATGACGCCCCTCGGGAAAAAACTCCCGCCCGTCACTCCCGCCAAACCCGTCTATTACATCGCGCAGTCCGCCGGCTTCCAGCAACGCGGCCATGCGCCCGGCCACGAAAAAACCCTCAAGGAGGCCGAGATTGAACGCCTGCTCGTGCGCTCGCTCGCCACCAGCGGTTACCTGCGCGCCGACGGCTCCCCGGCCCAGCCCGTCTCGCTCGCGATCATTTACACGTGGGGCTCGCACAATCTCCTCACCGAGGGCGACGAGGAAAACCCCGTGCTCTCCGGCGAGATGGTCGCGCGCAACATCCTCGACCGCGCCGCGCTCGTCGGCGGCGAGAGATTCGCCGCCCAGCTCCTCAAACTCTTCGAGGAGGCCGACAGTCTCGCGCTCGCCAGCCGCGCCACGCCCCCGCCCGGCGGCGAATCCGTGATCGGCCCCGCGCAGATGGATTTCCTCAATCCGGTGAACCTGTTTCGCCGCTCCAGCTCGAAAAACGACTTCCTCGTCGATCAGACCGCCAACGACGTCTACTACGTCGTCGCCTCCGCCTACGACTACGGCGCGCTCCTGCGCAAGGAACGCCGCCTCTACTGGCGCACCCGCATGACCGTCGCCGCGCAAGGCGTGTCGCAGGACCAGACGCTGCCCACGCTCATCGCGACGGCCGGCCCGTATTTCGGCAAAGACATGCCCGAAGTCGAAATCCTCTCCCGTCGCGCGACCCCTGAAGGCAAAGTGGAGATCGGCGAAGCCGTCGTCGTCGGCACCGAAGATCCCGCGGCCCGGAAAAAAGCCAAAGCCCCGCCGGCAAAAAAGTAGGTGGAGCGCGTTGCCCCCAACGCGCTTATTGTGGGAGGGGCTTTACGCCAACGGCTGTTGAGATTTGGATAATCGTAGGTCGGGCTTTACGCCCGACACTTCTCCGCCTACGGCGGATGTCGGGGATAAACCCCGACCTACCCACGGGACCCAGTAGTCCATGCTTCAGCAGCCGTTGGTATTACGCCCCGACGAGTCGCGGGATAAACCCGCTCCCACCTTCGAACCAGCGCGTTGGGGTCAACGCGCTCCACCCCGGCCACCAGTGCGTCATCTTTTTCCGTGTCATCCGTGCCCTCCCCGGGCAACGTCGCTCGCATGAAATCCCGCCAAGAAATCGTCCGCAACTGGCTGCCCCGCTACACCGGCGTGCCCCTCGGCAAGTTCGGCGATTACATCCTCCTGACCAACTTCGACCGCTACGTGAGCCTCTTCGCGCAGTGGCACCGCGTGCCGATCATGGGTCGCGACAAACCCATGGCCAGCGCCACGGCCGGCGACATCACGATCATCAATTTCGGCATGGGCAGCGCGACCGCCGCGACGATCATGGATCTGCTCAGCGCCATCAAACCCAAGGCCGTGCTCTTCCTCGGCAAATGCGGCGGCGTGAAACACCGTGCCGAGATCGGCGACCTTATCCTCCCGATCGCCGCCGTCCGCGGCGAGGGCACGAGCAACGACTACTTCCCCGCCGAGGTGCCCGCGCTGCCCGCGTTCGCCCTGCAAAAAGCCATCTCCACCACCATCCGCGATTTCGCCCGCGACTACTGGACCGGCACCATCTACACCACCAACCGCCGCGTCTGGGAACACGACGAGAAGTTCAAGGCCTACCTCAAAAAAATCCGCGTGATCGCCGTCGATATGGAAACGGCCACGATTTTCATGACCGGCTTTTTCAACGAGACCCCCACCGGCGCCCTCTTGCTGGTTTCAGATCAGCCGATGACCCCCGAGGGCGTGAAGACCGCCGAGAGCGACAAACAGGTCGACGAATCCTACGTCGAAGACCACCTGAAGATCGGCATCGCCTCGTTGAAGCAGCTCATCAACAAGGGGCTCACGGTGAAACACCTCAAGTTCTGAGGTGGAGCGCGTTGACCCCAACGCGCTTTTCCACGGCGGAACCGTCCGCCACGCCGGGCGTCTTCCCGAGTGACTATTCGCGCCATGTCCCTCTTCCGCCTCGTTCTCCTCCTCGCGGGCGCCGCCCCCGCGTGGGCCGGGCTCAGCTCCGCCGTCATCGTGCTGCCCACCGACACCGGTCGCGCCGCTCCCGCCGTCAGCATTGTGCAACCCGCCGACTACCTCTGCGCGGTCGTCACGCTCCGCACCACCGCGCGCGACACCGACCGCCAGTCCGCCGCGATGCGCGAGAGTCTCCAGCGTGTGACCAATGCCATTCAAAAGTCACCGCGGTTCCAATTGCACCAGGGCGCCGTGCGCCTGGCCGCCGGCAGCAGCGCCGTGTTCAGCAGCAAGGCCGGCGCCGGCCCCGCCAGTCTCCAGACCACGTTGCGCGTGCTCTGCCCCCTGCAAGGCGACCTCGATATTTTCGAGTCGATGAAGCAAATCCGGAATTTCATCAGCTCGCTCGCCCCCGCCGCCGATACCGAACTCAACGTCGTCTCGATCAGCCTCGCCGTGGCCGACCCCGAGCAATACCGCCAGCGCCTCCTCGCCCTCATCGCCGACCAGTCGCGCGCCGTGCAGCAAAATTTCTCCGCCCGCACCGTCATCATCGACGGCCTGCAAAACCCCGTCTCCGTCCGCCAGGTCGACGACTCCCACGTCGAGTTGTTCATCGACTACCAGATGAGCGCCAATCTCGACGTGCGGTAGGAGAGCGTCGATCAACCCCGCCCACCCGCCGGCTCGTAGCGGAACGCGTGAGCGTTTCGCTCGCAGCAGCGAAAGCCTCACGGCTTCCGCTACATCGCCCGCCTCGGGAGAACCGGGATCTTGGGTGCCGTGTGGTCCCGGCACTCCCCAGACAGGGTGAAAATCTAGCGGCGTTCGTGCCATAGCGCGAAACGTAGCGGAAAGCGTGAGCTTTTCGCCCGAACGCGGGCCAAATCCCACGAAAACCTCACGGTTTCCGCTACACTTCGCGCGACTGAACGAATGCCGCCAAGTTTTCACCCCGGCTCTCCCAAGCCGGCCTACATCTTGCTACTCCACCACCTCGAACCAAAACGGTTCGAACACTTCGCGCCCGCCCAGGCTCACTTGCGCCCAGATCACGTAGCGCCCCGGCTTCGGGATCGTGATCTTGAAATCGAGCGCCGGCTTCATCGAATCGGGCCGCTTCTCCAAATCCGGGTCCACCGGATGCAGGTGGGCAAATCCGCTCCGCGTCTCGTCGAACGCCACGAGATGCGCATACGCGCCCATCACCGGCTCCATCGGCACCGGCCCGCCATCGTTCTTCGCGATCGTGAGTTTCAGGTCGGTCGGCCACTTCGCCTTCATCGGCCGCATCGCCGGCGTCAGCGCGATCGTGTAGGGCCGGCGCTCGTCGCCGGGCCGCGCCTCGTTTGCAGTTCGCGATCCGGCGACCTTCAGATCGCCGTTCGCATACAGCCCGCGTCCCGTCGCCGCCGGCGTGAAATCCGCAAACACGCGATACTGTCCGCTCAACCGCGGGGTGAACGAAAACTCCCAATCCCCCGCCACCCGCCCCGGGGTCGGATGCAGATGCTGGTAGTCCGTCAGCGTCGGATCGATCACGAGCAGGTGGAGCTTGCGCGTGTGCGACACCAACAAATCTTCCGACGCGATGGCCTTGCCGTTGGCCGTGCGCAACCGCACCGTCGCGCGCACTTCCTTGCCGGCGGTCGCCGGCTCCGCAACCGCCACCGTCATCGCCACCGGTGAGGCCATCGCCACGACCGGAATGAACTGCGGACTCAGTGGATCGCAAAAATCGATCGGGTTCTTCGCGGTCACGCGAAAATCCATGTGACTGAGATTCGTCCCGGTGGGCAGGAACCGGAAGCCCACGAACAGCGCCATCGCCCCGAGTGAAATCCACAGCAGCTGCCGGCGTTCGTTGGTCGCGAGCGTCATTTTTTCATCTTCGCCACGAAGTCCTTCGGCTCCCACGCGCTGCCGTCGGCGCGGTGGCTGATCTGGCCGTTTTCCGCGATCAGCAGCGTGGCCAGCGTGTGCTTGATCAGTTCGCCTTCGAGTTCGGCAATCACGCCGAACTGCGCGAGCAGGTCCTTGATCGCATTGTCCGGCCCGGTGAGGAACGAGAAGTTCTGCGTGTCGATGCCGCGCGTCTGCGCATACTCCTTCAGCACCGCCGGCGTGTCGTAGGCCGGATCGAGCGTGATAGAGACGAATTCGATGTTCGGCACTCCGGCGTCCCGGGCGCCTTTTTGCGTCAGCATCATCTTGGCGGTCGACGCCGGGCACATGGTCGCGACCGGGCAGCGCGTAAAAATAAAGTTGAGCATGATCTGCTTGCCGCGGAACCGCCCGCTCGGCACCACGCGCGCCTCCTGATCGTAGAGCGCAAAGTCCGGCATCGCCTCGCCGATTTCGCGATAGGCGTTCTTGCCGCGCGTGTGGGTGTCCTGCCGCAGCGCGTTGGCCGCGGCGGCCACGGTCGCGGCGGCGGCGGCTTCGTCGGGCCAGATTTTTTCGAGCCGGAAATCGCCGTCTTTGCTCGGGATCATCTCGGCGCGGATGCGCTGGCCGGGCTTGGTCGCGTTGAGATCTCGGGCGTCGACGGCGAACTCCATCGTCATCGCCGGCATATAGCCTTTGATCTCCTCGTGTTTCACGACGAGCACCTTGCGCGCGGCGTCGAGGGAGATGACTTCGCCGCGCATCGCGTAGCGCTCGGCGGGCTTGGCCGCGACCGCGGACCCCTTCGCCGCACTTTCCGGGCGCGAACAAGCGGTCAGCGCGCCCAGCAGCGCAGCCACGACCGCCGCGGCGAGGTAGCGCGGTGCTTCAGCCCGCGCTTCGCACCCGCCGGCAGCGATCGAGTGCGGGCGACCACACCGCACTTCTTCATAAGATTTCATCGCACTACGGATTCGCCCGCCGAAAACTTTGTCAAAGGGTTTGCGGCGGACAGCATCGGGCCTTCTGCTGCGCGTTCGCTCTGCTGATGGACCCGTTTCCCACCACTCTTCGCACTCCCGCGCACAAGCCGGCGCTGGCCGTGTTTGCCGCGCTCGGCAGCGTGTGGGTGTTCGTGCTGGTGACGCTCGGCGCGCTCACCACGAGCATCGGCGCCGGCATGGCGTTTCCCGACTGGCCGCTCTCCAACGGCTCGGTCAACCCCGAAGGCTGGCTCGAAAACCTCTCGATGTTTGCCGAGCACTCCCACCGGTTGAGCGGCACCACCATGGGCCTCATCACCATCGCGCTCGCGGTGTGGCTGCACCGCACGGAGTCGCGCGCGTGGCTGCGGCAGCTCGGCTGGTGGGCGCTGGCGATCGTGATTTTTCAAGGCGTTCTTGGCGGGACGCGGGTGTTGCTCGATGCGATGGCGGTGCCGGGCTTCCACATGTCGCTCGGCCAGATGCTGCGCATCCCGCACGGGGTGCTGGCGCAGATCTACGTCTGCCTGCTCATCGCCATCGCCGTGGCGTGCTCGCGCACCTGGATCGCCACGCCGGTGCCGGTCGGCCCGGCGGTGCGGAAGCTCGCACTTTGGTGCTGCGGGCTCGTGCTGCTGCAGCTCATCATCGCCGCCACCATGCGCCACAACGCCGCCGGGCTCGCGATCCCGAGCTTCCCCTACTCGACCGCAGACGGGCACTGGCTGCCGGCGCAGTGGGACTTCCGCGTCGTGATCCAGTTCCTGCACCGCGTGATGGCGCTGGTGCTCGCCATCGCGCTCCCGCTGCTCGCCTGGACCGTGCGCCGCGATCGCGCCGCCACGCTCGCGATGCGTGCCGCGGCCTCCGCGCTCATCAGCCTCGTCGTCCTGCAAATCCTGCTCGGCGCCCAGATCGTCTGGTCGCTGCGCAAGGCGGACGTCACTACCGGCCACGTCGTCACCGGCGCGTTGTTGTTCGCCACCACGTTTTGGATCGCGTGGATCGCGCACCGCGACGCGATCGAAGCGCGCCGCTCTCCATGACCGCTGAAGTCGCATCGGCCGCGCCGGCTTCGAAGTTCGGCGACTACTTCGAACTCACCAAGCCGCGGTTGAGCCTGCTCTCCGTGCTGACCACCTTGGTCGGCTACATCGCCGCGCGTCCGGAAACCAACCGCGTGCAACTCGCCAGCCTCGTCGTCGGCACTGCTCTCTCGGCCGGCGGCGTGGCCTCGCTCAATCAGTGGATGGAACGCGACACCGATGCGTTGATGAAGCGCACAGCCACGCGTCCGATTCCCGCCGGCAAGGTGCCGAGCGGCTCCGCGTTCGTGCTCGGGTGGCTGATGTGCATCGCGGGGCTGTTTCTCACGTTCGCGCTCGCGGGCAAGCTGGCCGCACTCTTCACGTTGCTGACGATCGTCTCCTATCTGGCGTGGTATACGCCGGCGAAGCGGTTCACCCGGTGGAGCACGGAAATCGGCGCGGTGTCCGGTTCGTTCCCGCCGCTGATCGGCTGGGCCGCGGCCGAGGGCGGCGTGAGTGCGCTCGGGTGGATTTTGTTCGGCGTGCTCTATTTCTGGCAGATCCCGCACTTCATGGCGATCGCGTGGACGTATCGCGACGACTACGCGGGGGCTAGGTTTCCGATGCTGTCCGTGCTCGATCAGACCGGCGCGTGGGTGGCCGGCTGGTCGCTCATCAACACGATCGCCCTCGTCATCGTCACGCTGCTGCCGGCGCCGCTCGGGCTCGCGAGTCACTACTATACCGCGGCGGCCGCGCTGTGCGGCGCGTGGTTCCTGTGGCTCGCGATCGTGTTCATGCGCCCGGCCCACCGCGAGGCGTCCGCTCGCAAACTCTTCCTCGCCTCCATCGCCTACCTGCCGCTCGTCATGGGCGCGCTCGTGGTGGACCGTCTGTGGATTTCCTGAGCCATGACCGTCCGCGACATCCCGGCGCTCAACGCCTCGCTCAACGCCCTTGCCACCGTGCTCATCACGATCGGCTTCCTCCTGATCAAAACCGGACGCAAGGAGGCCCACCGCAAAGTCATGATGGCCGCGATGGTCGTGTCCGCGGTTTTCCTCGTCGGCTACGTGACGCACAAGGCGCTCGTGCGCGGCGTGCACACGCCCTTCGGCGGCGCCGGCGCGATCCGCACCGTTTACTACGTGATGCTGTTCACGCACATCGTCCTCGCCGCCGCGATCGGGTATCTCGTGCCGCGCACGTTCCTCCTCGCGCTCCGCGGCGACTACGACCGCCACCGCGCGTGGGCGAAGTGGACGTTCCCCATCTGGTATTACGTCAGCGTGACCGGCGTGCTCGTTTATTTCTTCCTCTACCAGTGGTGGCCCGCGGGGCCCTGACCGCGCGGCCCACCGCCCCGCACCCGTCCCGTTTCCCATTGGAAAGTTTGTCATCCATTAGATGACAAACTTCCCAATTTCCCCTCGCATGGCGGAAAAGGGTTTGTCATCTAATGGATGACAAACCCCTCAGCCCAACCTCCCCATGGCCGCCGGACACCTCAAATCGCTCGCCCCACTCGCGGACGCACTCGCTGATGCCGCCACCCAATCCGCCCTCACCGCCCGGGCCAGGCTCAAGTCCTCCCGCCGGCGCGGGATCGGTGCGGCGTTGCGACCCGGTCCCGAGACGCCGCTGTGGAATGAGCTCGCGGCCGCCGTGGCGCGCGAAATCCACCGCCGGGGCGAAAAAGCGAAGCTCGCCCGGCTCCTCGGCATCTCGCGCCAGCGCCTGCACGTGCTGATCGGCACGAAGACCGCCTGCCCCGACGCCGAGCGCGCGCTCGCGATGCTGGCCTGGCTCCAAGCCCGCCGCCGCGGCGGCGATCCCGCCTGAGCCACCCCTCGACTGATTGTCATCCATTAGATGACAATCAATCCCAGCCACGACGGGAGCGATCACCGGCGTTTGTCATCTAATGGATGACAAATAATCGTGGCGGCGGAGGCGGTGGCACTGCGGAATGGACGCAATAAAAAAGCCGGGCGCGCAGCCCGGCTCGTTGGGTGTGGAAAAATCCGGACCGCCTTACTTCACGATCAGCGTGCCCTTCATGCCGACCGCATAGTGCGCGGGGAAGGAGCACAGGAAGGGATACTCGCCGGCGGCGGGACCGGTAAACTCCACCTCGGCACTCTTGCGCGGTCCGAGAATCGGCGTGTGCACGATCACCTGCTCCTTGAGCGCCGCCGGGATGTAGTCGGTCTCGCGCGCGGTGCTGGCCGCCGTCGCAAAGGCGAGACCGTCGGTGCCGGCCTTCAGCAGCACCCAGTTGTGCCCCATCGCCTCCTTCGGCAGCTGGCCGATGTTCGTGAGGACGACTTTCAGCTTCTCACCCGCTTTCGCTTCGATGGTGGCGAGGCTGTATTTCATCTGGTCGTTCGCGGTGATTTCCACCACGCGGGCGGCGGCCGCCGCCGGAGCCTTGGCCACGGGCGCCGCGGGAGCAGCCGCAGCCGCGGTCGCGGCCGGCGCGGAAGCGGTCTCTTTCTGGCCACAGCCAGCGAGAAGAAATGCGAGAGAGGTCGGGACGAACAGGAGGCGCAGTTTCATAGGGGCCGAAACAGTGGACGCGCTCCTCCAACATGCAAACCCGAAGGTGCAGTGGTTCTGTTAATGACCGGGATTTTCGTCCTCCGGCATTAGCGCGGCGAAAAACCGAAATCCGCAGGACAATAGATGCGCAGGCAAAGGCAAAAAATGAGGAATAGGGCTTGAAATGGAGAAACGTTCGCAAACTCTGGCCCGCGCCGGCATCCGTGCCGTTCCCGACCCTATTTTTTCGACAGCCCACATGCGATTGACCTCCTTCCTTAAGACCCTCCTGCGCTGGGAGCTGGCCGTGCTCCTCGTCTCAGGTTGCCTCACCAGCCTCGCGCACGCCTCCGACAAGAACTTTTTCGTCATGGACGGCCACCAATCGACGATCTTCGTCGATGGCTCCGTGGCCCGGTCGCAAAACACCGTGTTTTACACCACCTGCGCGGTCACGTTCGTGATCTTCGTGCTGGTGGCCGGCACCCTCGCCTACGCGACCATCAAGTTCAAGGCCCGCTCCGCGGCCGACGAACACGCCGAGCCCCCGCCGCAAAGCCACGGCAACCCGCTCGTCGAAATCGCCCTCATCGCCGCCTCGGTCTTCGCCCTCGTCATCATCGCCATCCCCACGCTCAAGTCGATCTGGTATACCCACGACGTGCCCGCCGAGGAAAAAGCCAAGGGCAACGCCTATGAGGTCAACGCCATCGGCTATCAGTGGTGGTTCAAATTCGAGTATCCCAGCGTCCAGATCAACGGCGCCGGCACTCTCGTAACCGCCAACGAACTCGTCATCCCCGCCGGCCAGCCCGTGCGTGTGAACGTCCGCACCACCGACGTCATCCACTCGTTCTGGGTGCCGAAACTCGCCGGCAAGGTCGACATGATCCCGAACCGCGCCAACTACCTCTGGTTGCAGGCCGACAAACCCGGCTACTACTGGGGTCAGTGCGCGGAATATTGTGGCGATTCTCACGCGGTCATGCGCTTCCGCGTGATCGCGCTCGGGCCGAAGGAATTCAACGAGTGGCTCGACGGCCAGGTCGCCCCCGCGCGCAGCGTCTCTTCGCCTGTCGCCGCCAGCACTGCGGCCAAGCCGCAGTTCGCCTCCCTGCGCAAACCGGACTCCTACAAGACCAACGAGGCCGGCATCACGACCAAGTTCGACGTCAATCCGCTCGAAGCCTGGCGCGCGAAACAGTTCCCGGAGAAAAACGAGGACCCCGCCTTGGTCGGCCGGGGCAAGGAACTCTTCAAGTCGAAGACCTGCCAGAACTGCCACGCCATCCGCGGCCACGGCCCCCTCGGCGTCACCGCGCCGGACCTCACCCATTTCGGCTCGCGCACCACGCTCGCCGCCGGCCTGCTCGAAAACAACACCGAGCAGCTCCATCGCTGGATCCACCACCCCGGCGCCGTGAAGCCGGGCAACAAAATGCAGTTCGGCATCGGCGGCATGGCTGGTTACCAGAAGAAGGACGACAAGGGTCATTGGACCCAAAACATCGCCCTGACCACCGATGAGGAGCTGGCCCTCGTCGCCTACCTCGAGAGCCTCAAGTAATTTTCCCCGCCCATGGCACACGATACCACGGCCAAGTCCGAATTCCTGCCGAAAGACAGCCCCGCGCCCGCCGCGCGCCCGGGCCTCCTGTGGCGCCCGACCGCCAAGACCGGCCTGATGAGCTGGCTCACCACGGTCGACCACAAGAAGATCGGCTTCCTCTACGGCGTGTTCGCGCTGTTCTTCTTTCTCGTGGGGGGCGTCGAAGCGCTGCTGATCCGCGCGCAGCTCATGTTCCCCAACGGCGACGTGCTGACCGCGCAGCAATACAACACGATGTTCACGATGCACGGCACCACGATGATCTTCCTCGCGGTGATGCCGTTGTCGGCGGCGTTCTTCAATTTCATCATGCCGCTGCAAATCGGCGCGCGGGACGTCGCCTTCCCCCGGCTCAACGCCTTCTCGCTGTGGACCTTCGTCGCCGGCGCGATCATCCTCAACATCGGCTGGTTCCTCCCGGCTGACACCCACGGCGCCCCCGATGGCGGCTGGTTCGGCTACGCTCCGCTCACCTCGAAGACCTTCATCCCGAAGCACTCGATCGACTACTGGGTGATGGGCCTCCAGCTCCTCGGTGTCGCGTCCATCGCCGCCTCGCTGAACTTCATCGTCACGATCATCAATATGCGCGCGCCCGGCATGACGATGATGCGTCTGCCGGTGTTCACCTGGATGACACTGATCACTGCGTTCCTCCTCATCCTCTCCTTCCCCGCGATCACCATCGCGCTGGTCGAGCTCATGATGGACCGCCAGTTCGGCACCAACTTCTTCGAGGTCTCCGGCGGCGGCATGCCGATCCTCTGGCAGCATCTCTTCTGGGTCTTCGGCCACCCCGAAGTTTACATCCTCATTCTGCCCGCCATGGGCATCGTCTCGGAAATCCTCCCGACATTCTCGCGCAAGCCGCTCTACGGCTACCCGATCGTCGTCTTCTCGGGTGCGTGCATCGGCTTCCTCGGCTTCGCGGTGTGGAGCCACCACATGTTCACCACCGGCATGGGCGCGGTCGCCACGGCGGCGTTCTCGCTGCTCACCATGTGCATCGCGGTGCCGACGGGCGTGAAGATGTTCAACTGGATCGGCACGCTCTGGGGCGGCCACCTGATGATGCGCACGCCCATGATGTTCGCACTCGGCTTCCTCTGGATGTTCATGATCGGCGGCTTTTCCGGCGTGATGCACTCCGCCGCCCCGGCCGATGCCCAGCAGCAGGATTCCTATTTCGTCATCGCTCACTTCCACTACGTGCTGATCGGCGGCTCGATCTTCGCGCTGCTCGCCGGCATCCACTACTGGTTCCCCCTGATGTTCGGCCGCAAGGTCTCCGAATTCTGGGGCAAGCTCTCGTTCTGGATCATCTTCATCGGCTTCAACGTGACGTTCTTCCCGATGCACTTCCTCGGGCTCAACGGCATGCCACGCCGCACGTTCACCTACGATCCCAACCTCGGCTGGAACACCGGCAACCTCGTCGCCACCTTGGGAGCCTTCATGCTCGGCATCGGCATCGCGATCTATTTCGCCGTGATGATCTACACCTACTTCAAGGGTGAAAAAGTCGGCCGCGATCCCTGGGACGCGCGCACGCTCGAATGGTCGATCCCGAACCCGCCGCCGGAGTATAATTTCCGCGTCATTCCGACCGTCCACGCCCGCGATGCCTTCTGGTATGAAAAGCATCACCAGGAGGAGATCGCGAAGGAAACGGCCGAACACGCCAAAGACGACGAGGCGCACGGCGGCATTCACATGCCCGATCAGTCCATCTGGCCGCTCGTCGCCAGCGTCGGCCTCCTGATCGTGGGTTTCGGCGTCACTTACTTCGACTCCAATCCGGCCCCCGGCATCCACGCCAAGCTCGGCACCACCCTCGCCGGCTTCGCCGTCGTCCTCGTCGGCATCTACTTCTGGTCGCTCGAAGGCAACGCCGGCTACCACATCCACGTCGACGACAAGGGCAACGTGCTCTCTGACGATCACGCGAAGCACTGAACCCCGCCCTCGTTTTCCGACCTCCGTCCTCCGACTCATGAGCGCTCACGCGGCCACCATCGATCACCACCACGACCCGTCGACCTCGACCGGCATTCCGAACAAGAAGCTCCTCATGTGGGCCTTCCTCGCGTCGGACTGCATGTTCTTCGGCTCGCTGATTTCCACGCACCTCATCTACCGGCTCCACCCGCCGGCGGGTAATCCCGACCCGAAGGAAGTCTTCGCGCCGGCCCTCACCTCGTTCTCCACGTTCATCCTCCTGATGTCGTCGCTCATGATGGCGCTCGCGGTGAACGCCATTCAGAAGAACAACGTCAAGAGCTGCCGCTGGTCGCTCCTCACGACGATCTTCTTCGGCGCCATCTTCCTCACCTGCCAGGTCTACGAGTTCACCGAGTTCGTCCACATCAAGAAGATGACGATCTCCAACAGCCTGCTGGGCACCACGTTTTTCACGCTCACCGGCACGCACGGCTGCCACGTCGCCATCGGTGTCCTGTGGCTCGCGCTCATGTATGTCCGCTCCTTCAAGCCGACGAGCGGCGGGGGCGGTTGGTTCAACCACCAGCTCGTGCATGCGCTGGCCCTGCTCGCCACCATCCTGCTGACGATGAAGGTCGTGCTCGGCTTCACTTTCCCGATCGTCGAACACGGCTTCACCGGCGCGGTGCTCGGTGCCGCCGCGAAGACCGAGGCGCTCTACATCCTCCTCACCGCCGCGGGCTACGGCTTCCTCACCTGGCTCGCCCGCCCGGCCGGCCCCGTCGAGTTCGACGAACGTCACGCCGTCGATGTCGAGACCATGGGCCTTTACTGGCACTTCGTCGACATCGTGTGGATCGTCATCTTCACCGCTGTCTACCTGCTGGAATATCTCTGATGAAAGGAATGAGGAGATAAGGGACTGAGTGCCGATCAGCTTCCGCCCTGCTCTTTCCCCTCATTCCCTCACTCCCTCCTCCCTCACACCCTCTTTTCCATGAGCGCTCCCGCCCACGCTGTCGCGGCCCACGACCACGACGTCAGCAAATTCCAAATCTACGTGCAGATCGCGATGCTCCTCGCGGTCATCACCGGCGTCGAGATCATCGCCGTGTTCCTGCCCTTCGCAAAATGGTTCCTCGTCACCGGCCTGGTCGTGTTGTCGACGGTGAAGTTCATGTTCGTCATCTTCTACTTCATGCACCTGCGGTGGGACAAACCGTTCTGCACGATCCTGTTTTTCATCGGGCTGGTGCTCGCCGCCGGGACCATGTGGGCGCTCATCGCGCTCTTCAAGGCCGAGGCCAGCCTGCCGCTCCCTGTTTGATCTGAAGAAGGCGCCCTGCGCATCCCAACCCAACCAAAAGAAAACGGCGGTCGAAAGGCCGCCGTTTTTTTTGCGCCCGGTCTACCCGCCTCCGCGCCGCGGCCAGGCCGGCGCGTGCTGCGCCCCGACCTTTGCCACCTCAGGCAGGCGCATCCAGTCGTTCATCCGTCCTGACGCGAGGGCGCATCTCACTTTTCTGCGAAGTGCGCGCCAGAGGGTGGGCCGGACGCTCCGCGCACGGCCAGAGCACTTCAAATGTTGCGCGCTTATGGCCGCCCGCGGAGCGGCCGGCCCACCTTTCGTCTCGCTGCAAGAAACTGAGATGCGCCCCTGACGCGACAACGCACGAATTCGGGATTGGTCCGCGCCCCGGTCTGGTTCAAGTTCGCGCACTCATGATCGACTGGCGCCATTGGCATAACGAACCCTACCTCGTCGGCGGGCTCGTGTTTCTCGGCTGGCTCTGGGCCGTGCTGGCGGGACCGTGGCGCGCCCGCCTCGCGCCGGCCGGCACGCCGTTTCCGCGGCACCGCGCGTGGGCCTTCTACGGATCGCTGTTCGTCTTCTATCTCGCGGTCGGATCGCCGCTCGACCAGATCGGCGAACGCTTTCTGTTTTCGGCCCACATGCTGCAGCACCAGCTGCTCGTTTACCCGGCGGCGATTCTCTTCCTCCTCGGGCTGCCCCACTGGATGGTCGATCCGGTCCTCGGCCGCCCGCCGCTGGTTCGCGGGCTGCGCGGGCTCACCCACCCGATCGGCTGCGGCGTGATCTATACCCTCGTCATCAGCCTGTGGCACGCCCCCGACGCCTACGATCTCGCGCTGCGCAACAAGCTCGTGCACGTGCTCGAGCACGTGAGTTTCTTTGGCGCCGCGCTCTTTTACTGGTGGCCGCTGCTCAGTCCGTCCCGCGTGCTCCCGCCCATCAACTACGGGCCGCAGATGCTCTACCTGCTCGGTGTGCTCATCGCGATGACGCCGATCTTCGCCTACATCACGTTTTCCGAAAACATCCTCTACCCGACCTACGAATACGCCCCGCGCCTCTTTGCCAACTTCTCTCCCGCCGCCGATCAACTCCTCGCCGGCGTGATGATGAAAGCCGGCGGCATGGGCGTCGCGCTGACGGCGTTCGGCGCGAGCTTCTATCGCTGGTTCCAGGCGGGCGAGCGTGAAAGAAAAATGTAGAGCGGGGTCGCCGAACCCCGCCGCTGCATCCACCGCACGACGTGTGGCGGGGTCAGGCGCCCCCGCCCTGCATCGGAATTCAGGCCTTGATGAGGTCGTCCACCGAGTCGCTCTCGGTGTTCACGTCGGCGAAGAGCCACGTGGAGAGGTAGCGTTCGCTGCTCGACGGGATGATCGCGACGATCTGCTTGCCCTTGTTCTCGGGGCGCTTCGCGAGTTGGAGCGCGGCCCAGGTGACTGCGCCGGATGAGATGCCGATCGGGACGCCGTCGAGCGTGTTGACCTGCTTCGACACCGGGCCGGAGTCGGCCTCCTTCACGCGGATGACCTCGTCGTAGACTTTCGTGTTGAGCACGGCGGGCACGAAGCCGGCGCCGATGCCCTGCAACTTGTGCGGGCCGGGCTGTCCGCCGGAGAGAACCGGTGACGCATCGGGCTCGACCGCGACCAGCTTCACCGCGGGTTTACGCGCTTTAAGCACCTCGCCGACGCCCGTGATCGTGCCGCCGGTGCCGATGCCGGCGACGACGATGTCGACCTTGCCGTCGGTATCACGCCAGATTTCCTCGGCGGTGGTCTTGCGGTGGACGGCGGGGTTGGCGGGATTGGCGAATTGCTGGAGGATAAGCGCGCCGGGGATCTTCGCGGCAAGTTCCTCGGCCTTGGCGATCGCGCCCTTCATGCCTTTCGGGCCTTCGGTGAGGACGAGGCGGGCACCCAGAATCTTGAGGAGTTTGCGACGCTCGGTGCTCATGGTCTCGGGCATCGTAAGGATGAGCTTGATGCCCTTGGCCGCGGCCACGAACGCCAGCGCGATGCCTGTGTTGCCGGAAGTGGGCTCGATGAGGACGGTGTCCTTCGTGATTTTGCCGGACTTGATCCCGTCATCGATCATCGAGAAACCGATGCGGTCCTTCACGGAGGAGAGCGGGTTGAAGAACTCGAGCTTGAGCAGGATTTCGGCCTGCGCGCCGTGCGCGGCGGCGGTGCGGTTGAGACGGACGAGCGGCGTGTTGCCGATGGTCTCGGTGATGTCGTTGTAGATTTTAGCCATGACGGGAGGCGGAGTGAGTTGAGGTTTTGGGGAAAAGCGAATCAGCGGGCGGTGCCCCAGCGGCGATGGAGAAAGCGCTCCCACGGGGAGAACAGAATCTTGTCGGCAAGCAGCCCGATGGCGAGGAGCACAAACATGATGCCGATCACTTGTTCCATGGCGTTGAGTTCGCGGCCGTAGTGCAGCAGGTGGCCGAGGCCGAAGCCGCTCAGAATCGTGACATAAATCTCCGCCGCCATCAGCGAGCGCCACGCAAACGCCCAGCCTTGTTTCATGCCGCCGACGATGAACGGCAGCGCCGCCGGCAGGATCACGCGCAACCACGTGTGCAGGCCCGTCGAGCCCATCGTGCGCGCGGCGCGCGCATAGATCGGCGGGACGTTGCGCACACCGTTGTCGGTCGCGATGATCACCGACCAGAGCGTGCCCATCACCACGACAAAGAACATCGCGCCCTCGGTCTGCCCGAACCACAGCAGCGCGAGCGGCACCCAGCACACGCTCGGCAGCGCCTGCAGGCCGAGCGCCATCAGGCCCAGCGTGTCCTCGAGAATTTGAAACCGCGCGGTAAGCAGCCCCAGCGGCAGCCCCACCAGCAGGCCGAAGGCGTAGCCGAGCGCGAGCCGCTTGATCGTCACGACCATCGCCGACGCGAGCGTGCCGTCCGTCGCCGCCTCGAACAGATACCGCCCCACGCTGAACGGCGACGGCACCAACACCGGCGACCAGAGTTTCAGCAGCACCGCCACCTGCCAGACGAGCAGCAGGCCGGCGAAGAAAATGACGACTTTGCCGACTCGCTTCATATTCCGTCCCCCATCGGCATCGGCGGACCGCCGCGGCCGAAGCCCTTCAACGCGCTCGTGATGATCGTCGCGTGGCGGGCGAGGTCGATGCTGTTGATGTTGCGCGGACGCGGCAGTTCGATGCGGAACTCCTCCTGAATGCGACCCGGATGCGGCGAAAGCAGGATGACGCGGTCGCCGAGACACACGGCCTCGCGGACGTTGTGGGTGACGAACACGATCGTCTTTTTCCGCTCCTTCCAAATCTGCTGCAAATCGCCGTAGAGCTGCTCGCGCGTCAGCGCGTCGAGCGCGGCGAATGGCTCATCCATGAGGAGCACGCGGGGGTTCGGTGCGAGGGCGCGGGCGAGCGCCACGCGCTGCTTCATGCCGCCGGACAGCTCGTGCACGTAGGCGTGGTGGAATTTCTCCAGGCCCACCAGCTTGAGGTAAAACACCGCCACGTCGCGCCGTTCGCTCGCGTTGAGGCCGGGCTTGAGGCGCAGGCTGAAGAGGACGTTGTCGAGCACGTCGAGCCACGGGAACAGCGCCGACTCCTGGAACATCATCATGCGATCGCGGCCCGGCGCGGTGACATCGGCGCCATCGCACTTCACCCCGCCGGTGTCGGCGTTCTCGAGGCCCGCGATGATGTTGAGCAGGGTCGATTTGCCGCAGCCGCTCGGGCCGAGCAGGCAGACAAACTCACCCTCGGCCACCTCCAGCGACACGTTGTCGAGCGCCTGCACGGGCTTGTCGCGTTTGCGCGAAGCGAAGCGCTTGCTCACCGCTTGGATGGAGAGCTTGGAGGGGGCTTCGTTTTGCAGCTCGACCGGCAGCGTCATGGTTGGCGGGAGAAGAGTCGTTCGAGGGGAATGGCTTGGCGGAGGAAGCCGACACTCTGAGCCTCCGCGACCAGCGTGGCAAACTGCGCCTGCGTCACGTGGTCGGTGAATTTCATGCGCCGCCACGCGTTCGTCATGATCGCCTCGGGTAACTCGCGCCGCGTCTCGGCCGCGAGGCCCGCCCGCACGAGCGCGCGCGCCTCGTCGCCGTGGGCGTTGAGCCAGGCCGTGAGTTCGGCATGCGCCGCGCGGAATTTCTCCACCAGGGCCGGCCGGGTCTTGAGGCATTTCACGCTCGCCACGAGCACGGTCGTGACGGTGTCGCTTTGCTCGAGGAAAATCCGGCCGCCCGCGTCGAGTTCCAGTCGCGACACCCACGGCTCCACCGTCCACACCCCGTCGAGCTTGCCCTGCTGGAAAAGCTGCAACTGCTCGGGGTTCGGCGTGGGCAGCACCGCGACGTCGCCGCCCGTGAGTGTGATCTTGAAACCCTGCTTTTTGAGCCACGCGCGGGCCGCCACGTCCTGCGTGTTGCCGAGCTGCGGCGTGGCGAGGCGGCGGCCCTTGAAGTCGCCCGGTTTCGCGATGCGACCGTCGCCCGCCACCACCAGTGCCGCCCCGCCCTCCGTCGCGCCGGCGAGCACGCGAATCTCGTCGCCCTGCGACCGGATGTAGGCGTTGAGCGCGGGATTGGGGCCGACATAGGTCAGGTCGATCGAACCGGCGAAGATCGCCTCCATCGCGCCCGGTCCGGCGTTGAACGGAAACCACCGGATCGTGACGTCAGGCCCGAGGCGTTGCTCGAACCAGCCCCGCTTCTCGCGCGTCGTGTGGCTGCCCACGATGCCGTGCGCATGCGTGACGTTGGGAAAATAGCCGACGCGCAGCGTGACCGGCTCCGCGTGGGCGACGGCCAGAGACATCCAGAGGGCAAACGTCAGGATTCGGCGCATGGCTTAGATCGAGTAGTCGCCGAGCAGTTGATGGAGCACACCCTCGGCGGGATCGAGCCGGGGACGCGACGCGCGACGCGAGAGCTTGCGCGCGTGCGTGGCGGGGATGCGCGAAGTGGTCGGCGCGGCGTCGGCCTCGGGCGAAAACGGCAGCGGCAGGCCGTCGCGGCGCAGCTTGCGCAGCGTGACTTCGACGACGTCGGCCCGCGTGTAGCGATCAAGGATGCCGCTGATGGCGTTGCGCACGTCGAGCATCAGCATGCGCAGGCCGCAATGCGCCTCGTCCGGGCACGTGCATTTCTCGTAGGCCGTCTGGCTCACGCACCCGATGGGTGCGAGCGGTCCGTCGATGAGCCGGACGACGGAGCCGATGGTGATTTTCCTGGCGGGCTTCGCGAGGCGATAGCCGCCGAACTTGCCCCGCTCGCTTTCAACGAACCCCGCCTCCTTCAAAAGCTGCATGATCTGTTCGAGGAACTTGACCGGGAGCTGTTCGTTGTCGGCCAGCTCCGAGACGCGCACCAATTCGCGCCCGACCTCGGCGGCAATGCCGAGGTTGATGAGGGAGCGGAGGGCGTATTCGCCTTTCTTCGAGAGCTTCATTTGGCGACCACTCAAATCTACATTGATTCAGTATGATTTATGGCAAGCCCGGACTCTGAGCAGTTTTGGCTATGACACACTCGTCGCAGGTGCGGCGTGGCGCCGAGTTGGACGGCAGTCGGCCGGAGGGCGCCGCCGCGCCTACTTCGCCGTTGCCCCGGGCGCGACGCCTCGCAGGCTCGCGCGGCAACATGAGTTCCTCCGTCGTTTCCGACTCGCCCACCCAACCCCACGTCCAACCCCTCGACCGCAGCGGCATCGGCGGCCAGCCGCGCGGACTGACCACGCTATTCTTCGCCGAGATGTGGGAGCGCTTCAGCTACTATGGCATGCGGGCGCTGCTCATTCTGTTCATGACGGCCGCCGCCGCCGAAGGCGGACTCGGCTTCGACACCAAGCACGCCGCCGGCATCTACGGCACCTACACGATGAGCGTGTATTTGCTGTCGATCCTCGGCGGCTTCATCGCCGACAACTTCGTGGGCGCCCGCCGCGCCGTGTTCGTCGGCGGCATCATCATCGCGAGCGGCCACTTCACGATGGCGCTCAACTCCACCGCGACCTTCTACGCCGGCCTCGTCCTCGTCGCCCTCGGCACCGGCCTGCTCAAGCCCAACATTTCCACCATGGTCGGCAGCCTCTACAGCGCCAGCGACGAGCGGCGCGACGCGGGTTTCTCGATTTTCTACATGGGCATCAACATTGGCGCGTTCCTCGCTCCGCTCGTGACCGGCTACCTCGCGCAAAGCGCGGGTTGGAAAAGTCAGCTCGCGGCCTGGGGCCTCAATCCCCTGCACAGCTGGCATTGGGGCTTCGCCGCCGCGGGTGTGGGCATGACGCTCGGCCTGGTCGTCTACGTCCGCCGCGCGTCCACGCTCGCCCATGTCGGCCACGCCCCCGCCCTCGAAGCCGGTCGCTCGCGCCCGTGGGGCAAACTCGGCCTCGTCGCCCTCGGCTCCTTCGCGCTGATCGCCGCGATGAAGCTGTCCGACCGCTACCCGGCCGTCGTCTACGGCCTCTTCGCCCTCCAGATCGCGGCGATCCTGTTCTTCGCCTTTCGCGCCGACCAGGACAGCAAACGCATCGCCGCCATCCTCGTGTTTTTCTTCGCCGCCGAAATCTTCTGGGCGATCTTCGAGCAGACCGGCTCGTCCATCTCGCTCTTCGCCGATCGCCTCACCCGCAATGAAATCCTCGGCTGGAATTTTCCCTCGTCCTATTGGCAGTCCGTCAACTCCATCTGGGTCATCCTCCTCGCCCCGGTGTTCGCCTGGCTCTGGATCAAGCTGGGCCACCGCCAGCCATCGAGCCCGATGAAGTTCACCCTCGGCCTGCTCTTCGTCGCCCTCTCCTTCGTGCTCATGGTCCCGGCCGCCAAGCTCACCGCCGCCGGCAAAGTGGGCCCCATCTGGTTGCTCGCGCTCTTCTTCCTTCAGACCATCGGCGAGATGCTGCTCAGCCCCGTCGGCCTCTCCACGATGACGAAACTCGCGCCGCCCCGCCTGCTCGGCCTCGTCATGGGCATCTGGTTCCTCGCCGCCGCGCTCGGCAACAAGCTCGCGGGCGTGCTCGCCGGCGAATTCAAGAGCGACAACCCCGCCGAACTCGCGACCTTCTTCTGGCATCAAGCCCTCGGCGTCGGCGTCGCCACACTCGTCCTGCTCGCCCTCGTGCCGTGGGTGAAGAAGCTGATGTGCGGCGTGCGTTGACGCCGCGCGGCCCGGCGCCGGTCACTGCACGCGCCGCACGCGCACCCACATCGGGTCACCCTCGGCGGTGAGCTTGTAGCCGCCGAACATCGATTTCTCGATCTTCACGCGCACGTTCTGGCGCGGCGACGTCTGATGCGTGTCGGTGCGGTCCGTCTGCATCCAGATCTGCCCATCTTCGAGGCGGAAGATCGTATTGCCATTCCAGCCGCGGAACTCCCCAAGCAGCGTGCCGGTGATGGCGTTCACGTTTTCCTTCTCCGGCAGGCCGAAGGCGCGGGTCTTTTTCTCCGCGGGCCCCTCGGCCGCTTCGGCCACCGTCGTCTGCGCGGTCGCCGGCTTGGCCGCCGTTGCCTTCGTGGTCGACTTGGACACCGCCGGCGCCTTGGCCGTCGCGCCGCCCGCGCGATTCTCCCGCGCGACGAGCGCGTCGAGCGCCTCGACTTGCGCCGGTGTGAGCAGATCGAGACCGACCGCGCGACGCTCCTCGGCCGTGAGCCGCTCGGAAAATTTCGACTGCGCGAACGCGAGTCCGGCCGACAGCGCGGCGAACATGATGGTTTTGACAGTGGATCGCATGCCCCGATTTCGCGCGGACGCGCGGCGCGCTCAATCCCATTCTCCCTGCGGGCTCGCGTTTTCGTTTCGAGCGAAAACGCTCGCTCCATGCACTGGACCCTTCTGCTCATCGCCGCCGCGTTCGAAATCGTCTGGGCCGCCGGTCTGAAAACCACCGAGGGCTTCACCCGCCTCTGGCCGAGCGTGGGCGTGGGCGCCGCCATGGTCGCGAGCATGGCGCTCCTCGCGGTCGCCGCCCGCGGCCTGCCCATCGGCACCGCCTACGCGGTTTGGACGGGCATCGGCGCCGCCGGCACGGCGATCGCCGGGATCTTCCTCTTCGGCGAGAGCGCCGCGCCCGCCCGTCTCGCCTGCATCGCCCTCATCGTCGCCGGCGTGATCGGCCTCAAGTTCCTCGGCGAGTAACCCCGCGAGTTTGTCACCTGATAGGTGACAAATATCCGGGGGCATCGCGCAAAGAAATCGCTCGTTTTCATTTCGCGCTCAACTCTCATCACTCAACTCTCAACTTCTTCGCCATGCCCATCCGCGCCTGGTTTCCAACCTATCTCTACCGCGAGCCGCTCCAGAAATCCGGCCTCGACCGGCTCAACGCCGAACTCGTCGACGAGTGCCACCGTCTGCGGGAGTTCGACGCCGCCGGGCGCAAATGGTGCAAGACGAACTACCCCGGCGGCTACACCAGCTACGCCTCGATGAACCAGCTCCACCGGTTCTCGAGCACGTTTGCCGACCTGGAGAAAAAACTCGCGCGCCACGTGCGCACCTTTGCCCGCGCGCTGGAACTCGATCTACGCGGCAGCGAGCTGCACGTCAGCGACCTCTGGGTGAACATCATGCCGCCCACCGCCAACCACAGCCTGCACCTTCACCCGCTGTCGTGCATCAGCGGCACCTACTACGTGCAGACGCCCCCGGGCTGCCCCGGCCTCAAGTTCGAGGATCCCCGCCTCGATCGCTTCATGGCCGCGCCGCCGAAGCTCCCCACTGCGCGCCCCGCGAACCGCACGCACGTCACGTTCCCCGCCGCCGCCGGCTACATCGTCCTCTTCGAAAGCTGGCTGCGCCACGAAGTGCCGCCCAACCGCGTCGACGCCGAGCGCATCAGCATCAGCTTCAACTACGACTGGTCGTGAGCACGCGGCGGTTCTTCGTCGCCATCGCCCTGCCCGCGCCGGTGCGTGACGCACTCGTGGCACTTGCCGAGCCGCTGCCCGGCACGAGTTGGACACGCCCCGAGACGCTCCACCTCACGCTGCGGTTCATCGGCGGAGTGCCAGAAGAGAAGATCGCGGACATCACCCACCACCTCGCCACTGTGCGCGTCGAACCGTTCATTTTGCCGATTGAAGGTGTCGGGGCGTTTCCGCCCAAGGGACCGCCGCGCGTGCTCTGGAGCGGCGTGGGGCAAGGGCATCCACGGCTCCACCAACTACGCCAGCAGGTAGATGACGCGCTGCTCGCCTCCGGGCTGACCGACCTCGATGTGCGCACCTTTCACCCGCACGTCACACTGGCACGTTGCACGCCGACCGGCGCCCCGACCTTCACCCGCTGGATGCACCTCCACCAGCAATTCGCCGCCCCGCCGTTTCGCGTGAATGCGTTCGAGCTCTACGCGAGCGAATTGCGCCCGGGCGGCGTGGTGCACACACCCGTGCAGCGATTTGTGCTCCGGAAATAGTCCCGCGCCGCCCCGCTCCCTCGATGATCGTCATCCGCCGCCTCGTCGATCGGAACCGCGCCTACACCGGAATATTTCTGAAGGGCGAGCCGCCGAAAATTTTCCCGACCACCGACTACGAACACGCACGCATCCTCCAAATCTACAAACAGGACCGCGCCTACGAGGGCATCCTCAACGACTTTTCCGACTACGCGCTCGGCAGCAGCGCGGCCGCTCCCGCGACGCGGTCACGCACCACCACCAAAAAGAAAACCCGCCGCGATCGCACCGCGGCGGGGTTTTAGGTGGAACGTTGCAGTCGAGGTGGAGCGCGTTGCCCCCAACGCGCTTTTGGTGGGAGGGGCTTTACGCCCCGACGAGTCGCGGGGTAAACTCGCTCCCACCTTCAAAACAGCGCGTTGAGGGCAACGCGCTCCACCGCTGCATTACGCGGCTACGAATAGGTGCGAGTTCAACCGCACAATTCCGGCTGAGAGCGCGTCTAAAAAGGTAGGGCCCGACCTCCGGGCGGGCCGAACGCCGCGCCGCGAACCGCGCACAGAACGGCCGGCCCGGAGGTCCGGCCCTCCTTCGAACAACTTTTCCGACGTCCGCGGAGGCGCTCGGAGCGCGAACGCATGCCGGTGAGTTACCAGCGCCGGTATCCGTGCCGGACAAAACCCGCGTGCCGCGGCGCCCATCCGTAGCCGTAGCCAATCCCGACCCGCACAACCGGATAGATGGGATAGCTTTCGTAGACCACCGGAGCCGGCGCGTAGTAGGGCACGTAGACCACCTGCGTTGGCTGCGCGACGACGACCGGAGCGGCCGTCGTTGGCACGGCCACGACCGGCGCGTTCGCCACCGTCGCGGCCATCGGCACTGTCGCCGCCACCGGCACGGTCGTTGCCGCCTGCACGACCGTGACCGGCGGTTGTTCGTAAATGACAGTATTGGGCGCCGGCACCGTCGCACCGAGCAGCGCGCCAGCTGCGGCTCCGATGATCGCTCCCTCGCCCCAGCGGTCGTGATTGTGGCCGCCGATGATTGCGCCGGCGATACCGCCGAGGATGGTGCCGTTGACGACCGCCGGTTTGTAGATCTGCGCGTTCGCGGCATTCACACCCGCGGCCGCCAGCATGAGGGCGAGGAGTAGTTTTTTCATGGCAGACGATGTGACTGCCAGGCCGCGAAAATGTTCACTTCGACCTGCCCCGTCCGGAAGCATCAGGTGAAAACTTCGGCGCCGCTCCCGTCCGCCCGGCCGGCTCGCCGCCGCAGCGCGATGGCCGTTCGTCGCGTTTTCATGGCGCTTTGTCGCTGTCTGGTCGATGAACGGGGCAAACCGGTTCACGATGCCTCACGTGAAAAACATCGAAGTCAGCGACGAAGTCTTCGAGGCGCTGCAGCGACTGGCCACCGGCTTTCACCGCACGCCCGACGACGTGCTCGCCGCCCTGCTCAACGTCCCCGCCGCCTCGCCCGAGGCCGCCGAACCGCTCGCGGCCTACGTGATCAGCTCTGATTTCCGCGCCAAGTTCACCGACGCCGACAAATACCTCGCCCTCCTCTCCTGGGTCGCCGAACGCCACCGCGACGAGTTCGACGAATTCATCCGCACGCAGACCAACGGCCGGCCCTACCTCAGCCTGAGTCGCGAGGAAATCCTCGCCACCTGCCGCTACAACCAGGCGCGCCAGATCGACGGCACGCCGTATTGGGCGATCATGAACATCGACACCGCCACGAAGCGCCGCTTCCTGTCGCGCGTGCTCGACTTCATCGGCTACCGCGACGCCGTGATCGAGTTTGTCTGTAGCGCCATCGGCATGCGCGGCGCCGTGCGACGCAGCCGCCTCACCGCGCTCGTCGCCTGAGTCGCCGGCAAGGCCAGCCAATCCGTGAGAACCCGACGGGAACCGGTCACCGCGGAAAAGTGCGCCGACCAGACATGGCTCGACGTAGTGGCTGAGGCGTCCCGCCTCAGTCGGAGCCTAAATCGCACCCGACCGAGAACCCGCGCCACTTCGGGCTTTCCGGTCGGAGCGGCGCGCGCCAGTGTGCGCGCGTGAGCCAGCCACCCCGCCTCCACGCTCTCGTCACCGGCGCCTCGCGCGGCATCGGCCGCGCCATCGCTGAAGAACTCGCCGCCCGCGGCTGCCGCGTCGCGGTGCATTTCCAACAAAATCGCGCCGCGGCCGAGTCCACGCTGGCCGCGCTCCATGGCGACGGCCACGCGCTCTTCGCCGCCGACATGGCTGATCCCACGGCGGTCGCACAACTCTGGCACGACGCGACCGCCGCCTTCGGCCGCATCGACATCGTCGTCAACAACGCCGCCACCTACGGCGACCACGCTCCGCTCGCCACCAGTTACGCGGATTGGCAACGCGAGTGGCAGCGCACCCTCGCCACGAACCTCCTCGGCCCGGCCCATCTCTGCCACCTCGCCGCCAATGCCATGGCCGCCGCCGGCGCCGGCCGCATCGTCAACATCTCCTCGCGCGGCGCGTTCCGCGGCGAACCGCACGCTCCCGCCTACGGCGCGAGCAAAGCCGGCCTCAACTCCCTCTCGCAATCGCTCGCCCTCGCGCTCGCGCCCCGCGGCGTCTATGTGTTCTGCCTCGCGCCCGGCTGGGTCGACACCGACATGGCCCACGATTATCTCACCGGCCCGCGCGCCGCCGAGATCCGCGCGCAGCACCCGCTCGGCCGCGTCGCCACCGCCGCGGAAATCGCCCGCACCGCCGCCTTCTGCGCCCTCGACGCCCCTGCTCCTATGACCGGCAGCATCATCGACATCAACGGAGCCAGCTACCAGCGGACGTAGGTGCTCATTTCAGCAGGTAGGGCTGGCTCTCCGAGCCGGCCTGAGTTGCAGGATGATTCGCAACCCAAACTCAGGGCGGCTCGGAGAGCCGCCCCTACCTCAGTCGCGCAAACAACCACAGCGCCAGCCCCGTCATGCCGATGTTCGGCAGCCAGGCCGCCACGGCCGGCTCCACGAGGCCTTTGGACGCGAGCGACGCCGCGAGGTTGGCGAGCACGTAATAGAGGAAGAACAGTCCGATCGACTTCGAGACGCCCACCGCCGGGTTCACCCGCAGGCCCGTCACTGCAAACGGAATCGCCATCGCGATCACGATGAGCGGCCCGAGTGTGTCCGCGATCAGCCCGAAATACCGCACGGCATACGGCACCGCCTTGGCGTTTCGCTCGTTCTCGTGATAAGCGATGATCTCGCGCAGCTCATGCAGCGACAAGTCGATGGGCCGCCGGTCGATCAGGAGCATCAGCGCCGGCTCCTCGTCGTAGGATTCGCGGATCTTCTCCTTGAACGGTTGCGAACCGACGAGTTCGCCGGTCTCGACGTTGAACGTCAGCTCGCGTCCGTCGCGGAACACCCAACCCGTGCTCTGCGCCTGCCGCCAAGCCTGCGCGGCCACGATGCGCGTAGTCTCGCGGCGCCGCCCGTCGAGTTCCGACACCGCCACGCCGTAGCCGCGCTGCGTGTAGCGGCTGAAGCGATTGAAAAACCACATGCGCCCGGCCTTCGCGTTGTCGAAGGCCACGCTGTCCGTCGCGCCGATGCGATCGGGCGAGAGCGCCTGCGACGAATCGTGGCGGAATTGCAGGTTGTCCTTGAGCGCCCGCGATTCCTCGACCGACCACGGCACGATGGTGGTGTTGAGCCACCACGAGAGTCCGCAACAGAGCACGCCCACCACCCAGACCGGCGCGGTCAGGCGCATGAACCCCACGCCGGCCGCGCGCATGGCCGTGAGTTCGTTGGCGCGATGCAGTTTGCCCAGCGTGTAGAGCAGCGAAATCAGCAGCGCCAGCGGCAGCACCACCGCAAGGAAGCTTGGCAGCGTGACCGCGAGGTATTGCCAGAGCACCCAGCCGCGCGCACCGAGTTCGCGCAGCGAGCGGAAATCGTCGTAAAGCACCTGCACGACCAGCAGTCCGCAGGTCGCCGCCAGCACGAGCCCCAGAATCTGGAGCCACTCGCGCAGAAGGTGCCGGTCGAAGGTGTTCAAAGGGTTTCGCAACGCGAAATCCGAAATTCAGGTTTTTGCGACGCAAAAACCTTTGAAAACCGCCGCCCCCTCGCCTTGGCTCGCCCGCCTTTACCCACCCGTTGACCCCGTTCTCATGCTGTCTTCGCTCCGCACCTTCCTGACGCCGGCCGCCGCCCTTTGCCTCACCCTCGCCGCCACCCGCGCGCAGGACACCATCAAGATCGGCGAGTTTGCCTCGATGACGGGGAAGGAGGCGACCTTCGGCCAGTTCGCCCACAAGGGCACGCTCCTCGCCATCGAGGAGATCAACGCCGCCGGCGGCGTGCTCGGCAAAAAAATCGAGCTGCTTCTCGAGGACAACCAGTCCAAGCCCGGCGAGTCCGCCACCATCGTCAAAAAATTCATCTCCCGCGACAAGGTCGTCGCCGTGCTCGGCGAAATCGTCTCCAGCCGCACGCTCGAAGCCGCCCCCATCTGCCAGAACGCGAAGATCCCGCTCGTCTCCCCCGGCGCCACTGCCCCCGAGGTCACCACCAAGGGCGACTACATCTTTCGCGCCTGCTTCATCGATCCGTTCGTCGGCACGATCACCGCGAAGTTTGCCCGCGAAACCCTGAAGGTCCGTCGCGCCGCCATCCTCTCGTCGGTCTCCTCGGCGCAAAGCGTCGGGCTGGCGAAATTCTTCCGCGAGCGCTTCACCGCCGAGGGCGGCCGGATCGTGGCCGACCAGAAGTTCTCCGAAGGCGACAAGGATTTCCGCGCCCAGCTCACCGCGATCAAGGCATCCGGCGCCGAGGGCGTGTTCGTGCCCGCCTACTACACCGAGGCCGCGCTTGTCTGCAAACAGGCCCGCGACCTCGGCCTTGCCGTGCCGTTCTTCGGCACCGATGGCTGGGAATCGTCCGAGTTCCTCTCCATCGGCGGCGCGGCGGTGGAGGGCTGCTACCTCGTCACGCACTACTCCGCCGAAAACAGCTCGGCCCGCGTCGCGTCGTTTCACGAGCGCTTCCGCCAACGCTGGGGCGCCGACTCCAACGCCCTCTGTGCCCTCGGCTACGATTCCGCGATGCTGCTCGTCGACGCCATCAAGCGCGCCGGCACCACCGAAGGCCCGAAGCTCCGCGACGCGCTCGCGGCCACGAAAAATTTTCCCGGCACCGCCGGCACCATCACACTCGACGCCCAGCGCAACCCCACCAAGTCCGCCGTCGTGCTCACCGTGAAGCACGGCAAGTTCGCCTTCCTGCAAGACGTCAACCCCTGATCCCCGACCCGTTTCCCATGAAACTCCCCTCACTGATCCTCGCCACCGCCGCCTGCGCCGCCGCGGCTCTGGCCCAAGACACCATCAAGGTCGGCGAATACGCCTCGCTCACCGGCAAGGAGGCCGGCTTCGGCCAGACTTCGCACCACGGCGTCATCCTCGCGATCGACGAGATCAACGCCGCCGGCGGCGTGCTCGGCAAGAAGCTCGAGCTCGTCTACGAGGACAACCAGACCAAGCCCGGCGAAAGCGCCACCGCCGCGAAGAAACTCATCTCCCGCGACAAGGTCGTCGCCCTCATCGGCGAGGTCGCCTCCGGCCGCTCCCTCGAAGCGGCCCCGGTCGCCCAAGCCGCGAAGATTCCGATGATCGCCCCCGCCGCCACCAACCCCAAGGTCACGCAGGTCGGCAACTACATCTTCCGCGTCTGCTTCATCGATCCGTTTCAGGGCAACGTCATGGCGAAGTTCGCCACCGAACAGTTGAAGGCCAAAAAAGTCGCCGTCCTCTCCAGCGTCTCCAACGCCTACAGCCTCGGACTCGCCAAGGTGTTCAAGGAAACCTTCACCGGCGCCGGCGG
The DNA here is from genome assembly GCA_016235555.1 of Verrucomicrobiota bacterium. GTDB lineage: Bacteria > Verrucomicrobiota > Verrucomicrobiia > Opitutales > Opitutaceae > JACRKC01. Next base: position 33,177 of record JACRKC010000106.1, read on the forward strand.
CCAGATCCTCGCCGAGAAAAATTTCTCCGAGGGCGACAAGGATTTCCGCGCCCAGCTCACCGCGGTCAAATCGGCCAACGTCGATGCGGTGTTCGTGCCCAGCTATTACACCGAGGCCGCTCTCATCGTCCGCCAGGCCCGCGATCTCGGTCTCACCGTGCCGTTCTTCGGCGGCGATGGCTGGGAGGACGAGCAACTCCTCAAGATCGGCGGCGATGCGCTCAACGGCTGCTACTACTCCACGCACTTCTCCGCCGAGGACACCGCACCCGCCGTCGGCACCTTCGTGGCCAAATACAAGAAACGCTGGAACGGCGAAATCCCCGGCGCCTTCTCCGCCCTCGGCTACGACGCGATCTACGTGCTCGTCGACGCCATCAAGCGCGCCGGCACCACCGACGGGACCAAGCTGCGCGACGCGCTCGCCGCCACCAAGAATTTCGACGGCGTCACCGGAAAGACCACCATCAACGCCAACCGCGACGCTTCCAAGCCCGCCACCATCATCGCCATCAAGGGCGGCAAAACCTCCTTCTTCAAAACCGTCGCCCCGTGAGTGTCGTGGACGAGGCGTCCCGCCTCGTTACTCCGGGGCCGCGGCCACCTTTCGAACTCCTCTCATGTCGCGCACTCCCTCCGCCGTCGCCGTCACGCTCACCTGCCTCGCGCTCGCCGTCTCAACCGCCCGCGCCGCCGATCCCATCAAGCTCGGCGAAGTCGGCCCGCTCACTGGCAAGGAGGCCGCCTTCGGCCAGTCGGCGCACAAGGGCATCACCCTCGCCATCGAGGAAATCAACGCCCGCGGCGGCGTCCTCGGCCGCCCGCTCGCCATCGCCAGCGAAGACAACCAGTCCAAACCCGGCGACTCCGCCACCATCGCCAAGAAACTCCTGAGCCGCGACAAAGTCGTCGCCATCCTCGGCACCGGCACCTCCTCCAACTGCCTCGAAATCGCCCCGATCTGCCAGAACGCCAAAGTCCCCCTGCTCGCGACCACCGCCACCAACCCCGAGGTCACCGAGAAGCGCAACTACGCCTTCCGCGTCTGCTTCATCGACCCGTTCCAAGGCGCCGTGCTCGCCAAATTCGCCCGCGAGTCCCTCAAGGCGAAGCGCGTCGCGCTGCTCACCTCCGTCTCGTCGTCCTACAGCGTCGGCCTCTCGAAGGTCTTCCGCGAAAAATTCCTCGCCGCCGGCGGCACCATTGTCGCCGACCAGAAATACGGCGAAGGCGACAAGGATTTCCGCGCCCAGCTCACCGCCATTCGCGCCGCCAATCCCGAGGCCATCGCCACCACCGGCAACTACACCGAAGGCGCCCTCATCTGCAAACAGGCCCGCGACCTCGGTCTCACCATCCCGATCTTCGCCGGCGACGGCTGGGAAGCGCCCGAATTGATCGAGATCGGCGGCGCCTCCGTGAACGGCAGCTACTACTGCTCCCACTATTCGTCCGAAAGCACCGCGCCCGAGGTGCAGGCGTTCGTGAAAAAATTTCGCGCCAAATACCACGAGACGCCCGATTCGATGGCCCCCCTCGCCTACGACGCCGTGATGGTCGTCGCCGAGGCCCTCGCCCGCGCCGGCACGACCGATGGCGCCAAACTCCGCGACGCCCTCGCCGCCACGAAGAACTTCCCCGGCGTCACCGGCCGCACGACCATCGATGCCGACCGCAACGCCTCCAAGCCCGCAGTCGTGCTCGCCGTGAAAAACGGGCGCACCGAATTTCTCCAATCCATCGAACCGTGAGACCCGTTGCCGCCACAGCTTCGGCCTGGCCCTTCTGAGGACGAGAGCACCGTGCATACCGCGTGATTCATGGTCATGAGTTCTCCTGCCCCAACCTTCCTCGCGCTACGGTCGCAACGGACGCCAAGACTCCCGCGCCTTGTCACATCGTTGCGTTGCGGCCTCGGCGACCTTGGCGTGAGGCCGTCCGAGTTCATTGGCCGCGCAACGAAAAGTCCCGTGGGACTCCGCTCCGCCTTTCCAGCTGCGAACCCCGGGCTGGATTCCTCGCTCCGCTTCGCATGACCATTCCAACGATTTCACGCCTCCTCTTCCTCCACGCCGCGCTTTCCGCCCTTCACGCCGCCGACGCTCCCATCAAGGTCGGTCACTACGCGTCGCTCACCGGCAAGGAAGCCGCCTTCGGCGTCGCCACACGCAAGGGCATCATGCTCGCCGTCGAGGAGATCAACACCCAAGGCGGCGTGCTGGGCCGGCCGCTCCAATACCTCGTCGAAGACATCCAGTCCAAACCCGGCGAGTCCGCGACCGCCGTCAAGAAGCTCATCTCCCGCGACAAAGTCGTGGCCGTCTTCGGCGCCAACGCCTCCGCCAACTCCCTTGAAGCCGCGCCCATCTGCCAGAACGCCAAGGTCCCGATGATGGCGATTTCCTCGACCAACCCGCGTGTCACCGAGGTTGGCGACTACATTTTCCGCATCTGCTTCATCGATCCTTTCCAGGGCGCCGTGCTCGCGAAATTCTCGCGCGACAGCCTGCACGCCAGACGCGTCGCCCTCCTCACTGCCGTCAACTCGCCCTACAGCGTCGGCCTCTCCGAGGTCATGCGCCACGACTTCAAGGCCCGCGGCGGCGAGATCGTCGCCGACCAGAAATACTCCGAGGGCGACAAGGATTTCCGCGCCCAACTCACCGCCATCCGCTCGGCGAAACCCGACGTGATCGCCGCCACCGGCTTCTACACCGAGGCCGCGCTCATCTGCATCCAGGCCCGCTCCCTCGGCCTCGACATCCCGATCATCGGTGGCGACGGCTGGGAAGCCCCCCAACTCGTCGAACTCGGCGGCAAGGCCGTCGAGGGCACCTACTACTCCACCTATTTCTCCGCCGAAAACGACGCCACGGAAGTGCGCGCGTTTGTCCAACGCTACAAAACCCGCTGGAACGGCGAGACGCCCGAAGCCGTCTCCGCCCTCGGCTACGACGCGATGTATCTGATCGCCGCCGCCATGAAACAGTCCGGCACCACGGAGGGGCCGCGCCTGCGCGACGCCATCGCCGCCATGAAGAATTTCCCCGGCGTCACCGGCCGCACCACCATCGACGAGAAGCGCAACAGCGCCAAGGCCGCGGTAATGATCGCGGTAAAGGACGGCCGCGCGAAGTTTCACGAGGCCGTCACACCGTAGGCGAGGCGCTCGAACAGTTGAGAGTTGAGTGATGAGAGTTGAGCGTTTTCAACCGTTCACATGTTCAACTTTGAAAAACTCGAGGTCTGGCACAAATCCATCGCCTACGCCGGCCATACCTACCGTGTGACCAGATCCTTCCCGAAGGAGGAACAGTTTGGGCTCACCAACCAGATTCGTCGGGCCGCCAACTCTGTCTCATCCAACATCGCGGAAGGCTCTGCCCGTCCGCCGGCCGACTATTGTCGTTTCCTCGGTTACGCAGCCGGGTCTCTCTTCGAGGTGGTTACCCAGGCGACCATTGCGCGCAACGAAGGATTCCTGAATCCCGAAAACTACGCGCAGCTTTACGCCGACGCTGAGGAAATTTCTCGTATGCTGAGCGGACTCCGGCGCTTGCTCGGTGAATAGTTGCTCGACGCTCTCAACTCTCAGCCCTCAACTCTCAACTTTCCCACTTGGCCGAATTTCTCCAGCAACTCCTGAACGGACTGTCCCTTGGCGCAATCTACGCGCTCATCGCGCTCGGCTACACGATGGTTTATGGCGTGCTGCGCTTCATCAATTTCGCGCACTCCGACGTGTTCATGGTCGGCGCTTTCATCGGCTACTACGCCGGCAAGCTCGTGCCCGAAGGCACGATCTGGGGCGGCCTGCTCGTGCTCGCGATCGCGATGGCCGGCTGCGCCATCCTCGGCATGACGATCGAGCGCCTCGCTTACCGTCCGTTGCGCGGCGCGGCTACGCTCAACGTTCTCATCACCGCCATCGGCGTCTCGCTGCTGCTCGAGTATTCCGGGCAGGTGTTCTTCGGCGCCGCGCCGCGGACCTTTCCCGCCGTGTTCCCATCCGCCAATTTTTCCGTCGGCGGCCTGGTCATCTCGAGCAACCAGATTGTCGTGATCGTCGTGGCGACGCTCCTGATGATCGCCCTCGAATTCATCGTGCACCGCACGAAGATCGGCACCGCCATGCGCGCCGTGTCGCTCAATCCTAAGGCCGCGCAACTCGTCGGCATCAACAACGACGTCGTCATCTCGTTCACTTTCGGTCTCGGCTCCGCGCTCGCCGCCGCGGGTGGCATCCTCTACGCGCTCAACTACCCGTCGATCGAGCCGCTCATGGGCGTGATGCCCGGCTTGAAGGCCTTCGTCGCCGCCGTGCTCGGCGGCATCGGCAACATCCCTGGCGCCGCGCTCGGCGGCCTCATCCTCGGCGTGGTCGAGACGTTCGTGAACGGCAGCCAGTGGTCGACCTACAAGGACGCCATCGCCTTCGCGATCCTCATCGCGATCCTGCTGTTCCGCCCCGCCGGTCTGCTCGGCAAATTCACCGTCGAAAAAGTCTGAAATCATTTGACCACGGATTTCACGGATGAACACGGATCAATCAGTTTGTCATTCTGAGCGAAGCGAAGAATCCACCTGGACCCTCAAATCCTTTGAAGGCTTCGTCGATCCTGCTGGAGCCTTCGCTGCGCTAAGAGGGCGTCGAAAAAGGTCGCCCAGCAGGGTAGCGGAAGCCGTGAGGCTTTCGCCGCTTCGAGCGAAACGCTCACGCGTTCCGCTACAGGACCACGCGATCACGAGGCTTTTTCGACGCCCTCTAAGAATGAAAAGGGTTGGTTGTCCATCCGTGTCGGTCCGTGCCATCTGTGGTCAAACCTTCTGAACGCTGATGCCGCGCCCTCACCTCTACCTCGTCGCCGCGCTCTTGGTTGCGTTCGGTCTCTCCCGATTCTCCGATCAGATCGACCCCTACTTCCTCGATGTCGGCATGGGCATCGGCATCAACATCATCCTCGCCGTCTCGCTCAACCTCGTGAACGGCTACACGGGCCAGTTCTCGCTCGGCCACGCCGGCTTCATGGCGGTCGGCGCCTATCTCTCGGCCGCCGTCACCGTGTTCCTCGGACCGAAAATCCTCGGCGCCGACGGCGGCACGGCCCTCCAGCAAGGCGCCCTCTTTTTCGGCGCGCTCGTCGCCGGCGGTTTGAGCGCCGCGTTCGCCGGCCTGCTCGTCGGCGTGCCCTCGCTGCGCCTCAAGGGCGACTACCTCGCGCTCGTCACCCTCGGCTTCGGCGAGATCATCCGCGTGATTTTTCAAAACGTCGAGGTGCTCGGCGGCGCGCTCGGTCTCAACGGCATCCCCGCCTACACCTCGATTTTCTGGGTGCTGGCCGTGGTCTCGCTGTCCGTCTTCGTCGTCCTGTGCCTCGTGCATTCGACCTACGGCCGGGGCTTCCTCGCCACGCACGACGACGAGATCGCCAGCGAGGCCGTCGGCCTCAACACCACCCGCTACAAGATCGTCGCCTTCGTGATCGGCGCGTTCTTCGCCGGCACCGCGGGCGGACTCTACGGCCACTTCAAGATGACAATCACGCCGACGGGCTTCGACTTCACCAAGTCGATCGAGATCGTCGTGATGGTCATCCTCGGCGGCATGGGCAACACGATCGGCGTCATCCTCGCCGCGATCCTGCTCACGCTGCTCCCCGAGCTGCTGCGCCCGATCGCCGAATACCGGATGGTGCTCTACTCCTTCCTCCTGATCGTGCTGATGCTCGTGCGGCCGCAGGGGCTGTTTAACTTCAAGTTTGTGCGGACCAAGACTTGAACCGGCCGTCCGCCCCCAGCTAACATCCGCCTATGGCCACCGTTCTTGAAAAAGAAATCTCCCGGCTTACCAAACGGCAGAAACTCGTCCTGGCCGATCGCTTGCTGGCCGACGCCGGCCTGCACGCCAAGCCTCCAGGCATCATGTCCGAGAATGATCCCGGCCTTGAAGCCGAGTTGAACCGCCGGCTGGCGGATCGGCGGCCCGGCGCTTGGCTCACGCTCGAGGAGTTCCGCACCCAAACCAGACTGCGTTGATGGCCGGCTTTCGCGTTTCAGGTTTGGTCGCGCTGGAAATCGCCGAGGCGCGGGCGTGGTATGCAGACCGGAGCATCTTTGCACCGCTGCATTTCAATCGGGCGCTGGACGGCGCGTTGGTGCGAATCGCCGCCCACCCCACCGCCCACGCACCTTGGCGCGCGGCTTTCCGCCGTTGCCGGCTCGCAAAATTCCCCTACCTCCTGATTTTCCACACCGACGAGGTGTTCACCTCCGTTCTCGCGCTCGTTCACCAACGGAGCGAGCCAACCCGCCTCCTGTCGGTGATTCGAAATCGGCTTCGTGCATTCGACTGATGGCCGCCCCCCTCCTCCAACTCGACAAAGCCACCATCCGCTTCGGCGGGCTCACCGCCGTCAACGCGGTCGAGTTCACCGTGGGCGACGGCGAGTTGTGCGGCCTCATCGGCCCCAACGGCGCGGGCAAGACCACCGTCTTCAATCTCATCACGGGCGTCTATCCGCCGACGGATGGCAGCGTCTCCTTCGCCGGCCGCAATCTCGCCGGCCTCCGCGTCAACGAGATCGTCGAGCTCGGCATCGCGCGCACCTTCCAAAACATCCGCCTCTTCGGCTCGCTGTCGGTCTTCGACAACGTGCGCGTCGCCTGCAATCTCCACCGCGCGACCGCCCCCGCCCACGCGCTGCTCCGGCTTGGCGCGTTCCAGGCCGACGAAGCCGCGGTCACCCGGCGCGCCGAGGAACTGCTCGATCTTTTCAACCTGCGCCGGTTCCGCGACGCGCCCGCGAAAAGCCTGCCCTACGGCGAACAACGCCGCCTCGAGATCGTCCGCTGCCTCGCCACCAAACCGAAACTCCTGCTGCTCGACGAGCCCGCCGCCGGCATGAACCCGACCGAGAAGGTCGAACTCGTCCGCCTCATCCAGCAGGTGAAGACGCAGTTCAACCTCTCCATTCTCCTCGTCGAGCACTCGATGAAAGTCGTCATGAGCTGCTGCGAGCGCATCGCCGTCCTCGACTACGGCGTGAAAATCGCCGAGGGCACGCCGGCGCAGATTCAGTCCGACCCGAAGGTCATCGAGGCCTATCTCGGCGAGGATCACAAAACGTCGCTCGCGCACCACTGATCAGTGAACCACTTATTTTCACTTATTTTCGCTGATAGCTGCTCGCTGGTCGATCATCAGTGCCCATCAGTGTTCATCAGTGGTTAGCTCCGATGCTCACCGTTTCCGATCTCCAAGTCTCCTACGGCGCCATCGCCGCACTCTCCGGGATTTCGTTCGAAATCAAGCAGGGCTCCATCGCCACACTCATCGGCGGCAACGGCGCCGGCAACACCACCACCCTCCGCACCGTCTCCGGTCTGCTCCGCGCGAAGTCCGGCCAGATCACCTTCCTCGGCGAGGACATCACCGGCGTCGCCGCGCACAAGATCGTCGCCCGCGGCCTCTGCCACGTGCCGGAAGGCCGCATGGTGTTTTCCAATCTCACCGTCGACGAAAACCTGGCGATGGGCGCCTACCTCGAGCACGACCACGCGCGCCAATCCGCCAATCGCGATTACGTCTTCGACATTTTTCCGCGCCTGAAGGAGCGCCTCAAGCAGACCGCCGGCACGCTCTCCGGCGGCGAGCAGCAGATGCTCGCCATCGGCCGCGCGCTCATGAGCAACCCGAAGTTCCTCATGCTCGACGAACCCTCGCTCGGCATCGCTCCGCGCCTCATCAGCACGATCTTCGAGAAGATCGTGGAGATTAACCGCAACCACGGCATCACGATCCTCCTCGTCGAGCAAAACGCCAACCTCGCGCTGGAAATCAGCTCCTACGCCTACGTGCTCGAAACCGGCCGCGTCGTGATGGAGGGCGAAAGCAAAAAGCTCCACGCCGACCCGCAACTGAAAGCCACCTACCTCGGCGGCTAGTCGTGGCTGAGGCGTCCCGCCTCAGTGAATTTCAACCCCGATTCCTCATGCGCCTCCTTCGCGACCTCTTTGTCCGACTCGCCGCTGCTGCCGTTGCGGCGGCATCCTCCGTAGCCTTGGCGAAGGAGGACCGCCCCAACATCGTCCTCATCCTCTCCGACGATCACGGCTGGGCCGACGTCGGCTGGCACGGCCACGAGATCAAGACCCCCAACCTCGACAAACTCGCCCTCGGCGGCGCCCGCCTTGAGCAGTTCTACGCGCAACCGGTCTGCTCACCCACGCGCGCCGCGCTCATGACCGGCCGTTATCCGATGCGCCACGGCCTGCAGGTCGGCGTCGTCCGTCCGTGGGCCCAATACGGCCTCCCGCTCGAAGAGCGCACGCTGCCCCAGATGCTCAAGGAAGCCGGCTACACCACCGCCATCACCGGCAAGTGGCACCTCGGCCACTTCGAACCCGCCTACCTCCCCACGCACCGTGGCTTCGATCACCAATACGGCCACTACAATGGCGCGCTCGACTACTTCACGCACGCGCGCGACGGCGGCCACGACTGGCACCGCGACGACAAGGTCAACCGCGACGAAGGTTACTCGACCCACCTTCTCGCCCGCGAAGCCGTCCGCCTGATCAACGAGAAACCCTCCGACAAGCCGCTCTTCCTCTACGTGCCCTTCAACGCCGTGCACGCCCCTCATCAGGTGCCCGACAAATACAAGGAGCCCTATGCTGCTCTCGCCGAGCCGCGCCGCACCTACGCCGGCATGGTCGCTGCCGAGGATGAGGCCATCGGTCAGATCGTCGCCGCGATCGAGGCGAAGGGCCTCCGCGACAACACCCTCTTCATCTGGTCCAGCGACAACGGCGGCCCCGCGCCCGGCCGCGTCACCAGCAACGGCCCGCTCCGCGGCGCCAAGGGCACCCTCTACGAAGGCGGCACCCGCGTCTGCGCCTTCGCGAGTTGGCCGGGCACGATCAAACCCGGCACCATCGTCAACGCACCCATCCACCTCGTCGATTGGTTCCCCACCCTCGGCAAGCTCGCCGGCGCCTCGCTCGCCCAAAAACTCCCGCTCGACGGCCTCGACGTCTGGCCGTGCATCGTCGCCGGCCGGCCCTCGCCGCACGACGCCATCCTCCTCAACACCACGCCCAACGCCGGCGCGATCCGCATGGGCGACTGGAAACTCGTCCTCAACGGCTCCTACGTCGAAGCCGAGGACGGCGATCCCGCCAATCTCACCGAGGAGGCGGTGAAGAAGAAAGCCGCCAAGAAAAAGCAGGCCGCCAGACAAACCACCGGCGCGGTCGAACTCTTCGATATTTCCAAAGACCCCTACGAGAAAACCAACGTCGCCGACGCGCACCCGGAAAAAGTAAAGGAACTCCGCGCCCGCCTCGACACCTTCGCCCGCGAGGCCGTCGAGCCCAAGAGCAAGCCGCGCCCCACCGGCTTCAAAGTCCCCGCCGTTTGGGGCGAGCAGTAGTCTCGCAGACCGCCGCCCGTAGCGGCCGACGTGAGGAGGCCGGTCGCCCTCGCACTGTCCGAGCCGCGCCGGTTTGCCGCTCTGCCGGCCGCGTCCTCCATTTTTCCCATGCGCCTCCCCCGTCGCTTCGCCGTTCTCTCGGTTTTCTTCGCCCTGTCCGTCCCATTTTTCGCCCGCGCCGCCGATTCCGCCTCCGCCCTCGGCTGGCCTGAAATCACCAGGGAAAACAAACCCTGGACCCGCTGGTGGTGGCCCGGCAGCGGCGTCGACAAAGCCTCGCTCACCGCCCAACTCGAGAAATTCGCCGCCGCCGGCCTCGGTGGCGTCGAGATCACGCCCATCTACGGCGCCAAGGGCTACGAGGACCGCTACATCGATTTTCTCTCCCCGAAATGGATGGAGATGCTCGAACACGTCGGCCGCGAAGCCCAGCGTCTCGGCCTCGGCGTCGACATGGCCACCGGCACCGGCTGGCCCTTCGGTGGCCCTTGGGTCACGCCCAGCGAAGCCGCCGCCAAGGCCCTTCTGCGCGACGGACGGATCGTCAGTGACCCCACGAAACAAATGGTCAAACGCGCCGCCCCCGGCGGCGAAGGCCTCGTCGTCGACCCCTATTCACCCGACGCGCTCCGCAAATACCTCGCACCGTTCGACACCGCGTTCGCCAGATTTCCGCGCGGCCTCGTCCGCGGCCAGTTCCACGATTCCTTCGAATATTTCCAGGCCAGCTGGACCGATCGCCTGCCCGAAGTCTTCCGCGAGATGCACGGCTACGACATCCAGCAATACGCCGCCGAGATCATGGCCCGCAACGCCGCCGACGTGAAGACCGTCGACCGCGACACGCTCGCCCGCATCAAGAGCGACTACCGCAACACCCTCGCCAAACTCCACCTCGACTACCTCCGCACCTGGGTCGAGTGGTCGCACGCCCATGGTTTCATCGTCCGCAACCAGTCGCACGGCGCCCCCGCCAACCTCCTCGACCTCTACGCTACCGTCGACATCCCCGAGACGGAAATCTTCGGCTCCACTCCCTTCCCTATCCCCGGCCTCCGCCGCGACCCCGTCGACGTCCGCGGCGATCAAGATCTACCGGAGTCGCTCGTCATCCGCATGCCCTCGTCCGCCGCCCACGTCGCCGGCCGTAAGCTCGCGTCGAGCGAAAGCCTCACGTGGCTGCGCGAACATTTCCGCGAGTCGCCCTCGCACATGAAGCCCGAGCTCGACCGCATCCTCTGCGACGGCATCAACCACATTTTCTACCACGGCACCGTCTTCTCGCCCTCCGACGCCCCGTGGCCCGGCTGGCTCTTCTACGCCTCCACCGAGTTCAACCCCAACAACCCGCTCTGGGACGACCTCGCCGCCCTCAACCGCTACGTCGCCCGCGTGCAATCGGTGCTCCAAGCCGGGAAGCCCGACAACGACATCCTCCTCTACTGGCCGGCTGACGACATCTGGGACAACGCCGACGGCCTCATGCGCATGCTCACCGTGCACGACGTGAAATGGCTCACCGAACAACCCGTCGGTAAACTCGCCCAACAACTCCTCTCCCGCGGCTACCAGTTCGACTACATCTCAGATGCGCAACTCCAGCAGACAAGTGTCAACGATACCGAAGTCCGAGTGCCCGCTGGAATCTTCAAGCAGATCGCAACCCCCGGCGCTCGTTATGCAGTCGTCCTTGTGCCGGCGACTCGACGCATGCCCGTCGCGACCTTGGAGAAACTCTCGGAGCTCGCGGCATCGGGAGCCGCAGTGATTTTTGAGAAGCTTCCAGAAGACGTCCCCGGATTCGGACGGCTTGAAGAACGACGCAAGAAATTCGCCGCCACCCTCGCCGCTGGCAAAGGGAAATGGCGTGTCCGGGAAGACGACGTTGAACTGAGCATCTGGAATTTCTCGCAGCCTGAGCCGATGGCCCGTGAAGGACTCAGACTCGTTCGTCGCGCGAGGGCGGACGGCTACGATTATTTCGTCGCGAATCTGGGCGCGAAACCATTTCACGGCTTTGCTAGATTCGGACGCTTTGCGTGGCAAAGCGTCGACATATTGGATCCATTGACCGGAAGAATGTGGAGCCTATCGCGCGAACACCGAGAGGCCGATGGCCGGGGTGTTTCCCTTCCACTCGAGCCCGGTGAATCTCGAATTATTCGAACCTACAACGATCGTCGCGAACAGACCCGCGGCAGCGGTAACTTCGAGAAGACTGGAGCGGTATTCCCACTCGAAGGCCAATGGTCCCTCACCTTCCTCAAGGGTGGGCCCGACCTCCCGCCTGCCCTCACCACCGTTGCGCTCAAGTCTTGGACCGACCTCGGCAGGGACGAAGCCAAGCGCTTCGGTGGCACTGCGCGCTACCGCCTCGAATTTGACGCCCCTGCCGCCAAGGCCGTCGAGTGGATGCTCGATCTCGGGGATGTGCGGGAAACCGCCCGAGTTCGCCTCAACGGCGAAGAAATCGGCACCGCTTGGTGTGTCCCTTTTCAGATTCGATTCTCCTCATTCTTACTGAAGCCCACGAAAAATATCCTCGAACTCGACGTCACCAACCTCGCCGCCAACCGCATCCGCGATCTGGACCTGAAAAAGGTGAACTGGAAAATCATGCGCGAGATCAACTTCGTGAACATCAACTACCGGCCCTTCGACGCCAGCGGCTGGGCGCCCGTCGCCAGCGGCCTCCTCGGCCCCGTCACGCTCACGCCGCTGAAGGCGTTCACCCCGTAGGTCGGGCTTTACGCCCGACGATTCAGCGAACCGCCATGTCGGGCGCAAAGCCCGACCTACTTCATTCCGCCGCCCGCGACGAGAAGACGCCGCGCCATCACCACCGCAAACTGTCGCGGCCCCGCTGCCGAAATCATTTGAGCCACCGCACTCCCGCCCCACCCTCAGATTGATGCCTGAAGTTGTCACGGTCGCCCTCCAAGCCCTGCTCGTCCTCTCGCTGGTTGCGGCCAATGGTTTCTTCGTGGCCGCCGAGTTCGCTCTCGTCAAAGTCCGCGCCAGCCAACTGCGCCCGCTGGCCAAAGCCGGCGGCTGGAAGATCCGCTACGCGCTGAAGGCCACCGAGCACCTCGACTCCGCGCTCTCCGCCACGCAGCTCGGCATCACGCTCACCAGCCTCGGCCTCGGCTGGGTCGGCGAGCCCTTCGTCGCGCGCCGGCTCGGCCCGCTGCTGCATGGCTGGGGCGTCGGCGACCCGACGGTCGTCCACTCGATCTCGTTCGCGGTCGCCTTCGTCACGATCACCTTTCTCCACATCGTGTTTGGCGAGCAGGCGCCCAAGATGCTCGCCATCCAGCGCGCCACGCCCGCCACGCTGTGGCTGTCCGCGCCGCTGATGGCGTTTCATTTCGTCTTCTACCCGCTCATCTGGCTGCTCAACGCGAGCGCCAACGGCCTCATCCGCTGGGCCGGCCTCGAACCCTCCACGGGCGGCGAGCACGATTTCAGCGCCGAGGAACTCGAATACGTCTTCAGCCACGCCCGCCATTCGCACCCCGGCGATGCGCTGATCAACCGGCTCATGGTCCAGTCCGTGCGCCTGCGCGCTGTCACCGCCCAGCAGGTCATGCGGCCGCGCGACCAGATCGTCGCGCTGTGGTTTGACCGGCCGTTTGCGGAGAATCTGCGCATCGCGCAGACGAGCGGCTTCAGCCGCTTCCCCGTCGCCCGCGGCAACGTCGACGAGATCACCGGCATCGTGCTCGTGCGCGAATGGCTCTGGCAGATCCAGGTGCTCGGGCCCGGCGCCTCCTTCGAAAGCCTCGTGCGCCCGGTGCTCACGTTCACGCTGCGCACGCCCATTCACTCGATGATCGAGCTGTTTCGCACCTCGCGCACGCACCTCGCCATCGTGCTCGATGCCCAGGGGATCACCGCCGGCCTCGTGAGCTTCGAGGACGTGCTCGAGGAGATCGTGGGCGACATCCGCGACGAACTCGACCTCGGCCGCGGTCCCGTCTTCGAGCGCACCGACAACGCCATCGTGGTGAGCGGGCTGTTCAGCATGCGCGAACTGCAGACGGAGACCGGCTGGACCTTCGAGTGGACACCCCGCGAAACCGTCGCCGCCTGGGTCGAACGCCAGCGCGGCCAGCCCTTGAAGCGCGACGAGAGTTTCGCCACCGGCGACTACCGGATCACGGCGGTCGAGGTGAGTGCCGAGCGCCTGCGAAAAGTCCGCGTCGAGCGCCTTCCCGCAGCTTGATTTTTTCCCGAGCCCGCTACACTAGCGGGCTCCTTTTCCTTTCAGGTCCCTTTTCCCTCACTCCCTCATTCCCTTTCACCTCCCGACATGTCCAACACCACACCGCAGAAATTCGAGTTCCAGGCTGAGATCAGCCAGCTGCTCGATATCGTCACGCACTCGCTCTACACGGAGAAGGAAATCTTCGTCCGTGAGCTCGTGTCCAACGCCTCCGACGCCCTCGAAAAACTCCGTCACACCCAGCTCACCGAAAAGGAGATCTTCGACGATAAGCTCGACCTTGAGATCAACGTCACGACCGACGACAAGGCCAAGACGATCACCATCCAGGATTTCGGCATCGGCCTCACCCGCGCCGAACTGGTCGAGAATCTCGGCACCATCGCCCATTCTGGGTCGAAGCAATTTCTGAAGGCCCTCGGTGAAGGCGCCGCCACAAACGCCAATCTCATCGGCCAGTTCGGCGTGGGCTTCTATTCGGCGTTCATGGTCGCGAAGAAGGTCCGCGTCTACTCCCACTCGTGGCGCTCCGGTGAACCCGGCCACGTCTGGGAAAGCGACGGCTCCGGCAGCTACACGATCGAAGAGAGCGATGGCCAGCGGCGCGGCGCGAAGATCGTCATCGAGTTGAAGGATGATTGCGCGGACTTCGCGCAGGACTCCGAAATCAAGGAGATCCTCGAGCGCTACAGCGCCTTCGTTTCGTTCCCGATCAATCTCAACGGCAAGCGCGTCAACACCGTCCAGGCCCTCTGGCTCCGGAACAAGAACGAGGTCAAGGACGAGGAATACACCGAGTTCTACAAATTCCAGGCCCACGCCTACGACGAACCACGCCTCCGCCTGCACTTCAGCGCCGACGCCCCACTCTCGATCAACGCCCTCCTCTTCGTGCCGAAGGAGAACACCGAGAAACTCGGTTTCTCGCGCCTCGAACCCGCCGTCTCGCTCTATTGCCGCAAGGTCATGATCGACGCCAAGCCGAAGGACCTGCTGCCCGAGTGGCTGCGCTTCCTCAAAGGCGTCGTCGACAGCGAGGACCTCCCGCTGAACATCTCGCGCGAGACCATGCAGGACAAGGCGCTCGTCGCCCGCCTGAATTCGGTCATCACGAAACGCTTCCTCAAGTTCCTCGACGAAGAGGCGAAGAACCGCCCCGAGGGCTACGAGGAGTTCTACAAGGAGTTCGGCATCTTTCTGAAGGAAGGCGCCGCGATGGACTTCGCCCACAAGGAGGCCCTCACCAAGCTGCTTCGCTTCGAGTCGTCGCTCACTGAAAAGGGCAAGACCACGTCGCTCGCCGACTACGTCTCGCGCATGACCGGCGACGCCAAGGAAATCTATTACCTCGTCGGCCCCAACCGCGCCGCGATCGAATCCGGCCCCTACCTCGAAGCCTTCAAGGCGCGCAACCTCGAGGTGCTCTTCTGCTACGAGGCGGTCGATGAATACGTGATGAACAACGCGCGCGAGTTCGACGGGAAAAAACTCACCGCCGCCGACCACGCCGACGTGAAGCTCTCCGACCTCCCGAAGCCCGAGGGCGCGCTCTCCGACGACGACGTCAAGACGCTCACGAAGTGGCTCAAGGAAACGCTCGATGCCCGCGTCGCCGAGGTGAAGTCCAGCGACCGCCTCGTCGACTCGCCCGTGCTCGCGCTCAACGCCGACAAATTCATGTCGCCCCACATGCGCCGCATGATGAAGGCCATGAACAAGGACGGCGCCGAGACGCCCCTGCGCGTGAATCTCGAGATCAACCCGCGCCACGCCGTCATCAAGCGCCTCTTCGAGACTCACACCGCCAACCCGGATCGCGCCAAGCTCGTCGCTGAGCAACTCCTCGACAACGCGCTCATCAGCGCCGGCCTGCTCGACGACGCCAGCGCCATGGTGGCCCGACTTAATAAGATTCTAGAAACTGTATAATTCGTTATTTAACAACAGAGTGGCTCTTGTGCCATACTTTTTTGTTGAAGTATGGCCACGATGCCATACTTGTGACTCGCTATGAAAATGACGATGCACATCGACGAAGATGTTTTGGACCGCGTGATGAAAATCACCGGAGCCAAGACCAAGACCGCGGCCGTCGAACTCGCCCTCAACGAAATGGCGCGCCGCCACAAGATGAAGGAGCTGTTTTCGGCTGGATTGGGCCTGACCCCGGAGGAGTTGAAGAATTCCTTCGACCCCAATTCCTACCCCGAATCACCGGAGCCAGTGATGCTTGTGGCGGAGGCTCCTGCGCCCCATGACAAATCTGATCCTGCCCGATAGTAACGTCTATATCGGGGCCGTTCGCGCTGGTCGCGATCCCTTCCAGCATTTTGCGGAAGGGATCGCCGACCATGATTGGGAGTTTGCCACCTGCGGGATGGTGATGCTGGAAGTTTGCCGTGGCCAGCGCGACCCCAACGTGCTCCGCCGATATCGCGAGCGTTTCGCCGTGATGATCTTTCTGCCGACAACCAACGCGACGTGGGAGCGAGCCACCGAACTCGCGTGGATGCTGGACCGACGCGGGATCGTCCTGCCGGCGCAGGATCTAATCATCGCCGCCTGTGCACTTCAGGCCAAGGCCGTGGTGCTCACCGCCGATGCCCACTTTTACCAAATTCCGGGCCTGCAGGTGATGAAACCGGGTTTCTGACAAAACCGCGCGCCGCGCCGCGGCTGCTCGCGCGCCGGACGCAGGTTATTTCTTGCCTGGCGCCTTCTGTGCGGCCACCTCCGCCGCCACCGCCTGCTTTTGCTGCTCCTCTTTATGCGCAGCGGCGCGGGCTTCGCCGACCGTATACCAAAGCCCTATCGCAATCAGCGACAGAACCAGCCAGGCCAGCGGCCAGGGAATTGTCTTTGCGCCGGAATCGACTCCGACTTCCTTCGTGTAATCTCTGCTGATCATACCTGTCATCATTAACGGACCAGCCACCTGATCCTTAGTCCGCCGCCCGTTCTCCCATCATGTATGCTCGCATTCTATCCGCCACATTCGCCGCCCTAATTGCCGCGCCGTGTGGTTTGGCCGCCAGTCCGAACCCCACGTCCGATCTGCGGCATTGGCTCGTCGAACAAATGCCCGGCGGCACAGTCAAATCGACCGACGGCGCGATTGTGATCGAGGACGCCGCGGGCGGCACGGTCTGGTTCAGGGAAAAACTCACCGCGCCGGTGGAGATCTCCTACGAAGTCACCGTCGTGGCGCACGGCGGCCCGCACGACCGTGTGTCCGATGTGAACTGTTTTTGGATGGCCCGCGAAGTGACGTCCGGCGTCGCGATGCCGGCCGGCCGCAGCGGAAAATTCTCCGACTACGATTCGCTCCTCACCTATTACGTCGGCATGGGCGGCAACAACAACACCACGACGCGTTTTCGCCGCTATGATGGCACCGCCGCGCGTCCGCTCCTTCCCGAGCATAACTTGCAGGAGAGGAAATTTCTGCTCGAGCCGAACCGCGCTTATCGCATCCGGCTCGTCGCCCGTGACGGGATCGCCGAATACTGGCGCGACGGCGAGCGACTGTTCACGTTTCGCGACCCGATACCACTCACCGCCGGCTGGTTCGCCGTTCGCACGGTCAACTCCCACCTCGTGATTCGAAACTTCGTCGTCAGCCGGCCGCCGGTGTTGCCGGCGCGCCAGTCCCGCGCGCCCTGACATGCCGCGCCGCGTCCTCGTTATCGCCAATCCCGCAGCCGCCGGCGGCGCAGCGCGGCGCGCGCGGTCCATGATCGAACTGGGCCTGCAGCGGCGAGGCCTGAGCGTAGAGGTCATCGAGTCCATCGCCGCCGGGCAGATCGTCGAACTCGCGCAGTCCTGCGCCAACGCCGGCCATCACGATCTCATCGCCGCCGCCGGCGGGGATGGCACCGCCCGCGAGGTCGCAGCTGGAGTTCTCGGCTCCAGCCGCCCGCAGACCCCTGTCGCCATCCTCCCGCTTGGGACCGGCAACGATCTCGCGCACGTCGCCGGCACGCCGCGGTTGAACGCCGCGCTTGATGCCATCGCCGCGGGCCACGTCCGCCCCATCGATGCGATCGAAGTGATCTGCCGTGCCGGCGACACTGAGTGCACCACCTTCGCGATGTCGTTCGCGGCCGTGGGGCTGGCCTCCGACGTGGTCCGACTCACCACGCCCGCCGTGAAACGCTGGTTCGGCCGGCGGCTTTGTTACTCGGTTGGTTTTTTCCGCGCGCTCGCCGGCTACCAACCCGTGCCGACCACCGTGGTCTGTGACGGACGGGAGTATCGTGACGACTATCTCCTCATCTGCGCCGGCAACACCACTCACGCCGGCGGCCAGGTGATGCATCTCTCACCGGGTGCCGACTGCCGCGATGGCCTGCTGAATCTGAGTCTGATCAAGGCCGCGACCCGCCTCGAAGTGGCGCTCCGCTTCGCGGACCTGCGACGTGGCACGCATGTGCGACATCCCCACTCCGCCTATTTTCCGGTCCGTGAAGTGCAGGTGACCACCAGTCGCCCGGCCGACGTGCAGCTCGATGGTGACAACATCGGCACGACGCCGGCGCGTTTCCACGTGCGCCCGGCCGCGCTGCATCTCGTGTGCGGCCCGGTCGCGCCGTAGCCACTGACACTCAGGTCAGGCCGGGTTGGCCGCCGGCTCCTCGCGGGGCTTGATCAGCAGCACGATCACGATCGAGAGCAGCGCCACCCCGGCGAAGACGCCGAAGATCAGATTCAGCGGCACGTGCCGGTCGCGCAGCCAGCCAAACGCCCAATCACCGAAGCCGCCGCAGGTGATGCTGATCATGTTCATCACCCCGTAGCCGGTCGCCCGCCATTCGGGCCGCGCGATCTGGCAGAGGATGGGCATGTTGTTGCAGTCGAAAAATCCCCAGCCAAAGCCGAACACCACCAAGCCCGCGATCGCCACGCCCAGCGTGCCCGCATTGCCCACGCTGAACAGCGCCGGGAGGAACAGCGCCATGCCGATCGCGCTCGTGAAGATGCGCCCGCGCAGCGAGCGGCGCATCCACCAGTCGGCCAGCGTGCCGCCGATCAGGGCACCGACCAGCGACGCGATCTGGACAAAGAGGATGGCGCTCACGCCCGCCTTGCCCTGACCAAGACTGAATTTCTCGCGCAGAATTTCCGGCATCCAGTCCCGCACCACCCACCCGGCGATCGCCGGCAGGGTGAAATAGAGCACCAACAACAGAAAGTTGCGGTTGCCGAGCAGCCCTTTGAACGCGCCGCCCACGCCCTCTTCCTTGGCCGCCGCCCGCTCCGTCACCGCCGCCGGCGCATCGCGCAACAGGGCCACGAGCGGCAGGGCATAGACCACGCCCAGCATGCCACACGTCGAGAATGCCCAGCGCCAGCCATGGTCCGGCGAATCCGCCACGTAGCCCGCGAAGCCGCCGAGGATTTGCCCGACATAGATGCCCGTTTGGTGCAGCCCGACGGCCCGGGAACGCGTGAAGCCCTGATGATAGTCGGCGATCAACGCCAGCGCCGTCGGGATGTAGAACGCCTCGCTGATCCCCATGAGCGCCCGGGCGGCCATCAACTCATGGAACGACGTCACATGTCCCGTCCACCAGGTCACCGCCGACCACACGAACAGGCTCGCCCCGATCACGTAGCGCTTGCTGATCCGGTCCGCAATGTAGCCGCCAAACGGGCTGAGCACGGCGTAAGTCCACTTGAAGCAACCGAGCACGAGCCCCCAGTCCGCCTTGTTGGCGATGCTGGGGATGTCGCCCACCATCGACGCCTTCATCGTCGCCAGCATCTGCCGGTCGAGGTAGTTGAGCAGCGCCACGGGAAACAGCAACCCGACGACAAACCAGGCGTAGCGGAGTGCGTTCGAGGCGGGGGTGGGGTTCATCACGAGATGGCAGCAGCCGCCTTCAGCCCAGGCAAGCGAAGCCTTGCGTTCGATGGTGGTATTCGCCTTACGCCAGTTCCGGCGTGGAGGCGATCAAGCGTGGCCCGCCCGGGAGCACGGCGGCCGTTTTCAAATTCCCGTCCCGCGGAGCGCCCAAGCCCGGCGGTTGAAACCGCCGCTCCGTCGCGTTTCCCCGGACGGCAGGAAACTGCGATGCGCCCCGGCCGCCCACAGCTTTCCGGTTTGGGTTCGCCACTGCAGGTCAGCTCGCTGGCGAGCGCGTTTTGTCGCGCGCCAGGGCGCCGGCCGACGCGAAAACGATTGGCGCATTCACCCCGGAAAGCCCGGCCGGGCCGCCGTTCCGCCGAAAATCCCCCTCGCCCACCGCCCCGTTTTCACTTCTGTTGCCCGTTTCCCAAATGCCCTCCCGCATTCACCAGCACGCGCGTGAACTCCTCGGCTTCGAAGGCGAAGTGCCCAAGGCCGTGCGCACGGCGGCGTGCAAGGAGTTCCTGAAGGGGGAAACGGCCTTCCTCCGCGCCCGCCACGAGTCGGGCGCCTCCGGCCTCACCATCGCCCACCAGCGCACCCAGATCGTCGATCTGATGCTGCAAAAACTCTTCGACTACGCCACGGCCTCGTTCGTGCGCAACAGCGGTCCGTTGCCGGCGACGGTCGTGCTCGTCGCCCTCGGCGGCTACGGCCGCGGCGAGTTGAGCCCGTGGAGCGACATCGACGTGATGTTTCTGTTTCCCGCCAAGACGAAGCCGGGCACGGCCAAGCCCCTGCAGGAGCACCTCACCGACGAAATCCTCTACCCGCTCTGGGACTGCGGCCTGAAAGTCGGCCACTCCACCCGCACCGTCGAGGAGGTGTTCGTCGAGGCGCGGCGCGAGATCATGTCGAAAACCGCACTCCTCGAAGCCCGCCACATCGCCGGCTCGAAGGAACTGTTCGACGCGTTCGCGACCGCCTACCGCACTTATTTTCTCAACGAAGGTCCCAAGGACTACATCGCCGCGCGCCTCGACGATCAGGCCAATCGCCGCGGCAAGGCGGGCCACTCGGTCTTCAACCAGGAACCCGACCTCAAGAACGGCGTCGGCGGCCTGCGCGACTACCAAAACGCTGTGTGGATGGCCCGGGTGAAACTCGGCATCACCGCCCTCGAGGAGCTCGCCCCCCAGAATTATCTCCGGGCCAACGACCTCGCCGACTTCCGCCGCGCCTACGATTTTCTCCTGCGCGTGCGCAACGACCTGCATTTCCAGAGCGCGCGTCCGACCGACGTGATGAGCCTCGACATGCAGCCGAAAATCGCCGAGCGCCTCGGCTATCACGATCCCGACATGCTCTCGCGCGTGGAGCATTTCATGCAGGATTACTACCGCTCCGCGCAAACGATCTTCCGCGTGTCCCGGCTGGTCGAGGAGCGCCTCGCGCTCAGCATCGGACGCGATTCCGCCACGCAAGGCATGTCCCTGCGCGAACGCCTGCTCGCCGGCCGCTTCCAGCGCGCGAAACGGGTCGACGGCTTCGTGATGCGGGGTCGCGAACTCGCCGCCGAAAACAACGACGTGTTCATCGCCGATCCGGTGCGGCTGGTCCGCATCTTCCGGCACAGCCAGCAGCTCGACGCCCCGCCCGACTTCCACCTCACGCAGCTCATCCGCGATTCGCTGCCCCGCCTCACGCGCGAGGTCGCGCACTCGCCGGACGCCACCGCCACCTTCCGCGCCATCCTGTCGGAAGTCGGCGCCGTGCATCCGGCATTGTCCAAGATGCACGAACTCGGCGTGCTCGGCC
The DNA here is from genome assembly GCA_016235555.1 of Verrucomicrobiota bacterium. Classification (GTDB taxonomy): domain Bacteria; phylum Verrucomicrobiota; class Verrucomicrobiia; order Opitutales; family Opitutaceae; genus JACRKC01. The sequence goes on from JACRKC010000106.1 coordinate 54,502, forward strand.
GCTTCATCCCGGAGTTCGACGCGCTCACCTGCCTCGTCCAGCATGAGTATTACCACCGCTACACGGCGGACGTGCACACGCTCAACGCCATCCGCGAGCTCGACCGCATCTTCACCGTCGCCGAGCCCATCTGCGCGAAATACCGCGAGACCCTCCACGAACTCGCCGACCCCGCGCTGCTCTACCTCACCCTCCTCTTGCACGACATCGGCAAGTCCGAGGGCATCAAAGGCCATGCCGACAGCGGCGTCCGGCTCGCCACGCCGATTCTCGATCGCTTCGGGGTCTCGGCTGAAGGCCGCGCCCTGGTCGAGTTTACCATCAAAAATCACCTGGCGATGGCACGATTCTGGCAGAAGCGGGATATCGATGACCCCAAGACATCCCTTGCCTTTGCCGAACTCGTGGGCGACGCCGAGCGCCTGCGGCACCTCTACGTCCATACGTTCTGCGACGCCCGCGGCACCGCCGCCGACCTGTGGAACAGCTACAAGGACACATTGCACACCTCGCTTTTTCGCTCCACGTTGGAGCGCCTGAAATTCGGCACCGCCCTCGACACCAGTCACGCCGCCAAGAAAAAAATGACCCAACAGGACCTCATCGCGAAAACCATCCCCGGCATCAGCGCCGACGAGATCAACGCCCACTTCGGCCTCCTGCCCGACCGCTATTTCGTCCACACGGACTCCGCTGAAATCGCGCTCCACATCCAGATGGTCCACCGCCTGCTCAAGTCGATCACCAGCGCCGACTCCGTCGGTTCCCTCCGCCCCATCATCGACTGGCAGGACGACCTCAACCGCTCGCTCACCGTCGTCAACGTCGTCACCTGGGACCGCGCCGGCCTCTTTTACAAGCTCGCCGGCGCGTTCAGCGTCGCCGGCCTCAACATCCTCGGCTCGAAAGTCATCTCCCGCACCGACCACATCGCGATCGACACCTTCTACGTCGTCGAGCCCGGCCGCGGCGTCGTCCAAAGCGCGCACGCCCAGGACAAATTCGCCAGGACGATCGAGGAGTCCCTCATCGCCAACAAGGATCTGTTGCCCGACATCATGGCGCAGGCGAAGAAAGTCTCCGCCGCCCGCTACCTTTCCCCCGCCAGCGGCGAGACGCTGCACAGCTCCTTCCCCCCGACCGTCGAGGTCTATCACGAGCTCTCGATGCAACGCACCATCGTCGAGATTCAGGCCCGCGACCAGATCGGCCTGCTTTATCGCCTCGCGAAAACCATTTCCGACCACGGCTTCGACATCACCTTCGCCCGCATCGGCACCGAACGCGGCGTCGCGATCGACACGTTCTACATCGAGAACGCCAACCGGGAGCCCGTCGAGGACAACGCCCGGCTCATCGGACTGCGCGACGCCCTCGCCGAAGTGATCACTCCCGCGCCGACGGCCGCGAAGTAGTCCGCCGATTGTTCTGCCTACGGAAGGTCCGATCCGGGCCGTCGACCGGGGTTGTTCTGCTGCTAAACGGGGTGTAACTCAAACCGAGGTCAGTTTTGGAATGCCTCGGCTGTAGCGGCGGTCTATGACCGCCGGCGTTGCGCCAAGGGGATTCGTTCGGCGGTCATAGACCGCCGCTACAAATCGCTGACCTCGGTTTGAGTCACACGCTGCTAAACGATATGAGCAGAGGTGAACTTGTGTGTCACCGGCGTGACCTTTAGCCCGTCTGCGGCGTCAGGATTCTGTCTGCGTCGGCACCCCTGCGGCCGGCGTCTGATCGACTTTGGCCACCACGCAGCCGACCGACTACCATGAACCAACCCCCCGACCACCTCCCTTCACCCCGTCACATCCGTCCGCGACTCCGCGCCTTCCTCGCCTGCGCCACCCTGTTCGCAATCCTGCCTGCCCGCGGCCAGCAGGCTCCCGCCATCCCAGCCGCTCCCGCGCCGGCCAAGGACGAAATGGTCACCCTCTCGCCCTTCGTCGTCGCCACCGAAAACGAAGCCGGCTGGTCCGCCAACGACACCCTCTCCGCCACCCGCACCAAGCAGGCCCTGAAGGACGTGCCGGTGAACATCGACGCGATCACGTCCGACTTCATGGAGGACCTCGGCCTCTACACCGCCGACGAGGTCGCCAACTTCGTCGCCAACGCCTTCGCGCCGCCCACCATGGAGAACGACAGCCAGTCCGGCTCCGTCGCGTTCCGCGGGCTCGGCGGCTCGACCGCCTCGCGCAACTACTTCCGGTGGTATGTCCCGAGCGACACCTACAACGTCGAGCGCATCGACTTCGGCAAAGGCTCCAACTCCCTCATCTTCGGCGACGTCGAGCCCGGCGGCCAGGCCTCCGTTTTCACCAAGCGCGCGCAGATGCGGAATTTCGGCATGGTCACCGCCATCTACAACGACGAGGGCGCCTACCGCCTCATGCTCGACTACAACCGCAAGCTCCGCGACGGCCTCGCGATCCGCTTCAACGCCATCAAACGCGAGGAGCGCACCTATCAGGACGCGTCGAAATTCGGCCTCGACGGCCAGACCCTCACCGCCTCGTGGCGCGCCACGCGCAACACCAACGTCCGCCTCGAATACGAGCGCGGCGATTTCGCCAACGTCCGCGGCTTCGGCGGCATCACCATCCGCGAACGCTCCGGCCGCTCCCGCGCCTTCACCTCCGACCGGCTCTACTACACCTCCGACGGCGAATACCTCCAGCGCTCCCTCCTGCCCAGCGCCGATCGCTCCAACTCCGCCGACGGCGGCTCACCGTCGCTCAACGAGGGCGAGTTCTTCGACGTGCAGATGCGCAACGCTGCCGGCACCGTCGTCGGCACGAAACGCTTCAACGGCTACCCGAAACACTACAACATCCGCGGCTCCTTCGACCGCCAGGCGCGGCCGTTCTTCACCTACACCGCGACCGTCGAACAGCGTCTCGGACCGGTCGGCGTCGAAGTCTCCTTCAACCGCCAGCGCCAGATCGCCAAGCGCACCGACAGCTTCTTCAGCCTCCCCATCCTCGTCGAGGTCAACGGCCGCCCCTACATCGAGACCGAACTCGACGAGAAAAACTTCGGCAACGAGGTCGACGCCTTCCGCGGCACGGCCGTCTACCTCTTCGACAAGTGGAAGTGGATGCAGCAACTCGTCGTCGTGAGCGGCGACTACCGCGAGGACTGGGTGAAAAACTACCGCTTCAATCACTACAACGTGAAAGCCGTCGAAAACGGCACCGCCGCCACCTTCAACACCAACAGCGACCGCGTCCGTCTCCGCCTCTACCTCGACGACCCGCGCTTCTACTCCCGCGCGCTCTTCGACTCCATGCGCCTCGAGGCCCTGCCGCAGACCAACAGCGTGCATATCATGAAGCTCGCCTCGTTCCCCTCCGGCACCAGTTCCACCGACGGCACCGAGTGGCGGCAGGCGTCGGCGCTGTCCTTCTCGACCAGCGGTCGCTACTTCGGCGGCCGCCTCCAGACGCTGCTCGGCCTGCGGCACGATTGGAACCGCACCTACGAATACGAAGGCACCCGCACCTTCGGTCGCTTCAACGAGGAAATCTCCCCGCCCAAGCGGCCGGACGCCCTCCCCGGCGAATACGTGCAAAACATGGCGCTCCACCTCGAAAACACGTGCTACACCGGCGGTCTCACCGTGCGCCTGACGAAGGACATCAACTTCTACGGCACCTACTCCGAGTCATTCCGCTTCCAGGGCCTGCGCACCTTCGACCGCGAACGCTTCCCGCCGATCACCGGCGTCACGAAGGAAGTCGGCCTCAAAGGCAGCCTGCTGGAGGACCGCGTCGGCCTCAACCTCGGCGTCTTCCAGATCGACCGCCAGAACGTCGCCCTCAGCTGGAACGGCGTCATCGACCTCACCTCCGCCGAGGTCGAGGATCTGATGAACCCCAACAACATCCGCCCCGGCGATCCGGGTTACATCTACGCCGAGGAGGGCACCGCCTCCGCCGCCCGCTACTACAAGTCCACCGAGACTTCCCGCGGCGCCGATCTCACGTTGAACCTGCGCCCGAGCAAGGGACTGCAACTGCGGTTCACCTTTGCGCGCACGCAGGTCATCGGCAAACCCGACCTCGACCGCTTCCGCGGCTACTACGAGGCCGCGCTCAAACGCGGCAACGAAAGCGCCGCGATCCTCAACGACGCGAAGAACCTCCTCGACTCGCTCGACATCGACACGAAGCCCACCGGCGCCCGCGCCGCCCCGTGGTCCGCGAGCTGGGTGATCGACTACGCGTTCGCCCGCGATGCGTGGAAACCGCTCCGCGGCGTGCGCGTCGGCCTCAACGGCTCATGGCGAGACGACTATCTCTTCGGCATCACCAACGGCCAGCAGATGGTCGGCGGCAACACGCACCTCTTCCACGGCTACATCATGCGCGACCAGAAACTCTGGAACCAGGCCGTGCGCGTGCGCCTCGGCTTCCGCAACATCGGCGACATCGACAACGGCAAGCTCCGCAAAACGAGCTACACGACACTGCTCAACGGCCAGAACGTCTACCGCTACAGCTACGTGATGCCGATGCAGATCGAAGCCAACGTCACCGTGCGCTTCTGACCAGTTCGTGGACGAGGCGTCCCGCCTCGTCGCGATTTGTCGGGCCGGTCTCTGACCGGCCCTTTTCGTTTCGTCACCACACGGGCGTAACCCAAACCGAGGACCGCGTAACCCGCCTCGTGAGAGACGGTGGGAAAACCCGGCGGCCTTCCTTCAGCCGCGCGAAGCGTAGCGGACACCGTGAGGTTTTCGTTGGATTGCACCCGCGTTTGGGCGAAAAGCTCACGCTTTCCGCTACAACCGTCGCGTTTTCACCCAGTCTGGTGAGAGCCGGGACTGCCCGCCCCGCCCTCCCGGCTCTCACGAGCCGGGCTACAAGTTCCCGTCGACCTAACTTTGGGTTGCCCTCTCGCCGCCTTGTCCCTCGCGACTTGGGCTGGCGCTCACCCGCACCGCTGCCCAATCTCCGCCGCCATGTTCGCTTCTCCCCGGCGATTCGCCCCACTCTTCCTCTTGGCCAGCCTCGTGGCTGCCGCGGCCACCGCGCCCAAGCCCGACATCCTCCTGCTGATGCCCGACCAGTGGCGCGGCGACGCGCTCTCCGCCGTCGGCCATCCCGTCGTGCAGACGCCCACGCTCGACCGCCTCGACCGCGCTGGCGCGCTCTTCCGGCGCGCCTACTCCACCTGTCCGTCGTGCATCCCCGCGCGACTCTCACTGCTCACCGGCCTGTTCCCGTCCACCAGCGGTCTCGTCGGCTATGCGCCGATGCGCTTTTCGTTTCCCACGCTCCCCGGACTCCTCGCGCGCGCCGGCTACGCGACCGTGCTCGTCGGCCGCAACATGCACCAGAATCCGCCGAACCCCGACATCGGCTACCAGCGCGAAATCCTCGGCTCCACCTACCTCTCCGACGACGCCTATGACCGCGCCCTCCTCGCCGCCGCGCCGCAGTCCGCCGGCATCCGCACCACGCTCGAGCGCCTCGGCCTCACCACGAACTTCTGGCAAGCGAAAGCCTGGTCGCTGCCCGACGAACTCCACCCCACCGAGTGGATCTCCACCCAGTCGCGCGAGGTGATCGCCAGCGCCAAGCCCGACCAGCCGCTGTTCCTCACCGCCAGTTTCTACGCCCCGCACCCGCCGCTGTTTCCACCGGCGAAATACTTCGACAAATACCACGCCGCCCAACTCCCGCCCGTTGCGCGCGGCGACTGGGTGAAATGGGATAACCTCTCGCCCGACGGCGACAAGAACGGCCACCGCATCCGCCTCGAAGGCGAAAAGCTCCGCGCCGCCCAGGCCGGCTACTTCGGCCTCATCGAGCACCTCGACGCGCAACTCGCCCCGCTCATCGCCGCGTTCACCGCGCGCAGCGAGCGCGCCGGCCGCCCGTGGGTGATCGTGTTCACCACCGACCACGGCGAACTCCTCGGCGACCACGGCTACTTCCGCAAATGCGAGCCCTACGAAGGCTCCGCCAACATCCCGTTCATCGTCACCGCCTCGCGCGAGCTGAAGTTCACCGCCGGCCTTCGCTCGCACCAGCCCGTGTGTCTCGAGGACATCATGCCCACGCTGCTCGAACTCGCCGGCGTCGCCCGCCCCGTCCCACTCGATGGCGTGAGTCTTGCGCCCACGCTCCGCGGCGAAAAGCAGGCCATCCGCGCCACGCTCCATTTCGAACATGCCAACAGCTACGGCCCCGCGCAGACCTTCCACGCCCTCACCGATGGCCACTTGAAATACATCTGGCGCCCCGCCGACGGCTCCGAGCAACTCTTCGACCTCGAACGCGATCCGCGCGAGGAACACGATCTCGCCCGCGACTTGTCCGCCGAAGCCTCGGCGAAGGCGGAGCCGTCGCAATCGGCCACCATCGCCGCCTGGCGCGAGCGCATGGTCAGGCAACTCGCGAACCGCCCCGAAGGATTCTCCGACGGCACGCGCCTGATCGCCGGCCGTCCCTACCCCGCGTTGATGAAACGCGCCGCGAAGTGACGGCCAACTTCGTCGCGGGGTGCTGCCGCCCGCCCTGCTTCGTCACGTTTTGACCGTAGGGCCGGCCCTTGTGGCCGGCCCGCAGCCTGCCGGCAAGCGGCGGCCCGCAAAATCCAAACGCGTCTCGTACTCGGCCTCGGGTGTAACAGAAAGTGAGGTCAGCAAACGGATGCCTTGGTTGTAGCGGCGGTCTGTGACCGCCGACGGAGCAATGCGGAGGTTGGACGGCGGTCACCGACCGCCGCTACAGCTGGCTGACCGCACTTCCTGTTACGCTCGTCGGCCTCACTGCCCAACCTCAACTTCCGCCGGAGGTCGACGCGCCGGCGCTGTTCTTCCGGCGGGTGAGTTGGTTGGTGGGGCCGATTGCCGGGCGACCCGCTTTATTCACGTAATCCGCGGTCGGGCTCCGGCCTCGCGCCCGGGCCAGACCGCCCAGCTCACACCACTGCGTCGGTCGCGGGCGCGAGCTGCCAGTGGGCGAAGAGCGCGCTCAAGTCGGCGACCACCTTGGCGTGGATCCGCTGCGATTCGGCGGACAGGACCGACTTCGACACGCCCTGCACGAAGCCGCGCGCCACGAGCCCGGCGCCGACGTTGGGCGGAAACGCGAGCTGATCGATGGCGCGGCCGAGTTCGACCATGCGTTCCGCAGCCACAAGGTGGGTCGGGCGCGCCGCGCCCGGCCTTGGCGCGCGCGGAGCGCCCGACCC
>JACRKC010000103.1 GCA_016235555.1 Verrucomicrobiota bacterium
CGCGCCCCCGCGCCCCGACACCACGCGCGTGGACGCTCGCGCCCTTCCTCCGCGCCCAACTCGCGCGCGGTGAAAACGAATTTCTCTTCGTCCCGTTTTTCATCAGCGCGCAAGGCGCGATCGGGTCGGCGCTGCGCGGTGAGCTCGAGAAACTGCAACAACAGCTCGGCGGATTTTCGTTCGTGTTCACCACGGGGCTCGCGGCGAGCGGCGCGCTCGGGCACATCGTCGCTGCACGCGTGCGCGAGACGATCGCCTCGAAGACCCTGCAGCGCCCGGCGGTCATCGTCGTCGATCACGGCGGGCCGTCGGCCGCCTCGGCTGCACTGCGCGATGCCGTCGCGAAAGAGGCAGGCAGGAGCCTGCTTGCAGGCGATTTTCGTGGCACGGGTCTCCTGACCCGTGAATCCGGACACGGGTCGGGAGACCCGTGCCACTCTCGATCCCTCGCCTGCAAGCAGGCTCCTACCCTCATTGGCTCGATCGCTGCAGCATCATTGGAGGGCGTGCATCCGCCGCTGCTTGCGGATGAACTCGCCCGCTCCGAATACGCCGGCCGCGATGTCGTGATCGCACTGCTCTTTCTCGCGCCCGGCCGGCATGCGGGCGCAAACGGCGACGTCGCGCAAATCTGCCGCGCCTCGCCCGCACGCTGCCACCTCACCGCGCTCGTCGGCGACCATCCTGCGACGACAGAGGTGCTCGCGCAGGCGCTGCGCGCGGCGCTCCCGACGGAGGCGGGCGCGGATGTCAGGTGACCCTCGCCGCCGCTTCGGTGGGCTGCTGCTTGCGCACCCACTCGTTGATGCCGCCCTTCAGGCTGCGGACGTTCCGGTAACCGAGCGACTTCAGGAAGAGCGTCGTGTGCTTCGAGAATTTCCCGATGCCGCACACCATCACGATCGGCACGTTGCGATCGGGCGGGAGCTCGGCCTTGCGTTGCGAAAGCTCGGACTGCGGCAGGTTGACCGCGCCGGGGATGTGCAGGTCGGAAAACTGATCGAGCGGTCGCACGTCGACAACGAGCGGCTTCGCGGCGTTGTCGCTGGCGATTTCCTTCGCGAGATCGGCGACGGCGACGGAGTCGTAGGGATTCTTCAGGTTCTCCAGCATCTCGTCCATGAGCTGGTCGTTGCGACTCGGCGCGGCGATGGCCGCGGGCGCCGCGCCCGTGGCGCCCGGAGCGGGCGCCGGCGCCAGCGACGGGAAATGCCGCGCAACGGACGAGGCGTATTTGAAAATATTGTCGGGGAAAATCACGACCGCGATCACGCCGGGCTCGTCGGGCACGAGCTTGAGCGCGCCGGCGAGCGCCATGCCGGAGCTCGGGCCGGCGATGATGCTCTCCTCGCGGTTGAGCCGCAGGCAGAGTTCGTAGGCCTCGCGATCGGCGACTTCGATTTCGCCGTCATACTCCTTCGGGAAGTAGAGCTTCGTCTGCGCGAGCTGGCGCTTGCTGCGGACGCCCGGGATGTCGTGTCCGTCTTCCGGATGCACGCCGAGCACCTTCACACCGGGATTCTTGCTTTTCAGAAAGCGCCCGTTGCCAGTGATCGTGCCGCACGTGCCGAGCCCGGCGATGAAGTGCGTGATTTTGCCCTCGGTCTGGCGCCAGATCTCGGGGCCGGTCGTGCGGAAATGCGCGTCGGGATTCGCCTCGTTCGTATATTGGTCGAGCGCGACCCAGCCCGGCAGCTTCGCCGTGTCGCGCGCCGTCGCGATCGCGCCCTCGGGCGCGCCGGGCGCCGGGCACAGCGAGTCGTCGAGCTCCTGCACCTCGACGCCGAGGAACTTCAGCACCGTGCGCTTCTCCGCCGGGATCGCCGCGGACAGCGGCGTGCGCAGCGCGTAGCCCTTCGCGTTGCCGATCATCGCGAGGCCGAGGCCGGTGTTGCCCGACGTGGCTTCGACGAGCTTCTGGCCCGCCACAAGCGTGCCGCGTTCCTCGGCGTCGCGCACGAGGTTCGCCGCGACGCGATCCTTCACCGCGCCGAACGGATTATACCATTCGAGCTTCGCAAAAATTTTCGCGTGCTTGTGCGGCACCACGCGGTTGAGCCGCACGAGCGGCGTCGGATTCTCCTCGGTGGAGAGCAGACCCAAAATCGAGTCATAGACTCGCAACGCGTGTTGATTACTTGCCATGTTGGAAAAAGCGACGGACTCGTAGAGAAGTCCGGTTTGCGCGCCGCGCCAGTGCAAACTTCCACGCGACGTGTCATCGCTCCCGATTTTTCATCCCACCCACCAAAACCCACGCTCCCAATTTCATGAAAGCAAGTCACGCCCTCTGGAAGGAACGCCTCAAAGGCCAGATCCCCGAGCAACTCGGCGCCGAAGTCGATCAGTTCGAAACGGAGATCGGCCTGCGCCAGCAGAACAAGATCGAGGACAAGGTCTTCGCCGAGACGCGCCTGCGCCGCGGCGCCTACGGCCAGCGTTACGACAACGGCCAGCGCTACGACGGCAAGGAGAGCCGCAGGCTCCCGTTCGCCGATCGCCCCACGAAGGGACCCGGCACGATGTGGGACGCGCCCGGCATGCTCCGCATCAAGGTCCCCTTCGGCGGCCTCAACCCGCAGCAGCTCGAGGTGATGGCCGAACTCGCCGAGGAATACTCCGACGGCATCGCGCACGTCACCACGCGCCAGGATTTCCAGCTCCACTTCATCCACATCGAGAACGGCCCCTCGCTGATGCGCCGCCTCGCCGCGGTCGGCATCACCACGCGCGAAGCGTGCGGCAACGCCGTGCGCAACGTCACCGCCTGCCCCTACGCCGGCGTGTGCAGCGACGAGGCGTTCGACGTCTCGCCCTACGCGCATGCGCTCGCGTGGTTCCTCATGGGCCACCCGGACACGATGGAGTTCGGCCGCAAGTTCAAGCCCGCCTTCAGCGGCTGCGGACAAAACGCCTGCGGCCTCACGCAGATGCACGACATCGGCTACGTCGCCGCCGTGCGCGAGGAGAACGGCAAGCTCGTCCGCGGTTTCAAGATCGTCGTCGGCGGCGGCCTCGGCCCCGTCCCGCGTCAGGCGCGCACGCTCACGGAGTTCGCCCCGGTCGAGGAGATGCTGCCGCTCACGCAGGCCGTGTGCCGCGTGTTCGGCAAGCACGGCGAAAAGAAAAACCGCAACGCCGCGCGCATCAAATTTCTCGTCGACAAGTGGGGCATCGAGAAATTCCGCGAGGAAGTCTTCGCCGTCCGCCAGGAGCTGCGCCCCGATCCGCGCTGGACCGAGATGCTCAAGGACGCGGAAAAGATGGCGGAGGGCCCGCTCAAGCCGGCCGGCGCGTTCCCCGCGATCAACGGCGATGAAAAACTCCGCGCTTGGATCAAGGGCAACGTCAAGGACCAGCGCCAGGCCGGCTACGTCACCGCGGCCGTCACGCTCCCGCTCGGCGACATCACCGCGGACCAGCTCCGCTCGCTCGCCGACATCGTTGCCAAATACACGCGCGGCACCATCCGCACGACCGTCGAGCAAAACTTCCTCATCCGCTGGGTGAGCAAGTCCGACGTCGCCGCCCTCCACGCCGATCTCGCCGCCGTCGATCTCGCGTCGCCCGGCGCGAGCAGCGTCGTCGACGTCACCGCCTGCCCCGGCACCGACACCTGCAAGCTCGGCATCTCGTCCTCGCGCGGCCTCGGCGGCGAGCTTCGCAACCGCCTCCACCAAAAATCCTACCAGCTCGACGAGGCGATCAAGTCGCTCCACATCAAGGTCAGCGGCTGCTTCAACTCGTGCGGCTGCCATCACGTGGCCGACATCGGGTTCTACGGCGTCAGCCGCACCGTCAACGGCTACAAGGTCCCGCACTTCCAGATCGTCCTCGGCGGCCAGTGGGACAACAACGCCGGCTCCTACGGCCTGCCGATCATCGCCGTGCCGTCAAAACGCGCGCCCGACGCCGTCGACATCATCACGGAGTATTACGTGAAAAACCGGCTGAAGGACGAAAAGTTCTACGCGTTCGTGAAGCGCGTGGGCAAAGGTCCCATCCGCGATCTGCTCGAGCCGCTCAACCAGAACCTGCCGACCTACGACAAAGAGCCCGGCCTCTACTCCGACTGGGGCGACCCGCGGCTCTACAGCATCGGCGACATCGGCATCGGCGAGTGCGCCGGCGAAGTCGTCACGCGCTACCAATTCGAGATTGGTTCGGCCGAGCGCCTCGTCTTCGAAGCCGGACTCCATCTCGACGCGGGCAACGCCCAGCTCGGTGGCGAGACGGCGTATCGCGCCTTTCTCCAGGCCGCGAAAGGCATCGTGCAGGTGCAATACGACGACGTCTCCAACGACCCCGACGAAATCATCGCCGAATTCAAGGAGCGCTTCTTCGACACGCAGCTGTTCTTCGATCCATTCGTCGGGCCGAAGTTCGCCAACTTCCTCTTCGCGGCGCACGCGGGCCGCGGCGAAAAGTTCGATGCCGACACCGCGCACCACCGCATCGCCGAGGCGCAGCTCTTCATCGAGGCCGTGCACAACTGCTACAACAAACTCCGCTCCACGCCCGCGCCCCCCGCGGCCAAGTAGCAGCCGAGGTAACGAGGCTGGCTGGCGTTCGCCAGCCTCCTCACGTCGGCTGCTACAAAACCCTCCTGCTCCACCCACCTTCTCTTCCTGCCAAATGGAACTCCAACACTTTGTTGCCAAACTTCACGTCGACGGCGCGCTCGGTCTCGATCCCGCCAAGGTGGTCGACGTCTTTCACCAGTGGGTCGCCAACCAGACGGTCCCCGGCGTCGTGCTCATCGACGTCGCCGAGCTGTTGCACGTGCCGAACGGCCCGGGCGTCGTCGCCGTCGGCGTCGAAGCCGACTACGCGCTCGATCACACCGACGGCATCTGGGGCGTGCTCTCGCGCCGCAAGAACATCCTCGCCGGCTCCAACGCCGACCGCGTGTCCGAGGCGCTCGCGTCCGCCGCACGTGTCAGCCTGCGCCTGCAGGAAGCGTTTCCCGCGTTGAAGCTCAGCCACACCAGCTTCGAGCTCATCATCAACGACCGCGCGGTCGCGCCAAATACCGCCGCTACCTACGCCGTGGCGGCGCCGGCCATCGAAGCCGCGCTGCGCGACATCCTCGGCCACGGCGACTTCAAGCTCATGCGCCACGACGCCGAGCCGCGCAAGCGCTTCGGCGTCACCGTGACCACCGTGAAGCCGTTCGAACTCGCCGCGATGGCCGCCCGGTAGGACGGATTGTTCTTATACCAGTTACGGCGCGCTTTGAGGCGCCTGATCTTGTAGGCCCGCCCGGTGGGCGGGCTGCCCGGCCACCGGCCGGGCCTACAGTCTCAAAACGCACCGTAACTGGTATCAATCCGCCGCCCAGAGCGGACGAACGCGAGCGGCGCGTCAAAGGGCGTCGAAAAGGGGTGGTTCGAAGGTAGGGCCGGACCTCCGGGCCGGCCGTTCTGCGCTCGGATCGCGGTGCGGCGTTCGGCCCGCCCCGACGTCGGGCCCGACCTTTTCGACGCCCTCTTTGGGATAACGCGCGCTACCCTTCGATTCCGAACACCGCCTTCGCGTAATTCTCCACGCTGAAGGGTTGCAGATCCTCCGCCTGTTCGCCGAGGCCGAGGAAATAGATCGGAATCTTCAGCTGCCGGTAAATCCCCACGATCGCGCCGCCGCGGCTGGTCCCGTCGAGCTTCGTCACGACCAAGCCCGTCAGCCCGAAACTCTGGTGAAACACCTTCGCCTGCTCGATCGAGTTGCTGCCGAGCGAGCCGTCGACCACGAGCCACCGGTGCTGCGGCGCCGCGGGGTCGTGCTTCTGGAGCACACGCCGGATCTTCGCCAGCTCCTCCATCAAATTTGACTTCGTGTGCAGCCGCCCCGCCGTGTCGACAATCAGATAGTCGCGCCCGCGCGACCGGGCCGCCTGCCAGGCGTCGAACGCCACCGCCGCCGAATCCGCGCCCGTGTGGCTCGCCACGATCTCCAGCTCGAGCCGCGTGGCCCACGTCTTGAGCTGCTCGACCGCCGCCGCGCGAAACGTATCGCACGCCGCGAGCGTGACGGTCTTCCCCTCCTGCTTGAGCTTCCACGCGAGTTTGGCGGACGTCGTCGTTTTGCCCGAGCCGTTCACGCCGATCATGGCGATGACCGTCGGCCCGCTCGCCGCCGGCTTGAGGTCACCCTCGCTCCCCGCCAGCACCCGCTGCAACACCGCCGCTCCGATCGCCGCCGCCTGCCACCCGTGCAGCGATGCGTCCTTTTTATACGCCGCCTTGATCTCGGCCAGAATCTCGTCCGCCGTCTCGACGCCGAAGTCCGCCGTGATCAGCGCCTCTTCCAACTCGTCAACCGACGCCGCGTCGATCTTGCGCCCGCCGAACAGCCCGTGCGTCTTCGCCGCGATCGCCGAGACGGTCTTCGCCAGACCCTCTTTGAACTTCTTGAACAGCCCGAACATCACTCCGCCTTGCGTGCGTCACGGCCCAGCTTGTCCTTCAGCCGGTCGAGGATGCCGTTGATGAACCGCTTCGCATCCGCGTTGGAGAATTGCTTCGAGAGGTCGATCGCCTCGTTGATCGAGACCACCGGCGGGATGTCCTTCCGGAAGATCATCTCGAACATCGCCAGCCGCAGGATCGCCAGGTCGATCTTCGCGATGCGCTCGAATTCCCAGTTGTGCGCGAGCCCCTTGATGTGCGCATCGATCTCGTTCACGTGCTGGATGACCCCGTGAATCAGCTCCTCGCCGAACGAGTAGTGATCGCGCGGGTGCTCGCACTGGTCGAAAAACACGCGCATGTCCTCCAGGAGATTCTGCGGCGGATTCATGCTCCACGCGTAGAGAAACTGCAACGCCGCCACGCGGCTGTCGCGCCGCTGGGCAAACAGGGCCTTGCTCATCGGCGACCACCTTTCTTGAGCGCCGCCATGGCAAGCGCCGCCCGCGCGAACTCCACACCGCGGTTGATCTTTCCGACTGTCCGCGCCCGGGCCTGCGCCAGGTTGTCCGTGACGATCACGCCGTTGATGACCGGCACGCCCCGGTCCACCGCGATGCGCTGCAACGCGTGCGACACGCTCGTGCCCACCAGCTCGTGGTGATTCGTGTCACCGCCGATGAGCACGCCCAGCGCCAGCACACAATGCCGTCCGCCGGTGCGCGCCAGCTGATCTGCCGCCCACGGCACCTCGTGCGAACCGGGCACCCGCAGCACGGTGAGGTTGCGCTCCTTGACTCCGGCGGCACGCAGCGTCGCGTGCGCGCGGTCGAGCAACGCCTCCGTCAGCGTCCCGTTGAAACGCGCCGCCACGATGCCGATCTTGAACGCGGCACCATCGACGGCGGCTGGCTTGGGCGAGGCGAGACTCATGGAGGGGTCAGAGCACAACCCTCCGCGGCCAATCCGCAATCCGAAACCTTGTTACGTTGATCACCCGGGCGCAGCTCAGTTTCTTGCCGTCCGGTGGGCGCGCCGGCGCGGCGGTTTTCAACCGCCGAGCCTGGGTGCTTGGAACAGCGCCCCCGCCGGGCCGGAAACTGAGACGCGCCCCGGTCATTCCGAGCGCAGCGAAGAATCCAGCAGGTGATTTCCCACCGCCCCACGCGCACCCGATCCAATCGGGCGCTTCGCTCGCTCCGGGTGACGCTCCGGCGTCAGGGCACAATCTGCTCGACGATCTCCAGCCCGTAGCCGTCGAGGCCGATGACCTTGCGCGGGCTGTTGGAGAGCAGGCGGATTTTCCTCAAGCCAAGCGCCGCGAGGATCTGCGCCCCGATGCCATAGTCACGCAAGTCCATCGCCGGCGGCGCGTCGCCCGGCCTGGCCGCCAGCCGCCGCAGCAGCACCTGCGCGTAGTGCGACGGCTCCATGTAGAGCACCACGCCTCGTCCCGCCCGGGCCACCGCTTCGAGCGACGCGGTCAGCGCGTGATGGCTGACCATGCCCCTGGCCCGAAAGACGTCGCTCAGCAGATTCTCGCTGTGCACCCGCACCAGGGTCGGCTCCGGTCCGAGGGCGCCCATCGTCAGCGCCATGTGATGCCGGCCGTCGAGGCTGCTCCTGAATACGTGCAGCGTGAAGTCGCCATACTCCGAGGGAAACGGCTGCGTCACCACGCGCTCCACCAGGTGTTCGCGGTGCGCCCGATACTCGATCAGCGCCGCGATCGAGATCATTTTGAAGCCGAACTTCCGCTTGAATTCCACCAGTTGGGGCAGCCGTTGCACGGTGCCGTCGTCGTTGACGAGCTCGCACAGCACGCCGGCCGGCGCCAGGCCCGCCAGCGTCGCCAAGTCCACGGCCGCCTCGGTGTGGCCCGCCCGCTCGAGCACGCCGCCCGCCCGCGCCCGCAGCGGAAACACGTGGCCCGGCTGCACGAGCTGCTCCGGCCGCGTCGCGCTGTCGGCCAGCAAGCGGATCGTCTGCGTGCGGTCGTAGGCGCTGATGCCGGTCGAAATTCCCTCCGCGGCATCGACGCTCACCGTGAAGTCCGTCCGCTGCACCTCGCGATTCTGCTGCACCATCGGCCCGAGGCCGAGCCGGCGGAGTTGATGCTCCACCGTCGGCACACACACGATGCCGCTGCAGTAACGGATCATCATGTTCACGGTCTCCGGCGTGGCTTTGGACGCCGCCATGATGAGATCGCCTTCGTTCTCACGCTCCTCGTCGTCGGTCACGATCACGAGCCGGCCCGCCGCGATGTCGGCGATCGCTGATTCAACGGTGTCAAAGGCGGTGGAAGTGGAGGCGGTCATCTCGAAATTTTCCGTTTACCGCGGAAAACTAATTGGTTTTTTGCAAAGCAAAAACCGCTCACTGCGAAAAATCCACCGTCAGGTTCTCCGCGTTCTCGTCGCCCTCGCCCTTGAACAGCGAGAGGAAGAGCTTGAAGCTGTAGGGCGGACGGACGGTCTTGTCCGCCACCAGCGCCTTGTCGCCCGGCACCAGGATGACCCGCTCGGGTTGCTTCTGGTAGCTCACGTTCCAGCGCAACACCGCGCGCACCACGTCCGGCGCGGCCGGTTTCTTCTTCGCATCGTAGAACGACAGCCTGAAGGTGCCGTTCACGACCTGCAGCCCCAGGAATCCTCCGCCACGCGGAATCTCCATGCCCTCGATCTTCCCGATCTCGTCCTCCTTTTTCTTCGCCTCGCTCTTGCCGTCCTTTTTGGCATCGGCCGGGGCGGCGGGTTTGTTCGGGTCCACCTTGCCCGTGGCCGGCGCCGCCGGTTTGGCCGGGGCGGCGGGACCGGCGGGCGCAGTTTTCTTCGCCGCCGCCGGCGGTTCGTCGAGATTGATGTGCACCGGCGGGGAGTTTCGCGTGCTCTGCGCCGACGACACCGCCGCAGCCAGCAACGCAACCGCCCACGCCGTCACGCTTCGGTTTTTCATGCGCTCAAGTTAGACGGGCCTTCACCCCGCGCAAGTCGCAAGCCGGGCGTCACCGGGCGTCAACGTGCGCTGCGGGCGCATCTCACTTTCCTGCCACGCGGAGGGGCGTTTTTCCCAGCGCCCAGGCCCGGCGGTTGAAACCCGCCGTTCCGTCGCGCTCGCCGGAAGGCAAGAAACCGAGCTGCGCCCGTGCGCTGCGCACCGGGCGCAGCGAACTTGCGGGCGAGCCCCCCCCAACCGCCATCACCCCCCGATGCGCCCCGCCCCACTCCTCCGCTTTGCCACCGTTGTTCTGGCTGCGTTTCCCGCCGGTGCGCTCGGTGTTGCGCCCAAAGAAAACCGCATCGACTTCGCCGGCCGCCAACTCGCGCTCTGGGAGAAACGCGCCGTCGCGCCGAAGGCCGCGATTCTGCTCGTGCACGGTCGCACCTGGAGCAGCCGGCCGGACTTCGACCTGCAAGTGCCGGGCCGATCGCGCTCGGTCATGGACTCGCTCGTCGCACGCGGCTACGCGGTCTACGCGCTCGATCTGCCGGGTTACGGCGGCTCGCCGCGCCTCGCGACCGGCTGGCTGAGCCCCAATGAGGCCGTCGATGCAACCGGGGCGACGCTACGCTGGGTCGCGACCCACGGCGGCCTGCCAGGCAAACCGGCGCTGTTCGGCTGGTCCAACGGTGCGCGGGTCGCGCACCTCACTGCGCAGCGACACCCCGGGCTGATTTCCGACGTGATCCTTTTCGGGTTTCCAGGCGACCCTGCGAAACGCCTCGAACCCGTGGCCGAGCCAGCAACGCCACCGCGCGAGCGAAATACCGGCGAAGCCGCGGGCCGTGACTTCATCACCCCGGGTTCGATCGAGCCCGAGGCCGTGCAGGCCTTCGTCACCGCCGCCCTGGCATCCGATCCCGTGCGAAGCGATTGGCGCCGACTCGAAGAATGGAACGAGACCGATCCGGCGAAACTACCGCTCCCGGTCCTTTTGCTTCAGGGCGTGTTCGATCCCTTCGCGCCAATCGAGGCCCAGGCGCGCTCCTTCGCAAAATTTGCGAATCCCGACCGTCAGTGGATCGTGCTGCCGCACAGTGATCATGCCGCGTTGATCGAGCAGGCGCACGCGGCGTTCATCGCTGCGATCGTCAATTTTCTCGAACGGCCGCGCACCCGATAGCGTAGCTCAAGGTTTCAAGCGCATCCGCGCCTTCAGTTCCTTCCACCGCGCGAGACGGTCGGCGATTTTCGCCTCCCACGCGACCGGCTTCGGGGTGTAGAGGGAGAGCGGTTTTTCGAGGTAGTCCTGGCCGGTGATGTTCTCGGGGAAGTCGTGCGAGTAGTCGTAGCCCCGGCCCTGGCCGAGGCGCTTGTTGGCCTGGCCTTGGTTGCTGCGGAGCGCGGCGGGAATCGTCTGCACGGGCTGCTCCTTCAACACCCGGCGGGCTTCGCCAAGGGCCATCGTGGCGGAATTGCTCTTCGGCGCCGTCGCGATGTAGAGCGTCGCGTGGGCGAGCGTGAGCTCGGCCTCGGGCAACCCGATGAACTCGACGGCATGGTGCGCCGCGACCGTGAGCGGCAGCGCCTGCGGATCGGCCAGGCCGACATCCTCGCTCGCCAGGATCACGAGCCGACGCGCGATGAACCGCGGGTCTTCACCACCGGCGAGCATCTTCGCGAGCCAATACATCGCCGCGTCCGGGTCGGAGCCACGGCAGCTCTTGATGAACGCGGAGATCGTATCGTAGTGCTCGTCCTCGTCGGCGTCGTAACGGATGCGCCGCTCCCGGGCGAAGACCTCGAGTTCAGCCGCCGTGAGTCCGGCCCGCTCAGGCAACCCGAGCACGAGGACTTCCAGCGCATTCAACGCCCGTCGCAGATCGCCATCGCAGAGCACCGCCAGGTCGGCGAGGATTTTGTCGTCGGCCGTCACGCTCCGGGCGCCGAGGCCGCGCTCGGCATCGGCCAGCGCGTGCTTCAACACCGCGGTGATCTGCGCCGCGGTGAGCGGATCGAGGCGGAAAAGGTGACTGCGCGACAAGAGCGGCGGATTGACGTAGAAACCCGGGTTGTGCGTGGTCGCCCCGATGAGGCGGACGTTGCCCTCCTCGACATCGGGCAGCAGCAGGTCCTGCTGTGATTTGTTGAACCGGTGCAGTTCGTCGATGAAGAGGATCGTCGCCGCTTCGGGCCGGCGGCGGGCGGCGGCGAGGATTTCGCGGAGCTCGGCGACGTTGGACATGACGGCGTTGACGCGCACGAAGCGGCTCCGCGTCTCGCGCGCGATGGCCTCGGCAATCGACGTTTTGCCGCTGCCCGGCGGACCGTAGAAGAGCAGCGAGCCGAAACGGTTCTGCGCGACGAGCCGCGGGAGCAGGGAGCCGGGCTTGAGGATGTGTTCCTGTCCGACGATCTCAGCGAGATTGCGCGGGCGCATGCGCGCGGCGAGGGGTTGCGCGGCGGGCTTCACCGAGGCCGGCCACGAACCGGACGACGGCGCATCGTCGGCGAAGAGGTCGGTTTGGTCAGGCGCGGGCATTTTCTGAAACCACTTATGAACATTGATGAGCACTTATCAAAGCTCTGAAAATAAGTGTTCATCAGTGCGCATCAGTGGTGCATCTTGCAGCCATGACCAGTCGTTCCCTTGGCCATCGCGCGCCGCTGCTTTGGCTCGTGCTGCCCCTCATCGCGGGATTGGTGGCTGGACGGATCGGCGAACCCGCCCCGGCGCCCTGGCTGCTCGGCGGCGCTCTGCTGGCTGCGGTGGTCGCCGTCGTGACCGCGTGGCGCGATGGCCGCGGGTGGGGCATCGCCGTTGGCGTCGCGATGTTTCTTTCCGGGTGGGCCGCGTATGCGCTCCACCGCGCACGCCTCCCGGCGTGGGATGCGCTCCCGCCCCGCGAAGTCCGGCTCGCGCTTCGCATCGACCGGGTGTTCGCCCAGAAAGATGCCCGCCGCGCCTCCGGCCTCGCCACCGTCGTCCGGGCGGACGATCACCTGCGCGAGCTCGCGGGCCAGCGGCTTTACTTTTCGCTCACGCTGGCGCGCGGCGAAACACCCCCGGTCCGTAGCGCCGAGGTGTCGGCCGTGGGCGTGCTGGTGACGCTGCCGCGCACTCCGCCGGCCGATTCGTTCGACGGCTATCTCGCGGGCGCCGGCATGAATTTCCGGCTGACCCGCGGCCGGATCGTCGCCGAGACCCGCACCGCCCATGCCTATTACCGCTTCTGCGTCCGCATGGCGGAGCGGTTTCGCGCCACGCTGTCCGCCGGCATCGCTGCGAAACGGCCGGAACTCGCGGGGCTGCTGCGCGCGATGATGCTCGGAGAGACGCACGAACTCAGCGACGAGCAGCACACGCTCTTCATGCGCTCCGGCACCATGCATCTCTTCGCCATCTCCGGGCTCAATATCGCCGTCATCGCCGGGGCGCTCCAGACGGTGCTGCTGCTCCTGCATGTGCCGCGGTGGCCGCGGTTCCTGCTCGGTGCGATTTTGCTGTGGCTGTTCGTCGACATCACCGGGGCCTCACCGTCGGCGGTGCGGGCGTTCGTCATGGCCACCTTTTTTCAGGCCGCCCTTGTGCTGCGTCAACCGGGCAACCCCCTCGCCGCCATGGTCGCCTCCGCGCTCGCCGTGCTGTTGCTGGCTCCGCTCCAGGTGTTCAGCGCCAGCTTCCTGATGAGCTACGGCATCGTGCTGGCGTTGCTCGTGCTCGGGCTGCCACTCAGCGAGGCGTGGCTGGCCCGGTGGACGCCCTGGCGCGATGTCCCGGAGGCAACGTGGGCCTGGTGGCAGCACGCCGTGGCCGGGGCGTGGCGCTGGCTCGCCATCGCGCTCGCCATCGGCCTCGCCACGACGCTCGTCAGCGTGATCACCGGCGTGCAGTTCTTCCGGTTGCTCACGCCCGGCGCCCTGTTCGCCAACCTCGTGCTCATCCCGGCGGCGATGCTCGTCACGCTGGGCGGTTTCGCCTCGGTGGTATGCGGACTCGCCGGCTGGGCCTGGGGCGCCTCCCTCTGCAATCACGCGGCCGCGCTCGTGCTCTTCGGCATCGAACGGGTCGTGCGGATGAGCGTGCAGGTCAAGGGCGCGTTCCTGCCGGCGCAATTCGCGGCGCCGTGGGTGGGCGGGATGGCGTTCGCGCTGTTGCTGACCGCGCTCCTCGCCGGCTACGCGGCAAACTGGCGCAAGGAGCGGGGCGGCTGGTGGCCGCCGTTCGCCCTCGTCGCGTTCGTGCTGATTTTCGGCGTGAAATTCGGCTGAGTTCGCCGACACTCTCCGCCGCCATGAAAAGTGCCTACGAACTCGCGATGGAACGTCTCGCCAAATCCGATCCCGACGCCTCGCGTCCGCTCACGCCCGAGCAGAAGGCCCGGCTCGCAGAGATCGACCGCGTCTACAAGGGCAGACTCGCTGAGCGCGAAATCTTTCTGAAGAAACAACTCGACGACGCCTACGCCGACCAGAAGGCCGAGGAGGTCGAGAAGGTCCAGAAACAGCTCGTGAGCGAACGGGCGCGGCTCGAGGAGGAACGCGAAGACGAGAAGGAGCGGGTGCGGCGAGGTTTTGGCTCCGCCAAAACCTAAGCTTTAGTTTTTCGCGGCGCGAAAAACTACACGAACTCGAAATCCGCCACGAGCACGTGGTGGTCGCTGGCGGGAGTCGGCTCGACCTTGTGGCCGACACAACGGAGCGACAGATTGTGGAAGGCGTGATCGAGCACATACGGCCGGCGCCGCCACGTGATTTCCTTCGACTGCACCGTCGCATAGCCGCATTTGGCAAACTGTTCGATGAGCGTCTGGTGCTTGCTCACGTTGAAATCGCCCGAGAGCACGGTCGGTCCCGGCGAGGCCGCGAGCTGATCGGCGACCAGGTTGCGCTGGAAGGGATTGAGCGTGCTGCTCGAGCCGAGCATGAAGAACGCGAGCAGGTGGACATTGAACAACTGCAACTCGCGACCATGCACCGTGGTCCTGGCACCGATCATCACCCGATCCGTGGGCGTCGTTTTCCGGCCAAAGAAATCGAACTCGATGGGCGGCGACGGCAGATCGAGCCGCATCGTATCGCGGAGCGGCGTGCGCGAGAAAATCGCCAGGCCGAGCCCGAAGGGCAGTTCGCGCGGATCGGCCTTGGGGTAGGAGAACCAGCTGTCGTAGCCGCGCAGGGCCGCCTTGAGCCGGGCGTAGTTCGGGGGCGGCTGGAGTTGCACGCCGCCGGGCAGCGCCTGCTCGACTTCCTGGAGGTGGATGATGTCGGCCTCGTGCCGGCGGATCTCGGTCAGCGTTTTTTCCAGGTCGATCGGCGCGCGGTCAGGATACGCGTCGTGCCATTCCTGGCCGAATTGCATGTTGAACTGGAGGAGGCGGAAGGTGCTCATCACAACGCGACTATTTGCGGGCAGGCGAACTGACGCCTCCCGCCGGCGTCACCGCGGCATCCGCCGTGACGGCCTGGCCGTCGGGCGAGTTCTTGCGGAAGACGAACCGGTTGATCCTGGCCGTGGTCGCGCCGTCCATCGCCGGGAAGCGCGCCATGTTGGAGGCGCTCGCCGCCGACAGGCTATCTTGATACTTCGCGACAGTCGGCGGTTTCCTGGTTTCGGCGGCGGTCACGATGGTGGCGTCGCGGTGATTGAACGCGCTCATCGGCTGCTCGACGGTCTCGGGCCGGTTCACCTGCTTTTCGCGCACCACTTTTTCGCGCGTCTCTTCGATCGGGAGCGCCGCCCGGCGGTCGCCGACGGCGGCCTTGTGCTTGTCGATCGTCGTTTTGTCCACCCGCTTGTCCTGCACGACGTCGGCTCGCGGGAGATCATTTTTTTCCGGCGACACCGTGGCGGCCGGGGCGAACGGCTGGTTGCGCTGCGTGTAATCGACGGGCGTGGTCGCGTCGGCCCCTCGCGCGCCATCGGCGCTGAGGAGGCTGAGCGTCGCGAAGATGAGGCCAGGCAGCTTCATGAATCGGGGAACGCCGCGAAAGGATGCAACGCCAACAGTTTGCGGCAACCCTTTTATTCCGGCTCGGCTGTTCCCTCCACGACCCAATCGCGGGCCTCGGGCACCTGTTTGAAAAACTCGCGCAGCACTGCGCTCAGGTGCTCGGCGTAGCGGAAATGCGCGCCCATGCCGGTGCGCAGTTCGGCCTCGTAGATGAACTTGTCGGCATGGGTGCTGTGTTCGAACGGCGTCTGCGCCCCGAGCAGCAGCGAATAGAGATAAGCCGGCGAGCCGCGGTCCATGAGGTCGCGGGTAAGCGCGAGCTGGTCGGCGAGCAACGCCGCGTGCGGCGCGCGGTCGATCTCGGGCGGGAGATAGAAACCCGCCTGGATCAGCGGCGTGTAGCGGCAGCCCGTGCGATGGCGGTTGAGGTCGCGCAGCTCGGCGAGCGCCATGTTGTTCCAGGCGAAACTCACCCGCAGGCGGCGCGTCGCCGTGCCCTGCTGGCCGTATCGGTTGGCGCGGTGCCGCAGCGACTCGGCGACCGACTGCACCTCGCCGAGGAATGGCGGCGTCGCGCGATCGACGTGCACCCAAACCTCGTCGGGGAGCTGCGCCGACGAGAGGCGCGCGCGACCGAGGGCGAGCGAGGTGGCGAGTTCCTGCGCGGCCTGCGCCTCGTAGGATTTCTCCGCGGCGCTGTGCCGCATCAACCGCGGCGACTGCTTGAGCAGCTCGTCGCGGATGAGTTTCGCGGCGGCGCGGGCCTCGGGTTGCGGCAGCGAGTCGAGGTGCTTCACGGTGGTCGCCCACATGCGCGACGACTGGACGAGGCCGAGATTGGTGCGCGTCGCGAGCGGGATGAAGTAGCGCGCGCGGTCCAGCGCGTAGTTTTTGCGCAGGCGCGTGACCACGGCGGGCTTCGCGTCGGCCGGCAGGCGGACGCGCTCCGGCTGGGCCGTCGCGAGGGCGTCGAGGCGCGCATACTCGGCGTTGTAAGCGGCGAAGGCGCGGGCCAGCACGTCGTGCCACCGCGGCGCGAGGTCGGCCGGCACGCCCACCTCCTCGGCGGTGGGCAGGTTGGCCGCATCCATCGTGATGTAGCGCGTGCTCGATTCCTGCCCGTCGGCCATCTGCGCGATCTCGAAGATTTTGTAGGCGAGCCACATCGAGACCCCATCGAGCGCGATCGCGAGGCCGCCCGTCAGGCCGCCGATTGACGCGTGCCCGTAGTCGACGAATTTCAGGATGCGGTCGATCGAGGCCTCGGGGTTGTTGACGTCGACCTTGGATAGAATCGCGGCGAGGCCGTCGTTGCTGCGCGAGTAGCGCGCGAGCACGGACGCGAGCAACTCGGGCGTGACTTTAGGGAGATCGGCAGCAGTGGGCGGTGGGACGAGGGCGAGACCGGTGATTCTCATGCGCGTTTCGGACATGGCCGCAAAGAGGCGCACCAGGCGCAAGAAGGAACGGGACCGCGTGGCAAAATCCGCGGAGGAAATGCGTGTGACTCGCCGCGCGCCCAGCCGTCATCACGCCATGCGCCGCTTTCTTCTCCTCGCCGGTATTGCGACGATTTTGTCTTCTGCGCTCGCCGCACCGCCGCGCACCTTCCCCTACCCGCGCCCGCTGCCAGAGCCGAGCGCGGCGAAGCTCCCCCGCTGGCGCGGCTTCAACCTGCTCTACTTCTTCAACGCCCGCTCTGCGCCGACGTCGCCGAACGTGATGGAGGAGGATTTCCGCCTCATCGCCTCGCTCGGCTTCAACTTCGTCCGTATCCCGATGGACTACCGCTGCTGGCTCCAAGGCGGCGATTGGGAGAAAATCGACGAAGGCAAACTCGCCGACATCGACCGCGTCGTCGCTCTCGGTGAAAAATACGGCGTCCACGTCTCGCTCAATTTCCACCGCGCGCCCGGCTACACCGTCGCCAAGCCCGCCGAGACACGCAGCCTGTGGAAAGACGCCGATGCGCAACGCGTGTGTGCGATGCACTGGGCGGCCTTCGCCCGACGCTACCAAGGCATCCCGAGCGCACGGCTGAGCTTCAATCTTTTCAACGAGCCCGCCGGCGTGACCGAGGCCGGCTACTTCGCCGTGGTGCGACGCATGGTCGAAGTCATCCGCGCCGAGGACCCGGGCCGCCTCGTGCTCTGCGACGGACTCGACTACGGCAACGTGCCGCCGCTGTCGTTGCGCGAGCTGGGCGTGGGTCTCTGCACGCGCGGTTACCGCCCGATGAACATCAGCCACTATCGCGCCAACTGGATCAACGGCGCCGACCGCATGCCGCCGCCCGAATGGCCTGCGCCGCAGGTGAGCGCGTTTCTCTACGGCAGCATGAAGAAGGAATTTCAGTCGCCGCTCGTGCTCACCGGCCCGCTCGGCGGCAAAACCCTGCGCCTCCACGTCAACACCGTCTCCTCCCGCGCGAAGATCGTCGCGACCGATGCCGCCGGCGCCACGCTCTGGGAACACCTCTTCGTGCCCGGCCCCGGCGAGGGCGAATGGCAAAAGGTCGTGCACCGCCCCGAATACGGCACCTACCAAAACATCTACGACCGCGACTACACCTTTGCGCTGCCCGCCGGCACGACCGAAGTGCAACTGCGCAACGTCGACGGCGACTGGCTCACGCTCAGTTGGCTCTCCGTCGAGTCCGAGGGCCGCACGTGGAAACTCAATCTCGTCGATTCCTGGGGCCTGCGCCAAACCGGCGCCGCGCGTTTCACCCCTGACGACCACGCCGCTGCGTTTCACGCCTCGGCCACGCTCGATCGCGCCTGGCTGCGTGACACCTGCTACGACCCATGGCGCGACGCGCAGCAGGCCGGCCTCGGCGTGATGATCGGCGAGATGGGCGCGTTTCAACACACGCCGCACGCCGTCGTGCTGCGCTGGATGGAAGACGTGCTCGCCACGGCCCGGGAGTCAGGCTTCGGCTGGGCCCTGTGGAACTTCCGCAGCGGCTTCGGCGTCCTCGACAGCAACCGCACCGACATCACCTACGAAGAGTGGCAAGGCCACCAACTCGACCGCGCGATGCTGGAGCTGCTACAGAGATACTGAGCAACACTGAGGCGACTAAGGCACTTCGTAGACTTCCACGAGCACCACGCCCGTCGTGCCGTCGGCGCTGCGGACTTGGACGGTGTAGTTGCCGGGAGTAAGGGTGGCGACCAAGGCAGCGTCCGCTGTGAAGCGTTGAGAAATACCAAATGCGCCGGCCCGAGTGAAGGCCGTCCGCATGTCCGCTTCGGCCTGCACGCTCTCGGCGCCCCAGCTATCATTCGCACCAATACTCCGGGGCAGGCTGTCGAAGAGTTCCAGTTTCGGATCGGCGAGAAATCCCGGGACCCCGAACAACGCAAGCGAAGGGCCGATGGCGCGAACCAACACAGTCTCCCGACCCTCGCCCCCCACAATGAACCCGACCGTCAAGCCGGAGCCGACATTCTTCAGCACCGAGACATTGGTCAGCCGGGGCGTCGTTGGCCGGAGAGCCGTCGTGGGTGTCGCCTCGTAAATCTCAGCGAGGACGATGCCACCAGCGGCGCCGCTAGCGGTAACGCGCAAGGTATTCCCGCCCTGGCTCACAGCAGGCGCGTAGAGCGACGCGTCCTTCGAATTCGAAGTGGTGAAGGGAAACGCACCGACCTCGGCGAAAACTGCGCTCAGGGTTGCCGCGCCACCCCAGTCATCGTTCTCACCGGTCTTGAGCGAACCGAAGTAGGATTCGATTTTCGGATCGGCGAGAGTATCCGTAACGCCAAAGGCGCCCAGCGAGGGCCCGGCCGCGCGCATCAGAAGCGACTTCGTGCCGACAGCCCCAGCACCGCCGACAATCGCTCCCAGAGTAACCGTGTCGCTGCCGTCGGCCAACGTGGCCAAGACCGAAACGTTGGTGAGCCGCGCTGGATTGGCCAGCGGCACAGCCTTGTAGATGGCGTGAGTTAGCCCTCTCGAATGATACACGGTCCCGACGGCATCAACGGCCACGCCTGATCCCCACCCGGGGCCGCTCAAGATTCGAAAAACAGCGTTTTCGGCGTCACCGGCAATTGTCAGGGGAAAAAGCTGCCCGGCCGCACCATACTTGAACATACCCGTGCTAAGCACGTAGGCATTGCCGTCGCTATCGACTGCTACGCCGTCGAAATAAACCCCGGTCACAGGCAGGGCGACACCGTCAACTACTGGTCGGCTACCCAAAATCGGGCTGGCAGCCACCAACGGCACGATAACGCTGCTGGCACTGAACTTGCGCAGCGTCAGCCCGGCGTTAGCGGTCACGAAGAGATCGCCGTTGTCGGCGATTGCCACACCAGTCGGTTCGCCGAAATTCGGCGCCAAGGTGGTGACAACGCCATCCGGTGAAATCCGGCGAATCGTGCCATTGTAGCGATCCGCGACGAAAATATTCCCTGCCTTGTCTACCGTCAGCCCGCGCAACCGATACGCGAAGCGAGCGGCCCCACCGACGCCGTCATCATGTCCGTAGACGCGGGGTGTGCCTGCAAATGTGCTGACGACGCCCTCACGACTGATTTTGCGAATGGTTCCGTTGCCCGAATCTGCGACGTAAATCACGCCGTCCGGACCGACCGCCACTCCTTCCGGACCTGAAAACCGGGCTGCAGATCCCACGCCATCTGTGCTTCCGCTTTCACCCGGCGACCCGGCGACAGTTGTGACGACGCCTTCCGGGCTGATCCGGCGAATAGTATGGTTGCCCGTGTCGGCGACATAAACAGCGCGCCCGTGATCCACGGCGACTGAACCCGGATTGGAGAATCGCGCTGCGCTGCCAGCATCGTCCGCATGACCCGCGCGTCCCTCCTGGCCGGCGAACAGCGAGAAGGAGTAAATCTGTGCTGAGGCTCGCGAAAGAAGGACGAGAGCGAGCGTAATCAGCAGCACGCCTCTTACGCGAAGCGAAGGACTCAAACTCATGTGTTCGGTACGGTTCGGTGAAGACGACACACTTTACTAGACAATCAAAACCTCCAAAACCGCCACCACGCCAAGTCATTTCCCCACCTGAGTTCGCTCAGAGCCGCGCACACTCACCGCATCGTCAACCACTGCCCGAGCGGACCTTGGTAGAAGCCGAGGACGATCGATGCGAGGGCCAGGGTGCCGAGGGTCACGCACGAGAGCAGCGTCACTTTGCTGCGTTCGGGGCGCTTGGAATTCGCATCGGCGGGCGGCAGGTAGGTCTCGAAGAATGCGGCTTTGATCCAGCCGAAGTAGTAGTAGATCGAGATCACCACGCCGGCGGCGGCGATCACGAGCAGCCAGCGCGCACCGGCCTGGAAGGCGGCGATGAAGACGAAGAACTTGCCCATGAAACCCGCCAGCGGCGGGATGCCGGCGAGCGAGCCGAGGCCCACGGCGAGCACGGCGGCGAGGAACGGGTTTTCCTTCGCGAGGCCGGTGTAGTGGTCGAGTTCCTGGTCGGAGTCGTCGGCGCCGGCGAGGTGCGTCATCACGCCAAACACGGTGAACGACGCGATGAGGTAGGCGAAGAGGTAGAAGTAGATCGCACCGGTCGCCATCGGGATCGTGCGCGCGGCGACGACGCCGAGCAGCAGGAAGCCGGCGTGGGAGACGCCGGAGAGGCCGATGAGGCGTTTCACATTGTGCTGGGTGAGCGCGGCAAAGTTGCCGAAGAGAATCGTGGCCGCGGCCATGAGCGTGAGCACCGGCGTGACGAGCCACGCGTAGGGCGCGAACACGGTGTTGGCCAGCACGAGCAGCACGGCGAAGCCCGCGGCCTTGGAGCCGACGGCGAGGAAGGCGGTCACCGGCGTGGGCGCCCCCTGATAGACGTCGGGAATCCAGATCTGGAAGGGAAACGCGCCGATCTTGAAGGCGACGCCGGCGAGCACGAGCACGATGCCGAGGCTGGCGAGGAAGTGGTGTGGGTTGGCGGAGAGAAACGCGGCGAGCGCGCCGAAGTGCATCGCGTCGGGCGTGTGGCCCGGGAGGGCGGGGTTGCCCGCCACGCCGTAGAGCAGCACGATGCCGAAGAGCAGCAGGCCGGAGCTGAGGGCGCCCATCACGAGGTATTTGAGGCCGGCTTCGAGCGAGGCCGCACTCGTGCGGAAATAGCTGACGAGAATGTAGAACCCGATCGTGACGGTCTCGAGCGCGACGAAGAGCATCACGAAGTGGTTGGCCTGCGCGAGGAGCATCATCGCCGCGGTCACCACGAGCACGAGGTGGAAAAACTCGACGCGCGGCATCAGTTGCTTCGCGAGACTCACCTTGCCGAGCACGCTCACGAGCAGCGCGGTGAGCAGGAAGAACAGCCGCAGGATCTGGCCGCCGGAACTGTGGCGCAGCAGGCCGTTGAAGGTCGTGTGGCCGAGGGAGGCGGAATCGAAATTGATGAGGAGGCCCGTGATCGCGCCGATGAGCCCGGCGATGGCGAGGTCCGGGATGATCGAATGGAGGCGCTTCGGCAGCACGATCTCGAACACGAGGAGCCCGAGCGCGAGGCAGCCGAGCAGCAGCTCGGGGATGATGGTGCCCCACGTGTTGTCGGCCGCAGCGAGTTTGGCGAGTTCGAGAGTCATCACGGAAGAATCTTCAACCACTGATGAACACTGATGAACACTGATGGCGGCATCTCTGCATCAGGTTCGGCCGGGATTTCTTATCAGTGAGCATAAGTGTGAATCAGTGGTGCCTACCTCTGGTTGCTCGCGTCTGCCGTCACGGCCGGTTTGGCGGGGGCGAGTTCGGCGTTGAGCGCGGTGGTGATGGACTTCGGCCAGAATCCGACGAAGAGGAGCGCCGCGAGCAGGACCAAGGCGGGGAGCTTCTCGCTCCAGCGCAGGTCCACCGTCGGGTTTTCCGCGGCGACGCGCGTCATCTGTTCCGTGGCCGGACCGAAGAACACGCGGGCCGCCGAGCGCAGGCCGTAGATCGCGGAGATGACCACGCCGGCCACCGCGAACGCGGTGATGAGCGGCGAGAATTTCCACAACGCGACGAAGATCGTGAGTTCGCCCCAGAAGTTGGCGAAACCGGGCAGGCCGATGCTGGCGAGCGTGCCGGCGACGAAAAACGCGGCGAGCACGGGCGCCTTCTGCGCAAGGCCGCCCATCTCATCCATCGCGAAGGTGTGCGTGCGGTGATAGACACTCGTCGCGAGCATGAAAAGCAGCGCCACCGACAGGCCGTGCGCCACCATCAGCAGGACGACGCCGCCGCTGCCGATCACCGACATCGTCGCGATGCCGAGGAACGCGTAGCCCATGTGCATGACCGAGCTGTAGCCGAGCATCTGTTTCAGATCACGCTGGGCGATGGTGATGAGGCCGACGACGAGGACGTTGCCGATCACGGCGAGCCAGGCCAGCGGGTGCGACCAGTGGGCGATGCCGGCGGGCAGGAGCGGGAGCGCGACCTGAATCAGGGTGTAGAGGCCGAATTTCTTGAGCACACCCGCATGGAGCATCGCCGCCGAGCTGGGCGCGGCGCCATAGCCGAGCGGCGCCCACGTATGCAGCGGCCAGAGGGAGACGAGCACGCCGAGGCCGATGAGCAGGAAGGCGGCGATGTGCTGCTGGAGCGTTTCGCTCAACGGAGCGAGCGCCAGGTAGTTGCGCAGCGCGATCAGATTGAAGGTGTGTTGACCGGTCCTCGCGTAGAGGGCGATGAGGCCGATGAGCGACAACATGGCGCCGAGCGTGAGGTAAATCGTGAGTTTCATCGCCGCGTAGGTGCGGTCGCGTCCACCCCAGAGGCCGACCATGATGAAGGTCGGGATCAGCGCCAGTTCGTGGAAGAAATAGAGGAAGAAGATGTCGACGCTGGCGAACACGCCCATCAACCCGCCCTGCATGATGAGCAGCAGCATCACGTAGATCTTGAGGCGCTCGGCGCCCGACTGGAGCGCGTAAAGGCCGGCGGCGAGGCCCACGAGACCGGCGAGCACGAAGAGCGGGAGCGAGATGCCGTTGAGGCCGAGGTGGAGCGAAATGCCGAGGCTGTCGAGGCCGGTGGAGTAGCGCGAGAGGAAGGCGTAGCCGTGGTCTTTCGGCTGCGCGGAGAACCACCACCAAGCGTGCAGGGCCATCAAAGCCGGAATCGCGAAGGCGCCGTAAGCCAGGCGGACCGACCAGCGTTTCGGCAACCCGAGCCCGATGGCAAGCGCCAGCGCGAGCGGAGCCGCGATGGAGACGAGCAGTGGATCGAAGGGCAGTTGGCTCATTACGAAGGTTGAACAAACCGAACCAAGCTTAACCACGGATTACACGGATATGCACTGATGGAGCCGGTTTGAATCCGTGCCCATCCGTGTAATCCGTGGTCAAGAATTTCTGCGGTCATTTCTTTGTTGGTGGTTTTGACAAGAGGCGCGGCTCAAAGGACGCCTGTGGCGAACGCCCAGAGCAGCACCACGCCGAACAGGAACCAGTAGGCGTAGACGTTGAGGTTGCCGGTGTGCAGCGCGCGCGCCCCGAGGCCCATGAGTCCCACGAAGCCGGCGAGCCCGCGCACGATCAGGCCGGCGAGGAAGATCTGCTCGAAGAAATTCACGACCATCGCGAACCGCTGCTGGATCTTGGCGACGTAGTAGTCGTAGGCGCGGTCGAAGGAAACTTTGAGCGCCGCGAGCGCCCCGAAGATGCCGGGCGCTTTCGTCTGGAGGGAGTCGGTCTCGGCCGGGGCGTAAAAGGCGAAGGCGGCGCCGCCACCGAGGAGCATGACCGCCACGCTGGTCACGAAAATCACGGTGTGATCCGTGCCGTGTGCCGTGGGAACCAGATCGAGAATGTCGTCGAAGAGCCCGCCATAGAGGCCCACGTAGCCGCCTGCGACGGAAAGCAGGGCGAGAAACACGAGAGGCGCGGTGAGCGTGAAGCCGCCCTCGTGCGCGTGCTCGGCATGGTCGCTGCGCGGCGCGCCCCAGAACGTAAGCTTCCACAAGCGCACCATGTAGAACGACGTCAGCACGGCCGTCAGCGCGAGCAGACCGAACACCGTGGGGTTGTTGTGGTAGGCGAGGAAGAGAATCGCGTCTTTCGAGAAGAACCCGGCCAGATACGGGAAGCCCGCGATCGCGGCGACGCCGATGGTGAAGGTCCAGAATGTCACCGGCATCCGCGTGCGCAGCCCGCCCATCTTGAAGATGTCCTGCTCGTGATGGCAGCCGTGGATGACCGAGCCCGAGCCGAGGAACATGAGCGCCTTGAAGAAGGCATGCGTCATCAGATGGAACATCGCGGCGCCGACGCCGACGGCGTAGGCCGTGCCATCTTCCGTGATCGAGCCGAGGCCAAAAGCGGCGACCATGTAGCCGAGCTGCGAAAGCGTCGAGTAGGCCAGCACCTTCTTGATGTCGCTTTGGGTGATCGCGCAGAGCGCGGCGTAAAGGGCGGTGACGGTGCCCGTCCACATGATGACGGTGAGCGCGTCCGGCACCATCAAGACGTGGATGCGGCAGAGCATGTAAACGCCAGCCGCGACCATCGTGGCGGCGTGGATCAGGGCGGAGACGGGCGTCGGGCCCTCCATCGCGTCGGGCAGCCACACGTGCAGCGGCAGTTGCGCGGACTTGCCGACGGCGCCGCAGAACAGGAGCAGCGGGATCAACGTGCTGAACACGAGGGCGTGCTTGTCGCCGAGGGCGGCGAGTTCGGTGAGGTTGACCGTGCCGTTGGCCCAGTAACACATCACGATGCCGAGCAAAAAGCCGAAGTCGCCCACGCGATTGACGATGAACGCCTTCTTGGCGGCATCGGCGGCGCTTTGCTTCTCGTGCCAGTGGCCGATGAGCAGGTAGGAGCTGAAACCGACCAGCTCCCAATAGATGAACATCATGAACAGATTGTCGGCGAGGACGATGCCGATCATCGAAAACATGAAGATCGAGAGGCCGCCGAAGTAGCGCGCCTTGGCTGCATCGTCGTGCATGTAGCCGAGCGAGAAGACGTGGATGCAGAAGCCGACGACGCCGACGATCGAGAGCATGAGCGCGGCGAGATCGTCGTATTTGAAACCGAGCGAGAGGACGAAGGCCTTCGGGTCGTCGACCGCGCCGAAGCGCAGCCATTCCCACGAGACGTTGAAGCGCTCGCGGTGCACCGCGAGGATCACCGCGATCGCCGCGATGGCGCCGGCCGCGACCACGGACACCGCGGAGGCGGCGCCGCCCCTGCGCCGCAGGAAAAGCGCGATGACCGCCGCGGAAATCAGCGGCAGGACGAGGACCATGATGGCGTGCGTGGGCATCGAATGCATGGTCGCGTCAGTTCCCTCCTGTCATTCTGAGCGAAGCGAAGAATCCAGCAGGAGACTCGAACCCGCGACCCGTGGCGGGAGTCCAATTGGATTCTTCGCTGCGCTCAGAATGACAAACTGTGTGGTCGGCGGACATGAAAGGTGGTGCGGAGGAAGGCGTCAGTTCTTCAGCGAGTTGAGCTCGTCCACCTGGATCGTCTGCTTCTTGCGGAACAGGGCGACGATGATGGCGAGGCCGACCGCGACCTCGGCGGCGGCGACGGTGAGGATGAAGAAAACAAAGACGGCGCCGTCGAGCGTGCCGTTGAAGCGCGAGAACGCGACCAGCGCGAGGGTCGACGCCACGAGCATCAGCTCGAGGCACATGAAGACGACGAGCGTGTTGCGCCGGATGAGCACGCCGAGGAGGCCGATCGCGAAGAGCGCGACGGCGATGGCGAGGTAGGCGTTGAGCGTCGGGGCGATCATGGCGGCGAGTAGCGAGTAGCGGGTAGCGAGTAGTGAGTAGCAGCCAACGAGCACGCGCCGAATTCGCACGCGTGATGCTCGCTATTCGCTACTCGATGCTCGCCACTTTTCGTCCTCATTTGATGTCCTCCAAACCCTCGAATTTCTTGCTGAGCACGATCACGCCAAGCATCGCGATGAGCAGCAGGAAGCCGATCACCTGCACGGGCAGCAGATAGGTGGTGAAAAGCTGGTAGGCGTAGCCCTTGAGTTCGACGCCCACCGCGGGACCGGCGCCGGGCGCCGGGGCCACCAGCCGGCCGCGGGCGAAGAACGACAGCACGCCGGCGCCGACCAGCGCGAGCGCCACGAGGCGTGCGGCGATCGGCAGGTGTTTCAAGCCGGGCCGCTGGTCGCCCTTCACGTCGAGCAGCATGACGATGAAGAGGAACAGCGCGACGATCGCGCCCGCGTAGACCAACAGGAGCAGGAATGCCAGGAGGTAGGCGTTGAGGCCGATGAAGAGTCCGGCCACGCCGACGAGCGAGAGCAGCAGGCACATCGCGCCATTGACGGCGTTGCGGCTCACGACGACGCCCGCCGCGCAGATCAGCGTGAAGAGGGCGAGGAAGTTGAAGAGGAAATTCATGAAAAGGCTGAAAGGCTGAAGGACTGAAGGGCTGAATTCAGGCTTCGGGCTTTCGGTTTCATTGAACGGGAAAGGTCGGAGAGGTTTTTGTCGCGGGGCATTCAGCCATTCAGTCTTTCGGCCCTTAGTGGCTGGCACCGCCAGCCACTTCGGCGGCGAGTTTCTTGTCCCACTTGAGGTGCGGGTCGGGCAGCGTGCCGCCGAGCTCGTAGAGGCGCTGCTTGTTGTGCACCATCTCTTCGCGCGTGTAGCCGGTGAGGGAAAACTGATTCTGCAGCCAGATCGCCTCCTCGGGGCAGACTTCCTGGCAGAGGCCACAGTAGATGCAGCGCAGCATGTCGATTTCGAATTCCTTCGGGGCCTTCTCGACGTGGGCCGTCGGGGCGTCGGCCGGAATCTCGCCGGGGGTGATGCGGATGGCCTTCGGCGGGCAGACAAACTCGCAGAGCTGGCACGAGACGCATTTCTCGCGACCATGCGGATCCTTCACGAGCGTGGGCGCGCCGCGATAGCCCGGTGGCAGCGCCGGACGCTGCTCCGGATACTCCATCGTGACATTCGGCTGGAAGAGGTGCTTGAGCGTCGTCTTCAGCCCGCCGACGATCCCGGGCAGGTAGCTGCGCTCGGCGAGGGTGAGGGGCTTGCGTTCGAGAGGGACGATGGCCATGGCGGGATTCCGGTTAACCACGAATGGACACGAATGAACACCAATGAACCAGGCTTCGGTTCAGCGGCATCTTTGATTCGTGTCCCTTCGTGTGCATTCGTGGTTCTCTATTTCTGAATCACCGCGATCGCGACCGCGTAGAACAGCAGGTTGGCGATGGCGAGCGGCAGGAGCTTCTGCCAGCCGAGCTTCATGATCTGGTCGTAGCGGAAGCGCGGGATCGTCCAGCGCACCCACATGAAGAAAAAGATCAACGCGATCACCTTCGCCAGGAAGATGGCGATCGACAGCAGGCCGACCACGATCGGCAGGTGGGCGATGTGAAGCCACGACGCGAGCGTGGCGATCGGCACCCACGGCAGCGGATTCCAGCCGCCGAGGAACAGCAGCGTGAACACGCCCGACCCGATCAGCATGTGCGCATACTCGGCCACGAAGAACAGGCCCCACTTGAACGCGCCGTATTCCGTGTGAAAACCGCCGACGAGGTCCGCCTCGCCCTCGGCCATGTCGAACGGGTGGCGGTTGGTCTCCGCGAAGAGCGAGACCATGAAAATCAAGGCCGCGACCGGCATCAGGAAGATAAACCATACCCCACCCCATGATGCCATCGTCAGTCCCTGCCAATCGCCGCTCTGGAACTCGACCGCCCTGGCAAGACTCAGCGTGCCGGGCGTGCCGGGAGCGTTGATCCAAAGGAAGACGGGCACGACCGAGAGCGTGAGCGACAGTTCGTAGGAGATCAGCTGAGCCGAAGCCCGCACGCCGCCGAGGAACGGGTATTTGGAATTCGAGGCCCAGCCCGCGAGAATGATCGAGTAGACGCCGAGCGACGAGACGGCGAAGACGGCGAGCAGGCCGATGTCGACGTTGGCCAGCGCGAGCGGGATGACCTTGCCCGCCCCGTCGACGTAGGCGCCGAACGGCACGGTCGTGACCGTCGTGAGCGCGGGCACCATCGCGAGGATTGGTGCGAGCACGAAGTAAAACTTGTTCACGTGGCCCGGCAGCGCGTCTTCCTTGAAGAGCATTTTGCCGCCGTCCGCCATCACGTGAAAGATGCCGAGCCGCTGGAGCAACGGGCCGATGACCGGCACCCACGCAAACCAGAACGGGATCGCACGATTCGGGCCGGGCCGGCCTTGAATCCACGCCGAGACCTTGCGCTCCGCCATCGAGCAAATCCCGCCGATGGGGAAAATCACGAGGATCACCGCGAGCCCCTTCAGGAGGCCCTGCACGATCGGATGGAGGTTGAAGTAAAAGTCGACCATGGCGGTCAGCGCAGAAAATCAGGCAAAACTGGAATACCGGAAGGTGGGCCGGGCGCTCCGCGCACGGCCGGACATCACGTCTCGCACGAGGCCGCGCGCGGAGCGCACGGCCCACCCCAAGGCAGGCGCGGATAAGAACATTGGGAATTCCGTAAACATGGCGATCAGGCGATGATCATCAACACCACGCCAAAAGCGACGAGGATACCGGCGCCAATGCGGAGCTTCGTGGCGTCTTTCTGCTCCTGTTCCTTGGCCCGCAGTTCGGATTTCTTTACCGGCCCCTTCTTGGCATTCTCCTCCGGCGCCGGCTTGCGGAAAGTCAGCCAGCCGAGCAGCAAGCCGCCGAGGGCGAACACAGCTCCGAGGACGATCAAAGGCAGGGAATTCATGGGGCGAATCAGGCGTGG
This sequence comes from Verrucomicrobiota bacterium, assembly GCA_016235555.1. GTDB lineage: Bacteria > Verrucomicrobiota > Verrucomicrobiia > Opitutales > Opitutaceae > JACRKC01. Next base: position 29,006 of record JACRKC010000103.1, read on the forward strand.
CTGGGTAGCGGAAGCGGTGAAGCTTTCGCGGTGGCGGCGAAACGCTCACGCGTTCCGCTACGGCGGGAGGACGAATGAGCGCTCATGATTTTGCGGGTTTGAAATGCAGGGTCTCCCCCTCGGCGAAGGGCAGCGCGGCGAACGGCGTCGCATCGAGTAGCAAGCCGGTTTCGGGAATGTTGGCGTAGCTCATCGTGCCGAGCGCAGGGACTTCGGCGGCGAGGAGTTTCCAGACCGCCGCGACATCGGAGGCGGCGATATTCGCGAGCCCGGCGAGCACGATCAGATCGTCGGTCGCGCCCGCCTTCGCTGAGGCTTCGGCGGGCAAGCCAGCGGGGCCGGGCACGGCTTTTGCGAATTTCTGGATGCGGAACTGCTGGTTCACGAACGTGCCGTTTTTCTCGAACACGCTGAGCGTCGGGATCACGACTTTCGCGGCGGCGCTCGTGGCGTTGGCGTGCGTGCCGAGGTAGACGATCGAAATCTTGCCCAACTGCGCGGCGGTGAGGCCGGCGGCGGCGAGGTCTTCGCCGATGGAGATGACCGTTTTCACCTGACCGGCGTCGATCGCCGCGGCGAGGTCGGTGAGGCCGCTGAGGTGGGGCCGGCTCTCCGAGCCGGCCTGGGTTGAAGGTTGCGATGCGAGCGAATGGACACTGGAACTCAGGCCGGCTCGGAGAGCCGGCCCTACCTCCGGCATTGTGGAAATCAGCCCTACAACGAGCGCGCCGCGGACGTTTGGGTTGCGATCGGCGGAGATGAGGAGTTTGTCGCCCTGCCCCACCCGGCTCACGAGATGCGTCGAGGCCTTGAGTGCGTCGGCGAGTTTCTTCGTGAGAAATTGTTCTTCGACGCTGCTGCGGCCGGAGCCGACGACGGCGACGCCACCATCCTTCGCAAGTTGAAGCGCGGTGTTGATCGCGATGTCGAGTGCGCTATCGGCGCCGTTGACCTTGATCGTGGTGAGGCGGTCGGCAGAGCGGACTTGCTTGTAGAGTTCGCGGCCGCTGTCGGCCATCCACGTGTCGTTCACGTCGTCGTTGCGACGCGGCGTGATGCGGTAGATCTGACCCTCGCGCGACCAGACCACGGTGTTGGCGCCCACCGACGACTCGGTGTCGATGCTGTTCGTCTGCTTGAGAAACCAGACGCGCATCTTGAAGCGGAAATCCGTGCTCGTGAGCGCGCCGACGGGGCAGATGTCGACGGTGTTGAGCGAGTAGTTGTTCTCGAGCTTCTTGCCCGGGTAGCAGGTGAGCGTAGAGTAGCTGCCGCGGTCGATGAAGCCGAGCACGTCGTCCTTCGCGATTTCTTTGGAGAAGCGGATGCAGCGCGAGCACAGCACGCAGCGTTCGTCGTCGAGCATGACGCGCGGCCCGAGCTGGGTGCGCTTCGGCTTCACGTTCTTCTGCTCGATGAACCGCGAGTAGCCGCGGCCGTAGCCGGTGGCCTGCTCCTGCAGTTTGCACTCGCCCGCCTGGTCGCAAATCGGGCAGTCGAGCGGGTGGTTGACGAGGAGGAACTCCATCACGCCCTCGCGGCAGTCCTTGATCTGGGGGGTGTTGGTGCGGATGTGGAGGCCGGGCGAGGCGTTCGTCGCACAGCCAATCTGCGGGCGCGGGATCCAGTTGATCTTCTGCTTACCGGTCGCCGGATCCATGATCGGCGCCTTGGTGGCGGGATCGACGGCGGGATTGCCCATTTCGATGAGACACATCCGGCAATTGCCCGAGATGGTGAGCTTCGGATGGTAGCAGTAATGCGGGACGTCCACTCCGATCAGCCGCGCGGCCTCGATGACATTCGTGCCCTTCGGCACGGCGATGTCCTTGCCGTCGATGTTGACGGTGACGAGGTCGGGTTTGGGCGGAGCGATCATCGCGAGGAGATTTTTTGAACCACGAAACACACGAAATACACGAAAGAGATCAGACTTCGGCTGCGTGTGACTCGGTTTTCCATTTCGTGTGTTTTGTGTATTTCGTGGTTACCACTCAGACGAGTTCGAGCGCGTCGCCGTTCTTCGACTGCTTCTTCGTTTCGGGGTAGGCTTTGAACTCGTCGCCGAATTTCGCGACGAAGCTCTGCGTCGGCCACGAGCAGGCCTCGCCGAAGGCGCAGACCGTGCGGCCGGCGATCTGGTCGGCGACGCTCTTGAGCAGCTGGCCGTCCTCGGCGCGGGCGTTGGCGTGCACCATGCGCGTGGTGATCTTCTTCATCCACAACGAACCCTCGCGGCACGGCGTGCACTGGCCGCAGCTCTCGTGGGCGTAGAACGCGTTCAGGTTGGCGAGCGCCTCGACCATGTTGACAGAGTCGTCCATCACGATCACGCCGCCGGAGCCGCCCATGGTGCCGCACGCGGCGAGCGTATCGAAGTCCATCGGGATGTCCTCGATCGTGAGCGTGCGCGAGGAACCGTCCTTGTTTTTCAGGGTGAAGGTCTCGCCGAAACGCAGGATCTTCGAGGAGGATCCGCCGGGAATGACCGCCTTGAACTTCCGGCCGGGCAGCGGGCCGCCGCACACTTCGTTGAGCAGCTGGCCCATCGTGATCTTGCCGACTTCGTATTCGTAGTAGCCGGGGCGCTGCACGTGGCCGCTCACGCAGAGGATGCGGGTGCCGGTGTTGTTGGGCGTGCCGATCTTCGCGTAGTTGTCGCCGCCCATGTCGACGATGTGCTTCACGTGACAGAGCGTCTCCACGTTGTTCACGATCGTCGGGCACTGGTAGAGGCCGAGCACCGCGGGGAAATAGGGCGGCTTGATGCGCGGATAGGGGCGCTTACCCTCGAGCGATTCGATGAGGCCGGTCTCCTCGCCGCAGATGTAGGCGCCGGCGCCGCGGTGGACGTAAATTTCGCAGCTGTAACTCGTGCCGAGGATGTTCGGGCCGACGAAATTCGCCGCGCGGGCCTCGGCGATCGCCTGCTCAAGGATGCGTGCGCCGTGGGGCATCTCGCCGCGGATGTAGATGTAGGCCTGCTTTACGTTGTTCGCCCAGCAGGTGACCATGATGCCCTCGATGAGCTGGTGCGGGTCCTGGTGGATGATGTAGCGGTCCTTGAACGTGCCGGGCTCGGACTCGTCGGCGTTGACGACGAGGTAGATCGGTTTGCCGCTCTTGCGGTCGACGAGCGACCACTTCAGACCGCAACCGAAACCGGCGCCACCACGGCCGCGCAGACCGGACTTTTTCACCTCGTCGATGATGGCCGCGGGTGGCATCGCGACGGCCTTCTTGAGAATCTCGTAGCCGCCATGCTTCACGTAGCACGCGAGGTCGTTCGAGTAGCCGGGCGCGTCGATGTGCTGGAAGATGATGCGGCGTTGTTCGGGTGCAGCCATGTGAGATCAACCACGAATGGACACGAATGAACACGAATAAACAGGGGCCCTGCTCAACGTGCTGCTGAATTCGTGTCTATTCGTGTCCATTCGTGGTTAATAGGTTTCAGCGTTTCTTGGCCTCGGTCTTGATCTGGTCGCTCAACTGTTTCGCCTTCGCGCAGTCGACCTTCTCGTGGAGCTCGTCGTCGATCATCACGACGGGTGCGGTGCCGCAGCTGGCCAGGCACTCGACAAACTCGACCGTTACTTCGCCGTCGGGCGACACCTCGGTCGGGCCGGCGTGGGTGTTGAATTCCTTCTCGAACGTCTCGCAGGTCTTGTAGCCGCCCATGAGCGCGCACGAGAGTGTGCGGCAGACCTTGATGTGGCGCCGGCCGATGGGCTGGCGGCGGAACATCGGGTAAAACGTGACGACTTCGTAGACGTTGATCGGCTGGAGCTCGAGCTTCGCGGCGACCCACTCGATGGCGGGATCCGAGATGTAGCCCACGTCCTCCTGGATCGCATGCAGGAGCATGAGCACGGCGCTCCGTTTCACCGGATAATGGGTGATCAACTCGTCGATGCGCTGGAGCGTGGCGGGTTTCAGATTCATTAGAAAATTGCTCCGCAATTTTCTTAGCGGTCGCACTCGCCCATGACGAAGTCGAGCGAGCCGAGGATGGCGACGACGTCGGAGATGAGGAGGCCGACGCACACTTTCGGGAGGATGGAGAGATTGCAGAAGGAGGGGCTGCGGATCTTGAGGCGCCACGGGACGCCGCCGCCCTTCGACACGACGTAGAAACCGAGGATGCCCTTCGGGTTCTCCGCCTCGAAATACACCTCGCCGGCCGGCATCTGCGGGCCCGCGGTCACGATCATGAAGTTGTTGATCAACTCCTCCATCGAGGTGAGCACCTTGTCCTTCGGCGGGGCGAAGATCCTGCGCGCGTCCTTCGCATACCATTCGCCGCCGGGGAACTTCGCGATCACCTGCTTGATGATGCGGACCGACTGCTTCATCTCCTCGCCGCGCACGAGGTAGCGGTCGTAGCAGTCGCCCTTGGTGCCGACCGGCACGTCGAACTCATACTGCTCGTAGCCCGAATAGGGCTTGTCCTTGCGCAGGTCGAGCGGAACGCCGGAGCCGCGAAGATTCGGGCCGGTGAGGCCGTAGCTGAGCGCGTCGGCTTTCGAAATCACACCGACGTCGACCGTGCGGTCCATGAAGATCTTGTTGCGCGTCAGCAGCGACAGCACCTCGTCGAGGATCGGCAGGAACTGGTCGCAAAACGCGTTCACGCGACCGAGCCAGCCCTCGGGGAGGTCGCGGGCGACGCCGCCGATGCGCGAGTAGCTCGTCGTCAGGCGCGCGCCGGTGAGTTCTTCGAAGAGTTTGTAGAGTTTCTCGCGTTCCTCGAACGTATACATGAACACCGTCCACGCGCCGACATCGATGCCGAAGGCGCCGAGGCCCATCAAGTGCGACGACACGCGCGCCATCTCGGCCGTGAGCACGCGGATCGCCTGCAGGCGCGGCGGAATGTCGAGTTTCGCGAGGCGCTCGACCGCGATGGCGTAGGCCATGTTGTTCGCGAGCGGGGCGAGGTAGTCCAACCGGTCCGTGTAGGGCACGAACTGGTTGTAGGTCATGTTCTCCGCGATCTTCTCGTCGCCGCGGTGGAGGTAGCCGACCACCGGATCGGCCTTCGTCAGGATCTCGCCGTCGAGTTCCATCTGGAGCCGGAGCACGCCATGCGTGGACGGGTGCGACGGGCCCATCGAGAGCGACATCTTTTCCGTCGTGAATTCCGGCTTCGCGGCTAGCCCTTCGACAGGCTCAGGGCGACGCTTCGCCTCGGCGGTCTTCGCTGCGTTGTCGGGAAATGTGAACTCGGTGGCCATCGTCAGCAGACTTGAACAGGAAGGCCGGGAAGAGCGGGAAGAAAGCAAACGCCATCGGCTCGGGCCGTCTTCCCGATCTTGCCGTTCTTCCTGTTCATAAAAATCGTCTTCATTGCGGTTTCTCGCTGCGCTCGTTCCAGCTCTCGTCCTTCGCCCGCGGCTCGGACTCGGTGAGGTTCATCTCACCCGACGTCGCGACAAACGGCCCGCCGGCCATCGGCGCGGAAATGACCCGGGTGTTCGTCTCCTCCTCGATGTCGGCCCCGGGTAACGGCGCCTCGAGCCCCGCGAGCGGGAATTCCTTCCGCAACGGGTGATAAGGATACCCGTCCCACATCAAGATACGGCGCAGGTCCGGGTGGCCGTCGAACTTGATGCCGAACATGTCGAACGCCTCGCGCTCGTGCCAGTTGGCGCCCGCCCACAGGCCCACGACACTCGGTGCGTGCGGCTCGGCATCATCTCCCGTGCAAGCCGCCGCGACGCGCAGATACTCGTGCGACACGGTCGAAAACAGCTGGTAAACCACCTCGAAGCGCGGCTTGGCCCCCTCGGCCCAGTCGATCGCCGTCGCATCCATCAGCATGTCGTAGGCACCTTCGTCGCGCAGCCAGCGCAACGCCGCCACGAGTTCGGCCGTGGGGACGTTGACCGCCGGGAAGTCGGCGCTGGCCCGGTCGGTGGCCTGCGGGAACTTCTGCTTGAGCGCAGCGATGGCTTCGGTGGACGTCACGGTTTGGTTGGCGCGTTGGGTCTCACGCCGAAAGCAGGTTCTTGGCCGAACGCTCCCGCTTCACCTTGGCCTGGAGTTTCATCAACGCATCGAGGATCGCCTCCGGCCGCGGCGGGCAGCCGCTGATATACACGTCGACCGGCACGATCCGGTCCACGCCCTGGAGCGTCGCGTAGCTGCGATACATACCGCCGGTGCTGGCACAAGCGCCCATCGCGATCACCCATTTCGGGGCGCACATCTGGTCGTAGATGCGGCGGACCTGCGGCGCCATTTTGTAGGTGACCGTGCCCGAGACGATCATGCAGTCCGACTGCCGGGGCGAGAAACGCATTACCTCCGCTCCGAAACGCGAGATGTCGAACCGGCTCGCGGCCACCCCCATCAACTCGATCGCGCAGCAGGCCAGCCCCATCGGCATCGGCCACATCGAGTTGGTCCGGATCCAGTTGATCGCCGAATCGAGCTTGGTGACCACGACCTCGCCCTCGATCTTGCTGTCGTAGCCAAGAGTAGTGTTCGCGGTAACCATGTTTGGGAACGGTGGAAAAGTGAAAAACCGCAAAAGGCTTGGCCGCACCACTCCCCCGCGCAAGACGCTTTTCCACCGGCCCGTCCGGCCATTAGAAGGCCACGACCCGCGGCGCGCCCCCCTAATGTCACGCCCGTCCCTGTGTCATAGCTGCCGTCTTGTCATCGGCGGTGAAAGCCTTTCGCATCGGCAAAAGCGTCCGCCGAGGCTCGTGACCGCACCCCATGGCCCATGGCCGCGCCCATTCCCTCCATGCCCCCCTATCCGATTACCCGTCTCGCGCTTGCCCTCACCGCTCTGGCTGTCCCGGCGTTGTCGTTCGCGCAGGTCGCGTCTGCACCGCCCGTGAAACCCACCACCGCCGGCTCGGCCACACTCGCCGCGTCGGACAAAGACGCTGACGCCGTCCAACTCTCCCCCTTCGAAGTCCGTCCCGAGGACGACTCCGGCTATCAGGCCGCCAACACCACCAGCGGCTCCCGCCTCAACTCGAAGCTCAAGGACACGCCCGCCAGCGTCTCGCCGTTCACGAAGGAGTTTCTCGCCGACATCGGCGCGACCGACCTCGAATCGATGCTCGCCTACGCCACGAACGTCGAACGCGAGGTCGAGGACTCGACCAACGGCTTCAACAACCCGCCCGGCCGCGATTCGACCGGCAACGATTTCCGCTTCCGCGTGCGCGGTGTGGCCGGGTCGTCCTCGGTCAACTACGCGCAGTCCGCGGTGCCGGTCGACCTCTACAACATCGAACGCGCCGAGGTCGCCAGCGGTCCCAACTCCATCTTGTTCGGCCTTGGCGCGCCCGGCGGCACCGTCGCGCTGTCCAGCAAGTTCGCCACCCTCCGTCGCACCGCCACGTCCGCCAAATCCGTCGTCGGCTCGTGGGACTTCTTCCGCCACGAACTCGACCACAACCACGTCCTCATCCGCGGCAAGCTCGGCCTCCGGCTCCTCGGCCTGTATCAGGACGCCAAGGGCTGGCGCAAATGGGATCTCAACGAGCAGCGGCGCTTCACCGCCGCCTTCAGCTACCAGCCCTGGGCCAGCACCGCCTTCCGCGGCTCCTACCAGGCCGGCCATTCCGCCAACAACATCAGCCTGCCGTGGAACGCCACCGACTCCGTCACCTCCTGGCTCGCCGCCGGCCGGCCCACCGCCGACGGCGCCGCCGTCGCCACCACCACGGCTTTCGGCACCGCCAACCGCTACACGTTCTTCTCGCAGGACAACGTCGTCTACAACCTCCGGTCCGAACTTTTCAGCGCCCGCGCCCCGAGCAACACGCTGGTTTCCCCCTCGCTCATGGGCTACGCCTACAATCTCACCGGCCCCGGCGGGGTGCGCACGCAGAACTTCAACGAGTGGCAGTTCAAGATCGAGCAGCGCCTCACCCGCACGCTGGTCGCCGAGCTCGCCTATTTTCACAACGTCAACCGCATCCTCACGCGCGGCAACGTGAACCCCAACCTCTTCCTCACCGGCGACCCCAACCCCAACATCCCGAACGCCCTCCTCGGGATCGTGCCCAACACCCGCGTGCGCCAGCTCTACCTCGAGGACAACTGGAGCCGCGATCCCTTCAAGGACCGCAACGAAATCCTCCGCCTCAGCGCCGCCTGGGAGGTCAACCTCGGCAAATGGCTCGGCCGCCACCGCATCGCCGGCCTCGCCGAAGCCACGCGCCAGGACCGCCTCCGCCGCTGGCAGAATGAAATCCTCGTCAACCAGAACAACCTCGCCATCTCCAACTCCGCCAACCCCGAGGCCGCCGCCAACCAGCCCTGGCGCCGCCGCTACGTGACCGAGGGCCGCTTCGACACCTACTTCGCCGGCGATCCCACGCAGACCATCCCCGAATTCGCCATCGGCACCAACACCTACCACTCGCACTACGCCGCCCGCACGCGCTCCAACTCCCACACAATCCAGGACGCCCGCTCGTTCATGTTCGCCGCGCAAAGCTTCTGGTGGAAGGAGCGCCTCGTCACCACCCTCGGCTACCGCGTCGACCCCATCACCTTCCAGACCTACGACCAGGCCCGCATCACCGATGCGAACGACCCGCGCTACACCTCGCGCCGTTTCGCGCTCAACGAGTGGGATTTCAACGGCGTCATCGCCGAGAACAAATACCGGCCCACGACCTTCACCGCCGGCGCCGTCCTCCACCTCTTCCCGCGCCTCTCCCTTTTCTACAACGAGTCGAAGAACAGCGGCACCCCGCGCCTCGACCGCACCGTGCTCCCCACCGGCAAGACTCCGCCGCCCACCGAGGGCCTCGGCCACGACGCCGGCCTCATGTTCGACGTGCTCGGCGACGACCGCCTTTTCTTCCGCTTCAGCGCCTACGAAACGCGCCAGACCAAGGACGCCGCCATCATCCCCGACGGCCTCTCCGTCAACACCTCCACCTCCCTCGGCGGCACCGCGATGGTCAACATCTACAACGCCCTCCTCACCGCCGGCCGCATCACGCAGGCGCAGTTCGACTCCGAGCTGAAATTCTACAACGCCGCCACCATCGACGCCGTCACCACCGGCTGGGAGGCCGAGTTCGTCGCCAACCCCACCAAGACCCTCACGCTCCGCCTCGGCGTCTCGTATTCGCAACGCCGCCGCGAGAATTTCTTCCCGGAGGTCTACGGCTACTTCGCCGAGTGGGAGCCCAAATGGCGCGCCGCCTCCACGGGCGACGCCACGCTGCTCGCCACGGTCAACCAACAGCTCGCCACCGCCCACGAGAACATCGACGCGATGGCCGCGCTCCAGAACAGCGGCTTCGGCACCCGCCCCCACAAGGCCAACCTCACCGCCCGCTACCGCGTCGCCGAGGGCCGGCTCAAGGGCGCCTTCGTCGGCGGCGCCGGCCGCTGGCAGAGCCGCAATCTCACCCGCATCTCCCAGATCGACGGCCGCGAGATCTGGGGCACGCCCACCCTCTTCGTCGATTCCTTCGCCGGCTACCGCTTCAACGTGAAACGCTGGAAGATGCCGATGAGCGTGCAGCTCAACGTGCGCAACCTGTTCAACTCCTACCTCGTCGGCGTCGGTCGTCTCAACGCCCAGGAAAACGGCTACCTCCGCGTCTACCTCAACGAGCCGCGCAACTACCGCCTCACGCTCACCGCGGATCTGTAGTCGTGGCAGAGGCGTCCCGCCTCTGAAAAACGAATAGAGCCGGACAAGCTACGTCTGCCGCTGCCATCTCCGTAGCGGCGAGCGCCAGCGAGCCGACGATCCACGGCTTGCCCGACACCCCTTGAAAAAAACGAGTCGGGACGCCTCGTCCACGACTCCACCCCACGCATGATTATTCCCCGAAAATTCGCTAGCCGCGTGGCCGGTGTCCGCGATTATTTCCCTCCCCTTTTTCTTCCTATGTTCGCGACCCGCCCCACCCTCGCCGCCCTCGTGTTCACCGCCCTCGTCTCCTCGACACCGCTCCGCGCCGTGCAGATCGTCGCGCACCGCGGTGCCTCCTACGACGCCCCCGAAAACACCGTCGCCTCCGGCAAACTCGCCTTCCAGCACCACGCCGACGCCCTCGAGACCGACCTCTGGCTCACCAAGGACGGCCAGATCATCATTTCGCACGATCTCAACGCCAAGCGCACCACCGGCCGCGATGTGAAGCTCTCCGAGCTCACGCTCGCCGAGGCGCGCCAGCTCGACGCCGGCAAATGGAAAGATCCGAAATTCGCCGGCGAAAAACTCCCCACCCTCGAGGAACTGCTCGCCCTCATCCCGCCCGGCAAACGCATCTTCCTCGAACAAAAAGCCGGCGTCGAACTCGTGCCCGTGCTCAAAGCTGCGCTCGCCCGCACGCGCCTCAAGCGCGCCCAACTCGTGATCATCGATTTCAAACTCGCCTCCGCCGCGGCCGCCAAGGCCGCGATGCCCGACCTCGAAGTCCTCTGGCTGCTCAACCCGCCGTCGAAGGATCCGAAAAAACCGTCCCCGGACCTCGATGAAGCGATCGCGCAGGCCAAGGCCGCCAAACTCGACGGCCTCGATGTGAACTACAAATTTCCGATGGACGCCGCCGCCGTGAAGAAGATCAAGGCCGCCGGCCTCCAACTCCACGTCTGGACCGTCGACGACCCCGTGGTCGCCCGCCAGTGGCGCGACCTCGGCGTCGACGGCATCACGACCAATCGCGCCGGCTGGCTCCGCGAGCAGTTGACGCAGTGACAGCGTTCAGGCGCAGGTCGGGGGTTTGACCTTTTTGAACTGATACCAACGGCTGCTGAAGAATGGACTATTGGGTCCCGTGGGTAGGTCGGGGTTTATCCCCGACATCCGCCGTAGGTGGACAAGTGTCGGGCGTAAAGCCCGACCTACGATGATCCAAATCTCAACAGCCGCTGGTATGATACCAATTTCCGAGAGCTTTTGGAGTGCCGGCCCGGCCGGTGGCCGGGCAGCCCGCCCACCGGGCGGGCCTGTAAAATCCCAAGTCCAATAGTTCATGGGAACTGGTATCATACCGAACGTCAGAAACCGCGGATCAGGAGCGAGGCTACCAGAGCCAAACGTCCTTTTTCGGCGTCCTCTGACGCTCCGCGCTCAGAGGTCGAAGCTCGCGGAGAAGATGAACTGCCGCGGATCGATGATGCGGTAGCGCCAGGGCGAGCCGTCGGGATTCACGGCCGTCGGCTGGAGGTGGCCGCCGTCCTGCGTGACGTTGTTCACGTTCAGTTGGAAGGAGGTGCCGATGCGGTCGTGGAAGAGCTTCGTGCGATACTTCGCGAAGACGCCGAGGCTGTCGCGGGCCTTGTCGTAGACCGGCTTCGTCGCATCGAGCGTCCGCACGACGCCGTCGGAGTCGGCGGCGCCGGCGAGATAGCCGATGGCGCCGCGGCTGGACCAGCGATAGTTGCCGCCGAGGGTGATGTTCTTCAGCCACGGGCGTCCGTCGGCGAGAACGGTGAGGCCGGCCAGCTGGTAGCTCGTGAGGTAGGCGAAGGAATATTCGCGCGTCTGCGGTTTCTTTTTGCCCTGCGTGGTGATGGCGAGATTGAGCGGCGTCTGGATGTTGAGCGTGTAGTAGTCGACCGGGCGGCCGTTGCTCCCCTGGCTCGTGGTCCACCAGAGCGTGCCATCCGGGGATTTGACGCTCTGCCAGAGGGGCAGGCGCTCGTTGATGTATTTCTGGATGAACAGGGAGATGTTGGAGTCGACGGCCTGCTGCTTGTTGCCGGTGAGCTTCATCGTCCAGTAGCGCGTGGGGTTGAACTGCACCTCGAGTTCCCAGCCCTTCGAGGTGGCGTCGCTGGCGTCGGCGAAGGCCTTGCCGCCGGCGTTGGCGATGAAGGAGGCGGTGTAGCCGATCTGCTTGGCCGCGACTTCCTGCGCCTGTTCGAGCGTGTATTCGGGGTGGAGCTGCTGCTGCCAGCCGGTCGCCGCGTCGAAGAGGTTGAAGGTGAGATTCTGCCCGCCGGGATGGAAATCCATGCCGAGCACGCGCGTGGCCACCGTGCCGGTGCCCGCGCGCGTGTGCACCTGCGTGGTTTCGTGGTTCGTGAGGCGCAGCGAGAAGCGGTTGAACATGTTGATCGTGAAACCGTATTCCCGGGCCTCGGAGGTGGGATTGGGGAGCTGCTCGAGGAAGAGGTTGTAGGCGAGGTCGGCGGGCAGGAACGTGTTGGAGCGGCTGATATTGAAATTAAAGCCGCGCACCGCCTCGGCGAAGTAGCTCGCGATCCCGCTGCCCGACGTGGCCTCGCGATCGAGGAACGAAATGCCTTTGAACGGTTTCACCACGAGGCCCTTGGTGCGCGTGGTCCCGGCGAGGTATTTCTTGTTGAGGCCGAAGTTATCGAGATTCGTGAGATCGAAGAAGCCGTTGCTCAGGGTCAGCGGAAGATTGTCCTGGATGTAAGTGCGATCCTTGCGCTGGCCGAGGGTGGTGACGATGCGGCCATCGAACCAGAAATCCTGGAGGCTGCCACCGAGCGTGCGGACGAGGCGCTTCTGCTTGCCCTGCGAAAAATAGACTTCCTGCACAGTGGCGTCCTGCCCGGTGACCCACTGGCTGGTCGTCGTGTTGAAATACGAGCCGGCGCCCTGGATCTTTCCGGTGGGATTGACCGGGCCGGTGTTGGCATACTCCACGCCGCCGCCGGGGGTCTTGCCGTAGTAGTAGATCGGGTAGAAGAGGCCGCCGTTGTTGTTGGAGAAGTTGGCGGTGGGCGTGTTGGGGAGATTGAGAATGCCGGTGCCGAGGAAGTTGGGGTTGTCGATGACGGTGTCGTGGTAGCGCAGGCTCGTGGGCGCATAGACGCGTTTGCTGAACTCGCCGTAGCCGGTCCAGCGGTGCGTGCCGAGCCACTTGGTCCAGCGGCGGTCGCGCGCGAAATCCAGCTGGTAGGCGAGTTGGGAGCGGTAGCTGTCGGTGAAGTTGGGCTGCACGAAAACCTGCGGCGCCAGGCCGCCGATGAATGGATGCAGGAAGAAGGGGTTGGGCCGGCCGTCGACGAGCCGGGCGTTGGTGTCGATGGCGAGCACCGCAGGCACGCCATCCTGCTGGGCGATGAACTGGCGGCGGTAGTCGAGCTGATCCTCGCGGCGCCACGCGGCGTCGAGGTCCATGCGGCTGCCCTCGGTGTGGAAGATCTCCTGGTTGAAGCTGACGTTGTAGATGCGGGCGCGCTGGCGCTGGTAGTTCGAGGCGCCGATGTTGTATTTCGTCCAGTCGTAGATCGAGCGGTCGGTGGTGCCGGGCAGCGTGTAGAGCGGGCCGGCGGCGGAGACGCCACCGCTGAGCGTGAACTGGTTGATGGCGGAGGCCGTGTTGTTGGGCTGGCCGCCGCGCATGTAGGCATAGACCTTGCCGTCGTCGATGAGCTGAACGTTGCGGGCGTTGGAGCTGCCGAGGAGCGTGAGGCCGGCCGGGACGTTGTTGGTCATCGTCGTGATCGGGGCCTGCTGCACGCCGTTGATCGTGAAGCGACCGCTCGTCGCCGTGCCGCCCGTGGGATTGAAGACGCCACCCCAGTCGTAGGTCGGGCTGCCGTTGCGCCGCCAGTTGGTGATCGTGTCGCGTGGCGTGAGGGAGTTGGGGCGCTGGGCGAACTGATGAAACATCTCGAACGAAGCGTTGATGTTCGTCTTCGCGAACGGGCGCGCCGCGAGCGCGAACTGCTGGCGGTTGGTGCGATCGACGGACGGTTTCCGCACGTAACCCTGCTCGTTGTAAACGGCGGAGAAGCGGGCCGCGAGTTTCTGGCGGATGAGCGGGCGGTTGAGATCGAGGCTCACGCGAAACCCGCCGTAGCTGTCGACGCGCGTGGCGACGTTGGTGACTTCGCGCGTGAGATTGCCGCGGGAGACGTTGAGATTGACGGTGCCACCGGCGTCGCTGAGACCGGCGGTGGTGGAGTTGGGGCCGCGCGCGATTTCGACGCTGTCGAGGTTGTAGGGATCGATCGGGATGCTGCTGCTGGCCGCGAAACCGCCGACGAGGATGCCGGCCTGGGCGAGGCCGCGGATGCGGTTGGCGCCGGTGGGGTTGCCCTGGACGTTGTCGTAGTTGCCGCGCCCGTCGTTGGTCGGATCGGTGAACTGCGCGGTGCCCTCGGTGCCGACTTCGTATTGGAAGATGTCGTTGAGATCGAGCGCGGCGGTATCGAGCATCTGCTGCTTCGTGACGACCGAGATCGAGCTGGCGATGTCCTCGAGTTTGGAATTGAGGCGCGTGCCCGAGAGCGAGCTGGAGGCGGAGTAGCCTTTCTCGTCCCCGGCGCTCACTTGGAACGGCGAGAGGGAAATCACCTCGTCGGATGATGGTGCAGCACTCGCGCTGGACGAAACGGCGCCGGCCGCGCGGGCTTCGGCCGCGGCCTTGGCGTCGAGCTCGTCGGGATCGAGGCGGCCGTTTTTGTTGGCGTCGTATCTGGCGAGGGTCGCCGCGTCGACGGAGCCGGCGGTCTGGGCCGCAGCGGTCGTGAAAAGGGCCGCGGCAGCGGGTGGCAGCAGGCACAGGCGCGCAAGCGCAAGGTGGCGACGGAGTAAGTTCATGGTGCTTTGGAGTGGTTGGTCGGGCGCAGACAGGCCGCGATGGTCGCACCCAATGTGCCGTGCGCCCAAGGTCACGCAATGGCCGCCACCCGCTGACAGTTCGGCAAACACTCCCGGCACGGGGCGGGACGCACGGCTTTCCGCGGTGAATGCACCCATCATTCCCGCGCAGGCCAGCGCGCTGGCGCGCGCCAATCCGCGCTCGCCAGCGAGCCGACCTACCGTTGCGAAACCAAACCGGAAAGCCGTGGGACCAGCCACCCCGGCTGCGTCAGAGATCGAACGTCGTCGTGAAAATAAACTGCCGCGGATCGATGATGCGGTAGGAGTAGAACTGCCCGTTGGGATTGATCGCGACGCCCTGGAGGCGGCCGCTCTCGGTGGCGTTGCGGACGTTGAGCTGGAAGCGCACGCCGACCTTGTTGCGGAAGAGGCGCGTGCGATAGCTGGCGTTGAGGTCGAGGTTGCCCGTCGGGTCGTCGAAGAACGGCTTGTTCTTGTCGAGCCGGCGGACGACGCCATCCGCGTCGGGCGCCGCGGCGAGGTAGCCGATCGCGGCCTTGCTCGACCAGCGGTAGGCGCCACCGACCGAGGCGTTTTTCAGCCAAGGATGCGACTCGGCGAAGGAGCCGAGGCCGCCGAGCTGGAAATTGGAGATCACGTTGAAGGAGTATTCGCGGAACTGCGGCTTGCGCTTGCCGGAGTTGGCGTTGGCCTGGCCGAGCGGCGTGGCGACGTTGGTCGTGAAATAATTCACGGGCTGGCCGTTGCTGCCGGTGGAGGTGGTCCACCAGAGCTGGCCCGCGCCCGCGAGCTGGCCGCCGCCCGGGAGCGGATCGGTGGGGATGCGGACGGTGGTCCAGAACGGCAGGCGCTCGTCCACGAACTTCTGCATGAAGACGGAGATGTTGGAATCGATCGCCTCACCCTGGGTGCCGGTGGCCTTGATGGTCCAGAAGCGGGAGGGGTTGAACTGGAGCTCGAGCTCCCAGCCGCGCGAGAGGGCGTCGTTGGCGTCGGAGATGGATCTGCCGGCGACGCTGTTGATGTAGGCCGTGGTCTGGCCGATGAGCGCGGCGGCGCGGTCCTGGGCCTGCGCGAGCGAGAGCGCGGGGTTGATCTGCTGATACCAACTGGTGGCGAGGTCGTAGAGGCCGAAGGAGAGGTTCTGGCCGGAGTTGTCGAAATCGATCGCGAGGGCGCGCGTGGCGACGACGCCGATGCCGGAGCGGGTGTTGACCTGCACGGTCTCGTGGTGCTTCAGCGCGACCGCGAAGCGGTTGTCGAACATGATCACGCCGACGCCGTATTCCTTGGACTCGCCGGTCGGGTTCGGCAGTTCCTGGAGGTAGAGATTGTAGGCGGTGTCCGCAGGCTGGAAGGAATCGGAGCGGTTCGCGGTGAAATAGAGTCCGCGCAGGAACTGGGCGCCGAAGCGCGCGAGGCCCGAGCCCGCGTTGGCCGGGCGCTCGATCGCGTCGAAGCCGCGGAACGGCTTCACGACGACGCCCTTGGTCTTGGTCTCGCCGGAGCGGTAGCGCGGGAGGCCGCCGAAGTTGTCGAGGTTGGCCTCGTTGAGATAGCCGTAGATGGCGTTGGTCGCAAGATTGTCGCGCGTGCTCACGCGATCCTTGCGCTGGCCGAAGGTGGTGACGACGCGATCACCCAGCAGGAAGCTCTGGACGCTGCCGCCGGCGGTGCGGATTTTTTTCTTCTGCTTTCCGAGGGCGAAGTAGACCTCCTGGATGTCGACCGGCTCGTCGAGGCGGTAGGCGGTGGAGGTGGCGCCGGCGTAGGAGGCGACGAACTTGCCGGTGTAGCGGTCCGCGCCGGAGTTGGCGTATTCGATGCCGCCGCCCCGGGTGTTGCCCATGTAGTAGAGCGGATACATGAGCGCGCCGTTGTTGGCCACGATGCTGGTGGTCGGCCCGATGTTGGCGACGGTCGGGTTGAGATTCGGATTGTCGACCACGGTGTCGTGGTAGCGCAGGTTGCTCGGCGCGGCGATGGTGAGGCGGTATTCCGAGTAACCGATCAGACGGTGGAAGCCGGCCCACTTCAGGAGGCTCTTCTCATTGCGCAGGTCGAGCTGGTAGGCGAGTTGCGCGCGATAGCTGTCGTTGAAGACGGGCTTGCGGAACTCCTGCGGATTCACGCCGCCGATGAACGGCCGGAGGAAGAACGGATTGGCGCGGCCGTCGGGCAGGCGCTCGTTGACGTCGATCTGGAGCGTGGTGCCGACGCCGTCGAGCTGGCCGATGAACTGGCGGCGGTAGTCGGCTTGATCCTCGCGGCGCCAGCCGAGGTTGAGATCGAGCTTGTGGCGCTGGGTGCTGAGGAAGGACTGATCGAGATTGGCGTTGAGGATGGTCGCGCGGTTGATCTGAAAACCGGAGGCGGCCAGATTGATCTCCTCCCAGTCGTAGATCGCTTTGTTGGTGGTGCCGGCAATCTTGTAGAGGGGGCCGGCGGCGAGTTCGCCGCTGACGGAGACCATCTGCTGCGCGGTGGTGAGGCCGAGCGTGGGGTTGGCGACGTTGGCGGCCTTGGTGATGAGCTGGATTTTTCCGCCGTCGATGAACTGGAGGATGCGCGTCGCGCCGAAGCCACCGGCGAGGCCGGTGGGAATCGCGGTGCCGGCCTGGCGCACGCCGTTGATGGTGCCCGTCTGCGTGATCGGGTCCCACGTGGGGCTGCCGCGCGATTTCCACAGGGTGACGCTGTCGCGGGGCGTGAGCGAGTTGGCGCGCTGGGCGAATTCGTGGAAGTGCTCGAGGCTGGCGTTGAACGAGGTCGAGCGGAACGGCCGGTAGGTGAAGGCGTATTGCTGCCGGTTGGTGCGATCGACCGAGGGTTTGCGCACGTAGCCGGTCTCGTTGTAAACGGCGGAGAAGCGGAACCCGAGCTTGTTGCGGACGAGCGGGCGGTTGAGATCCATGCTCGTGCGGAAACCGCCGTAGCTGTCGACGCGCGCCTCAAAGCGGCTGGTCTCGCGCGTGACGTTGCCGCGGCTGGTGACGAGGTTCACCGTGCCGCCCGCATCGGCGAGGCCGGCGAGCGTGGAGTTGGGGCCGCGCGCGATCTCGACCGCGTCGACGTTGTAGGTGTCGATCGGGATGGTGGAGCTGGCGGTGAAGCCGCCGACGGCGATGTTGGCGGAGCTGAGGCCGCGGACGCGGTTGGCGCCGGTGGGATTGCCGGCGACGTTGTCCCACACACCCTCGCCGCGGTTGTCGTTGGTCAGATCGGTGAACTGACCGGTGCCCTCGGTGCCGATTTCGTAGAGGAAGATGTCGTTGATATCGAGCGCGGCGGTGTCGATGAGCTGCTGCTTGGTGACGACGGAGATGGAGCCGGCGATGTCTTCGAGGCGGGAGTTGAGGCGCGTGCCCGCGAGCGTGCTGAACGCAGCGTAGCCTTTGTCGTCGCCGGCGTTGACCTCGAAAGGCGAGAGTTCGACGACTTCGTCCTTGCCCGACGCGGTGCCCGCGCTGGCGGCGACGGCACCGGCTGCCTTCGCATCGTCGGCCTGTTTGGCGGCGAGCTCATCGGGATCGAGGCGGCCGTTCTGATTCTTGTCGTATCGGGCGAGCGTGCGGGCGTCGACGGCGGCGCTCGCAGCGGACTGGGCTGACGCGACATGAGCGAGTCCGCCGAGACAGACGAGGCCAATCACGAGACGAAGGGCGGAGGGGCGTGGCGGACAGCGGGAGTTCATGGGTGGAATGGGGCTTGGTTGGGATCTCAACGTCGTCGCAGTCCACACCACAGCCAGCACGCACAGAGCAGCGCTCGACAACGGAGGGGTGGGGCAAACGGGATGCTGGGCGGCGTCGCGTCAGCGTCGCGCCACCGGGAGACAACGCAAAGGCCGGTCGCTCAGACAGTCCGGCCGTCGGTCCCGGTCGCAGCCGGCCGCGGAGCGAACAACAGGAACGCCCCCACCCCCAGCACCGCGCACACCAGCACGAACCAGTCGCCGTGCTCGACGAAAAAGCTTCGCTGCCCGATCCAGCGCGAGTCGCGCGTGACCGCCACGGTATCCGTGCCGCGAAAGTAGATGCTCCCGTGCGCGTCGACGAGCTCCTTGCGCACGGCGCCGTATTCGTCGATCCAGCCGCTCCAGCCGGCGTTGCCGCAGCGCAGCACGGGGCGGCGCGTCTCGACCGCCCGCAGCACCGCGTGCGCCGCGTGTTGATAGGCCGCACCACCGCGGCCGAACCAACCGTTGTTGGTCACCACGACAAGCGCATCGGCGCCGGCCCGCACACTCGCGCGGGCGAGCGCAGGATAGGTATCCTCGTAGCAGATGAGCGGACCGACGACGGTCGTGGCGTCACGCAGCGGAACGATCAGCGGCGAGGAGTCGAGCCCACGGGCAAAATCATCCGGCCCGATCGGAACGAATTTCGCGAGCCAGCCGAGGATCGGTCGCAGCGGCACGAACTCGCCGAAGGGCACGAGTTGACGCTTCGCATAGTAGTTGGCCTGGACACCTTCGCCCGGGACGACGAGCAGCGCACCGTTGAACCAACGTTCGTCGGGCTTCGCCTGGTTCTCCACCACGATCGAGCCGAGCACGAGCGGGGCCTGCACACGCTTCGCGAGCGACTCGACGAAGGCCTTCATGCTGAGATTGTCGCGCGCCGGAAACGGCGTGACGGCCTCGGGCCACAACACGATTTCCGGCCGGCTCGCGATCGCGGCGAGCGTGGTTTTTTCCAGCGCGCCGAAAATTTCCGGCGCCTTGGCCGCATCCCATTTCACATCCTGCGGGATGTCCGGCTGCACAAACGCCACGCGCGCCAGCGGCACCGCGTAACGCGCGCGGCTGAACGTCTCCTGCACAAAGTAGCTGAAACTCGCCAGCACGAGGAACAACGCGAGGAAGAACTCCTGGCTGCGCTTGTTGAGGCCCGTGAGTCCCTCGCGGAAGAGCCGGTGCGCATACGCGGCGAAGCCGAGATTCAGCGCGATCAGGACGAACGACACGCCGCCCGCGCCGGTGAGCGCGGCGATTTGCAGCACCGCCATGCGCTCCCACTGGCTCGCTGCCAGCGGCAGCCAGGGAAACCCGCCGAGCAGCCACGTGCGCGACCACTCGATGAGCACCCACGCCCCCGCGAGCCCGAGCATCGCCGCGAGCCGCACAAGCGTCGGCCGCCCGACCATGCGGGGCAGCGTCCACCACGCCGCGAGATACCACACGCCGACCCATGCGCCCACGAACGGCCCGAGCAGAAACAACCCGCCCCACGTGACGTGATGCAGCCAGCCGAGCAAAATCGTCCAGGTGACGGCCTGCGCCGCGAACATCGTCCACGCAAACACCT
This sequence comes from Verrucomicrobiota bacterium, assembly GCA_016235555.1. Classification (GTDB taxonomy): domain Bacteria; phylum Verrucomicrobiota; class Verrucomicrobiia; order Opitutales; family Opitutaceae; genus JACRKC01. Next base: position 48,863 of record JACRKC010000103.1, read on the forward strand.
TCAGGCGCGGCCGCGTGTAGGCCCAGAACGCGCCCGGAATCGCAAATGCACACGCGAACTCCGGCGTGTGAAACGGCGGAAACGACAACACCGTGAGCACCACGGTGAGCACGAACACGGCGCCCGCCGCCAGCGGCTCCGCGCGGCGCTGCCACCACGTCGGTGGCAGCGGGACGGGATCGGGGGAAAGGGTTTCGCTCATGGTCGAAAAACTCAGGGCATCAACGGTCGTTTGCGCGCGAGGCTTGCCAAGTAGATTCTCCAACTTAGTTTCACGCCGTCATGTTTCCCCTCACCGCTTACTTCGAAGCCGCGATGGAGCTGGCCGCCTACGAAAAGCTCGAAGACGGCAGCTACGCCGGGGAAATTCCGAAGCTGCCAGGCGTCGTCGCGTTTGGCGGCACCCTGCGCGAATGCGAGCGCGAGCTACGCTCGACGGTTGAAGACTGGGTGCTCGTCGGCCTGAGGCTTGGCCATCCGCTGCCGAAGCTCGCGGGCATCGATTTGAACAAGCGCCGTCATGGCCGGGTGGCATCCGCTCAAAAGGCGTGAGTTTGTCCGCCGGCTGCTCGCGCTGGGCTTCACCGGCCCCTACAGCGGAGCGCGTCATGATTTTCTGATCTTTCGCCAGCGCCGGCAGACCATCCCGTCGAACACCGACTATTCAGTGCCTCAGGTGAAGATGCTGGTGCGGCAGGTCGAAACGATTGTCGGGCGAAAAATCCCCGCGGACGAGTGGGCCAGCCTGTGAGCGCCGTGCGACCGCGGCGTCACTTGCCGTGGCACTGCTTGAATTTCTTGCCGCTGCCGCAGGGGCACGGGTCGTTGCGGCCGACCTTCGGCGTTTCCCGGCGGATGGTGATCTTGGGCAACTCGATTTCGGGTTCGCCACCGGGCATCGGCGCCTCGGCCGGACCGCTGCTCGTGACCGTCGTCGAGATTTGCGGCGCCGCCGGAGCTGCGGCCGGGGCCGCCGGGGCATCGGCCGGACCGACCGTGCGGGCCGTGCGCGAGAGCAACGCGAGCATGTGCTCGAAACTCTCGAGGTTGGTCGCGCTGCGGAAGAGGCCCGTGCAGATCTGGAGCCGCACGTTGTTCATCAGCTCCTCGAAATACTTGTAGGCCTCGCCCTTGTATTCCACGAGCGGGTCTTTCTGACCGTAGCTGCGCAGGCCGATCGAGCGGCGCAACTCCTCCATCTCGGTGAGGTGCTCCTGCCAGTGGTGATCGATCGCGTTGATGACCACGTAGCGTTCGAGCGAGGCGAGCGCCTCGGGAATTTCCGCCCGTTCCTTCACCTCGTAAGCCTTCTTGATGCGGTCGAGGAGCAGCGCGACGACCTTTTCGGCGTTCTCCTTCGGCAGTTCGTCGACTCGCACGCCGATCGGGAAAGTGGCGTTGATCCAGCCGACGAAACTCTCGATCGCCGATTGCTGCGGCCCCACCTTGTCGCTGTAGCCGGCCACGTCGGCCCGGTTGAGCAACTCCTCCTGAATTTGCTCGAAGATGATGTCCTTCGGCCGCTCGGCGTGGATCGCGCCGTTGCGGATGCCGTAGATGACCTCGCGTTGCTGGTTGAGCACGTCGTCGTATTGAAGGAGGCGCTTGCGGATCGAGTAGTTCTGCTGCTCGACCTTCTTCTGCGCGCTCTCGATCGAGCGGTTGAGCCACGGGTGCTCCAGCTCCTCGCCCTCCTGCATCGAGCCCTCCATGAGCTTCGAGGCGAGGTTGCCCTGGAGGAAGAGGCGCATGAGGTCGTCCTCGAGCGAGAGGTAGAATTTCGTGAGGCCGGGATCGCCCTGGCGCGAGCAGCGGCCGCGGAGCTGCCGGTCGATGCGGCGGGACTCGTGCCGCTCGGTGCCGATGACGTAGAGGCCGCCGAGGTCGCGCACGCCCTCGCCGAGTTTGATGTCGGTGCCGCGGCCCGCCATGTTGGTGGCAATGGTGACGGCGCCGCGCTGGCCGGCGCGCGAGACGATCTCGGCCTCCTGCTGGTGGAACTTGGCGTTGAGCACCGTGTGAATGACATTCGTGCGGCGCAGCATGCGCGAGAGCACTTCCGACGATTCGACGCTCACGGTGCCGACGAGCACGGGCTGGCCGCGCTTGTTGGCCTCCTCGATTTCCTTCACCACGGCGGCGAATTTGTCGCGCCGCGTTTTGAAGATGGAGTCGTTCTTGTCGACGCGGATGCAGGGCTTGTTGGTCGGGATGACCTGGCACGCGAGTCGGTAGATGTCGTTGAACTCGGTGGCCTCGGTTTCCGCGGTGCCTGTCATGCCGGCGAGCTTCTCATACATGCGGAAATAATTCTGGATCGTGATCGTGGCGTAGGTGCGGGTCTCGCGTTCGATCGTGACGTTTTCCTTGGCTTCGACCGCCTGATGCAGGCCGTCGGACCAGCGGCGCCCGGGCATGACGCGGCCGGTGTTCTCGTCGACGATCATGACCTTGCCCTCCTGCACGACGTATTCGACATCGCGTTCGTAGAGCGAGTAGGCGCGCAGGAGCTGGGAAATGGAGTGGATCTCGTCGGAGATGTCGGCGTAGCGGTTCTGCGCGGCGAGTTTCTGCTCCTCGCGCTGCTCGGGCGTGGAGCTGACGGTGTTGCGCTCGATTTCGCTGAACTCAGTCGCAAGATCGGGCAGCACGAACGCGTCGGGATTGTCGGGGCGCAGCTTGGTGCGGCCGATCTCGGTGAGGTCCGCCTGATGCTGGCGCTCGTCGATGACGAAGAAGAGCTGCTCCTTGATCTTGTAGAGTTCGTCCTTGTTGAGGTCGGAGTTCATCTCCGTCTCGTATTTGTCGAGGAGCTTGCGCCACTCGCCGTTTTCCATGAGGCGGAGGAGCTGCTTGTTCTTCGGGTGGCCCATCTTCACCTGCAGCATTTTCTGCTGGGCGTTGAGCTTGTCGTCCTCGGTGGCACCGGGTTTTTCGAGCAGTTCTTTCGCCTCGGCGACGATCTTGTTGGAAAGGCGGATCTGGTCGCTGACGAGACGCTCGATGGTGGGCTTGAGCCGCGAGAAGGGCTGCTCGCGTTCGATCGGCGCGGGCCCGGAGATGATCAGCGGCGTGCGCGCCTCGTCGACGAGGATCGAGTCGACCTCGTCCACGATGCAATACCAGTGGTCGCGCTGCACCTGGTCCTCCTGGCGGGTGGCCATGCCGTTGTCGCGGAGGTAGTCGAAACCGAACTCGCTGGCGGTGCCGTAGGTGATGTTGCGGCCATACATCTCGCGGCGAAGATCGGGCGCCATCTGCTGCTGGATGCAGCCCACGGTCACCCCGAGGAAATTGTAGAGGTGCCCCATCCACTCGGAGTCGCGGCGGGCGAGGTAGTCGTTGACGGTGACGAGCTGGGTGTTCCGGCCGGTGAGGGAGTTGAGATAGAGCGGGAGCGTGGCGACGAGGGTCTTGCCCTCGCCGGTGGCCATTTCGGAAATCTTGCCTTGGTGGAGCGCCATCCCGCCGATCAGCTGCACGTCGAAATGGATCATGTCCCATTTCAGCTCGTGTTCGCAGACCACGACGGTGCGGCCGCAGAGGCGGCGGGCGGCGTTTTTGACCGCGGCAAAGGCTTCAGGGAGGACGGCTTCGAGGGCGGCTTTTTTATCGGCGGCGGAGGCGATGCGGGCGCGGAATTCGTCGGTCTTGGCGCGGAGCTGCTCGTCGGTCAGCGACTGGTAGGACTGCTCCAGTTCATTGATGCGCGCGACGATCGGGCGGCACTTCTCGAGGAACTTTTTGTAGTGCCGGCCGGAAAAATGTTTGAGGATGAACGAGAGCATGAAGGGTCGAGACCATAGGGTCGCGGGGGGGCTTGGCAAACGGCAAATGGGGGACAGGCCGCGAGTGGGCTTGTCCGAGACCTTTCGAGCCCCCTGAGTGCAGACGGCCAACGTTTGAAAACCTCTGCCGCCGTGATCACCACTCCCCCCACCGTCAGCCACTCAACGACAGGGTGCGCGGGCGGCATGGCGGTCAGTGTGGGCGGCAGGCACAGCGTCAAAAGGCGATTCTGATGGAGCGCACAGCGTGCCTACACATCGAGCGCAGCGCGGCAGGAACGGCGGTTTTCAACCGCCGAATTCAGGGCGACGGCGCTTGAAAAGCGCCGGCTCGGCGTAGCGGCGGGCGTCCCTGCCCGCCGACGCTCGGGCGCAAATCCTGAACCGGCGGGCAGAGACGCCCGCCACTACCCACGCCAACACCCTTTTCGACGCTTTTTCACACCCGCCCGCGGAAGTAGGCGATGGTGCGCTTGAGACCTTCCTCAAGTGGGATTTGCGGCTCCCACTTCAAGATCTTCTTCGCGAACGTGATGTCCGGACGGCGCTGCTTCGGATCGTCGGCGGGGAGTGGCTTGTGGACGATCTTCGATTTGCCGCCGACCAGCTTGAGCGTGAGTTCGGCGAGTTGGTTCATCGTGAACTCGCCGGGATTGCCGAGGTTGAGCGGTCCGACCGTGTCGGTCTGCTTCATGAAACGGATGAAGCCTTCGATCAGGTCGTCGACATAGCAGAACGAGCGGGTCTGCGCGCCATCGCCGTAAACCGTGAGATTCTCGCCGCGCAGCGCCTGCACGATGAAGTTGGAAACCACGCGGCCGTCGTTCTCGTGCATGCGCGGGCCGTAGGTGTTGAAGATGCGGACGACGCGGATATCGACCTTGTTCTCGCGGTGGTAGTCGAAGAAGAGCGTCTCGGCGGCGCGCTTGCCTTCGTCGTAGCAGGAGCGTTTGCCGATCGTGTTGACGTTGCCCCAATAGCTCTCGGGCTGCGGGTGGACCTGCGGATCGCCGTAGATTTCGCTCGTGCTCGCCTGGAAGATGCGCGCCTTCACGCGTTTCGCGAGGCCGAGGCAGTTGATCGAGCCCATCACGGAGGTCTTGATGGTTTTGATCGGGTTATACTGGTAGTGGACGGGCGAGGCGGGGCACGCGAGGTTGTAGATCTGGTCCACCTCGAACTTGAAGGGGTCGATGATGTCGTGGCGGACAAACTCGAAATTCGGATTGGCGAGCAAGTGCGCGATGTTCTGCTTCCGGCCGGTGAAAAGGTTGTCGATGCAGACGACCTCGTGGCCGTCCTTGAGGAGGCGATCGCAAAGGTGTGAACCGAGGAAACCGGCGCCGCCGGTGACGAGGATGCGCAGCATGGGACAAGCGTTGGGAAATCCATCCAGCCCCGCCAGCAAAACTTGGTCACGGCACAAAAGCGGCCCCCGGGACATTTCTTTCCTGTCATTCTGAGCGCAGCGAAGAATCCAGCAAGAGCCTCGAAGCCCCAAAGCGACGCGTTTCTCCAACTGGCTTCTTCGCTGCGCTCAGAATGACAAACAAGGGGCGGCGACCTCACGCCACGCGCGCCGCCGCACCGGCCTCGTAGCGCGCGATCCAAGCACGGTGCCAGGCACCGTAGTCGCCGGCATCAAGATGCGCGCGCGCCTGCGCCATCAGATCGAGGAAAAAGTGGAGATTGTGGATCGTGAGCAGCGTGCAGCTCAGGATTTCGCCCGCGAGCGTGAGGTGACGGAGGTAGGCGCGGGAGAAATTGTGCGCGTAGTTGGCGGCGCCCACCTCGCCGTCGGCCACAATGGGGCGCGGGTCGGCGCGGAACTGCTCGTTGCGGAGATTGAGGGGCCCGTCGGGCGTGAAGACCAGGCCGTTGCGCGCCACACGCGTCGGCAGCACGCAGTCGAACATATCCACGCCGAGCGCGATCATCTTCAACAACTGCGGCGGCGTGCCGAGGCCCATCGTGTAGCGCGGTTTGTCGGCGGGCAGAAACGGCGTGGTCGCGCCGACTTGTTTCAACATCTCCGGCTCGGGCTCGCCCACGCTCACCCCGCCGACCGCGTAGCCCGGGAAATCCAGCGCCGCGAGCGACTCCGCCGCCTCCCGCCGCAGGTCGTCGAAGGTCGACCCCTGCGTAATCGCGAACACGTGGTGGCCGGCGGCAAGAAACCCCGAGTCGGTCGCGATCTGCTTGCATTGCATGGCCCAACGCAGGCTGCGCGCGACGGCCTTGGCGCACGCGTCCCGCTCGCACGGCCACGGCGGGCACTCGTCGATCACCATCGCGATGTCGCTGCCGAGGTTTTGCTGGATGGTCATGACCTCGCGCGGGCCGAGGAAGAGCTTCGCACCGTCGAGGTGCGATTGAAAGGCCACGCCGTCGTCGCGGATGTCGCGGAGCTTCGCGAGGGAGAAGACTTGGAACCCGCCACTGTCGGTGAGGATCGGCCCCTCCCAGCCCATGAACTTGTGCAGGCCGCCGAGGTCGCGGATGAGTTCACTGCCGGGCCGCAGGTTGAGGTGGTAGGTGTTGCCGAGGATGATCTGCGCACCGATCTCGCGGAGGTGAGCCGGCGTGATCGACTTCACGGTGCCCTGCGTGCCGACCGGCATGAAAATCGGCGTCTCGATCACGCCGTGCCGCGTCGTCAGCCGCCCGCGGCGGGCGGCCGTGACTGTATCGGTTTTGAGGAGCTGGAAGTGACTGGGCATGCGCTCCCCCCACCCTGTCCGACGCTTGACCAGCGGGTCAATCCACGAGGTAATCTCGTCCTTTCGCTCCGCCGCACGTGCTCCTCGTCATCGACAACTACGACTCTTTCACCTTCAACCTCGTCCAGTATTTCGGGCAACTGGGCGTGGAGCAGCGCGTCCATCGCAACAACGAGATCACGCCCGCGGAGGCCCTTGCGCTCAATCCCGACCGCGTCCTCCTCTCGCCCGGCCCGTGCTCGCCGCGCGAAGCCGGCGTCACGCTCGAGATCATCAAGGCCTTCGCGGGGAAAAAACCCATCTTCGGCGTGTGCCTCGGTCACCAATCCATCGGCCACTATTTCGGCGGCCACGTCGTGCGCGCCTCGCGGCTGATGCACGGCAAGACCTCGCCCATCCAGCACAAGAACACCGACGTGTTTCGCGGCATGCCGCAGGGGTTTCACGCCACGCGCTATCACTCGCTGCTCGTCGAGCGCGCCACCTTCCCGAAGGAACTCGAAATCACCGCCGAGACTGCCGAAGGCGAGGTCATGGGCCTGCGCCATCGCGAGTTGCCGATCTGGGGCGTGCAGTTTCACCCGGAGTCGATCGCCACCGAGGGTGGGATGAAGATTCTGCAAAACTTCTTGGAACTGAATTGATCACCACGAAACACACCAAACACACGAAAGCCGAGCCAAACGGCCTTTCTTTTCGTGTATTTCGTGTGTTTCGTGGTTAAAAATCTCTCTCATGCGTTGCCCGAAGTGCACCTCCATCGAGGACAAGGTCATCGACTCCCGCATCAGCAAGGAGGGCTCGACCATCCGTCGCCGCCGCGAATGCCTCGAATGCGGCCACCGCTACAGCACCACCGAAAACGTGGTCCGTGACGGCATGGTCGTCATCAAGCGCGACGGCCGCCGCGAGGAATTCGACCGCGAGAAACTCGTCCGCGCCGTGCGCGCCGCCTGCCACAAACGGCCCGTCGACATCGAGCAGATCACCATGCTCGTCGAGGACGTGATGGACGCGCTCGAAGCCCGGTTTGAAAACGAGATCCCCTCGTCCGCCATCGGCGAGGGCGTGATGCAGCGCCTCCGCCATATCGATCAGGTGGCCTACGTGCGCTTTGCGAGCATCTACAAGCAATTCCGCGACGTCGCCGAATTCGTCGACGAAGTGAGCGCGCTCGGCAAGCCTCGGAAGGAAAGCCGCTAGTGCAGCGACCCAAAAGAAACGTGACGTTGCGAAGCCTGGTGGCTGCGAGCGCCAGCGAGTGGTTGGCCCAAGCGGTCCACTCGCTGGCGCTCGCGGCTACTTGTTACGAAACCTCCGGGCCGCGACACTAGTCCGCGCTAATTTTCGCCAATTCGGTTTTGGAAGATTCGCGTTCATCAGCGAAGATTAGCGGTTTCAAAAAATGCCTTCTGCTTCCCGCGACGAACTCCGCCGGCTCCATTTCATCGACGCGCTTTTCGCCCACGTCACCGGCCACAACCTCTACCTCGCGAAGCAGATCAAGTCGGCGATCGCGTTCAGCCTCGCCGAACTCGAGACGCAGACGGCGGCGCACCCGGAGTTCGCCGCGAAATACGATGCCGCGTTCAACGCCGCCGCCGCCGACCTCCTCGCCAGCCTTTTCGGCGATCTCCCGCGCCACGGTTTTTTCCACTGGGACGCCGCGCTCACCCCCGAGGCCGCCACGCCCCTTTTCGCCCGCGCCGAACTGATGGCCGGCCTCAAACAGCTCGCCCGCTACCGCGAGTCGACACTCCTCGTGACCAACCTGCGCCCCGCGCTCATCCCGCCCTCGAAGCGTGCCACGCCGCGCCGCCAGCGCGACTACGAGGAGGCCCTCGGCTTCATCCGCGCCCTCGCCGCCGCCCGCACGGCGCGAAGCGCCGAGCTGCAGCTCTTGTTTTTGTGAGACCACGAAACACACCAAATATACGAAAAGACCTTCCCTCTTTCGTGTGTTTGGTGTGTTTCGTGGTTAACCCTCTCCCCCATGGCCAAAACGATTTTCCAAAAAATCATCGACCGCGAAATCCCAGCTCGGATCGAACACGAGGACGACCTCTGCATCGTGCTGCACGACATCCAGCCGCAGGCGCCCGTTCACCTCCTCATCATCCCGAAGCGCCTCATCCCGCGCGTCAGCGAGTCGACCGCCGAGGACGAACCCATCCTGGGGCACCTGCTCTACGCCGCCAAGCTGGTCGCGAAAAAACTCCGGCTCGCCGACGGCTTCCGCCTCGTGATCAACAACGGCCCGCACGCGTGCGAGTCGGTCCCGCACCTCCATGTGCATCTGCTCGCCAAGCGGCAGATGACGTGGCCGCCGGGCTGAGTGGGGTGGGCCGGCACCTCGCGTGCCGGCATTTACTGAGGCTCGCATAATTGAGTGACACGCGGTGGTTCGGGGAGCGCCCGCGTCCCGCGGGCTGTCCTCGGCGTCTCGCCGAGGACTTCGGTGGTGCCGGCGAGCCGCCGGCCCCAGCACCCGAGACGGGTGCGCTCCCCGAACCACCGCGCTCTTTGTCACCCTATTTCGCGAGACTCAGTAATTGCAGTCGAGGTGAAGCGCGTTGAGGGCAACGCGCTCCACCTCGACCCGATCTTTCGCCAG
>JACRKC010000104.1 GCA_016235555.1 Verrucomicrobiota bacterium
GAGCGCACCCGTCTCGGGTGCTGGTGCCGGCGTCTCGCCGACACCTCCGAAATCCTCGGCGAGACGCCGAGGACGGCCCGCGGGACGCGGGCGCTCCCCGAACCACCGCGTGTCACTCAATTGTGCGAGCCTCAGTAGGTTCAACGGTGAAATGGTCGTGGCTCCGGGGTCGGTCGGGTCTTCGACCTGGCCATTCTCGCGAACTGGTCTGCCGGTCAGGTCAGAGACCTGACCCACTGCGCGCAGTCGTCCCCGCGAAACACGTTCCGGGAGGGCGCCCGGGCTCAGCCCGCCACCGCGGCGAGGGGCTGCAGGTGCGCCTCGTCCATGCTTGGCGCGGCGACTTCGCGGGGGCCTTCGAGCCAGGTGCTCGCGATGCGCGAGGCCTCGAGCTTCCAGTTCAGTTGCGGAGTCGAGTAGACGGCCAGGATCGGCGCCGAGTCGCTGCCCCTCCAACTGAGGCTGGCTTTGAGGCACTGCGAACCATCGGCGAGCTTGAACGCCTGGAGGAAGATCGCGCCGGCCGCAAAGTCGTTGCCCGCCCGCGGTGCGAGCGAAAGGCGGGCCAGCCCCTGGTGAAAGTTCACCATGCGGGTGGAGTCCCAGGCTCCGCCATCGATCATCGGGGATTCGGCCACCAGGGCTTTTTCGATTTCGGTGAGAAAAGAAAGCAGGCGCATGTTTCTTGGGAATCGGCCGGGAGGAAAAAAAGTTTAGAAAAAATTAAAGTTATTTGCGAAACGGTCGTAGAACCCGCCATGCCGGCGACCCTCGCGGCCCATGACGTGTCTCCCCCTTCCGCCCAGCCGGTATCGGCCGTGGCGGATCTCGCGTTGATCGTCGAGGACGATGATTCCGTCGGTCCGTTGCTGGCCCTCCTGCTGGGGAAGCTCGTCCATCGGACGCACTGGGCGCGATCCAGTGCGGAAGGGTTGCGCTGGTTCGAAGCCCACCGCGACGAGGTGCAACTCGCCGTCATGGACTGCGGTCTGCCCGATGGCCACGGCGGCACCCTGGCGCACCGCTTGCGCACCCTGCGGCCGGGCCTGCCTTTGCTGGTCACGAGCGGCCGGGCGCAGCCCGACCTCGTGCGGCTGCTCGCGGCGGACGGGCCGGTCGATTTTCTCCCGAAGCCGTTCGGACTCGGCGAACTCACGCGCCGGGTGCGCACCGTGCTGGCGACGGTCGACCGCGGGTGAGGCCGCTCCGCGGCCGGCGGGAACATTTGTTTGCACGAGCGGGCCGGGTGTTTTTAGCTGGCCGAATCACCCAGCCCTTTCGCCACCCAGCGCCGCCCACATGTCTTTTGAGAAGATCCTGATCGTCGAGGACGACGTCGTCGTCCGCAATCTGCTCCAGAGCATCTTCCTCCGGCACAAGCTCACTCCGACGGTCGCGGATAATCTTGCCCAGGCCACGGCGCACCTGGATCGCGAGCAATTCGACCTGATGATGCTCGATCTGCGGCTCCCCGACGGCGACGGCCTGAAATTCCTCGAGCAGATCGCCACGCTCCCGGAACGCCCGCTCGTCGTCATGGTGACCGGCTTCGGTTCGATCGAGTCGGCGGTCGCGTGCATGCGGGCCGGTGCGTTCGACTACGTCCTGAAGCCGTTTTCACCGAGCCAGATCGACGTGATTCTGCGCAAGGCGAACACCTACCACCAACTCGTCAAGGTGAACCGCCTGCTCAGCGACGACGCCGCTGACGAGGATGGCGCGCTGGTGGGCCGCAGCCCGGCCATGATGCGGCTGCGGCAGCTCATCGACCGGGTCGCGCCGACGGATGCGACGGTGCTCATCACCGGCGAGAGCGGCACGGGCAAGGAGATGATCTCGCGCGAATTCTACCGCCGCAGCCCGCGCCGCAGCCAGCCGTTCATCAAGGTCAACTGCGCGGCCGTTTCGCAGACGTTGATCGAGAGCGAGTTCTTCGGTCACGAGCGCGGCGCGTTCACCGGGGCGACGGAGCGGCGGGAGGGCCGGTTCGAACTGGCCCACAACGGCACGTTGCTGCTCGACGAAGTGAGCGAGATTCCGCCGGCCCTTCAGGCCAAGCTGCTGCGCGTGCTGCAGGAACGCGAGTTCGAGCGGGTCGGCGGGTCGCGCACGATCAAAGTCAACGTCCGCATCCTCGCCACCTCCAATCGCGATTTGCTGAGCCACGTGACGAAGGGTGAGTTCCGCCAGGATCTCTACTACCGGCTCAATGTCTTTCCGGTGCACGTGCCGGCGTTGCGCGAACGGGTCGAGGACATCCCGTTGCTCGCGGAGCACTTTTTGCAGCGGTTCAGCCGCAAGCATGGCGTGAAGGTCACCGGTTTCTCGGATTCGGCGTGCGCCACGATGCTCGCCTACCGCTGGCCCGGCAACGTCCGCGAACTGCAAAACACCGTGGAGCGGGCGGTGATCCTGTCCGAGTCCGGCCGCCCCGTGACCGCCGCCTCGCTCGGCCTTCCCGTCGACCTGATCCCGACGGATCCGAGCACGATGCATCCGTGGACGCAGGCGGCGCCGAGCGAGAACCTTTCACCGGAGGAACCGGTGCCGGCGGTCGCGACGCCGGCCGTCGCCACGGATGACCAGAACGGCCATGTGCTGCGGCTCGACGAGTTGGAGAAACAGGCGATCCGGGCGGCGTTGCGCCAGACCGCCGGAAATCGCACGCAAGCGGCGGCCGCCCTCGGCATCAGCATCCGGACGCTGCGCAACAAATTGCAGGAATACCGCGAGGCCGGCGATCCGGTCGACGCCGGGATGGACTCGTCCGACGCGTAGCGCCACCGGGCCGCGGAGCTCGCCCGGGCCGCCCGGTGCGAGGGTGCTGACCACCGCGCTCGGTGGCGTGCGTCGAAAAGCCGCTGCCGCGACGCAGCGGGAGCCGTGAAGCTTTCGCCGGTGCGTGCGACACGCCCGCGCGTTCCGCTACGAGCGCGGCGCGCGGTCTGGCGTTTTTTTGTTTTTCGCCGGCCCGCCCGAGGGGCGCGGTCGCGAAATTTCGCTCATACGGGATTTTCCGCGTTAAACCTCGGCGGAAACGCGCCGATATGCGGTCAACACTTCATCCGCACTGCACCCCTCCCATGCCTGCAATTGCCGATATCAACGAAACCCTCGTCCGCACCTACATCAACCGTGCGGTGAGTGACGTCTTCAAAACCATGCTCGGTCGCGAACCGACGTTCAGCGCCCAACGCGAGCAAGTCCCGTCCACCGATCTGCCCCCGCTCGACAGCCACCGGCCGCAGGTGGTCGGCACCGTGGGCTTCATTGGCGATGTCAATGGCCTGATCTATCTCCATCTCGATCTCGCCTTCGCCCGCGTCTGCACCTGCCACCTCCTCGGCATGACCGAGGCCGAGCTCGATGAGGCGGGCGACGACGTGATCAACGACGCGATCGGCGAACTCACCAACATGACGGTCGGCAGCTTCAAGAACGGCCTCTGCGATTCCGGCTACCCCTGCAAGCTCACCATTCCGTCCATCGTGCGCGGCAGCAATTTCATCATCGAGCCCATCAGCTCGGCGTCGCGGCACATCTACTATTTCGACTGCCAGGAACACCGCGTCGTCGCCGACATCCTCATCCAGCGCGACGAGTAAGCTGAAACTTTCACCACCATGCGTTACAAAGTTCTCACCGTGGACGACTCGAAGACCGTCCGCATCATCGTCAAGAAAGCCTTCAAACCCTACGATTGCGAAATCCTGGAGGCGGCCAATGGCGTGGAGGGCCTGGCGGTCGCGGCGAAGGAGAGCCCGGATCTCATCCTGCTCGACGTCACGATGCCGGTCATGGACGGCGTCGAAATGCTCACCAAACTCAAGGCCGATCCCGCCCTCAAAGCCATCCCGGTCATGATGCTCACGGCTGAAGGCGGCCGCGACAATGTCCTCAAGATCGCGAAGATCGGGGTGCGTGATTACCTCGTGAAGCCGTTCAAGGAGGAAGTGCTCATCGAGAAATGCGGCCGGATCATCGATCTGAAGCCGCTCACCGACGGCCCGGCCAAAACCAAGTCCATTTTCGATCCGGCCGACATCCTCGTCGTCGAGGACAAACCGGCGATCGTGCAGCAAATCCAGGAAGGCCTGAAACACACGCCGTGGAAAGTGCGCGGGGTCGCCACCCAAGGCGAGGCCATCGATACCTGCACCAAGACGCCGCCCGATGTCGTGCTCGTGTCGCTGTCGCTCCCGGAGGAAGCCGCGTTCACCCTTTTCCGCCTGCTGCGCACCAACGTGAAGACGAAATACACGCCCGTCTTTGCGCTCGTGGTGAAAACCGAGACCAGCCAGCAGCAACAGGCGCAGACCATGGGGTTCAGCGCCATCATCACCAAGCCGATCGATGCCGGCGAACTCGAGACCAAGATCGCGAAGGCGATGAACCTCGATACTTCGCAGCGCTACTATGCGATCGAGAGCGAGTGCCTGGTCATGCGCCTGCCCGAGAATTGCTCCGCCCCGGTGCTCGCCGAGGCCGCCCACTATCTCAAGCCGAAGTTCACCGAAGCGGTCGACGCCGGTCACAACAAGGTCGTCATCGACATCCATCAGTTGCGCAACCTGCACATGGGCGTGATCAAGCTCCTGTTCCAGGCCATGCAAACCTGCCGCGAACTCGCGATGCAGTTCGCCCTGGTCGCCAACCAGCACATCATCTCCGAGTGCAAAGGCTTCGAGGACACGCGCGGATGGACCTTCTACGAGTCGCTGGATGAAGCGAAGGCCAACCTCGGCAAGGCCGGGACGCCCGCGCCGGCCCAGCAACTGGCCGAAGTCGCCTGAGCAGGCCTCCGCCGAGCGATCCAATTTGTCAGGGGGTGTGAAAGCTAGAACCGGCGGGCGGTGCGCAATGTGGGCGCGCCGCCCGCACTCTGGCTTCCTCCGATCGTCGGTGCGCGGATGGTTGCATTGTGTCCGGCCGCCTTCGGCCGGTCCGGCCCTTGGGCGCACCCGGAGCTTCCCGGTGGCGGGCGGCGTCGATTCGATCGCGGCCGGCGGCACGCGTTGACCTCCGTCAGCGGGCACCTCGCGCCTGCGGAAAACATTGCACCAACGTTCCGCGGGTTTCGGACGTTGCAGGGCCGCCGCTCGTCGGTGGGCCGCGGCTACTGAGTCTCCCGAAATTAGGGTGACCAAGAGTTCGTAGGTTCGGGGAGCGCACCCGTCTCGGGTGCGCGTGTCGGCCTCTCGCCGACACCTCCGCGGTCCTCGGCTAGGCGCCGCGGACAGCCCGCGGGACGCAGGCGCTCCCGAACCTCCGCGTGTCACTCAATCATGCGAGCCTCGGTATTATACCAACGTCACCTTGCTTTTGGACTGTAGGCCCGGCCGGTGACCGGGTTGCCCGCCCAGCGGGCGGGCCTGCAACGGAAAGTCTGAAAGCTACGGGACGTTGGTATTATCGAGTCCGGCCGATGAGGCGGCGTCCTGGCGCAGCGCGCAGGTTGCGGCTCGAAACCGCCCCGCTACTTCTTCCCATTCCAAATCGCGAGCGTGTCGGGGGATCCTTGGGAGCGGACGCCGTTGTCCGTGAGAATGTCCTCGGTCGCGGCGAGCAGTTCCTTCCGCGGGAACACCAGCGTCTCGTTGGCGAGTCCGACAAAGTCGAAGACGACGAATTCGTCCTTCAGGTCGCGCAGCGTCTCGACGAGGTGGGCGAGGTTCTTGATCGCGGTGCCGTTGACCTTCTGCACGACCCAGGACTGCGGGCTTGAGTAGTCCTTCGACAGCTTGTGCGGAAAGAACGGCGACGAGACGACGACGAGGCGCTCGCCGTCGAAAGCCGGGCGGTCGCTGCGGCGGGTGGCGAGGGGATTGGCCGAGCGCGCAAAGGCGGCGATCCAGTCGTTGCCGCTGAAGAAGTCCTGCGTGGCATTCGAGAAGACGAGCGGACCGTAGACGAAATAGGACGGATATCCGCCTTCGAGCCACGACATGAGCAGCGGGCGGCGCGGCGCGACGGGGAGTTCGAGCTTCAGCGGCCGGCCGTCGCGGACGACGGTGAGCGGCACCTTGCCGCCGCGCGCGACTTTCTGGATCTGGTATTTGAAGCTCACCCGGAGGTTGGCGCTGATTTTGACCATGCCTTCGTTGTCGATGGGAGTGTCGCCGATGCGCGTGATCACGTCCCAGGCCTTCAGCGGGTAGGTGGCCGCGGTGTCATCCGTGCGGGTGACGATCATGCCTTCGATGGCCTTCTCGGTTTTCAGGTAGGGCCGCAGCGCGGGATTCTGAAACGTCTGGAGCGAGTCAAACATCGCCGGCTTGCCGTCGTATCTGCCGTCGGCGACGTCCTTGAGGAAGAGTTCCACCTCCTCGTTGGGGATGATGTAGCCGATGTTCTGCGCGCCGCCCAAGGTGCTGAAGGCGAGGCCGATCATCTTGTCACCGACGACGGCCGGGCCGCCGCTGTTGCCGGGGTTGATGGCTGCGTCGATCTGGATGCGAAGGCCGGAGACGCCGTAATTGAAGCCGGCAAACTCGATGCGCGAGACGATGCCCTTCGTGATCGAGAGGCTGGTGCCGCCCGTCGGGTAGCCGAAGGCGAGCACGGTGTCCTTGATCTCGGGAATCGTGTTGGTGCGGGCGAGCGGCGGGCGCGCGTCGAAAAACGATTCGTCGTCGAGCTTCAGCACGGCGAGATCGATGCCGGGCGAGATCGCCTCGACGGTGGCCGAGATCTTGTCGCCGGACTGGTTGGCCTGCACCTGCACCTGGCTCGCGTAGAGCACGACGTGCGCGTTGGTGAGGATGCGTTTGCCCTCGATGATGACGCCGGTGCCGGTCGACTCGCGCGGCGACTGCTTCGTCCACGGCCGGTAGAGATCGGGGAGGCGCGACGTGGCGAAGACTTTGACGACGGTGTTTTCGAGCGCGGAGGAGTTGCCGTCTTTTTTCGCGTCAACGGCGGCCCCGCCATCCTGGGCGAAGGCAGCGGCCGACACGGCACAAACGAAAAGCGCCGGGGTGAGCCGGCGGGGCAGGGAGAAGAGCGGAAGCATGTTCGGGGGACGAAGAAGCGTTGCCGGCGAGCATGCGCGTCTGCGCGAAAATGCGAGACTGTTGTGCGGCGCGGAATCACGGGAGTGTCATTCAAACCGAGGTCCGTTTCCGAAGGCCTCGGCTGTAGCGGCGGTCTATGACCGCCGGCGTTGCGCCAACTGGATTCGTTCGTCGGTCATAGACCGCCGCTACAAATCGCTGACCTCGGTTTGAATCACACCCGAATCACGACGCAGGGCCGGGCCCGCTGCTCAGTAGCGGACTTTGTCGCGTTTGGTGGCCCACTCGCGAAAGGCGGCCTGCGCCTCTCCCCGCAGCAGCGGCTGCATGGCGACGGTGCGCTGCTCGGGCGGAAGCGGCACCTGCTGGTAGATGAAATCGTCGTCGAACCCGATCGCGGCGGCGTCGGCGCGGGTGTTGCCGTAGTGGACCTGCGGGATGCGCGCCCAGTAAATCGCCGCGAGGCACATGGGGCATGGTTCGCAGCTGGTGTAGAGTTCGCAGTCGGCGAGTTGGAACGTCTCGAGGTTGGCGCAGGCGTCGCGGATCGCGACGACCTCGGCGTGGGCCGTGGGGTCGTTCGTCGAAGTCACGCGGTTGTGGCCGCGGCCGACGATCTCGCCCTGCCGCACGACCACGCAACCGAAGGGGCCGCCACGGCCGCCGCGCATCCCGGCCTCGGCGAGCTTGATGGCTTCGCGCATGAAGTGCTTCTGGCTCATGGTGAGCGAAGATGTATGGCGCGGAACGCGGGAGGAATGAAAATCTCGCCGTGAATGCGACTAGACCGCGGGCACCATCCGGCCGAGCGTTGGCGGTGAGATGACTTTCGCCGCCTTGATGTGATCATAGAAGAGATCATTCAGCTGCCCATCGCGTGCGACTTCACGGCCCTGCTTGAACGCGAGATAGCCGTCGCCGCCCTCGGCGAGAAAACTGTTCGTCGTGACACGATAAAGTTTTTCGTCGTTTACCGGCTGCCCGCCAACGTGGACCTCGACGAGGCGCGAACCGATGGGCCGCCGCAGATCGTAAACCGCGCGCACCCCGGAAACCTGGCCCATCCCGGCCTTGAGCGAGAGGGAATGTTCGAGCACGGCCTTGAGGTCGTGGCCGGCGAGTTCGAGTGTGACGACGTTGTTGAGAAACGGAAACACGTCGAGCACGTGGCTCCGGTCGAGTTCACCTTCCGGCAAATCGGAGCGCAGGCCGCCGGCGTTGGTCAGCGCGACATCGGAGCCGGCGCGCACACGCATGATGTCTGCGATGAGCGAGCCAAGCGGCGATTCGCGGTTGTAGCAGCGGATGATTCGCTCCGTGGCGCGGCCCACGGGCGCGCCGACTTGCTCGACGACCACGCGCCGGTAGTGCGCGGTGCGTTCGGCGACCGCCGGGTGCGGCGGGAGTTGATCGCTCCAGGTTTTCAGCAATGCGGCCTCGTGGTGCACCACCTTGCGGTTCCTTACGCTGAGCCGGATGCGACCGAGCCGCGTGCCGTAGCCGTAAGTCTGCGTGATGATCGTGCCGGTGGCGGGATGGACGATCGGTTGTTCGAGCCCGTGATGCGAATGAGCGGCGATGTAAACGTCGATGCCCGGCACCGCGCCGCAAAACGCGAGGTCTTCGTCGAGCGGGCGCTGGACGTCGGGATCGTTTTCCGCGTCGGTCTGCATTGCGCCGGGCAGACCCATGTGCGCGAGCACGACGAGCACGTCGACGGTGTTGCGGAGTTCCTGCACGCACGCGGCGGTCTCGGCCACGGGATCGGTGAACTCGAGTTCGGCGACCTTCGACGGCATGATGGTGAAGCGGGCGGCGTTGAGCCCCATCACGCCGATGACGCCGAGCCGCACGCCATCGCGCTCGAGAATCGTGTGGGGCCGCAGGAAGCGGAAGCCGCCGGTTTTGTAGCGGACGTTGCAGCACAGAATCGGAAACGGCACGCGCGTCGCGGCGTGCGCGAAGATTTGCCAGCCGTAGTCGAACTCGTGATTGCCCGCGCTCATCGCATCATAGCGCATCAACGTCATGAACTCCATCAACGCCTCGCCGTGCGTGAGGTGCGACATTGCGCCGGTAAACATGTCGCCGGAGTCGAGCAGGAAGGAAGTTTTCGCTGCCGCGCGCTCGCGCTCCACGAGCGTGGCGAGGTGCGCGGCGCCGCCGAGTTTCGGCGAACCGGGCAGCCAGTAGGCGGGGATGGGGTTGAACGCGCTGTGAAAATCGTTCGTGTAGAGAATCGTGAGATCGTGCGCGCCGCCCCCGAGTTTGCCGATGTCTGCGCGAGCGGTCTGGAGCGCGGGGATAAACGCGAGCGGCGAGCGGGCGGCGAGTTTCGTGAATTGGCGGCGGGTCAGCATGGGGCGGGGGAGTTGATTATTTTGGTTTTTCCCACGGCGTGGCGTCGAGCGTCACGCGGTGCAGCGTCCCTCGAAACGTGGCCGGTGAAACGTAGTCCTCGCTCACCGGCGTATAGAGGTCGCAGCCGAGATCGAAGGTTTCGTGCGTGATGTTGCGCATCCGGCGGGGCACGTGGCCGTGACCGGCCTCGCGGCCATCCACCGAAGGAACAACATCCGCGCCACCGTCCGGTGTGAGCGTGAAGCGCGCGCCGAGTCGCTGCGCTGCGGCGGGCAGCAGATCGGCGGAAATCACGGTGGTGCGTTCTTCGCCGGCGTAGTTGTAGTGGAACTTGAGCCGGTCCTCATGAAGGTAGAGTGAGAAACCGGCGAAGCGCGGAAAATTAACACGCGGCATTTTTGGGGCGCTGAATCGAGCGAGATTCGGTTTGATTGCCCGGTCGTTCACGTTTGTCAACACAGCGGGCCCGCAATGAGGTGCAGCGGGCGCATCTCAGTTTCTTGCCGTCCGGAGAGAGCGAAGGAGCGGGGGTTTTCAGCCGCCGAGCTTGGGCGCTTGGAAAAGCGCCCCTCCGCAGTGCACGAAAGTGAGATGCGCCCAGGTGCAGCCGAACGATTGGAGCTTGGCGCTTGGAGCTTGGAGCTTTTGACTCGCGCGTATGAGTCCCACTGTCCTCGGCGGTCTCGAAATCACCGGCCCCATCGCCCCGCGCCACGCGGAGATTCTCACTCCCGAGGCGTGCAAGTTTCTCGCCGGGATATTCCAGAAGTTCGGCGCGCGCAGAGAGGAACTGCTTGCCCGCCGCGTCGCCCGCCAGAGCGAACTCGACGCGGGCCGGCTCCCGGACTTCCTCCCTGAGACCGCGCAAATCCGGAACGACCCGTCGTGGCGCGTCGCCCCCGCGCCCGCCGACTTGCAGGACCGCCGCACCGAGATCACCGGCCCCGTCGACCGCAAGATGGTGATCAACGCGCTCAACTCCGGCGCGAAGGTGTTCATGGCCGATTTCGAGGACGCCACCACGCCGACGTGGGAAAATCTGCTCGATGGCCACATCAACCTCCGTGACGCCATCCGCCGCACCATCACGCTCGAGATTCCTGGCGGCAAAAATTACAAACTCAACGACCAGGTCGCCACGTTGCTCGTCCGCCCGCGCGGCTGGCATCTTCCCGAAAAACACGTGCGCTTCGACGGCCAGCCGGTCGGTGGCGGGCTTTTCGATTTCGGCCTCTACTTTTTCCACAACGCGAAGGAGCTGCTCGCGCGCGGCAGCGGCCCGTATTTCTACCTGCCGAAAATGGAGAGCCACCTCGAGGCGCGGCTGTGGAACGACGTCTTCACGCACGCCGAGGCCACGCTCGGTGTCCCGCACGGCAGCGTGCGCGGCACGATGCTCATCGAGACCATCCTCGCGACATTCGAGGCCGAGGAGATGCTCTACGAACTGCGCGAACACGCGAGCGGCCTGAACTGCGGACGCTGGGACTACATTTTTTCGCGCATCAAGAAACTGCCGAAGCTCGGCACGTTTCCCGATCGCGCGCTGGTGACGATGACCTCGCCGTTCATGCGCGCCTACAGCCTGCACGTGATCAAAATCTGCCACCGCCGCAGCGCGTTCGCGATGGGTGGCATGGCTGCGCAGATTCCGATCAAGAACAACCCCGCTGCCAACGAAGCCGCGCTCGCGAAAGTTCTCGCCGACAAGGAGCGCGAGGCGACCGACGGCCACGACGGCACGTGGGTCGCGCACCCCGGCCTCGTGCCGGTCGCGCTGCAGGCGTTCGACAAACACATGCCGACGCCGAATCAAATCGCGAAGCAGCGCCCCGATGTGAACGTCACCGCCGCCGAACTGCTCGCACCGCCGCCCGGCAACATCACCGAGGCCGGCGTGCGCCTGAATCTCAGCGTCGGCGTGCAATATCTCGAAGCCTGGCTCGGCGGCCTCGGCTGCGTGCCGCTCTACAATTTGATGGAAGACGCCGCGACCGCCGAAATCTCGCGCGCCCAGCTCTGGCAATGGCACCGCTTCGGCGCGTCGCTCGCCGACGGACGCAAAATCGACAGCGCGCTCTACGATAAATTCATGGCCGAGGAACTCGTGAAAATCCAAGGCGAGATCGGCGCCGAGCGTTACGCGAAGGGCAATTTCCCGAAGGCCGTCGAAATGTTTTTGAAGATGGTGAAGGCGGACAAATTCGAGGAGTTCCTCACGCTGCCCGCCTACGAGCAAATCGCATAGGAAGAAATTCCAAATCCCAAACGCCAAAATTCCAAAGAAATCCCAATGACGAAATTTCAATTTCGAGATTCTCGCTTTGAGATTTTTTTGGAGTTTGGACCTTTGGCGTTTGGGATTTGAGGCCGCGCGATGCCGAGTCTCGCACACCTCAACCAACTCGACCGCCCAGCCTTCGCCGCCGCGCTCGGCCATCTCTTCGAGCACTCGCCGTGGGTCGCCGAGACGGCGTGGCCGGAGCGCCCGTTTCGCGACGCTGCGCATCTGCACAGTGCGCTCTGCGCCGCGATGCGGGCCGCGCCCATGGATAAGCAACTCGCCCTCATCCGCGCGCACCCTGATCTCGCCGGCCGCCTCGCCCAGCAGAACCGGCTCACCGCCGAGTCCACCCGCGAACAGGCCAGCGCCGGCCTGGACCGTCTGAGCGACGATGCGCTCGCCGTGTTTCAGACCAACAACGCCGCCTATCTCGCGCGTTTCGGTTTTCCGTTCATCATCTGCGCGCGCCTCAACAACCGCGCCACTATCCTCGCCGCCATGCAGGCGCGCCTGAATCACTCACTCGAGGCCGAGTTCGCCACGGCGCTCGATGAAATCGAAAAAATTGCCCAGCTCCGTCTGAACGATTTGCTTCAAGCCAATTGACCGCGGATTACGCGGATTGCGCGGATGGTTTTATCCGCGACATCTGCGTAATCCGCGGTCAAAACTCTCTCATGCCCGCTAAACTTTCCACCCACGTCCTCGATCTCGTGACCGGCAAACCCGCCGCCGGCATGCGCATCGAACTCTGGAAGCTCGACGGCAAGCACATCATGGTGAAGGCCGTCACCACGAATGCGGATGGTCGCACCGACCCCCCGTTGCTCGATCGCACGGAGATGGCGGTGGGCAGCTACGAACTGCTGTTCTTCGTAAAGGACTATTTCGTCACGCATCATCGCGACAGCCTGTTCCTCGACCGCGTGCCCGTGCGTTTCGCGATCACCGACGCCGGCGCCGCTTATCACGTCCCGTTGCTCGTGACGCCGTGGGCGTATCAGACCTATCGCGGAAGCTGATTACGAACTTCGATGGAGAGTAGTCGCATCTACTATTATTTTTTGAAGCTGGCCGGTGTTTTCCTCGGAACGATGTGCGTATACGCCGCGCTTTGTTTTGCTTTCTTCCCAGAACAGATTCGGAACATCGAGCAACTTAGTCCGGAAGGCCGAATCGCGTATGCCGTCGTTTTCGTGATGATTTCGGGAGGCCTGCTGTTCGTTGGCTGGCGAGCGGCCTATGTTAGGTTCGCAGCACAGCACCTCGAGTTGTGTTGGAATGGTAGACGTTCAGAAATTCCGTGGTCAGAAGTGCAGGGAATAACAAAAATACCGTGCACGACACCGCCGATATACTGGATTAGATTTTATGAAAGGCCGGGGGTGGCTGTCATCCCGTGGTCTTGGATCGTGTTGTCCGTCGGGTTTTGGTCGTGGGACTTTTCCAAATTTCGAGATACGTTCGAAGCGCGAATAGCCGAAACCACGCGCGCATTGAATCAGGGCTGACATGCAAGCAGCCAAGTCACAGTTAGTCCGGATGCTCGATGAGCTGGGCCGCATCACGGACGAACCGGGGCGGCTGACCCGCACGTTCCTCTCGCCCGCGATGCGGCGCGCCAATGCGCGCGTCGCGACGTGGATGCGCGCCGCCGGCTTGAGCGTGCGCGAGGATTCGACCGGCAACCTGGTCGGACGCCTTGAAGCGAATTGTAGGGCGGGGTCGCCCGACCCCGCCGGAGGATCGGAAACCAGCGGGGTCCGGCGCCCCCGCCCGACAAAAACGCTCCTCCTCGGTTCGCATCTCGATACCGTGCGCGACGCGGGAAAATTCGACGGCGCACTCGGCGTGCTGCTGCCCATCGTGGCGCTCGGCGAACTGCGGCGGCGCGGCGTGGCGCTGCCTTTTGCGGTCGAGGTGCTCGGGTTTTCCGAGGAGGAAGGCGTGCGGTTCGCGAGCGCCTATCTCGGCAGCAAGGGTTTTTCCGGCCGGTTGAGCGCGGCCGATCTCAAATTGCGCGATGAACAGGGCGTGAGCGTGCGCGAGGCGATTCAGAGGTGGAGCGCGTTGACCCCAGCGCGCTTCGGACGTCTGGAAAAGCGCGTTGAGGGCAACGCGCTCCACCTCCAAGCGAATCACAGGCGAAGTAACCTAATGGGTTACCTCGAAGTCCACATCGAGCAGGGGCCGGTGCTGGAAAACAAGCAGCTCGCGGTGGGTGTTGTTTCCGCGATCGCCGGGCAGACCCGGGGACGGCTGACGTTTCGCGGGCGGGCGGGACATGCGGGCACGACGCCGATGGAACTGCGACGCGATGCGCTCGCGGGCGCCGCGGAGTTTGTGCTGTTCGTGGAGACCAGCGCCCGTGCGGTGCCGCCATTGGTGGCGACGGTGGGCACGGTCGCAGTCGAGCCCGGCGCGCCCAATGTCATTCCGGGCGAGGTCACGCTCTCGCTCGATGTGCGGCATCCGCGCGACGACGCCCGCGACGCCGCGCTGAAGTTGCTGCTCTACGCGGCCGGGCGCATCGCCCGGCGGCGAAAGCTCGGCACCACCTGGAGCGTGACGCAGGACAATCCGGCGGTGACCTGCTCGGCGCCGCTGAGCGCGGCGCTCACCCGCAGCGTGGTCGCCGTGCAGGGCCGGAGCGTTGAACTGGTCAGCGGCGCGGGGCACGATGCGGTGGTGATGTCGGCGCTCACACCGGTGGCGATGTTGTTTGTGCGCTGCCGCGACGGCTTGAGCCACCACCCCGATGAATTCGCCTCGCGCGCCGACCTCGCCGTGGCGCTGCGCGTCGTGGGCGATTTCCTCCAGCGCCTCGCGCGCGAGCAATCCTCATGAAACGAAGACGCCCCTCCGACGTGCAACGCAGCCTCGAGCCCGAGCGTCTCGATCTCATCGTGCGCGGCGGGACGCTCGTGACGCCCGCCGGACTCGTGCGCGCCGACCTGGCCGTGCGGCGCGAAAAAATCGTGCAGATCGCGCCGCAGATTTCCGAGGCGGCGGAGCAGACCCTCGAGGCGGACGGGCGCTACGTCTTTCCCGGCATCATCGACGCGCACGTGCATTTCAACGAGCCGGGACGCGAGGATTGGGAAGGCCTGGCGGCGGGCTCGGCGGCGCTCGCGGCGGGCGGCGGCACGATGTTCTTCGACATGCCGCTCAACTCCGAGCCGCCGGTGCTCGATGCCGCCCGGCTGCGCGAGAAGCGCGCGCTGGCCGAGGAGAAATCGTGCACGGACTTTGCGCTGTGGGGCGGCCTGGTGCCGGGCAATCTCGACAAGCTCGCCGGCCTGCGCGACGCGGGCGCGATCGGCCTGAAGGCGTTCATGGCGAACAGCGGCATCGCGAGTTTTCCGCACATCGACGCCGGTTCGCTCCGCGAGGGCATGAAGCGTGCCGCGAAGCTCGGGCTGCTCGTCGCCGTGCATGCGGAGGACGACGCGCTGGCAAACCAGTTCACGGCTGCGGTGAAAGCCAAAGGCCGCGCCGACGCGAAAGCGTGGCTCGACTCGCGGCCGGTCGAGGTCGAACTCGCCGCAATCCGCCTCGCGCTCGAACTGGCGGGCGAAACGGGTTGCGCGCTGCACGTCGTGCACGTGAGCAGCCCCGAGGGCATCGCGCTCATCGCCGAGGCGCGGGAGCAGCGCGTCGATGTGACCGCGGAGACCTGCCCGCATTACCTCCTGTTGAACGACAAGGATGTCGCGCGGCTCGGTCCCCTCGGAAAATGCGCGCCGCCGATTCGTGAGGAGAAGCGTCGCGTCGGTTTGTGGAGCGAGCTGCGCGCGGGCCGCATCCAGACGGTCGGGTCCGATCACTCGCCCTCGCTGCCCGAGATGAAGGACACGGCGAACCTGTTTGCGGCCTGGGGTGGCATCGGGGGCGTGCAGCACGGGTTCCAGCTGCTGATGTCGGAGGGGGCGAAGACCGCGGACGAGGATCTGCCGGTGCTGGCGGCGGTGCTCGCGCGGAACGTCGCGCGGCGCTTCCGGCTCGACGGGCGCAAGGGCGAACTCGCCGTGGGCCGCGACGCGGATTTCTCGCTGATCGAGTTCGGCCCCGCGCGCGAAATCGCCGCGGACGATTTGTGGACGCGCCACCGGATCAGTGCCTACCTCGGACGAAAGAGCCGCGCGCGTGTGACGCACACCTACGTGCGTGGCTGTGCCGTCTACGCGGATGGCCGGTTGACGAACCTGCCGCAGCGCGGTCAGTTTCTGCGACCGGAGTGATGGCCACAGAAGGCACAAAAGGCGCAGAAACAGACGGGGCGTTCGGGAAATTGGTTTTCCTGTTTTGTGATTTTTGTGCTTTTGGTGGCTGAACAAAAATGAGCTTCCCCTACGGCCAGACCCGCACGCGCGTCGCCACGCGTCACGCCCTCCTCGCACCCGACGGCCACGTGAAGAGCAGCGTTCCCGGCATCGCCGGCGCCGCCACGATCATCCTCATCAACAAGGCGATGGGCGCGCGGTTCGCGCAGTTGCTCGTGACGTTCGAGCCGGGCGGACGGGCGTCGCTGCCCGCGGATGAAGTCGAGACGGCCGGCTATTTCGAAACCGGCGGCGCGACGCTCGCGATCGGCAAACTGAAGGCGAAGGTGCAGGCGGGCGCGTTCTTCTTCGCCCCGGCCGGCGAGGCCTGGTCGATCACGGCGCCAAGGAAAGGCACGCGCGTGACGCTGTTTCAAAAGAAGTTCGTCCCGCTCGCGGGGGAAAAAACGCCGCAGGCCATCGTCGGCGACGCCGCGAAGGTCAAAGGCGAGCCGTTCCTCGGCGATCCGGACGCGCGGCTGCAGGTGCTGTTGCCCGACGTGCCGGCGTTCGACCTCGCGATGAACATCTTCACCTACCAACCGGGCGCGACGCTGCCGTTCGTCGAGACACATGTGATGGAACACGGGTTGCTGATGCTCGCGGGGCAGGGCGTTTACCGGCTCGAGGATGCGTGGTATCCCGTGGCGGCGGGCGACGCGATCTGGATGGCGCCGTTTTGCCCGCAGTGGTTCGTCGCGATGGGCAAGACGCCGGCGAGCTACCTCTACTACAAGGATGTGAATCGCGCGGCGCTGTAGGGCGGGGTCGCCGAACCCCGCCGGAGTCATGAGTGCGGACGCAAATGCGGCGGGGTTCGGCGACCCCGCCCTACAACGTTGCACCATGGCGGACGATGGTTTTCCTCGACGCATGGAAAACGGGTCGGCGAGTTTCGAGTTCCTGCTGAACGGCGAGCTGGTTCGCGTGGAGAATCTCCCGGCCACCACCACGCTGCTCGACTGGCTGCGCACGAACGGCCGCACCGGCAGCAAGTGCGGCTGCGCCGAGGGCGATTGCGGCGCGTGCTCCGTCGCCCTCGTCGATCGCGACGCGGCGGGCCGGCCGGCCTACCGGGCGATCAACTCGTGCATCGCGCTGCTGCCGATGTTCGCGGGGCGCGAGATCGTGACGGTCGAGGCGCTCGCCCAGGGCGATCAGCTGCATCCCGTGCAGGCCGCGATGGTGGAGCACTACGGTTCGCAATGCGGCTACTGCACGCCGGGTTTCGTCGTCGCGATGTTCGAGGGTTACTACCGCGACGGCGCGAAGTCGCAGCCGCAACTCTGCGATCAACTGTGCGGCAACCTGTGCCGCTGCACGGGCTACCGGCCGATTCGCGACGCGGCGGCGGATGCGTGGGCGCGGCGCACACCGGAGCGCGACGCCGCGGATCCGTTTGCGCAGCGGCTGGGCGAAGTGGTCGAGCTGCCGGCGGCGTTGCATTACGACGGCGCGGGTGAGCACTTCTTCCGGCCGACGTCACTGGCGGAACTCTTCGCGCTGCGGAGCCGCCACCCGCAGGCGAAGCTCGTGGCCGGCGCGACGGAACTAGGCGTCGAACTCAACAAAAAGTTCAGACGCTACCCCGAACTCATCTCGGTGGAGGGCGTGCCGGAGCTGACGCACATCACGTCGACGCCCACCGAATGGCGGATCGCCGCGGCGGTGACGCTGACCACGATCGAGGAGGCGCTTGGTTGTAGGTCGGGGTTTACCCCCGACACGTCGGGCGTAAAGCCCGACCTACAGGAGTATCCCTCGATCGCGAAGATGCTCGCGGTGTTTGCGTCGCGGCAGGTGCGCAACCGCGCGACGCTCGGCGGCAACCTCGTGACGGCGTCGCCCATCGGGGACAGCGCGCCGGTGCTGCTCACGCTCGATGCCAGCGTGGTGCTCGCCTCGACGCTCGGGGAGCGGACGCTGCCGCTCGACGGTTTTTTCACGGGCTACCGGCAGACGCAGCTGCGGCCCGACGAGGTGATGAAGGAAATCGTGCTGCCGCGCGGCGCACCCGGTGCAGGGCTCGTGCGGCGCGTGGATTTTCAAAAAGTGTCCCACCGCCGGGAGGTGGACATCAGCATTGTGGCGGGTGCGTTCTGCGTGGACCTGGACGCGGCGGGCATCGTGCGGAAGGCGCGGATCGCCTACGGGGGCGTGGCAGCGATGCCGGTGCGGGCGAAGCAGGCGGAGGCGGCGCTCGTCGGGAGAACGCTGAGCGACGCGGCCGGCGAGGTGGCGGAGATTCTGCGCGGCGAGTTCAAGCCGATCGACGATTTGCGCGGGAGCGCGGAGTATCGGCGCGGCGTGCTGGTTTCGGTGTGGGAAAAATTTGCCGCGGGGGAGACGAGTCTGGCGGTGGATTCGCCGGCGAGTTTCGCCGGCAGCGCGCCGTGGCCGGTGGAGGCGGCGTCGAAGCAACTCCGGCACGAGAGCGCGGTCGGGCATGTGACCGGCCGCGCGCACTACGTGGACGACACCGCGCAGAAGCGGACGATGCTCGAGGTGTGGCCGGTGATGTCGCCGCACGCGCACGCCATAATCAAGCGGCGCGATGCGGGTGCGGCGCGTGAAGTGCCGGGCATCGCGGCGGTGCTGATGGCGGAGGATGTGCCGGGGCACAACAACGTGGGCGTGTCGCGGCCCGACGAGACGCTCTTCGCGGCGGACGAAGTGCTCTATCACGGACACCTCGTGGCGCTCGTGGTGGGCGAGTCGCTCGCGGCGTGCCGGGTGGCGGCGGCGCTCGTGCAGGTGGAGTATGAGCCGTTGCCGGCGGTGGTGACGATTCGCGACGCGATCGCGCGGGAGAGTTTTCACAATCCGCCGCGGGTGATGACACGCGGCGATTGCGCGGCGGCGCTCGCGGGCGCGCCGCACCGGCTCGCGGGGGAATTCGAGTTCGGCGGGCAGGAGCATTTTTACCTCGAGACGCAGGCGGCGTGGGCGGAGCCGGGCGACGAAGGCGATGTGTTCATCGCGTCGAGCACGCAGCATCCGTCGGAGATTCAAGCCATCGTGAGCGAGGTGCTGCATCTGCCGCGCCACAAGATCGTCGTGCAGTCGCCGCGGATGGGCGGCGGCTTCGGCGGCAAGGAGACGCAGGGCAACACGCCCGCGGCCCTCGTCGCGCTCGCGGCGCTCAAGACCGGGCGGCCGGTGCGCGTGCAGTTCGACCGCGACCTCGACATGACGCTCACGGGCAAACGGCATCCGTTTTTCGCGAAGTTCGAGGTGGGCTTCACGGGCGACGGCGTGTTGCGCGCGGTGCAGGCGGACTTGGTCTCGAACGGCGGCTGGTCGCTCGATCTCTCGCAACCGATTATGGACCGGGCGCTGTTTCACCTGGACAACGCCTATTACCTGCCGGCGGTGCGGCTGACCGGGCGCGTGGCGAAGACGAATCTCGCCTCGAACACCGCCTTCCGCGGCTTCGGCGGGCCACAGGGCATGCTCATCATCGAGGAAATCATCGATCGCGTCGCGCGCGCGCTTGGGCTGCCGCCGGAAGTCGTGCGCGAGCGGAATCTCTATCGTGGCACCGGCGAGACCAACACGACGCATTACGGTGTCGAGATCGGCGACAACCGCATCCAGCAGATCTGGCGGACGGTTCTTGAGCAGGCGCGGTTCGCCGAGCGGCGGCGGGAGATCGCGGAATGGAACCGCGCGCACCGCGGCGTGCAGCGCGGGCTCGCGGTCACGCCGGTGAAGTTTGGAATTTCGTTCACGCTCACGCACTACAACCAGGGCGGCGCGCTCGTGCATGTTTACCAGGACGGCACGGTGCAGGTGAACCACGGCGGCACCGATATGGGGCAGGGGCTGCACACGAAGATCCTCGGCATCGCGATGCGCGAACTCGGCCTGCCGGCCGACGCGATTCGGATGATGCGCACGCGCACCGACAAGGTGCCGAACACCTCGGCGACCGCGGCGAGTGCCGGCGCGGACCTCAACGGCGCCGCCGTGCGCAATGCGTGCGCCACGCTCCGCGAGCGCATGACGCCGGTTGCGGCGAAGCTGATCGAGGCTGAACGTAGGTCGGGGTTTACCCCCGACGCGTCGGGCATGAAGCCCGACCTACAGGTTGCGGACGGATTCGTGTTCTTCGCCACTGATCCCACGACGCGCGTGGCCTTCGCGAAAGTCGCGGCCCAATGCTACGCGTCGCGCGTGAGCCTCTCGGCGACCGGCTTCTACGCGACGCCCGGCATTCATTGGAATTGGGAGACCGTGTCGGGCAAGCCGTTCGCCTATTACGCGTGCGGCGCGGCGGTGGCGGAAGTGGAGGTCGACGGCTACACCGGCCTGAGCCGCGTGCGGCGCGTCGACATCGTGCACGACGTCGGCGACTCGCTGAACCCCGGCGTCGACCGCGGCCAGATCGAGGGTGGCTTCGTGCAAGGCATGGGCTGGCTCACGAGCGAGGAGCTGAAGTGGGACGCGTCGGGCCGCTTGCTCACGCACGGCGCGAGCACCTATCAAATCCCCGCGATCGGCGATGCGCCGATGGAGTTCAACGTCACGTTGCTCCCCGACGCTGCGAATGACAAGGCCGTGCACGGCAGCAAAGCCGTCGGCGAGCCGCCGCTGATGCTCGCCTTCTCCGTGCGCGAAGCGATCCGCGACGCCGTGGCGAATTTCGGAAAATCCGGTGGCCAGGTCCCGCTCGCGTCACCGGCGACCGGCGAGGCGGTGTGGCGGGCGATTGAATCACGAGTTAGTAAAGTAGGTAAAATATGATTGACTAACCTTACGTTAACTTTAACTAGTTTGGCGTGAAACCCAAACTCGAAAACCTCCAAGCAAGATTGCTTAGCCGAATCTCAGCAGCCGCACGCGCAGGTAAACTCGAAGAAGTCGCGGCTTTTTCCACTCACGCATCTAGGGTGAAGGAACTGTTTGGCCGACTTGAGCAGCTAGAGAAAGACGCAGAGATGATTGCTCATGAGCTGAACGAAATCGAAGGAATTCACGAAAACTCGAAGCGACCTCATTCGCTGGCCCCTGCTCCTGCAGCAAAGAACGGTTCGGTTGAACTCGATGAGTTGGTCAGTGCGATCACTACCAAAAGGAGAGATCTAAGAATCTTAGAGATAAAAATCGATTGGGCGAAAAACGGCCATCCCGGAGGGGTCGAAATGATCCGCGAGTCCTTTGCTTCCGACTCACTCGTGAAGCTCTTTGAGAGCTTGCGAGCGCACTTTAGCAGTCGCGCGTTTGATGTAGGATCGACAGTTCAAGTGAACCGCGGCCCGTTCGTCTCAAGAAACCCGCGCGCTGATTTCGTCAATCGAGTGAACGGGGAAGCTTACAGCAGCCAGCCGGTAAGAGGCACAGATTGGTTCGTGCTCACACACAGCACGACGAACGAAAAAGTCCGAGACGTGCGTCAGCTCTTGGAAAAAATTGGTCTCAAGCCAGGAACATTCTCGGTCACCGCCGTCTCCCGTTAGCGTTTTTTTGCAAAATCGGAAAAATTCTTCGCAATGACCATCATTTCGAAATTAAGAGTTTCGCGCTTTCGAGGCTCTCCTCTTCCGGCTTGTGAAGCGGACGAATTGAGCTATCGGTCCCGTCATGAGCACCGTGGCCGAAATCGAGTCCGCCATCGCGAAACTGCCGACCGAGCAGATGCTGTCGGTCGCGGCTTGGCTGGACGATTATCGCGCGATGATTCAAGCCTCCGAGAATACGTTTGCGCAGCTCGACGCCGAGGAAGGCGAAGCGGCTGGCAAACAATGGCTCGGTGAGTGATGCGCGGCGAAATCTGGATGATCGACCTCGGGATGGCGGCGAAACCGCGTCCAGCGGTGATTCTGAGTGTGCCGTTTGCCGACGATGAAAAGGCGGTCGTCACCTACGTGGCGCGGACGACGCAGGCGCGCGGCGGACGTTTTGAAGTCGAGCATCGCGCTCCACTCTTTCTCCCCGGAGTATTTGACGCGCAAAATATCGGCACGGTGCCGACGGCGAAGTTGATGCGGCGGTTGACGCGGCTGCCGGAACGAGAACTGGCTGCTGTCGAAGGTGCGGTGGTCCGTTGGCTGGGACTCCCAACCGAACGCGGAGAACCGGGAGCCAAGTGACCGTCGGCGAGCCGCCGCTGATGCTCGCCTTCTCCGTGCGCGAAGCGGTGTGGCGGGCGATTCAGGGGCGGAGTGCAGCGGGCGATCGGTGAAATCAAGTTTGCGCCGCGGCGGGAACAGGCCTACCAGAGCCACATGAAAGCCGCATTCCCCGAGCCCGAGATCGTGACCCGCAAAGGCAAACCGGTGTCCGTGATTCTCGCCATCGAGGACTACGAGGAACTGATGGAGCGAGTGGAGGATGCGGAGGATGTCGCAGCGCTGAAACGCGTGCGGCGCAAACCGCTTCGCTATCGACCGTTGGAAGACTACCTCGCCAGCCGCAGCGGCAAGTGACGATGTATCGGGTGCTACTCGAGCGCGGCGCGGAAAAGGACCTCGCGCGACTTTCGTCCGAAGTTCATGAACGTGTCATCGCGGCCATCACGGCACTCGCGCTGGACCCACGTCCGCCCGGTTGTCGCAAACTGACGGGCGGCAAGAGCGACTGGCGCATCCGGATTGGCGACTACCGGGTGGTCTACGAAATCGCCGATGCGATTCGCATTGTGCGCGTCAACCGCGTGCGTCATCGCCGTGAAGTCTACCGCTGAGCTGCGCGGGTTCTCCCTGCGCGAAGCGATCCGCGATGCGGTCGCGAATTTCGGGATACCCGGTGGCCGGGTCTCCTCAGCCGGCGGGGCTCGTCATGCGCGATGCTGAGCGCCTCGGCCTTCGAGTTCACGCGGCCGATGCACTCTTCGATTTCCTTCGGCGGGTGCCGGCGGCGGTGTTGAGGGAGGGGGCGGCGATCAGCGTGGGCATGCGAAGGCAGAGGGAGGCGCGCTCAACTCTTCCGCCGCTTCCACCGGTCGAAGAGCACGGCGGCGAGGAGGATGAGGCCGCGGGCGACGTATTGGTAAAACGTCGGCACGTTCAGCAGGTTCATCGCGTTCTGGACGATGCCCATGATCAGCACGCCGGCGATGACGAAGGCCATGCTGCCGACACCTCCCGTCAGTGACACGCCGCCGAGCACGCAGGCGGAGATCACTTCGAGTTCGAAGCCTTGGGAGGTGTTGGGCTGGCCGCTGGTGACGCGCGACGACAACACGATGCCGGCGAACGCGGCCATCACGCCTTGGGCGGTGAAGATCGCGATCTTGACGCGATCGACGGCGATGCCGGCGAGGTGCGCGGCTTCGGCGTTGCCGCCGACGGCGAGTGTGTCGCGGCCGAAGACGGTGCGGTTGAGCAGAAATCCAAACACGGAAAAACACGCGGCCGTGATCCAGACCGGCGTGGGCACACCGAGAAACGCCGAGTTGCCGAGCGAGAAAAAGTCCTCGAGGCCGATGCCGACGGCGGTGCCGCCGGAGATGATGAAGCCGAGGCCGCGCACGATCTGCATCGTCGCGAGCGTGGTGATGAGGGCGTTGATCCGGAGCTTGGCGACGACGAAGCCGTTGATGAAACCGACGAGCGCGCCGAGGCCGAGCGCGGCGAGCACGCCCAGCGTGATGCTTTCGCTCTTGTTCATCACGACCGCGGCGAGCACGCCGGCGCAGGCTACGACGGAACCGATGGAGAGGTCGAAGTCGCCGGCGGCGAGGCAGAACAGCATGGTGCAGGCGACCATGCCGGTCATCGACACGGCGAGGGCGAGGCCGCGCATGTTCGCCCAGGAGAAGAAATTCTCCACGAACAGGGAGCAGCCGAGGAACAGGATTGCGAGGACGACGAGCATCCCGGCCTTGTCGAAAAAGTCGGCGAGCGGCTGGCGCGGGGCGGGGGAGGAAGGGGAGGCCATGGGAGCTAAAGAACGACTAGGCAATTGAACCACGGATGAACACCGATGCACACGGATTCATACCAGTTACGTCTCGCGTTTGGTCTCTTGGTAGGGGCGTCGCTTGACGACGCCCACGCTGCGCAACCCGGGCGCCGACAAGCGGCGCCCCTACAGTCCAGATTCGAGCCGTAAATGGTATCAGAACGCGTTCCCGGAGGCTGGGCCTCGCCGTTGAGTCTTTTCATCGATCCGTGTCCATCCGTGTTCATCCGTGGTGAAGAAATGGTTTTGATCACGACGCGCGCGCCGTTTCGAGCGGCAGGGCGAGTTTGAGGAGTTTTTCCTCGTTGGCGTCGGCGCGGTCGAGGATCGCGGCGATCTTACCCTGACGCATCACGGCGATGCGGTCGGACACGCCGAGCACTTCGGGCAGTTCGCTCGAGACCACGATCACGCACACGCCCGACTTCGCGAGGTCCTGCATGATGCCGTAGATTTCGCTCTTGGCCCCGACATCGATCCCGCGCGTGGGTTCGTCGAGCAGGATCACTTTCACGGTCTCGGAGAGCCAACGGCCAAGGATGACTTTCTGTTGGTTGCCGCCGGAGAGGTTGCGGATGAGCTGGCGCACGGTCGGCGTTTTCACGCGGAGCTGCTCGACGCGTTGCTGCGCGTTGGCCTGCTCCCAGGTCTCGTCGATCAGCACGCCGGCGCGCGCTTTACGGCGGCGCGCGGAGAGGTTGGTGTTTTCGAGGACCGAGCGCACCGGGACGATCCCGTCCTTCTTGCGATCCTCGGGGCAGAGCACGACGCCGGCTTCGATGGCGTCGCGGGGTGAGATGATCTCAAGCACGCGACCGCCTATGGTCACGCGTCCGGCGGTCTTGGCCGCCGCGCCGAAGATCAGTCGCATCAATTCGCTGCGCCCCGCGCCCACCAGCCCGAAAAAGCCGAAGATCTCGCCGGCCCTCGCCGCAAATGAGCACGGCTCGGCAAGCCCGGGGCCGCAGAGGCCCTCGACGACGAGGCCGCCGTCGCCATGGGCGCGCGGGGTATAGTTGTAGATGTCGGCGAGCTGCCGGCCGACCATGCGCTGGACGACGGTGTCGCGCGTGAGATTGGCGAGTTCGTTGGTCTCCACGTGCCGGCCGTCGCGCAGGATGGTGATGCGGTCGCCGAGTTCGAAGATCTCCTCCATGCGGTGCGACACGTAGAGGATCGCGCAGCCGCGGGCTTTGAGGTCGCGGATGATGGTGAAGAGCCGGCGCACTTCGCGGTCGGAGAGGCTGCTGGTGGGTTCGTCGAAGGCGATGATGCGGGCGCCGCGGGTGAGGGCCTTGGCGATCTCGACCATCTGGCGCTGCGCGAGCGGGAGTTGCCCAAGCTTGGTCCACGGGTCGATGTCCTCGCCGATCAGCTCAAGCTGGCGGCGCGCGGCGTCGGCGAGCGCGCGGCGGTTGACGATGCCGAATTTCTGCGGGAGGTGGCCGAGGAACAGGTTTTCCGCGACGCTCATTTCCGGCACCAGGTGCAGCTCCTGATAAATAACGGCAATGCCCGCAGCGAGGGCGTGGGCGGTATCGGTAAACACGCGGCGTTCGCCGCCCACGACGAGCGCGCCACCGGAGGGAGTGTAGGCGCCGCTGAGGATTTTGAGCAGGGTGGACTTGCCCGCGCCGTTCTCGCCCATCAGGGCGTGGATCGAGCCGGCATGCACGTCGAACGACACGTCGTCAAGCGCCTTGACGCCCGGGAACTCCATCGAGACGTGGTCGAAACCAAGAAGGGAAACGGCGCTCACGGCTTCAGGCGTAGGGGCGGCGCTCGTCGCCGCCCGCGGGCGCCGTCAAGCGGCGCCCCTACGAATCTAGTCGCGGATGCCCTGCTCCTTGAGCACCTGGCGGAAATTCTCGCGCGTGATGAGCACGCCGACGGTGCGGGAGTCGAGCGGCGGCTCTTTGCCCTCCTTGATCCAGCGGAACATCATCTCGCTGGTCTGGTAGCCGTGGGCTTTGGCGGAGAGGAGCATCGAGCCGTAGAACGACGTGGGCTTCGCCTTTTCCAACTCGACGATGCAATCGGTGCCGTTGATGCCGATGGCCACGCAGCTATCGGCGGCGTAACCGCGGCCCTCCAGTGCGCGCACGGCGCCGAGCACCGCACTGTCGTTGGGGCCGCAGACGAGCCAGTGCTTGATGCCCGATTTCTGGGTGAGGAGGACGTTGACGGCGTCGAAGGCGCCCGGGATGTCGGCGGTGCGCTCCGGCGCCTTGAAGATGCGGTCCTTGGGGAAACTGGCGGCGGTGAGCGCGGCGATCGCGCCGTCGGTGCGCTCCTTGGCGGTGGCGAGTTCCTCGAACGTCACGGCGCAGACGGCGGTGTCGGCGGCGGTCCAGCCACGTTTTTTCATCTCGGCAGCGAGAGTCTGGCCGACGCTTTCGCCGATCTTGCCCGCGGAGATGCCGAGGTGGTGGACGTTGGTCATCGGCTTGCCGTTGGCGCCGATGAACTGATCGTCGACGCTGATGAGCTTGAGTTTGTTGGCGCGCGCCTTGGCGGCGATGCCGGGTCCGAGGCGCGTGTCGGGCGTGCAAATGACGAAGCCCTGCGCGCCGGCGGCCGCGAGATTATCGATGCCGGCGAGCACCTTCTCGCCGTCGGTGGCGCCGATCTTCACGAGCGTGAAGCCGAGTTCCTTGGCCGCCTGGTCGGCGAATTTCCACTCGAGCTGGAACCACGGCTCCTCGGGCTGCTTCACGAGGAAGCCGATTTTGACGGCCGGTGCGGCGGCGTGGGCGGCGAGGGTGGCGCACGCGAGCGCGAGGAGCGTGCGGACCGGGCGGAGGGCGGTGAACTTCATGGGGCGAATCGGTGCGATGACCGTTCGTCACAAGAGCGCGCCCGGGCCGTCCCACGCAACCGTGAAACGCGCTGCGTGTGTCACCGGGACGCATCTGACTTTCTTGCGCTGCGGAGGGGCGCTTTTCCAAGCGCCCAAGTCCGGCGGTTGAAAACCGCCGCTCCGTCGCGCTCACCGGCCGGGACGCGGGCTGCGCGGGGCTGGTCCTGGCGGCGGGCGATCGGGCCTATTCGTCGCTGCGGATTTCGCGTGTGGCGGCGCGGGACGCGGAATTACCGCGAAGAATCCAGACGATGACCGCGACCTGGACGGCCGCGGCGAAGACGAGGAGGGTAACAGAACTCATTGGGTCGGGAACGCGGCGCGCCGGTTGGCGCGACGCAGGGGAACGATGGGAGGCTCCGAGGTGGGGGAGCGGCGCGCTTTTTTCAAGCCCGGAGTGGAGGACCGTGCGCGGGGGGCGCATCTCAAACTGAGATCAGTTTCCGAAGGCCTCGGCTGTAGCGGCGGTCTATGACCGCCGGCGGTGCGCCAAGGGCATTCGTTCGGCGGTCATAGACCGCCGCTACAAATCGCTGGCCTCAGTTTGAGTTGCACCCCGCGAGCGGAGGTGAGGGATCGCCGCCGGGATGATCGGGCACCGGCGCGTCCGGCGGCGGCGCAGTTGCCGCTTGCTGCGCCCCGGCCCCGCAATTTCCATCCTCCGCGCATGGCCGCCCCAGCCGACGCCCCCACGCTCAGCCATCCGGGCCTCCGCGAGGAGCCCGGTTCGCTGTCGCCATGGGCGCTCATCCGCCGGCGGTTTGTCTCGCACCGGCTGGCCGTGGTTTCCCTCTACCTGCTCGCGGTGCTTTACGTGATGGCGCTCGGGGCGGAGTTCTTCGCGCCGTATCCGCGCCAGTGGCGGGACCTCGCCCACGCGTATTGCCCGCCGCAACTCCCGCGATTTTCGCTGGCGCACGGCCTTCACGTGCGGGCGATGATCAGCCAGCGCGATCCGCTGACACTCCGGAAGACTTACCACGAGGATGCGACGCGCGTGGTCAGGCTGGGTTTTTTTGTGCCGGGAGCGCCGTATCGGTGGCTCGGGCTCATCCCGACGGCGCGGCACTTCTTCGGCGTGCAAGAGGCCGACCGGCGGTGGCCCGACGGCACGACTCCGACGTTTTTCTTTCTCGGCGCGGACAAATACGGCCAGGACATCCTGAGCCGCATCATCCACGGCTCCCGCGTCAGCCTGTCGGTCGGCCTCGCGGCCATCGCCGTGACGTTTGTGCTCGGCGTGGCGATCGGCGGAATCTCGGGCTACGTGGGCGGTGCGACGGACAACGTGATCCAGCGCGTGATCGAAATCGTGAACGCGTTTCCGCAGATCCCGCTGTGGCTGGCGTTCGGCGCCGTGCTGCCGATCGAGTGGTCGCCGCTCTCGACGTATTTTGCGATCACGCTCGTGCTCTCGTTGCTGGCGTGGACGAATCTCGCGCGCGTCGTGCGCGGAAAAATCCTGGCGTTGCGCGAGGAGGATTACGCGACGGCCGCGCGGCTGCTGGGCGCGAGCCACGCGCGCATCCTGTTCCGCCACCTGCTGCCGGGTTTCACGAGCCACATCATCGTCGTGCTGACGCTGAGCGTGCCGACGATGATCCTCGGCGAGACGTCGCTGTCGTTTCTCGGCCTCGGCCTGCGACCGCCGGTGGTGAGCTGGGGCGTGATGCTCCAGGACTGCCTCAGCCTGCAAACGGTGGCCGACCACCCGTGGCTGCTCATGCCCGTGGTGTTCATCGTGCTGACCGTGCTCAGCTTCAACTTCCTCGGCGACGGCCTGCGCGACGCGGCCGATCCGTATTCCGCCAAATGAACGTGCCCGATCCGGCCTTGCCCCTCCTGGAGGTGAAAAACCTGCGCGTTTCGTTTTTCCACGCGGAGGGCGTGGTGTGCGCGGTGCAGGGCGTGTCCTTCGCCATCCAGCGCGGGCGCACGCTGGCGCTCGTCGGCGAGTCGGGCAGCGGAAAAACCGTCACGGCCTCGTCGTTGCTCCGCCTGGTGCAGCCGCCCGGGCGCATCGTCGCCGGGCGCATCCTGTTGCGTTCGCGTCGCGCGGGAGACGTCGATGTCACGCACCTCGACGAGGATTCGGGGCTGCTTTACACGGTGCGCGGCGGGCTGGTGAGCATGATTTTCCAAGAGCCGATGGCGGCGCTCTCGCCGGTGCACACCGTCGGCAGCCAGGTGGCCGAGGCGATCCTCGTGCACCAGGACGTGAGCCCGGCGGCGGCGCGGCGCCTGACCCTCGACATGCTGCGCAAAGTGGGCATCGCCGACGCCGAGGAGCGCTACGAGCAGTTTCCGCATCAACTGTCCGGCGGCCTGCGGCAGCGCGTGATCATCGCGATGGCCCTCGTGTGCCGGCCGGAGTTGCTCATCGCCGACGAGCCCACGACCGCGCTCGACGTGACCACCCAGGCGCAGATCCTCGGCTTGATCCGCAAACTCCAGCAGGACATCGGCTGCGCGGTGCTGCTGATCACGCACGATTTCGGAGTGGTCGCGCAGATGGCGGACGAGGTGGCGGTGATGCGCCAGGGTGAAATCATCGAGCGGGGCGGCGTGCGCGAGGTCCTGAAACAACCCCGGCACGCGCACACCCGCGCGCTCCTGGAGGCCCTGCCGAGCCGGCGGGCGCGCGTCGCATGAATCCGCCCGACCCACTCCTCGCCGTCCGCGGCCTCAGCAAGCACTTTCCCGTCCGCGGCGGCGGCTTCCGGCGCCGTGCGATCGGCGTGACCAGGGCGGTGGACGACGTGAGTTTCGATCTGGCGCCCGGCGAGACGCTCGGGCTGGTCGGCGAGAGCGGCTGCGGCAAGACCACCGTCGCCCGCTGCCTCCTGCGCGCGCTGGCGCCCACGGCGGGCGCCGTGCAATTCCGCCTGCCCGACGGTCGCGTGGTCGATTGGGCGCGCTTGCCCGAGCGCGAACTGAAACCCTTGCGCCAGCATGCGCAGATGGTGTTTCAGGATCCCTATTCGTCGCTCAACCCGCGCATGACGGTGCGCGAGATCGTCGGCGAGCCGCTCGTGATCCACGGGCTCGCGCGCGGACCGGCGCTCGACGAGCGCGTGGCCGACATGCTGCGGCGCGTCGGGCTGGAACCGGCCCAGGCGTCGCGCTATCCGCCGGCGTTCAGCGGCGGACAACGGCAGCGTATCGCGATCGCGCGGGCGCTGATCATGCGCCCGTCGCTGCTCGTGTGCGATGAGGCGACGAGTGCGCTCGATGTGTCGGTGCAGGCGCAGGTGCTCGACTTGTTGAAGGAGTTGCAGCGCGAGTTCCGCCTCACGTTTCTCTTCGTCACGCACAACCTGGATGTCGTGCGCAATTTCTGCGACCGCGTGGCGGTGATGCGCCAGGGGCGGATCGTCGAACTCGCGCCCGCTGCGCAATTGTTCGCCGCCCCGGCGCATCCCTACACGCGGCTGCTGTTGTCGGCGGTGCCGTCGCCCGACCCGGACGTGCGGATGAACTTCGACGTGGGCGATGAACTCGCGAGACTCGACGCCGCGATTCCGGGGTAGGAGCCTGCTTGCAGGCGATTATTTGCTGGTGCGCTTTTCGAATCGCCTGCAAGCAGGCTCCTACAATTTCCGATTCCCGATGAAAGCCCTCGTCCTCAACCGCTACTCGCAGCTCGACTACCAGGAGTTTCCCGCGCCCGAACCGGCGGCCGGCGAAGTGGTGGTGCGCGTGCGGGCCTGCGGCGTGTGCGGGAGCGACATCCACGGTTGGGATGGCTCCACGGGCCGCCGCCAGCCGCCGCTCATCATGGGCCACGAGGCCTCCGGCGTGATCGCCGCGGTCGGGCCGCGCGTCGAGCGCTGGCGCCCGGGTGATCGCGTGACGTTCGATTCGATGATCTACTGCGGCGAGTGCGCGTGGTGTCGCTCGGGGCAGAGCAATCTCTGCGACAACCGTCGCGTGATCGGCGTCTCGCCGGGCGACTACCGCCAGCACGGTGCGTTTGCCGAGTTTGTGGCGCTGCCGGCGCGCCTGCTGTTTCCGCTGCCGGAGGCGCTCACCTACGAACGTGCCGCGATGGCCGAGCCCGTCTCGATCGCGGTCCACGCGGTGCAGCGGGGCCGGGTGGCGGCCACCGACACCGCGGTCGTCGTCGGCACAGGCATGATCGGGCTGCTCGTTGTGCAGGCCCTGCGCCACGCCGGTTGCGCCACCATCATCGCGGTCGACATCGACGACAAGAAACTCGCGCTCGCGGCCGAGTTCGGCGCCCATCATGCGCTGCGCTCCGATGCGGGCGATCCCGCCGCGGCGATCCAGCAACTCACGGGCGGGCGCGGCGCGGATGTGTCGTTCGAAGTCGTGGGCGTCACGCCTACGCTCGATCTCGCGCTGCGGGCGTTGAAGAAGGGCGGCACCGCGGTGCTCGTCGGCAACGTCGCGCCGAAAACTGATTTTCCCCTGCAACTCGTCGTCACGCGCGAGCTCAACGTCGTCGGCAGCTGCGCGCAGTCGGGCGAATATCCGCTCTGCCTCGATCTGATCGCGCGCGGCGTGATCCGCGTCGATCCCCTCATCAGCGCCGTGGCGCCGCTCGCGGAGGGCGACGCGTGGTTCCGCCGGTTGAGCGCGAAGGGCGGGGGCGGTTTGATGAAAGTGATTTTGCAACCATGAGTGCCGCCCTCTTCGACCTCACCGGCCGCATCGCCCTTGTCACCGGGGCGAGCCGCGGGCTCGGCAAGACCTTCGCCCTCGCGCTCGCCCGGGCCGGCGCCGATGTCGCGATCACGAGCCGCACGCTCGCCTCGCTCGACGACACGAAG
This sequence comes from Verrucomicrobiota bacterium, assembly GCA_016235555.1. GTDB lineage: Bacteria > Verrucomicrobiota > Verrucomicrobiia > Opitutales > Opitutaceae > JACRKC01. Next base: position 31,539 of record JACRKC010000104.1, read on the forward strand.
CAACAGATCGAGGCGCTCGGCCGGCGCTGCTTTCCCGTCGCGCTCGATGTGCGCGCCCACGAGAGCATCGCCGCGGCCGTCGCGGCGGCGCACGCGCACTTCGGCCGGATCGACATCCTGATCAACAACGCCGGCTGCAACATCCGCAAACCCGCGCTCGACGTCACGTGGGACGACTGGAACACCATTCTCGACACGAATCTCCGCGGGCCGTTCTTCGTTGCGCAGGCGGTGGCCCGCCACATGGTCGCCGCGCGTTACGGGCGCATCGTCAACATCGGCTCGGTCACCAGCGTGGCCGGTTACGCGGGGCTCGGCCCGTATGGCGCGAGCCGCGGCGGCATCCGCCAGCTCACGATGAGCCTCGCCGACGACTGGGGACCGCACGGCGTCACGGTGAACTGCCTCGCGCCCGGCTGGTTCAAGACCGCGCAGAACGCCGTCATGTATGAAAACGCCGAGTGGGTCGCCTACCTCACCGACAAGATCCCGCTCCGCCGCCCCGGCCGCGCCGACGATCTCGAGGGCACCGTGATTTTTCTCTCGAGCGAGGCCAGCGCCTACATCACGGGCCAGACGCTGCTCGTCGACGGCGGCATCTCGATCAACTCCACGCGCGCCTTGCCGGCGAAAAAATAATCCGCTCCGCTCCCCGCCTTTCCTTCCATCATGCTCGTCCACACCGTCTACTTCTGGTTGAAACCCGAACTCACCGCCGCGCAGCGCGCGGATTTTCGCTGCGGCGTCGAATCGCTCGCGACGATCAAGGCTGTCTCGCAGTGCTTCGTCGGCACGCCGGCCCGGACCGAGAAGCGCCCGATCATCGACGACTCTTATTCCGTCGCGCTGACCGTGATCTGCCGGGACGTCGCGGCCCACGACGCCTACCAGGTGGATCCGATCCACCTGGCGTTCGTGAACTCGTTCAAGACGTTCTGGACGCGCGTCCAGATCTACGACGCGGAGTAAGCGGCGGACTCAGTCGAGCTTCTGCACCCGGAGGTTGCGGAAGGCGACCTCCCGGTTGAACAGCTCGCTCTTGGTCGTCGCGTGCACCTGCAGGCCGAAGAAGCCACGCGGGATGCGCACCGCGTCGGTGTCCTCGAACTCGACCATGAGCCGGCCGTTCAGCCAGTGGCGGAGTTTGTGGCCGCGCGCCTCGATGCGGAGTTTGTTCCACTCACCGGATCGGTAGATGCCGGCGTGGGCGGTGGCCCAGGTTTTCTGCGGCTCGCCGTTGTTCGCTTTCGGCGAGAACCAGCCGCGGCGGCCCTCCTCGTAGAGCCCGCCGGTGAGCCCGCGGGGCGTGGGATCGATTTCGCACTGGTAGCCGTGCACGCGCTTCACGGTGTCGCTGGGCGGCGCGCTGCGGTATTGCACGCCGGAGTTGATGCCGTCGGCGGCCTTGAACTCGCACTCGAAAACAAAATCGCCGAACAGCGCCTCGGTCGTGAGAAACGAGTTCTGCTTCACGCCCTCGGTGACGAGCCCGACGATGGCGCCGTCGCGGACCACGAAGCGGGCCTCGCCCCCGAGTTGCTTCCAACCGGCGAGCGATTTGCCGTCGAAGAGCGGGGTCCATTTCGGCTCGGCGGCGGCGAGCGGGCGGGCGGGGCCGGACGCGACTACGAGAGCGGCGATCGCGGCGAGACGGAGGAGGGGGGAAATGCGGGTGAAACTCATGGCGTGAAGCTGGGGCCGCCGCCCGGTTGCGGCAACATTACTTAGCGGGGCCGGCCCTCCGTGGCCGGAATTACCCATTAACTTTCGCCCGGAAGTTTCGTATAATGGTGGATATGCAGGAGAACATCGCCAATCCCGCCGGGTCGCGCCGGCATCGAGTGCTGCTGGTGGAGGACCAGACCGCAATCCGCCAGATGCTGGCGGCCGCGCTGGAGTGCACGGAAGACTTTGAGGTCATCGGCGAAGCGGAGGATGTCGAGCAGGCATTGAAACTTGCCCGCCAGCTTGAGCCGAACGTCGTCGTGCTCGACTGGCTCTTTCCGGGCGGTGGCGGCGCCACGTTCCTGCGGGCCATCCAGGCGGAACGGCTCCACTGCAACGTGCTGGTGATGTCGGCCAGCACGGAGGAGGAAGCGGTGCGGGAAGCGCTCATGAGCGGTGCCAAGGGCTACGTCGAGAAAACCGCAAATTTGGAGGAACTGATGGCGGCGCTCCGGGCCGTCGCCGTGGGCGGCGCTTTCTTCGGCCCGCTGGTGGCTGGCGTGGTCGAAAATCTGGTCAAGAAGGCGGCACGCCCGCGCACCCGGTCGGCGCCGGCGCGCGTCGCGGCCGAGACTCCGGGCTCGCCGGCTGAAGTCGATCCAGCCGCCGCCACGCTGGCGGCTCCGCCGGTGGTTCCAGCGACCGTGAATTGAATCTGTGCCGGGCGGAAGTCAGCGGCGAGCCGCGTCGGCGCTTGGTCCGCGGAGGGTGCGCAGGCGGCGCTCGAGTTCCTTGGCGCGGATGCGTTCCTCGACGGGCACGGCGAAGACCGCCTCCCGCCCGATCACACAGCCGGGCCGACCGGGCACGCAATCGATCTTCAGCCGCAGGCACCAGTCCTCGCGGGGCTCGAAATGCGGGCACGAAAAGCTCATCTTTCGGTTTGAGACGATGGCATGGCCGCGCGGTTTCGGAAGTCCAGCGGACGTGCGGGGCGCATCTCACTTTCGTGGATGACGGCGAACGGAGCGGCGCCTGGTAATACCAACGTCACCTTGCTTTTGGACTGTAGGCCAGGCCGGTGGCGGCCCGGCCGGTGGCCGGGCTGCCCGCCCAGCGGTCGGGCCCTGCCTTTTTTCGACGCCCTCTGATCGCCGAGGTTGCGGGTTCGGCGGTTGGAATCTGCCGCTCCGTTCGCTGCGGACCAGCTGTGCGAAAGTGAGATTCACCCGGGCGGGCCGGCGTGGCGGCATTTGACTTGAGCGATGCGGCCGACCCTGCCGCACTGGCGCGCCCCCATGACCTCCCCCGCTCCGCGCGAGGCCACGAGCCTGCGAGAAATCTCCACCCAGCAATGGAAGTCCGGCATCGCTGCGTGGCTCGGCTGGCTGTTCGACGGTCTCGAACTGCATCTCTACACGCTCGTCGCGACGCCGTTTGTGATGCAGTTGCTGCACACGACCGACGTCGCCAATCCGGCCATCAAGGAGAAGAGCGCCTATATTCAGGCCGCGTTTTTGATCGGGTGGGCGCTGGGCGGCGCGTTCTTCGGCCGGCTGGGCGATTTGCTCGGACGCAGCCGCGCACTCGCGCTCACGGTGTTGACGTATGCGCTGTGCACGGGCCTGTGCGCATTGTCGCAGACCTGGTGGCAATTGATGCTCTTCCGCTTCGTCGCCGCGCTTGGCATCGGCGGCGAGTGGGCCGTGGGCGCCTCGTTGCTGTCGGAGACCTGGCCGCGGGCGTGGCGCCCGTGGCTGGCGGCGATTCTCCAGACCGGGGTGAACATCGGCGTGCTGAGCGGCGCGGTGTTCGTGGGGCTGCTCGTGACCTATATGCCGGCGGGCTCGGAGCGGTGGGTGTTTCTGGTCGGCGTGCTGCCGGCGCTGCTGGTGTTCTGGATCCGCCGGCATGTGCCGGAACCCGACACGTGGCGGCAGGCCGAGGAATCCGTCGGCCACAAGAATCCTGGCGCGCGCGAACTGTTCCGCGGTCACGTGCGATCGACGACGCTGCGGACGACGCTGGTGTGCGCTCTCGGGCTGTCCGCGTGGTGGCTCTTTCTGTTCTGGCAGACGCAGCACCTGCGCAAGGTGCTGGCCGATGCGCATACGCCGGCGGCCGAGGTCACGGGGCTGGTTTCGGCGGCGTTCTTCGCGTTCAACTTCGCCTCGGTGATCGGCAATTTCGGCGCCGGCTGGCTCGCGCAGCGCCTCGGCAACCGCCGCGCGATCGTGCTCATGTTCGTCGGGCTCGGCGCGAGCATCTTCGGGGCGTTCGTGGTGCCGCGAAGTTTCGGGGCGCTGGCCTGGGCCTGGCTCCCGGTCGGCGGATTTTTCGGCGGGGTGTTCGGGCTGTTCACGATGTATCTGCCGCCGCTGTTCCCCACGTTGCTGCGCACGACGGGCGCCGGGTTTTGCTACAACATCGGGCGCATCGCCGCGGCCATCGCTTCGATCGTGTTCGGGCTTTACGCGCCGGTGGGCGACTTCCGCGGCGCGCTGGTGTGGGTGAGCGCGATCGCGGGCGCCGCGGCGTTGTGCTCGTGGTGGCTGCCCGAGCGCACGCACGAAAACGAGGCGACGTGAGCGCTGGATTTTTCGCGGGCGCCTCGTAAACCAGAGAGGCGCATGGCCAAGCTCTACTTCTACTATTCGGCGATGAACGCCGGCAAAAGCACGGTGTTGCTCCAGTCGAGCTACAACTACCGCGAGCGCGGCATGCGCACGCTGCTGTTCACACCGGCGATCGACACGCGCTACGGCGGCGCACGCATCGAGTCGCGCATCGGTCTGCGCTCCGGTGCGACTTCGCTCAGCGCCGGCGACAACCTCCTCGCCCGCGTCCGCACCGAGCACGCCGCCGACCCGGTCGCGTGCGTGCTGATCGACGAGGCGCAGTTTCTCACGCCGGAGCAGGTCTGGCAGGCCAGCGAGATCACCGACGCGCTCGACATCCCGGTGTTGTGCTACGGCCTGCGGACGGATTTTCAGGCGAAACTGTTCCCCGGCAGCGGCGCGCTGCTCGGGCTCGCCGACACCCTGGTCGAACTCAAAACCATCTGCCACTGCGGCCGCAAAGCCACGATGAACCTCCGCGTCGACGCCGCGGGTCACGCCGTGCGCGAGGGCGCCCAGGTCGAGATCGGCGGCAACGACCGCTACGTCGCGATGTGCCGCAAGCACTTCAAGGAGGCGCATCACCTCTCGATCCAATCGCGCGCGCCGTTTTCACCATGAACACCGTGCCTGATCTGGTCCGCCGCCGTCGCGGCCTCGCGGCGATAGTCGCGTTCGGTTTCCTCCTCGTCCCCCTCTCTCTCATGGCCAAGTCCCACCTCATTTTCCTCGGCACCTACACGCGCACCACGAGCCGCGGTATTTACGCGGTTCGCTTCGACAGCGACACGGGCAAGCTCGGCGAGCCCTTCCTCGTGGCCGAGTCGCCCAACCCCGGCTGGCTCGCGCTCTCGCCCGACAAGAAATTTCTCTACGCGATCCACGAGTCGCCGGCGCAAGCCGTCGGTTTTGCCGTCGACGCCGCCAGCGGCAAGCTCACGCCGCTGCCCGCGGAAAAATCTCCGACCGCCAACGCCCCGAGCCACCTCGCCGTCGACGCCACGGGCCGCGTGTTGCTGGCGGCAAACTATCGCGAGGGCCGCGCCGAGGCGGTCCCGCTCCGCGCCGACGGCACGCTGGGCCAGCCGGTCCTCGTCCAGCACTCCGGCACCGGTCCGAACAAAGCCCGGCAGGAAAAGTCCCACGTGCACTCGGCCACGCCTTCGCCGGACAACCGCTTCGTCATCTTCTGCGATCTCGGCGTCGACAAGATCTTCACCTACGCGCTCGACTCCGGCGCCGGCCGCCTCGCACCGGCCACCCCGCCGTTTGTCGCGACGGCGCCCGGGGCCGGCCCGCGCCATTTCAAGTTCAGCCTCGACGGCCGCCACGCCTACGCGATCAACGAACTCGACAACACCATCGCCCTCTACGACTACGCCGCCGCGACCGGCTCGCTGACGCCGCGGCAGGTCGTGCCCACGCTCCCTGCCGACTTCAAAGGCGAAAACACCACCGCCGAGGTCCGCGTGCACCCCAACGGTCGCTTCGTCTACGGCTCCAACCGTGGCCACGACAGCCTGGCCGTTTTCTCCGTGGCGCCCGACTCCGGCCAGCTCACTCGCGTCGAGATCGTCCCCAGCGGCGGCAAGATTCCGCGCAACTTCGCCCTCTCGCCCGACGGCCGGTGGCTGATCTGCGCCCACCAGGATTCCAACAACCTCACCGTCTTCCGGGTCGATACCTCCACCGGCCGGCTCACGCGCCAGCCGGGTGAAGCCGCCGTGCCGATGTGCGTTTGCGTGCTGTTTTACGACTGAGCGGAACGATGCCGGCCGTCGTAGCAGCCGACGTAAGGAGGCTGGAGCAAGGCGAATCACGTCCGCCAGCCTCGTTACCTCGGCTGCTACTTTGTTTCGCGGATTCCGAGTGTGTCGGGTGATGCCGGGCATAAAGGCCGCTTCTGCGGTGCTGCCCGGGCGCGCAATGCTCCTTATCACGCGTCGGGCAGGGGAGCGCGCCCGTTGACTCGCCCCGGTCCGTGACGCACCTTGTCCGACTCACACCCTCTCTCATGGTCAGCCCAAACACTCCCGAAACCCCGGGCTCCGCCTCCCCCTCCACCGGCGGCCCTCGCTCCATTCAAGACGTCGTCATCCGACTCGCCGGCAACTCGCAGGACGGCATCCAGTCCGTCGGCGGTTTCCTCGCCCGCCTCGCGGGCCGCAGCGATCAGGATGTCATGACCTACATGACGATTCCGTCCACGATCTCGGGCGGGCCGTCGATTTTCCAAGTGCGCATGGGCACGGGCGACATCCTGTCCGCCGGCGACCGTGCCGACATGCTCGTGGCGTTCTACCAGCACAGCTACGATGCGCACATCGGCTCCCTGCGACCCGGTGGCGTGCTCGTCTACGACAGCGACCACGTCAAGCCAGCCGCGGAGGATCATCGCTTCACCAACGTCGCGGTGCCGATCACCTCCGCCACCGTCGAGGCGGTCGGTGGCACGTCGAAGGACAAGGGCAAAAACATCTTTGTCCTCGGCCTGATCGCGCGCATCTTCGATCTCGACGTCGCCAAACTCTCCGCGCTCATCAAGGAACGCTTCGGGGGCAAGAACGAGGACATCGTGCGCAACGCGATGCTCGCGTTTGATGCCGGCTATGCCTGGCCGCAGAACAACCTGCGCGATCTCTTTTATCGCTTCGAGGCCATCGACCAGGCCACCAGCGCCCACGGCCGTCCGCAGATCACGCTCGATGGCAACAGTGCCATCGCCTACGGCCTGATCGCCGCGGGCGTGCGCTACGGCGCGGGTTACCCGATCACGCCGTGGTCCTCGATCATGGAAATCCTGCGCACCGAGCTTCCGAAATACGGCGGCATCTTCGTGCAGTGCGAGGACGAGATCGCGTCGGTCTCCACCGCGCTCGGCTTCTCCTATACCGGGCAGCTCGCCATCACCGGCAGTTCCGGTCCCGGCCTCTCGCTCAAGATGGAAGCGCTCGGCTGGGCGACGATGGCCGAGATGCCGCTGATCGTCGTCAACGTCCAGCGCGGCGGCCCGTCGACCGGCATGCCGACCAACGTCGAGCAGTCCGACTTGATGCAGGCGATCTACGGCTCGCACGGCGACACGCCCCGCGTGGTCCTCGCGCCGAAGAACGTCGAGGATTGCTTCTACATCTCGATCGAGGCGGCGCGCATCGCCCGCGAATATTCGACGCCCGTCATCATCCTGACCGACCAGGGGCTCTCGTCCCGCATCGAGGCGTTCGATGAGCCCGATCTGGCCAGGCTGCTGGTCGATCCCAAGGCCGACCTCTCGGAGCGGCCGGTCGATTTCAAACCGTATCCGCTCGATCGGCCCACGCGCCACGCACCCGCGGGCTCGAAAATCGCGTCGGGCAAATACCCGACGGTCACCGGCCTTGAGCACGACGAATTGGGGCACCCCACCGGCAGTCCCAAGCTGCACCAGCAGATGACCATCAAGCGTCGCGAGAAGCTCAAGCAGCTCGCCGCCACGCTTCCGGCGCCCGAACTCACCGGCGACAGCGCCGGCGAGGTGTTGCTCGTCACCTGGGGCTCCAGTTGGGGACCCGGACGTGAAGCGCTGACCCGGGTGCGCAAAGTCGGCGTCAAGGCCGGGCACATGCACCTGCGCCATCTCCACCCGCTGCCCAACGGGCTCGAGCAGACCTTTGCCCGCTACCACAAGGTGATCGTGGCCGAACTCAACGACGAGGGTCCCTACGGTTACGGCCAGCTCGCCACGATGCTCCGTGCGCGTCACGCGATGCCCAACATCCTGAGCGTGTGCAAGACCGACGGCCTGACCTTCAAGGTCAGCGAACTGGTCGCCGGCATCGCGAAGCACATCGAGAGCACCGAACTCGACGCCACGGTCGGCGTCGCCCGCCACAGCGCCCTCGCGAAATCGTAAATCATCAACCGTAAATCATAAATTTCTCCGATGTCTTCCACCGCCACCGCAGTTGCCCCCGCCTCCACGCCAGCCCCGGCGGGTGCGCCGTTGACTAAAAAAGCCCTGACCGCCGACCACCCGACCTGGTGCCCCGGCTGCGGCGATTTCGCCGTGCTCGCCTGCTTCTACCGGGTGCTCGAAAAGCTCCAGTATCCGCACGAGAAGATCGTCACGTTCGCCGGCATCGGGTGTTCGTCGCGTTTCCCGTATTTCGTCAACACCCACGGCGGCCATTTCATCCACGGCCGCGCGCTGCCGTTCGCCGCCGGCATCAGTCTCGGCAACGACGATCTCCACGTCTTCGTGTTCGGCGGTGATGGCGACGGCTTCTCGATCGGCGGCAACCACCTCGTCCACACCGCGCGCAAAAACGTCCGCCTCACCTACGTCATCATGGACAACTCGGTCTATGGCCTGACGAAGAAGCAGACTTCGCCCACTTCGCCCGTCGGCTTCAAGTCGAAGACCGACCCCACCGGCGCGATCGACCAGCCGATCAATCCGATGCGCACGCTCGTCAACAGCGGCGCCACCTTTGTCGCGCGCAGCCACGCCACCCAGGTCAATCACATGACCGACATGATGCTGCGCGCCGCGAAGCATGACGGCTTCTCCGTCGTCGAAATCCTCTCCGAGTGCGTCGAGTTCTTTGAGGGCGCGTTCGATGCCGCCGTGCCGCGCAAGGGCGGCGCCTGGGCGTTGATCGAAGAAAAGAAGCACGACGGCACACCCGAAGACGCCAGCCGGCACGACGTCTCCGATCCGGTCGCGGCGTTCAAGCTCGCGAGCGAGCCCTGGCCCGGCCGCTTCGGCGTCTATTATGAAAACAAGGAGCGCAAGACCAAGAATGCGCTCGAACGCGACCTCATCACCAAGGCGAAGGAACGCACCAAGAACGCCTCCGACCTCGCGCTCCTCCAGGCGACGTTCGCCAAGCTGCGCTGAGCCGGAACATTGCCGCCGAGGTGGAGCGCGTTGCCCTCAACGCGCTTTTGGTGGGAGGGGCTTTACGCCCCGACGAGTCGCAGGGTAAACCCGCTCCCACCTTCAAACCAGCGCGTTGGGGGCAACGCGCTCCACCTCGATCCGATCCTTTCGCCGGCGGAACTGCATTCAAATGCACAAGCCCGGCGAAGAGAGCGTCGTAAGAGGTCGCCGGGCGGCGTAGCGGAAGCCGTGAGGCCCTCGCTGCACCGGGCGAAACGCTTACCCACTCGCCCTTCGCCTCTGGATGGTAGGGCCGGCCCCCGTGGCCGGGCCGCAGGATCACTGCGGCCCTTGCCATTTTTTCACGTCGAGCACGCCGGGAAACATCCGCAGCAGACACTCGCGGACCAGCCGCAGGTTCTCGACGCCGCCCCGGGCCCGAAACGGCGTCGTTCCCCGCTCCGCCGCGTAGATGCAGTAGCGTCCCGAGTAGAGAAACACCGCCGCCGCGCTCTCCTGCCGCGGCTCGCCCGTGCCGTGCGTGAACGTCACGACGTTCACGGCGCGGTGCCTCGCGAGTTTCTCGGCCACGATGGTCACATCGCGCAGCGCGGCGTTCGGGCTCGTGAGCAGCGCCGCGGGCGTCCCGCCCACCGGCGCCGACGTGGCGTCGGCAAAGTAGCTGGGGAACTGCGCCTTGATCCGGGGATATTTCGCGACGATCGGCGTGACCACCGCGTCGACGTTTTCCTTTTGCGCGGCGTCGACGCTCAGCGCCATCCAGCCGAAATTGATGTCGTAGCACCACAACCGCCCGCGCGCCTCGCACACGGCCACGGCGTGCCCGGCCACCACCTCGTCGTCCTCGCGTGCGCCCCAGCGGAGCATCTTCGCCCAGGCGTCGGCGCCCAGGCGCTCCTGCCACAGATCGAGCAACGCCACGCTCTCGACGAAGCAGCCGTTCGCCACGCCCATCATCTCATGGGCCATCGGCGGACGCTCGGCGGCGCGGCCCGGCACGAGCAGCAGGCCGAGCGCGAACAGCAGTGGGACGGCGGATTTCACCGGCAGCACGCATAGCCGGCCCGCCACGGCCGGCAACCTTTCCATTTTGTAATCCTCGCGCAAGGAAGCCGACACGCGCGTGTGGCATCCTGGCCGCACCAACTTTTTTCACCATCATGAACACCACCCATTCCCTCCTCCCGTTCCGCCGCATCGCCGTCGCGATCGGCGTGTTTGCCCTCGCCGGCACGATCGCGGCCGTGGCCGCCCAGGGCTCCAGCGCCACCCTCGGCCTCAAGCGCGACGACCAGCCCGTGTCGCGCGGCGCCCTCGAACGCGCCAGCTTCTCCGATGTCGTGAAGCGCGTCTCGCCCAGCGTCGTGAAGATCACCACGCAGACCAAGGCCAAACGCGTTCCCGTCGGCGGCCAGCAGTTCCCCGGCTTCGATGATCCCACGTTCCGCCAGTTCTTCGGCGGCCGCGTGCCCGAGATGCGATCGGAGCCCCAGTCCGGCCTCGGCTCGGGCGTCATCATCAGCGCCGACGGCTACATCGTGACGAACAACCACGTCATCGACGGCGCCGACAACGTCACCGTCGCGCTCTCCGATGGCCGCGAACTCACCGCCAAGGTCGTCGGCCGCGATCCGCTCACCGACATCGCCGTGGTCAAGGTCGACGCCAAGGGTCTGCCCGCCGTCACCTTCGCCGACAGCAGCAAGATCGAGGTCGGCGACCGCGTGCTCGCCATCGGCAATCCCTTCGGCATCGGCGAGACGGTCACCAGTGGCATCGTGAGCGCCACCGGCCGCCGGGTCGGCATTCTCGCCGACGTGCAGGGCTACGAGAATTTCATCCAGACCGACGCCGCGATCAACCCGGGCAACTCGGGCGGCGCGCTCGTCGACATCGACGGCCGCCTCATCGGCATCAACACCGCGATCCTCTCCCGCAGCGGCGGTTTCCAGGGCGTCGGCCTCGCCGTGCCCTCCGAAATGGTCACACACGTCGCCGACAGTCTGGTGGCCAGCGGTAAAGTGGTCCGCGGTTACCTCGGCGTGAACATCCAGAACATCACGCCCGCGCTTGCCGAGTCGCTCGAGCTCAAAAACCGCGAGGGCGCGCTCGTCGCCGAGGTCCTCCCCGATGGCCCTGCCGCGAAAGCCGGCCTCAAATCCGGCGACGTCATCACTTCCGTCAACGGCCAGAAAGTCACCGACTCCACCAAAGTCAGCATGACCGTCTCGGCCTTGAAGCCCGGCTCGAAGGTCAATCTCGAGATTGTCCGCGACGGCCAGACCGAGAAGATCACCGCCACCACCGCTGAGCGTCCCGGCGCGAAGGGCGCCCGCAAGTCCGAGCTCTTCGGCAGCAACGACGAAGGGGTGCTGAATGGCGTGGCGGTGGCCGACATCGATCGCGACGCGCGCCGCGGCAGCGATCTGCCCGCCCGGCTCAAAGGTGCGCTGATCACCAACGTCGATTCCGACTCCGCCGCCGCCCGCGCCGGCCTTCGCCCCGGTGACGTGATTCTCGAAATCAACCGCCAGCCCGTGCACAACGCCCAGGAAGCGATCGACCTCAGCGCCAAGGCCGAGAGCAAGAAGACCCTCGTGAAACTCTGGTCCCGCGGCTCGACGATCTTCGTGGTCGTCGACGAGACAGGCGCCGAGAAAGCCGCGCAGTGACGTGAGCCTGTAGCAGCCGACGTAAGGAGGCTGGCGAATCCGCCGGCCAGCCTCGTCACCTCGGCTGCTACGCCACCACCGACTTTAGGCAGTTGTTGTAACCGGCCCCGGCGCGTTGTGTCGCCGGGGCCGTTTTCTCGAAGCGGCTGACGGTAACAATGACTGACGGGCTGAGCCGATTGCTGGATGTGACCCAAACTGATGCCGGTGATTTGTAGCGGCGGTCTATGACCGCCGAATGAATACCCTTGGCGCAACGCCGGCGGTCATAGACCGCCGCTACAACCGAGGCATTCGAGCACTGACATCGGTTGAGTTACACCCACCGCCTGCCCGAGACCGCACCTTTCCGCTTTCAGCCCTTCCGCCTTTCCGCCTTTCTTCCGCTCATGCGCCTCCTCGTCGTCGAAGATGATGCGAAAATCGCCTCGTTCGTCGTGCGCGGCCTCAAGCAGGCCGGCTACGCGGTCGACCACGCACCCGACGGCGAGACCGGCCTCGCGCTCGCCGAGACGACCGAGTTCGACGCCGCCGTCGTCGACATCATGCTCCCGCGGCTCGACGGCCTCAGCCTCGTCAAGCGCCTGCGCGCCGCGCGCCGCACGACGCCGGTCCTTTTCCTCAGCGCCAAAAGTTCGGTCGATGACCGCGTGCGCGGCCTCCAGAGCGGCGGCGATGACTACCTCACCAAACCGTTCGCGTTTTCCGAGCTGCTCGCGCGGGTGCAGGCGCTCATCCGCCGCGCCACGCAGGCACCCGAGGCCACGAAACTCGCCGCCGGCGATGTCTCGCTCGATCTCGTGAGCCGCGAAGTCGTGCGGGCCGGCGAGCGCGTGGAGTTGCAGCCACGCGAGTTCACGCTGCTCGCGTTTCTCCTCCGCCACGCCGGTCGTCCCGTGAGCAAGACGATGATCCTCGAGCACGTGTGGGACTACAGCTTCGACCCCCAGACCAACGTCGTCGATGTCGTGGTCTCCCGCCTCCGCGCCAAGATCGATCCCGACCACACCCGCATCGAAACCCTGCGCGGCGTGGGCTATTTCTTTCGCCCCCACGCACCGTGAGAAATTTCAGACCAAGCGTTGGACGCGATGTAGCAGCCGAGGTAACGAGGCTGGCGTGTGCGAGTCGCCTCCGAGCCGGCCTCCTCACGTCGGCCGCTACACCCGGGCGCATCCACGCCGCCAGGCCGGAACGTGGCAGTCGAGGTGGAGCGCGTTTCCCTAAACGCGCTTGGATTACGTCGTGGGTCGCGCCAGCGAGTTGGGGGCAACGCGCTCCACCGCTGCGTCGTGCGGTTAGGAATGAGTGCGTGTTCAACTGCGCGATTCCGGCTGCACCGGTATTGCGTATGGGTGCGCTGGCCTCCGGTCCCTGGTTCTTGATCCGAGGCGCAGCCTCGTCGTGCCATGTTTGACCGCCTGCGCCAGTCCCTCGCGCTGCGGCTCGCCGCGCAATACGCGTTCGTCTTCGCCCTCGCGACGGCACTCCTCTTTGGCGCGCTTTACTGGGTGCTCGGCGAAACCCTCGTGCAGCGCGAGCGCGTCAATGTGGAGCGCCGCGCCGAAATCCTCGCGACCGTCTACGAGCTCAGGGGCGTCGCCGGCGTGGCCAGCCTGAGCTCAGATCCCTCCCCGGAGCTGCGCGCGTTCTTCGTCCGCCTCGTCAACGCCCGGGGCGAACTGCTCTGGTCGCTCGTGCCCCCCGACTGGGTCGAAACGCAGGTGCAACTCATCCCGCTCCCGCTGTTCGGCGAGTTGCGCCGCGAAGTGCGCACCGAGCGCATTCCGCAAAACGCCCTCCGCGACTACGCGATCGCGACGCGCTCGCTCGCCGATGGCAACGGCCTGCAAGTCGGCCGCCTCACCGACAGCCGCGCCGTTTTGCTCCAGCCCGTGCGCCGCGCGTTCCTGCCCGCCGGCGTCCTCGCACTCCTGCTCTCGCTCGGGCTCGGCACGCTGCTCGCGTGGCGCGCGACGCGTCCGCTCCGCCTCGTCTCCGACACCGCCCGCCGCATCATCGAAACCGGTGACCTCGCGGCCCGCGTGCCCGACGCCGGTGCGCGGGGCGAACTCGCGGTGCTCGTCCGCCAGCTCAACACGCTGCTCGACAAAAACGCCGCCCATGTGCGCGTGCTCCGCGAGACACTCGACAATCTCGCCCACGATCTCCGCACGCCGCTCACGCGCCTGCGCGGCACCGCCGAACTCGCGCTGCAGGACACCGGCGATCCCGCCGAGGCCAAGGCCGCGCTCAGCGACTGCATCGAGGAATCCGACCGCCTCCTCCACGTGCTCGAAGCCCTGCTCGACATCACCGCCGCCGAGGCCGGCGCGTTGAAACTCGACCGCGACCGCCGCGACCTCCGCACACTCACCGAGCGCGCCGTCGACCTCTACCGCGAGGTCGCCGAGGAAAAACGAATCACAGTCACGCTCGATCAGCCCGCACCCGTCGAAGCCGCCGTCGACGCCATCCGCCTCGGCCAGGCCGTCAACAACCTCGTCGATAACGCGCTCAAATACACGCCCGCCGGTGGCCGCGTAACTGTCGCCGCGCACCAAGAGCCGGGCGCCGCCATCATAACCGTCTCCGACAGCGGCCCCGGCGTCCCCGTCGCCGAGCGCGACGCAATCTTCCGCCGCCTCTACCGTGGCGACGCCAGCCGCTCGCAACGCGGCCTCGGCCTTGGGCTGAGCCTCGTGAAAGCCATCGTCGAATCGCACGGCGGCACGGTCGCCGTCGACGATGCGCCGGGCGGCGGGGCGCGTTTCACGGTGCGGTTGCCACGTTAACCTGACTGGAGTAGCCCTGCTCGTGACAGGCTGTGTGAAAACGTGGCGGCATTCTTTCAATCGCGCGAAGCGTAGCGGAAACCGTGAGGTTTTCGTGGGATTTGGCCCGCGTTTGGGCGAAAAGCTCACGCTTTCCGCTACAACCACGACGTTTTCACACTGTCTGGTGAGAGCAGGGAGTTTTCGTCGCTGATGTCCGCAACTTCCCGCCTCTCGCGAGGCGGGCTACGAGCGGTGCGAAAACGCGCCGTTTGACTCCGGTGGCACGCGCACCGACGCTGCCCACTGCATGGCCGACTTCCTCACTGACAAACCTGCGCAACTGAATCGCGCCCTCCTGATCGGCGTCCAGACCGACGACATGACGGAGGGTGAGGGGGCGGAGTTGTTGTCGGAGTTGAAGGAACTGGTCGAAAATCTCCGCATCACCGTCACGCGGACGGAGCTCATCAATCTCCGTCGCCCCACGCCGGCACTCCTGCTCGGTTCCGGCAAAGCGGAGGAACTCGTGGCTCTCGCCAAGGCGGACGGTGCCGATGTGATCGTGTTCGACGAGGCGCTTTCGCCGGCGCAGCAGCGCAACTGGGAGGAATTGTCGGGAATCGCCGTGATCGACCGGCAGGAAGTCATCCTCGAGATTTTCGCCGACCGCGCGCACACGCGTGAAGCGATCCTGCAGGTGGCGCTCGCGCGCATGGAGTATTCGTTGCCGCGCCTCACGCGCGCGTGGACGCATCTCTCGCGGCAGCGCGGCAAGGGCGCGATGGGCGGCGAAGGCGAGACGCAGCTCGAGCAGGACCGCCGCATCGTGCGCGACCGCATCGCGCACTTGAAGAGCGAGCTGGCGAATGTCGTGAAGCAACGCGACGTGCAGCGCCGCAAGCGCCAGCGCGTGCCCGTGCCCACCTGCTCGATCGTCGGCTACACCAACGCCGGAAAATCCACGCTCCTAAACACCCTCACCGGCGCGCAGGTGCTCGCCGCGGACAAGCTCTTCGCGACCCTCGATCCGACCACGCGCCAGCTCGTGCTGCGCGGCAACCAGAAGCTGCTCGTGACCGACACCGTGGGCTTCATCCGCCGCCTGCCGCATGGTCTCGTGGAGGCGTTCAAAGCGACGCTCGAGGAAGTGATCGTGGCCGGTTTTCTCGTGCATGTGCTCGACGTGACCAACCCGAACGTCGAGCACCACCACGAGACGACGCTCAGCGTGCTCGGCGAGCTCGGTGCGGCGGAGAAAACCATCGTCACTGTTTTCAACAAGATCGACGCCGCCAACCCGGCGATGCTCCAGCGGGCGCGCCGCCTCGCGCCCGACGCGTTGTTCGTGAGCGCGCACCCGCGCGCGGGACTCGACACCCTCGAATCGCGCTGCCTCGAACTGATCGCCGAGGCGCACGCCGACACCGAACTGCTCGTGCCGCACGCGCGCTACGACGTGATCGCCCGGCTCTACGCCACGGGTCACGTGCACAGCGAGGAGCAGGAAGACGGCGCGGTGCGTCTGCACGGCCGCTTTCCACCGAGCCAGGCGGCATTTTTCGCGCCGTTCGTGGTGAAGTGATGTTGTAGGAGGGCGGGGTCGCCTGACCCCGCCGGTTGAGTATTCCACGCCTCGCAAGCCGGCGGGGTTCGGCGACCCCGCCCTCCTATCATTGCGTCTTCAAAAACGCCACGATGTCCGCCACGTCCTGGCTCTTGAGGCCGAGCTGATCGGCGCTGAGCATCAGCGAGCGCTCCATGCGCTGGCGGGAGCGGATTTTCGCCGTGGGAATGAACTGCGTGGTGCCGCCCGTCGACTGCACAATGAGCGGGTTGCCGCTCGATTGGACGAGACCGTTGATGATCGTGCCGTCGCGCAGGGTGATCTCGGTGCCCTCGTAGCCGTGTGCGATGTCGGAGGACGGATTCACGATGGCGCCGATGACGACCTCGGTGGTCTGGCGGCTGGCGAAGCCGGTGAGGTTGGGCGCGTATTCGATGCCGGCGTCGCCGATGCGGTGGCAGAGCTGGCAGGCTTGGGCGAGGGCGGCGCCGCGCTTCGCGTCGCCGGTGAGCGCGGCGATCGCCTGGACGTTGAGCTGGGTGGGCGGGGCGGGCGGGACGACGGCGGCGGTGAGCTCGACTTTGTCCGCGTCGTAGATGCCGCGGTTTTTCAGTTCGGCATCGAGGCCGAGGTCGCTCCAGCGGCTGTCCTTGTAATTGAGCACCCACCAGAACGCATTGGACTTCACGAGGCCGTCGGAGTTTTTCGCGAGGTCGAGCAACGCGAATGCCGCGGTCTTCGTGGGCGTGAGGCCGAGCGCGGTGGTGGCGGCGAGGCGGTCGGCGACGGCGAGCGAGCTGGCGGCGGCGCGCTGCGCGAAATCGGCGGCGGCGGCCGCGGGCGTGAGGCGCCACACGAGGCCGGCGTAGGCGGCGCTCCACTTCAGCGGGTCCTTCGCGGGGTTGGTCGCGGCGAGCGCGGCGAAGATTTCCTTTTCCTTGCCGGTGCAGCCGGTGCCCCACGCTTCGAGGTAGGCGCGGTCCTTGCCGTCGTAGCCTTGGGCGAGGGTGAGGAGGACATCGCGGGCGTTGTCGAGCGGCACGTCGCGGAGCGAGAGGGCGACCTCGCGGCGCACGGCGGGCGAGGGATCGGCGGCGAGGGCTTTGGCGTGGGCGAGGATCGGTTTGCCGGCGCGGCGGAGCGCGCGGTAGGCGGCGATGCGTTGCAGCGGATCGGCGGCGCGGAGCTCGGACTCGGTTTTCGCAACGCCCTCGGGGCCCATCTGCGCGAGGAGAAACACGCCGCGGGCGCGGAGGTAGGGATTCTGGTCGCCGAGGAGCGCGACGACGGCGGGCACGGCCTTGGCGCCCTGCGCACGGAGGCGGAGGAAGCCCTGCGCGCGGACATTGACCGCCGGGCTCCTGAGCGCGCCGAGCTGGCCCTCGGTCGTGGCGAGGTCGAATTTCGGGGCGATGCCTTGGTAGCCTTTCGGCGCGATGCGGTAGATGGCGCCGTTCATTTTTTCGTCGAGGTCCTGGTGGCCGCCGACGCGCGGGTCGAACCAGTCGGCGACGTAGATCGCGCCGTCGGCGCCGACGACGACATCGGAGGGGCGGAAAAGCGTCTTCGTCTCGCCGGTGATGGAGCGGGCGCCGCCCTTGAAGTCGGTGCCCTGGAAATCCTTTTCCTTGTTCGTCGTGACGAAATCGAAGCGCTCCAGCTTGTAGCCGGCGCCGTCGGGCTGCGGGAAGTAGCCGAAGACGACGTTGCGGCCCGGCTCGCAACTCAGGAGGAGCCCGCGCCATTTCTCGCCGAAGTGGTCGCCTTCGAAAAACGCGATGCCGGTGGGCGAGCCGCCGCCGTAGACATCGCCCGCCGGGATGTGGCCGGGATCGTCCTGGCGCCACTCGGCGACCGGGATGGACTGGCCGGGGCGGCGGTCGGCGTTCCACATGCGCGAGCCGTCCTTGGAGAAGAAGCCGAGGTCGCCGTATTCCATGAGGAACGTGGTGCGGCAGGCGGGCGGGTCGTCGTTGTCGTTTTGGAACACGTCGCCGAACGAGGTGACGGTCTGCTCGTAGCTGTTGCGGAAGCCGTGGCCGATCACTTCGAGTTGCGTGCCGTCGGGGTTCACGCGCATCGCCGCGCCGGCGTTGTAAACGTGGCCGTCGTCGCTCGGCGCGCCGGCGATGTCCTGCGGTTTCCAACTGAACATCGGGGTCGCCCCGCTGCCGCGGCCATCATAGGTGCCGCCGAGGCGGAACGTGCGGCCGGAGCGATCGGTGATCATCGCGCCGGTGTTGCCCTGGTTGAAATACCATTTGCCGTCCGGACCGAAGGTGACCGAGTGCAGCGAGTGATCGTGATTCTGGCCTTGGAAGCCGGTGAGGAGCACGTCGCGCTTGTCGACCCGCGGATCGAATTTCCCGTCGCGGTTCACGTCGGTGTAGACGATGAGGTCCGGCGGGTGCGAGACGATCACCTGGTTGTCGATCACGGCGACGCCGAGCGGCGCGAGGAACTGAGCCTCCTGCACGAAGATCTCGGATTTGTCGGCCTGGCCGTCGCCGTCGGTGTCGGCGAGCCACACGATGCGATCACCGGCGGTGATGCGGTCCTTGTGCCGGCGGTAGTTGGCGCCTTCGGCGATCCAGATGCGACCCTGGGCGTCGACGTCCATGTTGGTCGGGTTGCGGAACAGCGGGGTGCGCGCCCAGAGCGTGACTTCGAAGCCGTCGGGCACCGCGAACAGTTCCGCGGGCACGAAATCCGGGAGCGGCGGGAGGTTGGGCGCGGGCGGCGGGCCGCGCCGGCCGCCGTCCGGGGGCGGCCCCTTGGGCGAAGCGGGCTGGGCGGCGAGAGACAGGCCGAGCGTCAGTGCGCAAAGCGCGGCGACGCCACGGGCCGTGGGGCGGGAGGGGAGGGAACGCATTGGAGCTAGCAAAGACGCGCGGCGCGGCGCGAGGCAACAGCCGGTTTTGTCAGCAGGGCGAATTGGGTGTGATTCAAACTGAGGTCAGCGATTTGTAGCGGCGCTCTATGACCGCCGAACGAATGCCCTTGGCGCAACGACGGCGGTCATAGACCGCCGCTACAGCCGGGGCATTCGAAAACTGACCGCAGTTTGAATTACACCCGGGCCAATTCCAGCTTGGTCCGCGCGGCGCGGGCCGTTTCGATGACGGCCATGAACCGCACCGATCGCCTCGTTGCCATGGTGATGCACCTGCAGGGGCGGCGCGTCGTGCGCGCGGAGGAACTGGCGCGGCACTTCGAGGTGAGCGTGCGCACGATCTATCGCGATATCGCGGCCCTCGGCGAGGCGGGCGTGCCGATCGCGGGCGAGGCGGGCGTGGGCTACTCGCTGGTGAAGGGCTACCACCTGCCGCCGGTCACCCTCACCGCGGATGAGGCGACGGCGCTGTTCGTCGGTGGGGAAATGGTGAAGCAGTATGCCGATGCGTCGTTGCACGGTCCGATGGCGTCGGCGATCGACAAGCTGCGCGCGGTGCTGCCGCGCGACCGGCAGGAGCACGTGGAGCGGCTGTCGCGGCAGACGGTGATCGTGGGCCGCGCGGGCCGCGGCGGGGGCGATCCGGCGGCGCAGCCGTGGCTGCTCGCGGTGCAACGGGGCGTCGCGCAGCGGCGCGTGCTGCGCATGACGTATCGCGGACGCGAGCGCGCGGAGGAGACGGCGCGCGACGTGGAGCCGCTCGGCGTGGTGTGCTACAGCGGCGCGTGGTATCTGGTGGCGTGGTGCCGGCTGCGGCAGGACGTGCGGCATTTTCGCGTGGACCGCATCCAGACGCTGACGCTGCTGGACGAATTGTTTCCGGCGCGCCCGGAGTTTTCGCTGACGAAACACCTCGCCGAGCAGGTCGCGCGCGACGAGGTGCTGCCGGTGCGCGTGTGGTTTGCGAGTGCGGCGCAGGAGCGGGCGCGGCGGGAAAGCTATGCGACGCTGGTGGAGGAGACGCGGCGGGACGGCGGCGCGGAGTTTGCGTTCACGACGTATGCGCTCGAATGGCTCGCGCGGTGGCTGCTGTCGTTCGGCACCGACGCCGAAGCCGTCGCGCCCGCGAAACTGCGGCAGCTGGTGCGGAGCGAGGCGGAGAAGATCGCGCGACGCTACGCGGCCAAACCCTCCTGACATAGGGTTGTCGCGCCGGGCGGTAGAATGCCGGCATGGTCGCGCATCGCACACGTCCGGCGGCGGACAAGGAAATTCCCGGAGCGCACGCCTTTTATCTGGCTGCACTCTCCCATTTGTTTCATCAGGAGGCCGGCACTTGCTGTTCGTGCCGGACTTCCCGGCCAAAAAGCTCCACCCCGTGCGTCCATGAAACTGCTCCCCGCCATCCTGTTCGCCGTCAGCCTCGTCCCGGCCAGCCTCGCCGCGGCTGAGGCGCGCCCCAACGTCCTGTTCATCCTCGCGGAGGATATCGGCCCGCATCTCGGCTGCTATGGCATGCCGCTCGTGAGCACGCCGAATCTCGACAAGCTCGCCGCACGCGGGGTGCGCTACACGCGCGCCTTCACCACCGCGCCGGTGTGCTCGGCCAGCCGCTCGGCGATCATGACCGGCATGTATCAGACGAGCATCGGCGCGCACCAGCACCGCACATGGCAGTGGAACAAGAAACCGCTCCCCGAGGGCGTGCGCCTGATCACGGACTATTTTCGCGACGCGGGCTACTTCACCGCCAATGTTGCGGGCGGCGGAGGTCGCGCGGCGAAGAAGGCGGGCGGCGGACTCACCGGGCCGGCGGGCACCGGAAAGACCGATTTCAATTTTCTCACGCCGCGTCCGCCGTTTGACGGTGCGGATTGGAACGACCGCAAAGCCGGGCAGCCGTTTTTCGCGCAGCTCTCCATCGCGGAGAGCCACAAGGGCCCCGGCTGGGTGTTTGCCCGGTCGAAAGATGCGCCGATCCCGCACGTCGACGCCGCGAAGGTGAAATTGCCGCCCTACTACCCCGACCACCCGGTCGCCCGCGAGGAATACGCCAACTACCTTGATGCGATCGCGTTGATGGATTCCTACGTCGGTCAGATCCTCGCGCGTCTGGAGAAAGACGGCCTCGCGCAGAACACCATCGTCGTGTTCATCGGGGACAACGGCCAGTGCCTGTTCCGCTCGAAGCAGTTTCTCTACGACGGTGGCATCCACATTCCGCTGTTGATCGCCTGGCCGGACGGGCGCCGGGCCGGCGCCGTCGACGAGCAGATGCTTTCCTCGATCGATATTTCGGCGGCGATGCTCGGCCTGGCGGGAGTGAAGCCGGGACCGGCGATGCAGGGCCGCGATTTTCTTGCGCCGGGCGCCACGCCGCGTGCGCATGTCTTCGCGGCGCGCGATCGCATGGACGAGTCGACGGATCGCATGCGGGCGGTGCGCACGCCGCAGTGGAAATACATCCGCAACTACTTCCCGGCGATGCCCTACATGCAGCATAATGCCTACAAGGAGGCGCAATACCCGACGTGGAACCTCGTGAAGCAGCTCGCGAAGGAAGGGAAGCTCACGCCGGAAGCGGCGCTCTTCGCGGCTGACACCAAACCGGTGGAGGAACTCTTCGATCTGACTTCGGACCCGCACGAGGTGAAGAACCTTGCGAGCGATTCGCGGCACGCGGCGAAGCTGCGGGAGTTGCGCACGCTCGTCGATCAATGGGTCGTCGAGTCGGGTGACAAGGGTGGGGCGATGGAGGATCCGCTCGACATTTTCCGGGGTTACAACGGCCGGCTGCCCGACGAGCCCGGCGCGCCGAAGGGCGCGGGTAAGAAAAAATAGCCACCCTGGGCGGCTGATCGGTCGCGGCGGGTTAAGCTTTCCGGTTGTGAGGTGGAGCGCGTTGACCCCAACGCGCTTTTGGTGGGAGGGGCTTTTCGCCCCGATCAGTCGCGGGGTAAACCCGCTCCCACCCTCAAACCAGCGCGTTGGGGGCAACGCGCTCCACCTCGATCGAATCGATCCGACTAGGCCGTGGCCGGACGGCCAAGCAAAACGCGGATCACGTCCGCGGCGCGGTAGGAATCGCGGCCCAGATCGAAGAACTGGCCCAGTTGCGAAAGCTCATCGCCGGCGGTGACGATCGCGGGTTCGGCGGTGCCGTCGGCCCGCGTTTGCGCGAGACCGACGGTGGCCGCGAGGCCGTTGCAGAGACATTTGCGGCCCGCCATGTCCGGCTCGGCGCCACCCTTGCGCAGAAAATCCGCGGCGGGTTCGCCGGGGCAGCGGTAACCGATGGTGCCGTCGGGCCGGCGGAAGAGCTGGCGGAGGTAGCCGAGGTCGCAGAGGCGTTCGCGGGCCGCGTAGGTCACCGCGTCGGACAGCGTGTGCGCGAGCTGCGCGACCTTGAACGGGAACCCGGTGGGCGAGGCGAACGGGTCGGTGTGCACGCGCGCGGCGCCGGCGCGGATCAGTTCGCGGACGCGTCGCTTCAGATCCGGGATGATGCCGGACTCTTCGCAGAACGCGAATGCCGTGCCGACCTGCACGCCGACGGCGCCGTGGGCCTGCGCCTCGGCGATCTTGCCGGGGCGCGAAAACGCGCCGGCCAGCCAGAAGGGCAGGCCGAGTTCGCGGATTTTCGGGAGATCGGGAGTGTCGCGCGGGCCGTAGATCGGCTCGCCGCTCGGCGAACGTTGCAGCGGGCCCCGCGGCGGGGCGTTGTGTCCGCCAGCCGGGGCGCCTTCGACGACAAAACCGTCGACGCGGCCGGAGGATTTTTTCGCGAGCGTGAGCGCAAGCGTGGCCGAGGACACGATCGCGAGAAACTCGGGACGTTTCAGCTCGGGCGCGGTGCCGGCAAACAGGCTGCGCGGATCGAAACGGGCGCAGCAGTCGTCCCCCGGGAGCGCGCCGGCGACGTCGATTTTCAACTCGGCGGTTTCGCCCCGCGCGAGCCGATCCAACACGCCGGGAATCGCCCGCGGGATGCCCGCGCCCATCAGCACGTGATCGACGCCCGCGAGCATCGCGCCGTAGAGCGAGGGCAGCGTGGGGAGCTGGATTTTCTCGAGCAAATTGATGCCGATGCGACCGCCGTGGCCCTCCTTCGCGAGCCAGACCTCGGCGAAGTTGGCGAGGACGGTGAGTTCCACGAAGGCCACCGAAGGATTGAGCGTCGGCATCGGCACCGACTTGAACGGCACGCCGGGCGGCTGGCCGCCGGCGACAAAGTAGTCGCGCCAGATGCGCTCGGCGACGGCGGGAAGCGGAAAGTGATCGAAGGCGCGCCGCAGGTGTCCGCCGGGATCGCCCTGTTGGAGCAGGCGGGTTTGCACGACGGCGAGCATCGTGCTGGAGACGACGCCGAGCTGGCCGTTTTCCGCGACGGCGCGGGCAAGCCGCCAGTTGGAAACGGCGACGCCCATGCCGCCTTGGATGATGGTGGGAGGTGACAACGACATGGCGGGACGGTGAAAATCGAGTCAGCGCGAAACGAGTGACGCGGCGGGCGGGTCGCACCGACGGTGGGAGAGGTGCAGTGGAGTCGGCATCGCGCAGGGCGAGCACGGTGGGTGGGCCGGTGGGCCGAGGGAAGCCCGCACCGCGTGTACCGACGGGAAAAAGCTGCGCAGATATTGTCCGCGCCGATCAAGCGTGCTTCTCGCCCGAGGGCGCGCTCATTCCAGCTTGCGATCAAGTTGAGACTGATCCGTCGGAAGGTAGGAGCCTGCTTGCAGGCGATTCAGCTCGTAGCCCATCGCTCCTACAAATCGGGCGCGTCTCATCTTGAAAGCGAACTGGAATCAGCACGTCAGACGCAACACGGGTTCGTGGGCGAGGCTCACGAGCCGTGCCGGGTCGGTGCCACCCTGGAGCCGGTCGACGATGAGGGCGACGGCCTGGTTGACCATCGAGTGCCACGGGATGCCAACGGTGGTGAGGCGCAGGTGCTCGGCGATCGGGGCGTTGTCGAAACCGACGAGCGGCGGCAGCGGGCGCTTCTGCTCGCGGCACGCCAGCAGCACGGCTTCGGCGAGCCGGTCGTTGCAGGCGAACACGCCCACCGGCGGTCCGCGCAGCACCTCGGCGGCGCGGGCCAGTCCGGCCTCAAGAAACCAGGAGTCGGCACAGACGACGCGGGCGGACTCGACGTGGGCGCGGAAGCCCGCGATGCGGCGCTCGCTGCGCACATCGCCGATCGGGCCGCCGAGCACGGCGAAGCCGCCCGCCCGCCCCGTGCGTGACTTCAGCAACTCGGCCGCGCAGGCGCCGCCGGAAAAATCGTCGGTGGTGACCGCATCGACGTAGCCGCCGCCCAGTCCGGCCGGCGGGAGGTCATTGAGGCATAGGGCGAACCGACGGGCGGTCGCGGCCGACTGCACCGCGGCGCGGCAGTCCCAGATCACCGGCAGATGATCGCTGCGCAGACGGGGAGCGCCGGCGCCCGCCGGCCAGCCATGCGTAAAGGCGATGCCCCGGGCTGCGAGCGCCGCCTCGAGCTGCGCGAGCAGATGCGCCCCGAAGCTGCCCTTGCGGCGCGCGCGCCGGTGGAAGACGAACTGCACGCCGCGGAGCGCCGCGTGCCGGCCGGGCACGTAGGAGCCGGAGGCGGCTTCGCGGCGCAGCAGTCCCTCGGCCTGCAATTCGGCCAGCAACCGGTGGGCGGTCTGGTAGCTCACCGCGAAACGCTGCGCGACCGCCCGCGCCGAGAAGAAACGCCGCCCGGGATGCGCGAGGTCGCTCTGGAGCCGCGCGGCGAGCGCGGCTTTCACTTCGATGACGCGGGAGGAGCGGGGGCGGGGCACGGCGGAAGTGATTATCATATCAGTTTGCGCGTCCAGCGATTTTATATCGATTGAGTCGTCCGGGCAGGCGGGCGACGCTGGGCGGCATGTCGGACGCGCCCTTGGCGGAAAAAATCCTCGTTGTGATCGGTGGCACCACCGGGCTCGGGCTGTCCGCGGCCCGGGCGATGCTCGCGGCGGGCGCGCGCGGGGTGGTCGTGACGGGACGCAATCCCGCCAGCGCGACCGCGGCGGCGGAGGTGCTGGGAACCGGAGGCGTCACGCTGGCGGGCAATGCGGTCGATCCGGCCCACGCGCCGGCGGCGATCGCACTGGCGCGGGAAAAGTTTGGCGGATTCGACGGTCTCTACCACGTCGCCGGCGGCAGCGGGCGGCGGCTGGGTGACGGGCCCTTGCACGAGCTGACCGACGAAGGGCTGCGGGCCACGCTCGAGCTGAATCTACATTCGATCATGCTGTCGAATCGGGCGGCGCTGCGGCAGTTGCTGGCCGACGGACGCGGCGGCGCGATTCTCAACATGGGGTCGGTGCTGGGCTGGTCGCCGTCGCGGGAGTTCTTTGCGACGCACGCCTACGCCGCGGCGAAGGCGGCGATCGTCGGGTTTACGAAATCGGCGGCGGCCTACTACGCGCCGCACAATGTCCGGTTGAATGTGCTGGCGCCCGCGCTCGTCGAGACGCCGATGGCGCGCCGCGCGGCGGGTGATGAGCGCATCCTGAAGTTCATTGCCACGAAGCAGCCGCTCGATGGCGGGCGCATCGGCCGCCCGGAGGACTGCGACGGCGCGGCGGTCTATCTGTTGTCCGACGCGGCGCGCTTCGTCACCGGCCAGGTGCTCGCCGTGGATGGCGGCTGGAGCGTGAGCGAGGGACAGATGCCGCCGACGTGACGACCGGAATTTTTTTTCATGAGTGCTGCCACCGATTATTACGAAAAAACCCAGGCCCTGCTCGCGCGTCTGCGCGAGACGCAACTTCCCGCCGTCGAGCGGGCGGCGGAAATTTGTGCAAACAGCATTTCGCGAGGAGGGCTGGTATTCATGTTCGGCGCGGGCCACTCGCGCATGATGTGCGAGGAGATGGCGCCGCGGCAGGGCTGCTTCGTGGGCTTTTACTCGTGGGCGGAGCAGGCGGTCTCGCAGCACTGCGCGACGATCGGCATGAACGGCCTGCGCGGCCCGCTGTTCCTCGAAAAGATCGAAGGCTACGCCGGGGAGTTGCTGCGCGGTTTCAAGTTCGGCCCGCACGACGCGTTCATCGTGGTTTCCACGTCGGGCATCCGGCCGCTGATCGTGGAGATGGCGCTGGGCGCGAAGGCCCGCGGGCTGCCCGTGATCGGCTTGGTGTCGGTCGCGCACTGCTCGCAGTCGAAGCCGACCCATTCGTCCGGCCAGAAGTTGATCGATGTCGCCGATGTGGTGCTCGACAACCACTGTCCGCCCGGCGACTGCGTGGTCGAGTTGCCCGGGCTGGAGTGGCGCACGGGTCCGACGTCGACCGTGACCGGCGCGATGCTGATCAACATGCTGCGCTGTGAGACGGCGGAGCGGTTGCTCGCGCGCGGCCATCAGCCGGTGATGTTGCCGAGCCACCAGTTCGTCGGCACGACCACGGCGCACGCCGCGGAGGAGCAACTCGAAGCCTACTACGAGGGTTACCGTCGCAGCGTCGCGCACCTCTTTCAATGAACTGGGCCGCGGGCATCGACGTCGGGGGGACCAACGTCAAGGCCGTCGCCGTGTCGCCGGCCGGCGAGGTCTTGCAGCGGGCAACGCGAGCCACGCGCGATGGCGAAGCCGCGGTGTCGGAGTGGGTGTCGGCCGCGGAGGAGGCGGTGGCCGGTTTCGCACAACAAATCGGTGCCGCGCCCGGAGCCGTGGGCGTGTGCGCCCCGGGCCTGGCCGCGGCCGACGAGCGCAGCATCGCGCATCTGCCGGGCAAACTGGCCGGCCTCGCCGGCATCGACTGGACCGCCGCGCTCCGCCGCCCGGCGATCGTGCCGGTGCTCAACGACGGCCACGCTGCCATTCTCGGCGAGGCGTGGATCGGTGCGGCGCGCGGCCGCCGTCACGTGGTGATGCTGACGCTGGGCACGGGCGTGGGCGGAGCGGTGATTTGCGACGGCCGATTGTTGCGCGGAGCGATCGGCCGCGCCGGTCATATCGGCCACCTGTCGCTGGATCCCGAGGGCGCGGTGAGCATCACGGGCATGCCGGGCGCGATCGAGGTGATGTTCGGCGATTGCACGGTCGCGCAGCGCAGCGGCGGGCGATTTACGAGCACGGCGGCGTTGGTCGCGGCGCATCGCGCGGGCGACGCGGAAGCGACGCGCGTGTGGCTGCGCTCGGTGCGCGCGCTCGGTTGCGCCCTCGGTTCCTGCATCAATCTCTTCGATCCCGAGGTGATCGTGCTCGGCGGCGGCATCGCCCAGGCGGGGGAGGCGCTGTTTGTGCCTTTGGCGCACGAAGTGGAGCGCGTTGAGTGGCGGCCCGCCGGGCATCGCGTGGCCATCGTGCCGGCGACGTTGGGCGAGTGGGCGGGCGCAATCGGTGCGGCGCGGCGCGCGCTGGAGGGAGGCGGAGCGTGACCTCGCGCGAACGCGTCCTCGCGGCGGTGAACCACGAGCCGGTCGATCGCGTGCCGATCGATCTGGGTGGCACACGGCAGAGCGGAATCTCGGTGTTCGCCTACGCGCGACTGACGGAGCACCTCGTGGCTGGCGACGTGCGGGGCGCGGGGTGCGCGCGGATCGCGGCCCGGCCGCGGGTGTTCGATCTCTACCAGATGCTGGCCGAGGTGGCGCCGGAGGTGGCGGAGCGGTTCGGCAACGACTGCGTGCTCGTGAACCGCCGCGCGGTGGCGTTTGGGCTCAACAACGAAAACTGGAAACCGTGGACGCTCCATGACGGCACGGAAGTCGAGGTGCCCGGCGATTTCGCCCCGGAGCCATTGCCGGGCGGCGGTTACGTTTTGCGGCGGGGCGCCGAGGCGATCGCAGAAATGCCCGCGCGGGGATTTTATTTCGACCGGCTCGAAAAATACCCCGGCGCACTGCACCCCGATCTCGATGCGTGGGAGGCGCCGCGCGTATCGGCGGCGGATCTCGCGCACTATCGGACCGAGGCCGAGCGGCTTTGCGGCACGACGGACAAGGCGGTCGTGATCGCGCTGGGGCCGCCTTACGAGCTGTTCTACGGGCTGGGCACGGGCGGCTTCGAGGACTGGATGGTGACGTTTGCCAGCGAGCCGGACTACGTGGCGGCGCTTTACCGGAAGCTCACCGACGCGTGGCTGGAGAATCTCGAGGCGCTGCACGGGGCGGTGGGCGACAAGATTCACGTGCTGCAAATCTGCGACGACTTCGGCACGCAGACGGCACCGTTTCTCTCGGTGCGTTCGTTCCGCGAACTCGTGATGCCCGCCTACCGGCGCGGGCTCGATTGGATCCACCAGCGCACGAACTGGAAGGTGCTGCTGCATTCCGACGGGGCGATTTTCCCGCTGCTGCCATCGATCGTGGAGATGGGCGTGGATATTTTGAATCCGGTGCAGACGACCGCGACGGGCATGGACCCGCGGCGGCTGAAGGCGGAATTCGGCGACCGGCTGGCGTTCTGGGGCGGGTGTTGCGATTGCCAGCACACGCTGCCGCGCGGCACGCCCGCGCAAGTGGCGGCGGAAGTGCGGGCGCACCTCGACGCGCTGCAGCCGGGCGGCGGGCATGTGTTCGCCTCGGTGCACAACATCCAGGCGGGCGTGCCGCCGGAGAACATCGTGGCGCTCTTCGACACGGCGTTGAACTACCTTCCCACATGACGAAACCCTCCCAGGATTATCTCGCGCAAGCGCGCGGCCTCGTCGAGGCCGTGGCGGCGCAACAGAGTGCGATCGACACCGCGGCCGACTGGTTCGCCCAGACGATCCTCGCCGGCCGCATGGTGCACGTGTTCGGCTCGGGGCACTCGCGCATCATGGTCGAGGAGATGTGGCCGCGCTACGGCTCGTTTCCCGGCTTCAATCCGATCGTCGAATTGTCGCTCTCGTTCCACAACCTCGTCGTCGGCGCCAACGGCCAGCGGCAGGCGATGTTTCTGGAAAACGTGAGCGGGCTCGCAGATCGCATCCTGCGCAACTACGCGATCACGACGCAGGACAGCGCCCTCGTGATCTCGTCGAGCGGGTGCAACATCGTGCCGGTGGAAATGGCGGAGGGATTCCGGGCCCGCGGCCTGCGCGTCGTCGCCATCGTCAGCCGGCGCCACGCGGAGGCGAGCAGCTCGCGGCGCGCCGACGGCAAAAAGCTGCAGGACTTCGCCGATCTCGTGCTCGATACGGGCGCCCCGGTGGGCGACGCGATGGTGCGCGTGGAGGGGCTCGATACGCCGGTCGCGCCGGGTTCGACGATCGGGGGCTGCCTCATCATCAACGCGATCAAAGCCGAGGTCGCCGCCCGTCTGACGGCCGCAGGCCATCTGCCCAAGGTGTTGTCGGCGGCCGCGGTGGTGGGCGGGCGGCGGGCGGTGGATTTGTTCGAGTCGGCCTACGACGAACATGCGCACCGGCTGGCGCGGCTGTATGAGAACGTCGGAAAGGAGTGAGCGTGGCCATGCGAACGAAACAGCGAGCGAAGCGCAGGAGCAGCCGGGGTAGCGCAGCTGGCCGCCGGCGTTCGCGCCGGACCGACCTCCTAGCGTCGGCCGCTGCGCGCGGGCCGCTCGTTCTCGAAAAAATTCCCGTGCATGCGACGGCGGACGTGCTCGTCGTCGGCGCGGGTTCCGCCGGTTGCTGCGCGGCGATCGCGGCGCGCGAGGCCGGGGCGGAGTCGGTGGTGCTGCTCGAGCGCTACGGTTTTCCGGGCGGGACGAGCACGCAGATGCTCGATACGTTCTACGGGTTTTTCACGCCGGGCGAGGCGCCGCGCAAGGTCGTCGGTGGTCTGCCGGACCGCGTGATCGATGCGCTCGACGCGGCCGGTGCGGTGTTTCTCCGGCCCAACACCTACGGCGCCGGCACGGGCGTAAACTACAATCCCGAGCGGCTGAAGCTCGTGTGGGACGAACTGCTGGCGGCCGCCGGAGTGCGCGTGCTGTTGCACGCCACCTTGGTCGGCGTCGACGAGGACGAGTCGGGGCG
Organism: Verrucomicrobiota bacterium; assembly: GCA_016235555.1. Taxonomy (GTDB): domain Bacteria; phylum Verrucomicrobiota; class Verrucomicrobiia; order Opitutales; family Opitutaceae; genus JACRKC01. The sequence continues at coordinate 61,550 of JACRKC010000104.1, forward strand.
TCTGTCGGGGGCGGTGATTTGGACGAAGCAGGGCTTCCGGCGGATCGTCGCGCGACGCTTCATCGATGCGTCCGGCGACGCGGACCTCTGTCATCTGGCCGGCGTGCCCTACGAGCGGGCTGGCGAACACGAACCGGCGCAGACCCTCACGACCACGTTTCGCCTGAGCAACGTCGACCTCGGCGCCTACGAGCGCGCCGGAGGGAAAAAGCTTCTCATGCAGGCGATGGCGACCGCGGTGGAACGCGGCACGCACGCGCTGCCGCGCAAGAGCGGAAGTCTGCACGCGATGAACGCGGCCGGCTGCGTCTCGACGGTGGCGGTGCGCGTGGCCGACGTGGACGCGACGGATTTCGAGCAGTTGGGCGAGGCGGAGCGCGAGGGCCGGCGGCAGGCGTTTGTCTACGAGCGATTCCTGCGCGAGTGCGTGCCGGGCTTTGGCGAGGCCAACATCATCGGGCTCTCGCACCAGATCGGCGTGCGGGAGACGCGGCGGGTTTTCGGCGAGTATCGGCTCACGCGCGAGGATTGCCTCGGCGTGGCGCGTTTCGACGACCGCGTGTTGCTCTGCGGCGCGCCGATCGAGGATCATCGGCCGGCGTCGGGCGGGGGAGAGGAGACCGCGTGGGCTTATGTGCCGGGCGGCGCGGCTTACGACGTGCCGTATCGCACGCTGGTGCCACGGGGGCGGGACGAGATGTGGGTGGCCGGGCGTTGTTTCTCGGCGACGCACGACGCGCATGCCTCGTGTCGCTCGATGGCGCAGACGATGGCGATGGGCCAGGCGGCGGGCACGGCGGTGGCGCTGTCCTTGCGGCAGCACTGCGGCGCGCGCGAGGTGCCGGTGGCGAATTTGCAGTCGGCTTTGCGGTCGCGCGGTGCTGTGCTGGAGATGCCGGTGCAACGCGCTCGAACCGGTCGCGACGACTGGCGGCGCAACCGCGAGTGATTTTCTCTCCACCCCGTCAACCTCCCCATGAAAAATCCCCCAGCGTCCGACATCACCCGCCGTCATTTTCTCGCGCAGACCGGTCTCGGTCTCGCCGCCGCGTCGACCCTGAGCCGCGCCGTCGCCCAGGGCACGGCCGCCAATTCGCGCCTGCGCCTCGGGCTCGTCGGCTGCGGCGGGCGGGGCAAATGGATCCTCGATTTGTTCGCGGCCAACGGCAGCTATGAGATCGTGGCGGTGGCGGATTATTTTGCCGAGCGCACCGCCGAGGCCGTGGCCCGGCCGGGCGCCACCGGGGCGAAACAATTCAACGGGCTCAAGTGCGCCGAGAAAATGATCGCGGCGGGCGGACTCGATGCCGTCGCGATCATCAGCCCGCCGTATTTTCATCCGGCGCAGGCCCAGGCGGCCGTCGCGGCCGGGCTGCACGTTTATCTCGCCAAGCCGGTCGCCGTCGACGTGCCGGGCTGTCAGTCGATCGCCGAGAGCGGCGCGCTCGCGCGCAAGAAAGGGCTCGTGTTCCTCGTCGATTTCCAGACGCGCGCGAACGAGTTTTTCCTCGAGGCGATGAAGCGCGTGCACGGCGGCGCGATGGGCGACATCTGCTTCGGCGAGTCGAGTTACCACGCGGAGCGACTGAAAGCCAAGCCGGCGTCCGGCAAACCGGAGGACCGGTTGCACAACTGGGTGTTCGATCAGATCCTCTCCGGCGACATCATCGTGGAGCAGAATATCCATACGCTCGACGTGATGAGCTGGGCCATGAAAGACACGCCGCCGGTGCGCTGCACGGGCACGGGCGGTCGCAGCGTGCGCGTCGATGTCGGCGATGCGTGGGACCACTACGCGCTCGCCTACGAGTATCCGAACAACGTCGGCGTCACGTTCAGCTCGCGGCAGTTCGATGCGCACGGCACCCCGGGCGGGATCATCAACCGCATGTTCGGCACCAAGGGCGTGCTCCTCACGACCTACGGCGGCGACGTGCTGATCCGCGGCGGCGCGGAAGTCTTTTACCGCGGCGGCAGCACGAAGAGCATCTACAAGGACGGCGCGGTCGCCAACATCGCGGCGTTCCATCAGCGTGTGCTGAAAAAAGACGCTGCGAACCTCACCGTCGAACCGAGCGTGAACAGCAATCTTGTCGCGATCATGGGGCGGACGGCCGCGCAGGAAAAACGCACCGTGACGTGGAGCGAGCTCATCGCCACCAAGAAAAAACTCCAAGCCGACCTCAGCGGCCTGGTGGCGTAAACCCACTCGACCGCCATGAATCTCCTCCTTCGTCGTTCTTTCCTGAAACGCGCCGCGGGTGGGGCTGGCGCGCTGGCGCTGGCCGCGTTGCCGCGTTCGCTCCGGGCTGCGACCGCGGCACGCGGCTTCAAAATCTTCGCCTGCGACTGGACGCTGCAGAAGACGTGCAATCCCGACGCGTTTCCGCTCGCGGCGCGCATCGGGCTCGATGGTGTGCAGGTGGATTTCGGGCGGGTGAAGGAGGGCGAAAAGACGCTGCCGCTGTTCGCCGAAGCCCAGCAGGAGAAAATCCTCGCCGCCGCCGCGGAGCACAAGGTGGCGGTGGCGTCGCTCGCGATGGGGGTGCTCAACAACATCCCCTACAAGAGCGATCCGCTCACCGAGGCATGGGTGCGCGACGCCGTCGGGGCCATGCAACGCATGAAGGTCCGCGTGACCTTGCTCGCGTTCTTCTCCAAGGGGGACCTCGTCGACGATGAGCCGGGTGTGAACGAGGTCATCCGCCGCCTGAAGAAAGTCGCGCCGATCGCGGCGGATGCCGGAGTGGTGTTCGGCTTTGAATCGTGGCTCAAGGCACCGCAACTCGAACGTATCCTCGACGCGGTGAATTCGCCGGGCCTGCGCGTTTACTACGACGTGGGCAACATGCAGAAGGTCGGCGAGGAAGTCGGCGCCGCGATCCGGCGGCTGGGACGCGAGCGCATCTGCGAAGTGCACCTCAAAGACTACGACGACCTCTACGGCAAGGGTTCGATGAACTTCCCGAAGGTGCGCGCGGCGCTCGACGACGCCGGTTATCATGGCTGGCTCGGCATCGAAGGCGTCAAGACGCCGCTCGGCGTCGAGCCGAGCATCAAATACGATCTCGACTACCTGCGTCCGATCTTTCCGAAAACCGCCTGATCTTCTCCGCGTTTCCCATGCAATCCTGTCCCCTCCGCACCTCGGTGATTGGCAGCTATCCGTTTCCGAGCTGGCTCGAATTCGCGAGCCAGCATCTCGCCGAGTTCGGCCGTTCCGACGTTTCCGAAATCCAGGACGACGCCGTCATCGCCGCCGTCCACGACCAGGTGGAGGCGGGGCTCGATGCGATCACGGACGGCGAGCAGACGCGGCTCGATTTTAATCTGTCATTCTACGGCTTTCTCGAGGGCCTCGAACTCGAGGCGGCCTCGCCGCGGCGCTTCGGCCCGCCCGCGCATGACCAGCGCGGCAAGCACGCGATCACCGGCGAACTGCGCGCGCCGCGCGGCCTCGGCGTCGTCGACGAGTGGAAACGGCTCAAACGACTCGCTCCCGCCGGTCCGACTCTCAAAGCCAGCGTGCCGGGGCCGTATACCCTGAGTGGCCGGCTCGTGCCGAACGCGCAGTATCCCGACCGCTGGGCCGTCACCGAGGCGCTGCTGCCGTTCGTGCGCAGCGAACTCGAGGCGCTCGTGACCGCCGGTTGCGCCGAGGTGAGCGTGGATGAGCCCTCGATGAGTTGCTACGCTTACCGCGAGGATCCGCGGCGTTTCGTCGATATTTTCAACCGCACGGTCGAGCCGGTCGTCGGTCGCACACGCGTGTGCACGCACCTGTGTTTCGGCAACTACAAGGGCCGCGCCATCGCGCCGCGGCGGGTGGCGCCGATGTTTCCTGCGTTTCTCGACTTCAAGGCCGACGAGATGCACGTGGAGATGGCGAGCCGCGAGTTTGCCGAGATCGAGTGCATCGCCCAGATCGCCCGGCGCATGGACGCCGCGGTCGGCATCGTCGACGTGAAGAGCTACTACGTGGAGACACCGGAGAATATCGCGGACCGGGTGCGCCTCTGCCTCCAGCATGCGCCGGCGGAGCGGCTCGTATTCGCACCCGACTGCGGACTGAGCCAGACCGCGCGGTGGGCTGCGCAACCGAAGCTGCGCAACTTGGTGGCGGGAGTGCGGCAGGTGAAGAAGGCGCTCGGCTTTGCCACCGCATGATCCGGCCGGCGCTCCAGGATCTGTCGTTCCTCGCCGACGTCACGAATGCGTTCGGCAGCGTGAAGGAGGAGGCGCTGGTGGTGTGGTGGCTGGGGCAGAGCGGATTTCTGGTCCTGCACCGGCGCGAATTCCTGCTGTTCGATCCCTACCTGAGCGATTCGCTGACGCGGAAATACGCTGCGACCGGCAAACCGCACGTGCGGATGACCGAGCGCGTGATCGATCCGGCGCGCCTCGGTTTTGTGACGGTCGTGACCTCGACGCACAATCACACGGATCACCTCGATGCCGACACGCTGCTCCCGCTCTTCGCGGCCACGCCGCGCGCGAAACTCGTGCTGCCGGCCGCGAACGCGGAGTTTGCGCTCGGGCGGCTGGGCGAGCCGGCGCAGGGCAGAATGGTTCCGCTGCGGGACGGAGAACGGGTGCGACTCGGCGCGTTTGAAATCGAGGCCGTGCCGGCGGCGCACGAGGAGCTGGCGCCGGAGTTTGCGGGTTTTGTCGTCCGGGCCGGCCCGCAGACCCTCTATCACAGCGGCGACACGGTCATGTATCCCGGCATGACCGAACGCCTCCGACCCTGCCACATCGATGTCGCGTTGCTCCCGATCAACGGCCGCGCACCGGAGCGTCGCGTGTCGGGCAATCTCGATGGCCCCGAGGCCGCCCGGCTCGCGCACGGGATCGGGGCGCGGTGGGTGGTGCCGTGCCACTACGAGATGTTTGCCTTCAACACGGCTTCGCCCGCGCCGTTCGTCGCGGAATGCGAGCGCCTCGGCCAGCGCCACGCGGTGCTGCGGGCCGGCCAGCGCTGGACACTGCCATGATTTTCGTGCGCACCGTGCGAGGCGATGTGGCGGCGGCGCAACTCGGCGCCTGCTACGCGCACGAACACCTGATCATCGGCCCGAGCTTCACGACGCACGTCACGCCCGAATTCGAGTTGAGCGATGTCGAGCGCGCCGTCGTGGAACTGAACGATTTCCGGGCGGCGGGTGGACGCGCGCTGGTGGACTCGATGCCGTGCGACTCCGGACGCGATGTGCTGAAACTCGCCGAGCTTTCGCGTCGAGCCGATGTGCACATCGTGGCGCCGACCGGCCTGCACCTCGCGAAATACTACGATCCCGGTCACTGGGGAAGCCGCTACCGCGAGGAAGAGCTGGCCGCCCTGTTCGTGGCGGACCTCCTCGAAGGCATCGATGCTCACGACTACAACGGGCCGCTGGTGCACCGCACACCGCATCGTGCCGGCGTGATCAAGATCGCCACGGACCGCCACTTTACGGCGCGGGAGGAACGGGTGTTGGCCGCGGCGGCGGAAGCGCATCGCCGCACGGGAGCGCCGATCCTCACCCACACCGAGCAGGGTGAACTGGGGCTGGAGCAGGTTGAGCGGCTGCGCGCCCTCGGTGTGGATTTGGGCCACGTCTGTCTCTCGCACCTCGACCGCCGGCCGGACCCTGGCTATCACCGCGAGATTCTCGCGAGCGGCGTGCGCGTGGAATACGACAGCGCGTTTCGCTGGAAGCCGGGGCAGGGGAACCCGACCCGCGATCTCGTGCTGGCCTTGCTGGGCGAGTTTCCCGACCAGATCATGCTCGGCATGGATGCGGCGCGCCGCGGCTACTGGCGCAGTCACGGGGGAAATCCCGGGCTGGCGTTTTTGCTGACGGATTTTTCCGCCAGCCTGCGCGCTGCGGGCGTGACGGCCGAAGCGCTGCACCGTATCTTCGTGTCCACCCCGGCTGCCACCTTCTCGTTCAAAACCACCCCGCCATGAAAAAACTCCGCGTTGTCGGCCTGAACTTCGATCACATGCACATGGGCGACCTGCTGCGCCAGTGCTTCGAGCATCCGGCGGTCGAGATCGCCGGCGTGTGTGATGATGATCCGGCTCGGATGCAGCCATCGGTGGAAAAATTCGGCCTCGCGCCGGACCGGATCTTCACCGATCCGCGCAAATGCCTCGAGGCGACCCGGCCCGATTTCGTCGTGCTGTGCCCGGCGACGGCGCGCCACGCGGAATACGTCGAACTCGTCGCGCCCTACCGGCCGCACATTTTTGTCGAGAAACCGTTTGCGGCGACGCTCGCCGAGGCGGATCGCATGATCGCCGCGGCGAAGAAGGCGAAACGCCTGCTCGCGATCAACTGGCCGCTGCGCTGGGTGCCGGCGCACGTCACGGCCCATCGGCTCGTGCGTGAAGGGCGGATCGGCGCGTTGCAGGAGGTGCATTTCTACGACGGCAACCGCGGCCCGCTGTGGCACACCGCCGACAAACTGGAGACGACGCCGACGGCGGCGATGAAGCGCAAGAGTTGGTTCTATTCGCGTCAGCGGGGCGGCGGCTCGCTGCTCGACTACCTCGGCTACGGCACGACGCTTGGCACGTGGTATCATGCCGGGCGCAAGCCGATCGAGGTCACCGCGGTGGCGGAGGCCGCCCGCGGACTCGAAGTGGATGAACACAGCATCGTGGTCGCGCGCTACGCGTGCGGGTTGTCGAAGTTCGAGACGCGCTGGGGCACGTTCACCGATCCTTGGATTCACCAGCCGCAGCCGAAGTGCGGCTTCGTGCTGAAGGGTGAGGACGGCACGATCAGTTCCTACGACTACGAGCCGACGATCCGGGTGCAGACGCGCGCCAACGTGACGGGCGAGATGGTCCCGGTCGACCAGCTCGCGGCGCCGTTGCAGAACGCGATCCAGTATTTCGTGCACTGCATCCAAACCGGCACGCCGCTCGAAGGCCCGCTCGCGCCGAAGATCGCCCGCATTGGCCAGCAGATCGTCGACTCGGCGGTGCTGAGCGCCCGGCTGAAGAAAACGGTGAAACTCGTGGAGTGAGCCATGAGCGACGCGCCGACAAACTCCGGGTATGGCCTCGCGTCGGTGGAGACGACGCAGGCCGCCGCCGCGCCCGACCTGCCCTACCTGCCGCCGCGCCCGTGGGCCTACCGGCCGAAGATCGCGCTCATCGGCTGCGGCGGCATCGCCGAATATCACCTGCGCGCCTATCGCGCGATGGGGCTCGATGTCGTCGCGTTGTGCGATCGTGATTCGACCCGGGCCGACAAACGGCGGGCGGAGTTTTTTCCGGCGGCCGCGGCGAGCGGAGATTACCGCGAGATCCTGGGTCGGGACGACATCGCGGTCGTTGATGTGGCGACGCACCCCACGGAGCGCGTCGCGATCATCGAGGCCGCGCTGCGCGCCGGCAAACATGTGCTCAGCCAGAAACCCTTCGTGCTCGATCTCGACGCCGGCGAGCGGCTGGTGGCGCTCGCCGCCGAGCGCGGGCTGAAGCTCGCGGTGAACCAAAACGGCCGCTGGGCGCCGCATTTTGCCTACATGGCGGCCGCGGTGCGCGCGGGACTGATCGGCGAGGTGGCGAGCGTGGATTTCACGCTCCAATGGGACCACACGTGGACGGCGGGCACGCCGTTCGAGGAGATTCACCACCTCGTGCTGTTCGACTTCGGCATCCACTGGTTCGACATCGCGACGCGTTTCACGCCGGGTCTGCGCCCGACGCAGGTGTCGGCGAGCGTGGCGCGGGTGTCGTTTCAAAAAATGAAGCCACCGATGCTCGCCCGTGTGACGATCGAGCTGACGGGCGCGCAGGTGCGGATGGCGTTCAACGGCCATGTGAAACACGGGCAGGAGGATCGCACGACGATTTGCGGCAGCGCCGGCACGCTGCGCAGTTTTGGACCGAGCCTGTCGGAGCAAACGGTGGAACTGCACACCGCCGCCGGACGCATGGTGCCGCGCCTCGAAGGCACCTGGTTCACGAGCGGCTTTCAGGGCGCGATGGGCGAACTGCTCTGCGCCATCGAGGAGAACCGCGAGCCGGCCAACAGCGCGCGCGACAATCTCGGCAGCCTGGCGCTGTGTTTCGCCGCGCTGGCCGCGGCGGATCGGGGCGAGGCGGCGATACCCGGCTCAGTGCGGACTGCGCCGCATTAGCCCGAATAAATCCTACCGCGGCAGCCGCAACCAAAGGAGAAGGAGTGAGAATCACCGCGGATTACGCGGATCGCGCGGATCAAGGCAGAGGCTGCGCGGAATTATCGGCGCCATCGGCGTAATCCGCGGTCAAGAGTTCCGGGGTCTGGAAATCGTCGCAGCATGTGACGAAACGAACAGATGATAATACACGGCGAATGGACCAATCATGAGCCACCGAGGACACGGAGCGCTGACACAGAGCACACCGAGCCAAACACGCGGTCTTGCTCCGTGCTCTCTGTGTCTGAGCTCTGTGCACTCTGTGGCTGAAACCGAACCGAGAAAACGTGTGAGAAATGCGGGTAGTGCAGCGCCCCGGAAGAAACGTGACAGCACAACGGCAGGTAGCTGCGAGCGTGAGCGAGTGGCTCGCCCGGAAACCACTCGCTCACGCTCGCGGCTACTCTCCGTGAAATCCCGGTGTCGCCGCATCAATCCGGGATCGGGTCGTTTTTGCCGACGGGTTTGCCCTCCCAGGTGATTTCGCCGGTGTCGGGATTGTAGGTGAGCACGCGGTTGGCGCTGCCGGGGGCGTGCGGGGCGCTGGTGGCGGGCACCCAGCGGGCCAGATCCTTTTTCGTCACGGCGAGCGCGGGATCGGCGGCGAGATTCTTCCACTCATTGGGATCGGTGCGGAGATCGTAGAGTTCCTCCGAGCCGTCGGCGTAACGGATGTAGCGCCAGCGATCGGTGCGGACGGTGTGATTGCCGGGGTTGTGCGTGGTGATCGCGGGCCAGGGGCGCGACGCGGCGGCGTTTTTCAACTGCGGCACGAGGCTGTGGCCTTCGAGATCGGGACGCGCGGGAAACGCGGCGAGTTCGAGCAGGGTCGGGAAGATGTCGAGCAACTCGACGGGTTGCGCGCACCGGGCGTCCGCGGCGATGCCGGGGCCGGCGAAGATGAACGGCACGCGCGTGGAGCGTTCCCAGAGCGTGTTTTTGCCGGTGATGAGTTTTTCGCCGAGGTGGTAGCCGTGGTCGCCCCAGACGACGATGATGGTGTTGTCGGCGCGGCCCGTGGCTTCGAGCGCGGCGATGACGCGGCCGACCTGCGCATCCATGAGGCTCGTGCTCGCGAGATAGGCGCGCACAAGCGAACGCCAGTGGCCGATTTCGCGCAGCGTGTGGAGCCGCGGCTCGGGGAGTTTCCAGTGGAGATACCAGGAGAAGCGCGGCGTGTCGTCGCGATCGTGTTCGTCGATGGGCGGCAGTTGCAGCGATTCGTCGGGGTAGAGATCGAACCATTTTTGCGGCGCGAAGCACGGCACGTGCGGGAGCCGGAAGCCCGCGGCGATGAAGAACGGTTTGTCCTTCGGCGCGCGCGCGAGGGCGTCGATGGCGGCGCTGGCGATCTTGTAGTCGCCGGTGTCCTCGTCTGTTGCGGGCCACGGTCCCCAATCCATCGCCGGATGGCGGTTGGGGAGGGGGAGGGGAACGAGGGGCTGGGGCGGACGCGGGGTGTTGGGCGTGCGGACCCAGGTGTTGAACTCCGCGGGCTGATCCTTGGGCGGCACGGAACCGTCGTGATAAATTTTCCCGGTGGTGACGGTGTTGTAGCCGGCGCGCGTGAACGTCTGCGGCAGGGTGACGTGATCGCGGGTGCGCTCAACCTGCCGGATGCCGGGGGCGAGGCCGTAGATGCCTGTCGTCGACGGACGCAGCCCGGTGAGCAGGCTCGAGCGCGAAGGGTTGCAGAGCGGAGCCTGGCAGTGCGCGTTGGTGAACAAGGTGCCGCGCCGAGCGAGGGCGTCGAGGTGCGGGGTCTTGGCCTGCGGGTGGCCGGCGAGCGCGCCGATCCAGTCGTTCTGGTCGTCGATCGCGATGAACAGGACGTTGGGGCGAGACGGCGCTGGCGCGTCGGCGGCGGGAGCCGAGACGGCGGCCGATAACGCGCAGGCCGCAAGGCAGAGAATCAGGCGCGACAGAGCGGGGCGGGGGAGCAGGCGTTTCATCGGAGTAACAGTCGGGGAATAATTGCGTCGAGCCGGCGGGACGGCGGGGCGGGGCGCTTCCGGGTCTTATCGATTTCGCTTGGCGGCTTTTTCCACGTTGGAGAGCGGAACCTTGCCCTGGACGGTCCAGCCGCCGTCGACAAAAAACGTCTGGCCGGTTACGTAACTCGATTCGGCAGACGCGAGGAAGAGGGCCGGTCCGACCATCTCGGCGGGCTCGGCGGTCCGGCCGAGCGGGATCATCGCGCCCCAGACATCGCGGTAGGCGGGATCGTCCGCGAGGTTGCGGTCGACGTTGACCGGGCCGGGCGCGAAGGTGTTCACGCGGATGCCGAGCGGGGCAAGTTCGATGGCGAGTTGTTTGGTGAGGCCGTGGATGCCGGCTTTGCTCGTGCCATACGCGACGAGGTTTTTCACCGCGAGTTCGGCGCATTGCGTGGACACGTTGACGATGCTGCCGGCGGTCTTCGTGTCCCGCATCCACCGCGCCGCCTCCAGGGAGCAGAAGAAAGTGCCCTTGAGGTTGGTATCGAGGACCACATCCCACTTCTCCTCGGTCGTGTCGAAGAAGCCGGCCCAGCCGGTGAGTCCGGCGTTGTTGATCAACACATCGAGCCGGGGAAATTCCTTCCGCGCGCGCGCAAACATGCGGCGGATGTGCGCGACTTTGCTGAGGTCGGCGCGCACCACGAGGGCCCGGCGGCCGAGCGCGGCGATTTCCGTGGCGACGGCTTTGGCCCCGGCGGCGTCGGAGTGATAGTTGACGATCACGTGGGCGCCTTCCCGGGCGCAACCCAAGGCGAGAGCGCGGCCGATGCCTTTGCTCGCGCCGGTGACGAGGACGACTTTGTGGAGGAGGCGGGACATGCGGAGAGCGCATGTTCGATCGGCGGGGCCGGGTGGGCGAGTGCAAAACCGGCCGTCATCCAGCCCAGGGTGTAACAGGACGTGAGGTCAGCCAACGGATGCCTTGGTTGGAGCGGCGGTCTGTGACCGCCGACGGAGGAATGCTGGAGGTTCGACGGCGGTCACAGACCGCCGCTACAGCTGGCTGACCGCACCTCCTGTTATACCAACGGCTGCTGAAGAATGGACGATTGGGTCCCGTGGGTAGGTCGGGGTTTATCCCCGACATCCGCCGTCGGCGGACAAGTGTCGGGCGTAAAGCCCGACCTACGATGATCCAGATCTCAACAGCCGTTGCGGATCCTCGCCTGGTCAAATTGCCGGTGCGTGCGCCGGCCCGGCTGCCGGACTTTTCCGGTCTGCGTGATTTCCTTCCGCCACCTTCCTTCCGACCGAGCCGGCCATCAAATCGAGGCAATCACACGTTGTCGTCCTCGCCCGCACGGCCCTTGCCGCCATTGGCCGGGAGGTGGTGGGGAAAGGCGAGATAGTAGTTCATCAGCCACCAACTGCGCGACGAGCGGTAGAACAGGATTGGAAATCCGATCGCGCCAACGGCGGCCAGCACGGCCGCCGTCCGGCCGCCCAGCACGTTGAAATACCACAGCAACGCGACCGGCACCAGATAGAGCACGATGGTCATGCCGTAGTTGAGCGAGGCGGAGCCGAGGTAGAAGCCTTCGTCGTTGTTGCGCTCGATCGTGAAGCCACACGCCGAGCACTCCTTGTTCACCTGGAAAAGCGAATCCGCCCGGAAGAGCGTCTTCGCCCCGCAGTTGGGGCAGCGGTTGGCGAGACCACGGGCGATGATCTGGACGCGGGTGACTTTCATGCGGCAAAAAAAGAGGCGCCCCGCAGTGAGCGGAGCGCCCCGGCAAAGGGCAAACGGTTTCGTCGGCGCTCAGGCGCCGAGTTGGTAACGCGCGAAGCGCCGGATCTGGATGTTCTCGCCCGTCTTCGCGATCTGCGCGGCGAGCAAATCCTTCACCGACTTGTCCGTCTGTTTCACGAACGGCTGGTCGAGGAGGCACACCGTGGAGTAGTAGTTCTCCAGTTTGCCCTCGACGATCTTCTGCACGACCGCCGGCGGCTTGCCCGCCACGGACGCGGACGCGATGTCGCGCTCCTTGGTCAGCTCGGCCTCGGGCACCTGGTCGCGCGAGACGAAGAGCGGATTCGCCGCCGCGATCTGCAGGCAGAGATCCCGCACGAAAACCTTGAAGTCGTCGTTGCGCGCCACGAAGTCGGTCTCGCAGTTCACCTCGATGAGGACGCCGACTTTGCCACCCAGGTGGATGTAGCTCTCGATGAGCCCCTCCTTGGTGGAGCGGCTGGCCAGCTTGTCGAGTTTGTTGCCGAGCTTCTTGCGGAGGAGCGTCGTCGCCTCGGCCGCGTTGCCGTTGGCTTCGGTGAGGGCTTTTTTGCAATCGAGCAATCCGGCGCCGGTGGCGACGCGCAGATCGTTGACCATTTGAGCGGTGATGGGAGTGCTCATGAAATTTCTGGTGGGAAAAACTTATTCGGCTTTGACCACGGCTTTGCGCGTGCGGACCGGGCGCTTCTTGGCGGGCGAGGCGGCCTCGGTCTCACTCTCGCCTTCGACGACCGCGGCGACATCCGCCGGCAACTCGACCTTGGTCAGATCGACCTCGGCGGTGGCGGCGGCCGCACTGGCTTCAGCGGCCGCCTTCACATCAGCGGCCCCCCGCTGCGCCCGGCGCGTTTCCCGCTGGGCGAGACCGCTCTGGATCGCGCCGGTGATCGTCTCGACGATGATGCGGATGGATTTGACGGCATCGTCGTTGCCCGGGACCGGGTGCGAGACGCTGCCCGGGTCGGAATTCGTGTCGACCAGGCCGATGCACGGGATGCCCGCGCGTGCGGCCTCGGCCACGGCGATCTTCTCGTGACTCACATCGATCGCGAACATCACCGAGGGCATGCCACCCATGTCGACGATGCCGCTGAAATTCTTCTGCATGCGGACCATCTCGCGCTTGATGGCCGACTCTTCCTTGCGGGGAAGCTTGGACATCTCACCGCTGGTCTCCATCGCCTGGTATTTCTTGAACTTGGCGATGGATTTCTTGACGGTCTCGTAATTGGTCAGCGTGCCACCCAGCCAGCGATCAACGCAGAACGGCATGTTGGTCGCAGCCGCGGCCTCGCGGACGATTTCCTTGGCCTGGCGCTTGGTGCCGACGAAAAGGACGTTGCCGCCGTTGGCGACCGCCTCCTCGATGAACGCGGCCGCTTTGACGAGGGCGTCGTAGGTCTTGCCCAAGTCGATGATCGTCACGCCCTGCCGGTGATCGAAAATGAAGGGCTTGGAGCGCGGGTTCCAGCGCTTGGTCTGGTGCCCGAAATGCACGCCTGCGTCGAGCAGGTCCTTGGGAGTGATGCTGATGCTCATGATGATCTATGTATCTGACGACACACAGGTCGGCCGGAGGGCCGCCTTGCGATCGATGGATGCTAGTTGGATGTTTTTTGGTTGGATGTTTGCTGACAGAGTTGGTCAAAACACCCGCCGGCTGAACCGCTGGCAAGCGCGAACTAAACGAAATTTGAAAAAGGCATTGACAGTCCCGGACACGAAAGGGACGTTCCGCGTCCCATTCGTTGCAGGGTGGAGCAGCCTGGTAGCTCGTCAGGCTCATAACCTGAAGGTCGTTGGTTCAAATCCAACCCCTGCACCCAATGAACTCCCTCGTAACCGCAAGGTTACGGGGGAGTTTGGTTTTTAGCGCTGATGCAGCGGAATGCAGGCAGATGCATCCAAGGAGTTCAAAGGGGACGACAGTTTCCGGTGTGAATGCACAAAGCGTGCCCGCGCGCGCCAAACCGCGCTCGCCAGCGAGCTGACCTCCCGTTGCGAAACCACACCGGAAAGCCGTGTGGAATTGCCGGGGTGTGACTCAAACTGAGGCCAGCGAATTGTAGCGGCGGTCTATGACCGCCGTCGAAGCACGGCTGGCGGTTCGTCGGCGGTCAGAGACCGCCGCTACAGCCGGGGCCTTCGGAAGTGACCTCAGTTTGAGTCACACCCGAATAGCCGGGGCCGAGGACGTTAGCCTTGCGTCGGGGTGGTGCGGCCGGTTTTCTCCGCGGTTCCAACCAAGCAACGACCATGCCCGAGATCACCAAGAGCTACGAAGCGCGCGAGATTGAGAAGAAATGGTATGCCGCCTGGCAGTCCGCCGGGGCCTTCGCCGGCAAGGTCGTCGCCGGCAAGGATCCCTACACCATCGTCATCCCGCCGCCGAATGTGACCGGCGTGCTCACGATGGGCCACGTGCTCAACAACACGCTCCAGGACATCCTCATCCGCCGCGCGCGCCTGGAGGGCCGCAGCGCGCTCTGGATTCCCGGCACGGACCACGCCGGCATCGCCACGCAGACCGTGGTCGAGCGCGAGCTGCGCAAGCAGAAGGTGCATCGGCGTGATCTGGGGCGGGAAAAGTTTTTGGAGAAAGTCTGGGAGTGGCGCCACGAGAAGGGCGGCATCATCCTCGAACAGCTCCGCCGGCTCGGGGCCTCGTGCGACTGGGACCGCACGCAGTTCACGATGGACCCGCACTATTCGCGCGCGGTGCTCAACGTGTTCGTCGACCTCTTCAAGAAGGGCCACATCTACCGCGGCAAGCGCATGGTCAACTGGTGCCCGGTCTCGCAGACCGCGCTCTCCGACGAGGAAGTGATCATGAAACCGGTGAGCGGCACGATCTATCGCGTGCGCTACGAGCGCGTGGATGCGCCGGGGACCTTCATCGAGGTGAAGACCACCCGGCCCGAGACGATCCCGGGCGACGTCGCCATCGCCGTGCATCCGGAAGACCCACGCTATGCCGGCTGGATTGGTAAAAAGGTGCGCCGCGCCCTCGGGCCCGCCGCGGAGATCCCGATCATCGCCGACACCGCGGTCGACAAGGAATTCGGCACCGGCGCGCTCAAGATCACCCCGGCGCACGACAAGGCCGACTTCGAGATCGGCGGACGCCACAAACTGCCCGCGATCGACGTGCTCGAGGCCGACGGCAAACTCAACGAATTCGCCGGCCCCGAACTCGCCGGCATGGACCGTTTCGCCGGGCGCAAGAAGGCGGCCGAGTTGCTCAAGGCCAGCGGTGCGTTGGTGAGCGAAGAGCCGTATGCCAACAACGTCGGTTACTCCGAACGCGCTGACGTCCCGATCGAGCCGCGCCTCACGTGGCAGTGGTGGCTGCGTTATCCCCGCATCGAGGAGGCGAAGACGGCGGTGCGCGACGGCCACATCAAGTTTCACCCCGAGCGCTGGAGCAAAGTCTACCTCCACTGGCTCGAAAACATCCAGGACTGGTGCATCAGCCGCCAGCTCTGGTGGGGCCATCGCATCCCGGTGTGGCGGAAGCGTCTCGTGAACACCGAGATCAACCCCGGATCGAAGGAACTGTGGGATCGGGTGCGAAAAGAGCAGAACACGGATGCGCCGCTTTTCGAAAACAGTTTTTCAGGAGTGAGCGGCGAAATGTCTTGGTTTCGGATATTCGCGCTCGATGCGGACTGGCGCGAAATGAACGTCGTCACGACATCCGAAGCTGAAATCAAATGGCTTGAGGCGAACGGATATGAGCAGGACACCGACGTGCTCGACACCTGGGCGTCGTCGTGGCTCTGGCCGTTTGCGACGATGGGCTGGCCTGACGCGGAGAAGGCGAAGGCGCAGGGCCTCGATCATTTCTACCCGACCACGACGCTCGTCACCGGGCCGGACATCATCTTCTTCTGGGTCGCGCGCATGATCATGGCCGGTCTCGAATACATGCGGCCCGGCGAGCCGATCGAGCGGCGGATTCCGTTCAAGCACGTCTACTTCACCGGCATCATCCGCGACCAGCAGGGCCGCAAGATGTCGAAGTCGCTCGGCAACTCGCCCGACCCGCTCGATCTCATCGACAAGTATGGCGCCGACGGCCTCCGCTTCGGCATCGTGTCGATCGCGCCGCAGGGTCAGGACATCCGGTTCCAGGAAGACCGGATCGAGGGCGGCAAGAACTTCTGCAACAAGCTCTGGAACGCGTGCCGTTTCCGCCAGATGAGCGGCGATGCCGGCGACAATTCCTCGCTCTCCGCGATCATGGCGCGGCTCGTGCCGGCGCAGTTCGACGCCGACGACCACGCGATCCTCGACCGGCTCCTTTCCACCACGCGCGAGGTGGACCGCTGCTTCCGCGAGTTCGAGTTCAGCGGAGCGGTGCAGGCGCTCTACGCCTTTTTCTGGGGCGATTTCTGCGACTGGTATGTCGAGGTCTCGAAGGCGAAGCTCCAAAACGCCGGGACCAAGGCCAACTGCCTCGCGATCCAGGACCTCGTGCTGCGTCAGACGCTGCTGCTGCTGCACCCGTTCATGCCGTTCATCACCGAGGAACTGTGGCACCTGCTCGGCTATGGCGCGGCGGACAAGTTCATCGAGGATGCACATCTCGAAAACGCGTCGCAGGTGGCCAACGTCGGCGTGCTGCACGGCCTCGCCCTCAATCACGCCGCCGCCGCGTCGGTCGAGCGTCTCAAGGATTTCGTGACCAAGGCCCGCGCGCTCAAGGCCGAGCACAACCAGGCCAGCCGCCGCGACTCGAAGCTCCTCGTGACCGCGAACGACGCCGACTGGTCGACGCTCGACGCCAACCTCGCCAAGCTCGCGCGCATGTGCGGCGCCGCAAGCATCGAACGCCGCGCCAACGTCGAGAACGCTCCCGCCGCCGTCGCCGCGCTCGGCACGATCTACCTCGATCTTGCGAGCACGGTCGATGCCGGCGCGGAAAAAGCGCGCCTCGCGAAGGAGCTCGACGTGCTCGCGAAGCACATCGCCGGCACCGAAGCGCGCCTCGCGAACAAGGCCTTCACCGACAAAGCCCCGCCCGCCGTCATCGCCGGCGCGCAAAAGCAGCTCGCCGACCAACAGGCGAAGCGCGCGGAGCTGGAGCGGTTGTTGAAGGCGCTGGGGTGAGTGGTCGGGGACGCGGCTCCGTCACAGCGAGGGCGCTCCCACTTTCTTGCCATGCTCCGTCGCTCTCACCGGACGGCAAGAAGCTGGAATGCTCTGCCACGGCGAAGGTGTAACTCAAACTGAGGTAAGTTTTCGAATGCCTAGGCTGTAGCGGCGGTCTATGACCGCCGTCGTTGCGCCAAGGGCATTCGTTCGGCGGTCACAGACCGCCGCTACAAATCGCTGACCTCAGTTTGAGTCACACCCCCACGGCGAAGAGCGCCGTCCCTGGACTTGACCGGCTCTACGCCGTAGATACCGTGCGGCCGATGAAGACCGCCGTCGCCCGCTGGGGCAACAGTCTCGCTTTGCGCATTCCCCGCGATGTCGCGGAGAAATCGCGCCTGACCGAAGGTGTGGAGGTCGAACTGGCGGCCAAAGCCGACGGTTTCGTGGTGCGTCGCAGGGCGCCGAGCTACGAGTTGTCGGCCTTGCTCGCAGGCGTCCGCCCGGTCAACCGCCACGCCGAAATCGCCACGGGCGCAGCGCGCGGCGGCGAAGTCTGGTAAGATGAAAAACCGCGTGCCCGAGCGCGGCGATTTGGTGTGGCTGGACTTCCAACCGCAGGCCGGACACGAGCAGGCGGGGCGGAGACCGGCATTGGTGCTGTCGCATCACGCCTACAATGCCAAGGTCGGTCTCGCGATTTGTTGTCCGATCACGAACCAAGCCAAGGGCTATCCATTCGAAGTTCCGGTCGGAGTCGCCAATCTGTCGGGCGTCGTGCTCGCGGATCAGATCAAGAACCTCGATTGGCGCGTGCGGCGCGCGGAGTTCATCGCTGCTGCGCCGGACGAGGTATTGGCTGAAGTGCTCGCCAAGGTGCGGGCCGTGATCGAATGAGTTTATCCATGCCCGCCACGCCCCGCATCCTCGCCTTCGCCGGCAGCGCGCGCCGCGAATCGTTCAACAAGAAATTCCTCGCCGTCGCGGTCGCTGTCGCGCGCGAGGCCGGGGCCGAGGTCACGCTCCTCGACCTCAACGATCTGCCCATGCCGCTCTACCACGGCGATCTCGAGGACGCGAGCGGGCTGCCCGAAAACGCCAGGAAACTCGTCGCGCTCATCGCGCAACACGACGCTCTCCTCGTCGCCTCGCCGGAATACAACACCATGATCACGCCGCTGCTGAAGAACACCATCGATTGGTGCAGCGTGGCCGACGAGAATCCGTTTACCGGCAAAGTCGCCGCGGTGATCTCGGCCTCGCCGGGTGCGTTTGGCGGGATCCGCTCGATGCACATGGCGCAGCAGCTCCTGCTCAAGCTCGGCTGCCACGTGGTGTCCGGGCAGTGTGCGCTGCCGGCGGCGAACAAGGCGTTCGATGCGGACGGCAGGCTCCTCGACGCCCGGGCGGACAAATCCGTGCGTGCCCTCGTGCAGCAGCTCGTCGCGACGGCGGCGCGTTTTCGCGCGTAACGGCGCGCGAGAGTGGACCGGCAGCGTTGCCCTGGCCGCTGGGGTATAATTCAAAACTGGGGTCAGTTTCCGAATGCCTCGGCTGTAGCGGCGGTCTATGACCGCCGGCGGTGTGCCAAGGGGATTCGTTCGGCGGTCACAGACCGCCGCTACAGCTGGCTGACCGCACCTCCTGTTATACCAACGGCTGCTGAAGAATGGACGATTGGGTCCCGTGGGTAGGTCGGGGTCTATCCCCGACATCCGCCGTCGGCGGACAAGTGTCGGGCGTAAAGCCCGACCTACGATGATCCAAATCTCAACAGCCGTTGGTATGAGTTGCACCCGGCCGCTGCGGTGGAGGTGGCCGGGCTTGCGGCGGAGGCGACGGCGCTCACGCTCCCAGCCAAGTTAAGATCCTCGGGGCAAGCCCAGAGGCATTAGACCAATCCCGCCATGCAACCCTCGACCACTCATCGTAGCGGCGAGCGCCAGCAAGCCGACGCTCTTCGACTCGCTGGCGCTCGTCGCTACCCAACCAAGGCGAAGCAAGCTTCGCGGTATCGGACCCAAAAAACACCGCGATGAAGATTTCCGTCGGCCTTGCATTCGTGCTGTTGCTCGCCACCGCGGGCCATCCGCGCGCGGCGGACTATCCGAAAGCCCATGCGGGCGATGTCGTGCTGCGCGATTTCACGTTTCGTTCGGGCGAATCGCTGCCCGAGCTGCGCATCCACTACAACGTGCTCGGCCGGCCCCGACGCGACGCGCAGGGTGTGGTGCGCAACGCGGTGCTCGTCATGCACGGCACGGGCGGCGCGGGGAAGGGCCTGCTGCGACCGGAGTTCGCGGGAGAACTTTTCGGCGCGGGCCAGCCGCTCGACGCGACGAAATTCTTCATCATCCTGCCCGACGCCATCGGTCACGGGCAGTCGACTCGGCCGAGCGATGGTTTGCGCGCCAAGTTCCCCCGTTACGGTTACCGCGACATTGTGGCGGCGCTGCATCGCGCGCTCACCGAGTCGCTCGGCGTGAATCATCTGCGGCTCGTCATGGGCACTTCGCAGGGCGGGATGCTCACGTGGTTGTGGGGCGAGGAGCACCCGGAATTCATGGACGCGCTGCTGCCGCTGGCCAGTCTGCCCACGCAGATTGCGGGGCGCAATCGGGCGTGGCGTCGCGTTGCGATCGATGCGGTGCGCGGCGATCCGGCCTGGCAGCAGGGCAACTACGCGGTGCAGCCGCCTTCGCTGCGCACCGTGGCCGGGATGTTCTTTCTCGTAGGTAGCAATCCCGTGCTCCGCCACGAGGCGGCGCCGACGCTCGGCAAGGCCGACGAAGTGCTCGACGCCTACGCCGCCGATTTCGTCGCGAAGAACGATACGAACGACATCCTCTACGCCGTCGAGGCGTCACACGACTACGATCCCGGTCCGGCTCTGGAAAAAATCCGCGCGCCGCTGCTCGCGATCAACTCCGCCGACGACTACATCAACCCGCCCGAACTCGGCCTCCTCGAACGCGAGATCAAGCGCGTGCCGCGCGGCCGCGCCGTCATCCTGCCGCTCGCGCCCGACACGCGCGGCCATCAATCGCACACGTTCGCGAAACTGTGGAAACACGAACTCGGGCGCTTGCTGGCGGAGTCGGAGCCTTAGCGGAACATTGCAGTCGGGGTGGAGCGCGTTGACCTCAACGCGCTTGGGCTACGACGTGAATCCTGAAAAGCGCGTTGGGGTCA
>JACRKC010000105.1 GCA_016235555.1 Verrucomicrobiota bacterium
AGGTGGCTGAGGCGGAACCACACGCGGTCGAGATGCGCGAAGCCGGGTAGCAGCCGAGGTAACGAGGCTGGTGGGCGATGTTAACCCAATCCCAGCCTCCTTACGTCGGCTGCTACGACCGACGGCATCGTTACGTATAGCACTGCGGGATGAAACGAACTGAGGCGGGACGCCTCAGCCACGACTCAGGCGAGCGACCACGGGGCGCGCATGGCGCGCGTGCGGAGGCGGTTCGCCATGTCGTCGCCGACGAATTCCTCCTTCGCGGGGTTCCACTTCAGCTTCCGGCCGAGCACCATCGCGATCTGGCCGAGGTTGCAGACGGTGGTCGTGCGGTGGCCGAGTTCGACGTCGGCGATCGGGCGCTTCCGCGTGCGGATGCACTCGAAGAAGTTTTCGTGGTGGTTGTTGCTCAGCTCGAGTTTCACCGCGCCCTTGTTGGCCTGCATCTCGCGGAGCAGGTTGTTGTCGGAGGCACTCATCGAGCCGCGGGAGATGTCGAGCCAGCCGCGTTCGCCGACGAAGCGCGAGGTGCCGCCGCCCTCGTAGCGCGTGCGACAGAACATCGGGACGCCGTTGGCGTAGCGGACGGTGAAGTCGACCTTCGTCGCGTTGGTGAAGAGCCCGCTGCTCGGGAACTCGCCGTGGCCTTCGACTTCGACGGGGCCGCTGTTGTCCATGTCGAGCGCCCACTGGCCGATGTCGAGGTAGTGCGCGCCCCAGTTGGTGACCTGGCCGTAGGCGCTTTCGGAGATGAAGCGGAAGTTGTAGTGGTAACCGAGCGAGTTGAAGGGCCGCCACGGGGCGGGTCCGAGCCACATCTCCCAATCGAGGCCCTCGGGCACGGCCTCGGGTTTCCACGTGGCGCCGCAGTGGCGGTTGTTCGGCGGGATCCAGCACTCGATGTGGCTGAGTTTGCCGAGGCCGTTGTTGCGGACGAACTCCGACACGTCGTGGAACCGCTTCATCGAGCGGTGCTGCGTGCCGTGCTGGCAGATGCGCTGGTGTTTGCGCGCGGTTTCGACCATCGCGCGGCCCTCGGCGATGGTGAGGGTGAGCGGTTTTTCGCAATAGACGTCCTTTCCGTGGCGCATCGCATCGATCGAGATGAGCGCGTGCCAGTGGTCGGGTGTGCAGACGAAAACGGCGTCGATGTCGGAGCGGCGGTTGAGTTCGCGGAAATCGGCGTAGGCCTTGCAGTCGTTGTTGCCGTATTCCTTGTTCACGCGGGCGGCGGCCTGGTCGCGGCGCTCTTGGTCGACGTCGGCGACCGCGAGGACGCGAACGCTCTCGGGTGAACCCAGCAGCACGGGAAAGTGGGTGGTGGAAATGTTGCCGCAGCCGATCACACCGATGGTGATTTTCTTGCTGGGGGCGTTCTGGCCGAGGAGGCGCGAGGGCAGCACGAGCGGGGCGGCGGCAACGGCGGTCGCGAGCGACGAGCGTTGGATGAACTGCCGGCGGCTGAGCGGGGAGAAAGAGGAGCGGTTCATGGCGCGTCAGGATTTGGCGGTGGCGAGGCGGGCGAGGGCGTGGGTGGCGGTGTCGCGCACGATGGTGGGCTCGGCGGCGTTGTCCTTGATCGCGGTGAGTGCGGCGCGGGCGGCGGTGTCGCCGCGGACGGCGATGCTGCCGATCAGGCCGGCCTTGGCGTTGCCGCTGAGCGCGCTGAGAGCGTCGCGAAACGCAGCGTCGGTTTCCGGGCCGGCGATGCGCTCGAGGGCGTAGCGGGCATCGTTGGCCGTTTTGGCGTCGCGGAGCAGCGGCGTGAGCGCAGGCACGCTCTTGGCTGAGCCGACCAAGGCGAGCATTTGACAGACGAACGCGAGGCCGGCGTCAGTGCGTCCCGTGGCGGCGAGGGCCTTGAGCAGGCGCTCCTCGAGACGCGGATAACCGGCGGCGGGGGAGGCGATGATCTGCTCGCGCACGCTCCAGGCGAAGGAGCGATCGCCGCCGTATTCGAGCTTGGCGCAGACATCCCACGGGTCGGGCGTGGGATTGGCGTTGCCGTAGCTTTCGGTATTGCGTGGGCGCTTGGCCGCGGCGGCGGCGGGCGCGGCAGGGGAGGTGTCCGCATTCATGGTGGGGCAAAATATTGAGCCGGGGAATCGGAAGGCAAACGGCACCGCAGCGGCAAGGGCAATAGCAGGACCGGCCGCGCCGCGTCGCGGGGAAGTAGGAAACGAAGGCGCGGCGCCGCGGTTTGCTACTGCCGGGGCGTGACCGCCGTGGCGCGGGCCGGACGGGTAGATCGCGGTTTTTGCGCGGTGCGCTCCGCAGATTCTGCCGGGCGATAAGAAATGCCGAGCGAAGGACAGGATTTGCGCAGGGAAATCGCTCGGCGCTTCTGCTGGGTATCAGCAGCGTAGGATCTGGTGCAGCGCCCCGGAAGCAACGTGACAGCGTCAGGCCGGGTAGCTGCAATAAGCGTGAGCGAGTGGCCCGCCCGGAAACCACTCGCTCACGCTCGCGGCTACACGCCACGGATTCCCGGAGTCGCTGCACCAGTTCACCACTCCACGGCCCGATGAGCTCTTTTCCCCACACCTCCTTCGCCTCGGCGCGCGTCGCGCTGGCCGCGGGGGCGGTGCTGGTAGCGGCGTTGTTCAGCCTGCCGCTCGAGGTGTGGAGCACGCTCGAAAATCTCACCGTCGATGTCCGGCACCGCTGGAGCAGCGAAGCCACGGTGCCGAGCCCGGTCGTGGTCGTGGGGGTGACGGATGCGAGCTTCACCCTCGCCGAGCGCGCGCCGCAGGAGGCGCAGCGAGAGCCGGTGCTCGCGGCGATGGGCCGGCCGTGGCCGTGGCAGCGCAGCGTGTGGGCGGCGGTCGTCCGCAAACTGCGGGCGGCCGGGGCGCGCGCGATCGTGTTCGATTTCGTCTTCGAGGCGCCGGCGGCGAACGATGCGGAGTTCGCGGCGGTGCTGGCCGAGCCGGGCGCCCCGGTCGTGCTCGCCGCGCAGTTTCAGGAACAGCACACCGCCGAAGGCGAGGGCACCGTGCGGCTGGTCGAACCGCGGCCCGAATTTCTCGCGGCGCGCGGCGTGCGCGCGGGGTTCGCCAATGTCCTGCCCGACCCCGATGGCGTCGTCCGCCAAACGTGGCTGGCGGCATCGCACGCCAGTGTGCTGGCGGGGTGGACCGAGCCGGACTCCGGCGAGCAGGCCCTGCTGTCGCTCGCGGGCGTCACGGCGCAGGTGCTGGGCGTGCGCGATCTGCCGGCCCGGGGTGACGTGGCGTTTCGCGGTCCGCCGGAGCGCTTTTTCTCGGTGCCGGTCGAGCACCTGTTTCTGCGCGATCGCTGGGACGGCCGCGTGATCGAGCGCGGCAGCCTGTTTCGCGACCGCGTGGTGCTGGTCGGGCCCTACTCGGAGATTCGCTTCAAGGACTATCATGCGACGCCGCTCGGACGCATGGCCGGGGTCGAACTGCACGCGCACATCCTGGACGGTTTGCTCGGCGGCGGCCTGCTCCGACGCGCGCCGGACTACGCCATCGTGGCCGTCGTGGCGGGCTTGGCCTCGCTGGCGTTTGCCTTGGGTCTGTGGGTGCGGCGGGCGACCTGGCAGATCGTCGGGATGGGGATCGCGGCGGCGTTGTGGACCGGGATCGCGTGGATCGCGTTCGAGCGGGGCCGGTTGATCTTGCCGCTCGCGACGCCGCTCGGAGCGCTGGTCGGGACCGGCGCGATGGCGCTGGGAGTGCGTTATGTCGGCGAGCAACGCGAGCGCCGGCGGGTGCGGCGGTTGCTGTCGAGTTATGTGTCGGAGGAGGTGGCCCGCGTGATCGTGCGGCAACCGGACGCGTTCGAATCCGCGCTCCGCGGCGAGCGTCGCGTGGTGACGGTGCTGTTCGCCGACATCCGCAATTTTACGAGCCTCGCCGAGCGGGCGGAGCCCGGGGCGTTCATCGCCCAGCTCAACGAATACCTGCGGCCGGTCGTCGACTGCGTGCTCACCACGGGCGGCACGCTCCAGAAATTCATCGGCGATGCGGTGCTGGCCGTCTGGGGCGACACGCACACGGCCGGCGAAAAAGCCGACGCCGTCCGCGCCGTCCACACGGCGCTTGCGATCGAGGACGCGGTCATCCGCCTGAATGCCGGCTGGGCCGGCCGCGCGGACCGCGCGCCGCTGCGCATCGGCGTCGGCCTGCAGCAAGGCCCCGCGATGGTGGGCAACATCGGCCATCCGCGCCGCATGGAATTCGCGGTGCTGGGCGACACGGTGAACCTCGCGTCGCGGCTCGAGGGGGCGAATCGCTTTTTCGGCACCACCGTGCTGCTCGGCGACACGGTGGGCGCGCTGGTGGCGGACGAGTTTCACCTCGTGCCGGTGGCGCGCCTCGTCGTGAAAGGGCGGAGCCAGCCGGTGGAGGTTTACACGCCGTTCGGGCCGCGCGCAGCGCCGGCGCCCGCGTGGCTGCCCGCCTACCTGACGGCGCGCGAGGCGTTGCAGGCGGGCCGGTTCGCCGAAGCGGCTGCGGCTTTCGGCGCGCTGCCGGCCGGGGACGGGCGCTTCGGCGCGCTCTTCCACCATCAACAGCAACTCGCGGCCCGCTTCGCCGCGGCGCCGCCGCCGGCTTGGGACGGCACGATCCATTTGGAACAGAAGTAAACATCCCCGGAGCAAGCTCCGGGGCATTTGACCAAGCCCACCATGCAACCTCCGACCACTCCTCGTAGCGGCGAGCGCCAGCGAGCCGACGCCTTTCGACTCGCTGGCGCTCGTCGCTACCCATCCAAGGCGAAGCCAGCTTCGCGGTATCAGACCCACCGCGAATGAAAAACTTCCGCCTGCCGCTCCGTGCGGCCACCTGGACCCTGGCGCTGGCGCTCGCCCCGCTGGTTCTGTCCGGCGCCGCCCTGCCCACTCCGCTGGAGGAGTCGGTGGTCACCGAGATCGTCAACGACGTCAGCCGCATCACCGGCCAAATCACGACGCCGGCCGTCCTTCGCACGGTCGTGCGCGCGCCGGATCAAGTGCAGACGGGCCGCCAGTCGCGCGCCGAGCTCGAGGCCGCCGACGGCACCATCACGCGCATCGGCGCCAACACACGCTTCGCCTTTGATCGCGCGAGCCGCGAACTGCAGCTGAAGCAGGGCAGCGTGCTGTTTCATTCGCCCACGGGCAAAGGCGGCGGAAAAATCCGCTCGCCCTCCGCGTCGGCCGCGGTGCTTGGCACGACGATCATCGCCGCGGCGACGCCGGACGGCGGCTTCAAGCTGCTCGTGCTCGAAGGCCGCGCGCAGGTGGACTTTGCCGCCGGCACGCGACTCACGCTCGCGGCGGGACCGATGACCTTCGTGCTGCCCACGCCGGGCGGGGCGGGCGCGCCGGGGCCGGTGGTGTATTTCGACCTCGCGCGCCAGGTGCGCGCCTCGCAACTCGTCAACGGTTTCGCGCGCGCCCTGCCCTCGCGGGCCCGGGTGGACCAGGCCGCCGCGGCGCAGCGCCGCGCCGTGGGCGAGGGGCAGTTTGTGACGACGGGGTTTTTGATGTTCACCGCGACCAGCGACACCCAGGTGAGCGGCATCGAGGCGGCCGGACCGGACAGCGACGACCGGCTCACCGGCGAATTCACCGGCGCGCAGCGCCTCGCGCTCAACACGCCGGTGCAATTGACGACGCCGACGCTGCCCGAGCACCGGCTGTTCCGCACGCCGCTGCTCGTGCCGGCGAACGAGAGCGCGTTTCTCAACAAGGAGTCCGACATCCTCGTGACCGGCCTGCTCGGGCTCAGCGTGCAGATCGCGACCCCGACGATCAGTTTCAGCACATGGAGCGGGCCGCGGGAGTTTCAATTCGTGGGTCGCGACGCGATCACGTTCGCCGGTTCGCTGCGGCTCACCGATCTCGCGTCGGTCGACTACGTGCGGTTCTTCAGCCCGCGGATCACGCTCCCGCCGGGTGCGACGATCACGACGGATGCGCGCACGACCGTGCCGCCGCTCACGCTCTATTTCGACACCAACGAAACCTTCCGCCTCTCCGGCGGCGGGGTGAACAACGCGGCCGGCGGCCTGCTGCTGCAAGCGCACGCCGGGGACGTGCAGGTGGAAAACGCGACGCTTTCCGCCACCGCGGCAATCGGCGAGACGACGATAATCCCCAGCGCCGTGAACCTCGATGCGCCCAACGGCGCGGTGCGGCTCAGCGGCTCCACCGTCAACGCCGCGGGCTCGCTGTTCGCCGCGCACGGGCAGACGGTCGCTATCGCCGCCACCACGATCCGCGCCGGCGGCGATGTGTGGCTCGATGCGAGCACCGATCTCACGCTCGACCGCGTCACGCTCACGAGTTCGACGCCGGCCACGGCGACGTTTCAGGCGACGGGCAACGGGCTGCTCGACGTGCGCACGGTGGGCTTCGATGCGTTCAAGGAAATCAACCTCGGCGCGCGCACGCTGGCGTTGCAGGACGTGCGTTTCGCGGCGGGCGCGGTGGTCCGCCTGGTCAGCGAGCAAGGCCGGCTGGCGCCGAACCCCAACACCGGCGCGGCGGTCCTGACCGGCCTGGTCAATTTCGTCCGCGACGTGACCTACGCCGGCCAGCCAGCGCAGAATTTCGTGTCGGCCGCCGCCGGCGGCGCCGGCACGCAACCCACCGCGATCACCATTTCGCGCCCCGGCCCGTGAAGATCCTCAGGGCAAGCTCCGCGGCATCAGACCAAACCCACCATGCAACCGTCGACCACGCATCGGAGCGGCGAGCGCCAGCGAGCCGACGCGCTTCGACTCGCTGGCGCTCGTCGCTACCCGACCAAGCCGAAGCAAGTTTACCCGCCTGTGGCGGCGCCGCAGGCGACCAGGGCTTCACGGTATCGGACGCAACGAGAATGAAAACGAGCACTCGCACCATTCGGCGAAGTCTCGCGACCGCCTGTGCGCTGGCGGTGGCGCTGTGGGCCAGTCCCGCCGCCGCTGCCCAGCCGGTCGCGGCCACGCCACCGGCCGGCGCGCCGGCGGAATCCACCGTTGCCGAACTGTTCGCCGGCGAAGTCGACGACGTCGGCCCGCAATACTTGTTGAAGGTCCGGCCGCAGCCGCGGCGTTTCGAACTGTGGGCCGACTGGGAGTTGACCGGGACGGACAATGTGACGCTGGCGCCGGCGCACCCGACCTCGTCCACGTTGCTCTCGGCGCAGGTCGGACTCACATGGCGCGTGAAGGGGACGGAGTGGCGCGGCGGCCGGTTGCAGTGGGACGCTGGCGCGCGCGGGCAGGTGTATCGTTACGGTTTTCTCGCCAACGCGAATCACCCGGTGAACTTCATCGAGATCGACCGGAATAACTTCGATCTCGGCGGGGCGCACACCGCGCTCGCGTGGCAGCGCGGCGGCTGGCTCGTCTCCACCGGCCTGCGCGGTGCGACGTTGCGCAGCCGCAGCACGGGAAGGCAGTTTTATCGCGAAGCGACCCTTGATGGGCAGTTGGTCCGACAGTGGTCGTTGCGGCGCGATTTGGTGCTGGCCGCCGGGATCGACGGGGCGCGGCGCTGGACGCGCACCGACTCTTTCGGGCTGCTGCCGACGAGTTGGAACGACCGCGCCGAGCTCGCCGCCGTCGTCACGCTCGAACGCCAGCTCGGCCCGCAGTGGCGCGTGCAGCCTTCTCTGCGCGTGCAGGGCACCCGTTACACGCATGCGGATCGCGACCGCCGCGACCGGCACGTCTACGCGCGTCTGGCGATCATTCGGGCACTCGGTGCCCGGGCCGAGGCGCGCCTCTCGCTGGGCCACGAGCAACGTGAGAGCTCCGACGTCACGATCAACGACTACCAGAAATGGGACTTGGGCCTCGGCGGCAGCATCCGGTGGAGGTTCTGACCGGGGCGCGCCTCGCTTGCTTGCAACATAGCCGCGCCGCGGGGTGGGCCGGGCGCTCCGCGCACGGCCAGATCACTGCGATGCCCGCCCGGCTTTGGCCGTCCACGGAGCAGCCGGCCCACCATTCGGTTCTCGGCGCGAAAGCGAGACCCATCCTTCCGACCGGGTGTAACTCAAACTGAGGTCAGTTTTCGAATCCCTCGGCTGTAGCGGCGGTCTATGACCGCCGTCGTTGCGCCAAGGGCATTCGTTCGGCGGTCACAGACCGCCGCTACAAAACGCTGACCTCAGTTTGAGTCACACCCCTTCCGGCCGACGATCGCAGCGCGGGATTGCGCTCGGCGGATCGTCCCGCCATCCCGTTTCTCCAATGATCAAGGGCCAGAAAGTCGTCTGCATCAACGACACCTTCACCTCCACCATCCGCGCGCTCTACCAACAGCTGCCGGTCAAGGGCGACACCTACACGATCCGCGAAGTGTTCCTCGGCCGGGAGAAGATTGTGAAGGGCGGCGACAGCGCGACGGTCGGGCTCCTGCTCCAGGAACTGAAGAACCCGCCCGATCCGTTTCATCAGGGACTCCAGGAGCTCGGCTTCTCCTCGGAGCGCTTCGCGCCGCTGGAGGAACTGCCCGACGAAGTGGTCGAGGAGGAGGCGGTCGCATCGGGGACCGGCGACTCGTGGAAAAACAACTGATCCACCGGGCGCTGACGGCGCTGCTGCTGGTCGTCACACTGAGCGGTGTGCGCGCCGCCGACCGGCTGTTCACCGCGGAAGGCCTGCCGACGGACGAGAAGTTCTTTCCGATCGCGGTCTGGCTCCAGCAGCCGCGCCACGCGGATCGCTACCGGGCGGCGGGGATCAACCTCTACGTCGGCCTCTGGCGCGGACCCACGCGCGAGCAGCTCGACCAGCTGGAGGCGGCGGGCATGCCGGTGATCTGTGCGCAAAACGCGTTCGCGCTCGAACACCGCGACCGGGCGATCATCGCGGGCTGGATGCATGGCGATGAGCCCGACAACGCCCAGTCGCGCGGCCGCGGGCAGGGTTACGGCTCGCCGATCTTGCCGGGGAAGATCATCGCCGATTACGAGCGGATGCGCGCGGCCGACTCGACCCGCCCGGTGTTGCTCAACCTCGGGCAAGGTGTCGCGTGGGACAACTATATCGGCCGCGGCGTGCGGCGGAACCACCCCGAGGACTACCTGGAATACGTGAAAGGCTGCGACATCGCGTCGTTCGACATCTATCCGGTCGTGCATAACGCGCCCGAGATCGCGGGCAGGCTCGAGTTCGTGGCGCACGGCGTCGAACGGCTCGTCGGCTGGGCTGGTCCCGCGCGCCCGGTGTGGAACTGCATCGAGTGCACCTCGATCTCGCACCCGCCCGCCAAGGCCACACCCGCGCAAATCCGCGCCGAAGTGTGGATGGCGCTCATCCGCGGCTCGCGCGGGCTCGTTTATTTCGTGCACCAGTTCAAGCCGGTCGAGCGCGACGCCGCGTTGCTCGACGATCCGGAGGCGCTCGCCGCCGTCACCGCGATCAACCACCAGGTCCAAGAGCTCGCGCCCGTGCTCAACAGCCCGAGCGTGAGCGATGGCGTGACGGTCACGACGGCCGAAACCGACGGGTCCGTGATCGCGATGCTGAAGCGCAAGGGTGGCCGCACATATTTGTTCGCCGCCAGCCTCCGCAACGCGGCCACGCGGGCGACGTTTGGCCTGAAGGACGCCTCCGCGCTGCGACGGGCCGAAGTGCTGGGGGAAGACCGCACGCTGAGCGTCGAGGGCGGCAGGTTCGCCGATGAATTTGCGCCCTATGCGGTGCACCTCTACGAGCTGAAGGCCGCCGGAGGAAAGTAACCTACTGAGGCTCGCACAATTGAGTGACACGCGGTGGTTCGGGGAGCGCCCGCGTCCCGCGGGCCGTCCTCGGCGTCTCGCCGAGGATTTCGGAGGTGTCGGCGAGACGCCGGCACCAGCACCCGAGACGGGTGCGCTC
>JACRKC010000108.1 GCA_016235555.1 Verrucomicrobiota bacterium
ACACGCGGTGGTTCGGGGAGCGCCCGCGTCCCGCGGGCCGTCCTCGGCGTCTCGCCGAGGATTTCGGAGGTGTCGGCGAGACGCCGGCACCAGCACCCGAGACGGGTGCGCTCCCCGAACCACCGAACTCTTTGTCACCCTTTTTCGCGAGGCTCAGTAAGAACAAAACCCGCCGTCTACTTTATCACCGTCGCCACGAACTCCCACAGCGCGGTCGTCGCCGGGTCGCCGGTCTCGCCGAGGTGGTCGTTGAGTTTGTTGTGATCGGTGTTGCGGGCGCCGAACACCCGCGCCGACACGCCGGCCGCTTTCAACACCGCGCCGAGCCGTTGCGCCTGCGCGGTCGTGTCGGGGTGGCCGGCGACGTGCAGGATCAGGAATGGCGGGATGCCGCGGTCCTTGGCGATGTGCGTGACGGCGGAGAAATCGCGGTGCAGCACGGGGTCGTTGCCGAATTTCTGCCGATGGCCGTTGGTCGGCAGCGGAAAGCCGTGCGCCCGCGCGCGCACCTCCGCGACTTCGATGATCGCGGGCACGTCGTAGGTGTCGCCGTCGACGGGGATACAGCCTTTGATGGGCGCGAACGTGAGGCCGTGCGCGCGGAGATATTTTTCGTCGGCGCAGAGCAGCGCGGCGAGTTGCGCGCCGGCGGAGTGGCCGCCCACGAGGATGCGCCGCGGATCGCCGCCGTGGCGCGCGATGTTGGCGTGCGTCCAGGCGAAAGCCGCGGCCACGTCGCGCATGATGTCACCCATCGTGGCGGCGGGCAGGAGACGGTAATTCGTCGAGACAAACACGCAGCCGCGCTCGGCGAAGGCCTGCGGTTTAAGTTTCACGTCGCCCTTGTCGCCGGCCTGCCAGCCGCCGCCGTGAATCCAGAAAACGACCGGCAGGTCCTTCGCGCCGGCGGGCGCGTGGATGTCGAGCACGTGGCGCGGGTGCGTGGACTCGGTGTAGCGCACGTCGCGGGTAACCGTGAGCGTGGGCGTGGCGGCGGCGAGACTCGCCGCGAGGAGGGGAAGGAGGGCGGCTTTCATCGCGATGTTTTTTGGGTCCGATACTGCGAAGCTTGCTTCGCGTTGGTTGGGTAGCAACGAGCGCCAGCGAGTCGAAGCGCGTCGGCTTGCTGGCGCTCGCCGCTACGATGAGTGGTCGAAGGTTGCATGGCGGGCTTGGTCAAATGCCCCGGGGCTTGCTCCAGGGATGTTTACGGGGTTGATTGGAGAAGAGCCACGCATCGGGCCGTCGCGTGGTGCGCGGTTGGCATCACGGTTGGCGCTGGATGCGATAGAGATGACCGGCGGTGCGAAGGAAGATCGCGCCGTCGGCGATGGCGTAAGAGGCGAGGGAGCGCTCCTCGAGTTTGTTGACGGCGAGCTTCTCGAACGTGCGGCCCGCGCGCAGCACGGTGCCGGTGCCGGTTTCGTTTTGAAAATAGAGGCGACCGTCCGCGGCGACGGGCGAGGCGGAGTAGTTGCCGTCGATGCGCTCCTGCCAGTGGACCTTGCCGGTGCGGGCGTCCCAACACGTCGCGACGCCCTTGTCGTCGACGCCGTAGAGTTCGTCGCCGAGCGCGAGCAGCGAGGGGGTGAGCGGTGCGCCTTTGGTGGTGCGCCACGCGACGTGGGTGTCGGTGACGTCGCCGGTGCCGCCGGCGCGGATCGCGAGCAGATCGGCGCGATTGTAGCCAGTGCCGATGAAGAGCAGGCCGTGGGCGAACACGGGCCGCGGGACGACCGAGTAGCCGCCGCCGTAACGCACGTGCCAGAGTTCGCGCCCGTCGGCCGGATCGAGCGCCGCGACGGCGCCGCTGCCGGGGGAAATCACCTGCGGGCGGCCTTCGACGCGGATCACGAGCGGTGTTGCGAACGAAAAGGTCTGCTTGGGCTGCACGGTGCGCGGGACTTTCCACCGCAGTTCGCCCGTGCGCGTGTCGAGCGCAGCGACAAACGGGGCCGCCGCGCCATCGGCGTTGAAAATGAGGCGGTCGCCGGCGAGGGCGGGCGAACCGCCGTTGCCATGCACGGGATCGTAGCCGAGGGCGCGGTTGCGCCAGAGAATTTTTCCGGCGCGGTCGAGCGCGGCGGTGCCGTGGTGGCCGAAGTGCACGTAAACGCGATCGCCATCGAGAATCGGCGTGGGGCTCGCGGGACTGTTCTTCGCGTGGATGGGCTGGGGTGCGGCCTCGGCGGCGGTGAAGACCTCCGTGTCCCACGCCGCGCGGCCGGTCGCGGCATCGAAGGCCAGCGCGCGCAGCGAGACGCCGCCGCCCGCAGCCGGCACGCCGGTGGTGAGGATGATTTGGCCGCGTCCGACCACGGGCGACGACCAGCCGGTGCCGGGCACGACGGTCTTCCACGCGATATTTTTCTTGGTCGACCACTCGAGCGGGAGGCCGGTGGCGGGGGAGTGGCCCTGGCCGGTGGGACCACGGAACTCGGGCCATTCATCACTCGCGCTGACGGCACCGAGGACCGACGAGAATAGAAACCCCAACACGCCGCTCCACGCTGCCTTGAGGTAGTGCGGTGCTTCAGCCCGCACCGGGAAACGCTGAGGTGCGGGCTGAAGCGCCGCTCTACTTCCTGCGGGCCGCGGGGTCGGATCCGTGGCGCGCGCGCGTTTTTGCATGGCGGCGCTCACTTTTCCGCGGCGATCGCGTAGAGGCGCTTCTGGCCGGTGAGGTAAAGCACGCCGTTGGCGGCCACCGGTGTGCCGTGGGCGGATTCCGGCAGCGGATCGACGGTCGCGAGCAGCTTCTTTTCGCGGCCGAGCGCGAAGATCGCGACGGCACCCTCGGCGTTTTGCACGTAAACGCGGCCGTCGGCGACGAGCGGCGAGCCCCAGATGTTGGCCTTCAGGTCGTGTGTCCAAAGGCGTTTGCTGGTCGCGGCGTCGATCGCGTGGACGAAGCCGGGCGCGTCGGCGGTGTAGAGCACGCCTTCATGCACCGCGGGCATGGAGATGCTGTCGTTGAACTCCTCGCCGCCGAGGCGCCAGAGCTCGGCGGTCGCGGTGACATCGCCGCGTTTGCGTGCATCGAGGCAGCGCAGCGCGCCGGGGCCGCTGCTCGCCTCGGGTTCGCCGATGGCGGCGTAGACGCGGCCCGCTACGACGATGGGCGCGGCGAGAAATTGATACATGGTCTCGGGCGTGCCGTCGGCGCCGGGCGGTTTTTCGTGGGCCTTGCCGTTGAATTTCCAGAGGAGTTTGCCGGTCGCAGGCTCGAAGCTGTAGAGCCAGCCGTCGCCGCCGGGGAAGAGCACTTGCGGCGCGCTGTCGACGACGCCGTAGCCGGGCGAGCCCCACTGGCCGGTGAGGATGCGCGCGCCGGGGCTCGCGTCCGACCAGAGCACGGCGCCGCTCTTGGCGTCGACCGCGAGGAAGCTCGGCGCGGCGGGGTTTTTCACCTTGCCGCTCTTCATGTCGGTGGCGTTGCCGGTGACCACGAACACGCGGCCGTCGACCACGAGCGGCGACGAGGACGAGGCCTGGTTGGTGGTGACGCCGAGTTTTTCGCGGAGATCGAGACGCCAGACTTCGGAGCCATCCTGCACGGCGCGGCAGACGAGCTCGGCGCGATTGCTTACATAAAAAACGCGATCGCCGGCGACCGCGGGCGTGGACACGAGGCCGATGGAGCCGTCGTCCTCGGCCGGGTTGCGGAGTTTTTCGTGCGCGGCCTGCCAGAGCAGCGAGCCGTCCTTTTCGGAGAAGCACTTCAACACGCCGCGTTGTTCCGCGGGATTGCCGCCGTCGGCGTCGGTGCCGATGAACACGCGGCCGCCGCTGATGACGGGCGAGCCGTAGGTCACGCGGCCGAGGGGCGCGGACCACTTGATGTTTTTTTCCGCGCCCTTGCCGTCGTCGCGCCACTCGGTCGGCAGGCCGCGTTCGGCGGAGACCATGTTGCGCTCGGGTCGGCCGCCGAGCATGGGCCAGTCGTCGGCGCGGAGATGCGAAATCAGTGCGAGCGCGACGAGCGCTACTCGTAGCGGCCGACGTGAGGAGGCCGGCCTCGTCACCTCGGCCGCTACCCAGATCGCACGCAGTCGTGTCATTTCGCACCGACGCACACCAGGTGCGTGAATGTCTTCACGTAAATCCGGCCGCCGTCGAGACACGGCGTGCTGTGCGTGCCTTCGCCGAGAGGATTGCGGGCGATCAGTTGAAACGTGTCGCTCGCCGTGAATACGATCATTTCGCCCTTCACGGAGGGCACGTAAATTTTCCCGTCGGCGAGCACGGGCGACGAGAAGAACTCCGCGCGCAGCCGCTCGGCCCAGATGGTCTTGCCGGTGGCGGCCTCGAGGGCGCTCGCGATGCCAGCGTCGCTGATCGTGTAGAGCCGGCCGTCGAGATAGAGCGGCGTGGGCACGTAGGGCGTGGCGGTGCGCAGCGTGTAGGCGACGTGGGTCTTGGCGACGTTGCCTTTGCCGCCGAGGCGGATGGCGGAGAGATAGTTGCTGGCGCCGCCGCCGGAGCCGCAGCTGCCGATCACGAGGTCGCCGGCGACGACGGGCGAGGCGATCATGCGCTTGTCGAAAACGGGCGCCTCCCAGTTGGCCGCGCCGGTGCGCGGGTCGATGCTGGACACACCATGCGCCTGGCTGGTGAGCAGGAGTTCGAGCGCGGAGCCGGGCGGCTGATGGAGGACGGGCGTGCAGTAGGCGGCGGCGATGTTGGGATTGCGGCCCGGGTGGCGCGGTGCCCTCCATGCTTCGGTGCCGGTTTTCAGATCGAGCGCGACGACGAAGCTCTCGCCGTCCTGATCGTTGGTCACGATCACGGTCTTCTCGAAGATCATCGGCGAGGCGCCGTGGCCGTGCTGCGATTTGAACGGCCCGAGGTTCCGGCTCCACCGTTCCTGGCCCGCGTGGTCAAAGGCCCGCACCCAGAACTGGTCCTCGGAAACGAAGCACGCGATCACCCGCTCGGCGTCGACGACCGCGGAGCCGTTGGCGTAGCCGGAATTCTTGTTTCCCGGGCGGTGCGTCGGGAGCTCGTAGGTCTTGGCCCAAAGTTCGCGGCCCGTGTTTTTGTCGAGGCAGAGGAGCGAGCGTTCGCGGCTGTCGGTCGAGGCGGTGAGGAGGAACAACCGGTCGCCCCAGATCACGGGCTGAGAGTGGCTCGCGCCGGCGATCGGCACGCGCCAGCGGAAGTCGTTTTCGGTCCAGGTAGCGGGGAGGTTTTTCGCGGGACTGATGCCAGTGCCGTTGGGGCCGCGGAAACGCGTCCATTCCTGGGCCGCGAGGGGGAGCGCGGTGGCGAGGGCGAGCGCGGCGGGGAGGAGGGTGCGGATGGAGGGCATGGGGGAGGGGAACTAGGCGCCAGACCGCTGGGGCCCCGGGAGCACAGCCGGCGCGACCGGCGCGGTCAAGTCGTGGACGAGGCGTCCCGCCTCGTGTTTGCCGCGCACCCGTTGGCGCACGCAATGCCGCGATCCGATCGACGAGGCGGGACGCCTCGTCCACGACTGCGACGGCGGCTGCGCTCACGACTCGCTTGCCGCGCGCGCAGGTTTCGCCTCTCTTCCCCGCACCCCATGAAACTCGCCCCGCTTCTGCTCTCCGGCCTCGTCGTCCTCACCCCGCTCGCCGCCGCTTCCGCCGACTGGCCGGCGTGGCGCGGGCCGACGCGCGACGGCCACGCCGCCACCGGCCAGAGCGTGCCCATCAAATGGAGCGAAACCGAAAACGTCCGCTGGCGCGCCGCCGTGCGCGGCAAGGGCCACGCGTCCCCCACGGTCGTCGGCGACCGCGTGTTTCTCGCTTCGGCCGACGCCGCGACGAGTGAGCAACTCGTGCTGGCCTTCGATCGCGCGACCGGAAAAACGCTGTGGCAGACCGTCGTGCATCGCGGGCCGCTCGAACTGGGCAACCACAAGAATTCCTCGGCCGCGTCGGCCTCCGTCGTGAGCGACGGCGAGCGGCTGTTCATCAATTTCTGCCACGCCAAGGCGGTTCACACCACCGCACTCGATCCCGCCAGCGGCGAAATCCTGTGGCAGACGCGCGTCGCCGATTACCAGATGCACCAGGGCTTCGGTGCTTCGCCGGTCGTGCACGAAAACGTCATGCTTGTCGCGGCGGACAATCGCGCCGGCGGCCGACTCGCCGGGCTCGATCGCGCCACCGGAAAAATCCTCTGGTCGCAGGAGCGCCCCAAGATCGCCAACTATGCGTCGCCCGCGGTGTTCGTGAGCGGCGGCCGCACCCAAGCGGTGCTCGCCGGCTGCGGGCTGGTCGCGAGTTTCGATCCGCTCACCGGAAAGAAGCTCTGGGAAACCGAAGGCTCGACCGAGGAGACGGTCGTGACCGCGGCGAGCGACGGGCAGCGGGTGTTCATCAGCGGCGGCTACCCGCGTAGCCACGTCGCCGCGCTTGCGCTCGACGGTTCCGCGAAGGTTCTCTGGCAGACGCCCACGCGGCTCTACGTGCCGACGCTGCTCGTGCGCGACGGACATCTCTTCGGCGTGCTGGATTCGGGCGCGGCGTTCTGCTGGCGCGCCGACACCGGCGACGAAGTCTGGCGCGAGAAAGTCGACAAGGATTACTACGCGTCGCCGATCATGGTCGGGGATCGCATCTACGCGACCAGCCTGCGCGGGGTGACGAGCGTGTTCGAGGCGACGGCGAAGCACTTCAAGCTGCTCGCCCAAAACCAACTCGGCGACGAAGCGCTCGCCTCGCCGTCGATCTGTGGCGGGCAGATTTTCTTGCGGCATGCGAAGAAGGGCGAGCCGCGGCAGGAGTTCCTGTGGTGCGTCGCGGAAAAGTGAAGGGCTCCGGCGAGCGGCGCTCCGAGGTAGGGCGGGTCTGTGACCCGCTCTACCGCCGGAACTGCGCGCCGTCGTTCTTTGTCCTGGCTATCGCGCTGGCTCTTTCCGTTTCCGCCGCCACTCCGGCACCACCCCAACTCATCGCCTCGCCCGAGTCCGGCTGGCCGCAGTTCCGCGGGCCGCGCCGCGACGGCGTTTGCGACGAACGCGGCCTCCTGCAAACCTGGCCCGAAGGCGGCCCGAAACTGCTTTGGTCCGCGAAGGGCGCCGGCCGCGGCTTCTCTTCCACGATCGTCGCGGGCGGGCGGATTTACGTGACGGGCGATTTCGGCGAGGAGACGCGCATCCTCGCCTACGCACTCGACGGCCAGCCGCTGTGGTCCGTGCGCAACGGCGATGCGTGGCTCAACCAATACCCCGGCGCGCGCGCGTCCGTCACGTTCAGCGCCGGCTGGCTTTACCACTTCAACGCCCACGGCCGCCTCGCGTGCCTCGACGCCGCGACGGGACGCGAACACTGGGCCGTCGACGTGCTGAAACGCTTCCGCGGCGACAACATCACGTGGGGCCTCAGCGAGTGCCTCATTGTCGACGAGCGTAACGTCTACGTCACCGCCGGCGGACGCGACGCGCTGCTCGTCGCGTTCGACAAACTCACCGGCGAACTCCGCTGGCAGAACGCCCCGCTCCCCGCCCTCGGCAGCGGCGATGCGGTAGATGGCCCCAGCTACACGCCACCCGTGCTCGTGCGCTTCGCGGGCCGCCGCCTCTACATCGG
This sequence comes from Verrucomicrobiota bacterium, assembly GCA_016235555.1. Lineage (GTDB taxonomy): Bacteria > Verrucomicrobiota > Verrucomicrobiia > Opitutales > Opitutaceae > JACRKC01. Next base: position 7,560 of record JACRKC010000108.1, read on the forward strand.
CGCCGCCACCACACAGCTCTATTGCGCTGATGCCGACACCGGCCGGCTGCAATGGACGCGACCGCGCCCGACCAGCTATGGCGTGCTCGCGATGACGCCCGCGCTCGTGGGTGACGGCGTTTTTTTCGCCGCGCCCTACGGCCCGCCCGGCACGCTCCACCGGCTCGTCGCGCCCGCGTCGCCCGACGCCCCGGTGGGTGTCGCCGACGCGTGGACCTCACCGCTCGACACGTTGCAGGGCAGTGTGGTCGTGCACGGCGGACGGATCTACGGCAGCTTCTACCCGCGCCGCGGCGGCTGGGTCGCGCTTGATGCCGCGACGGGGGCCGAACTCTACAAACTTGAAGGCCACGTCAAAGGCGCCCCGCTCTGGGCCGACGGCCGCCTCTACGCGTTGTGCGAAGACGGCTGGCTTCTGCTGCTCGAACCCACGGAAAAGAGTTTCGAGATCCGCGGCCGCTTCCGCCTCGCCCCCGCCCGCGACAACGACGCTTGGGCGCATCCGGTGATCGTCGTGGGCCGGCTCTACCTGCGGTATCACGACACGGTTTTTTGCTATGATATTCGCGGGCCGTTGGTTTGAAGAAAGTTTTCTACCAACTACATCTTCCTACCATTAATTTCGGCGGATTCGGGGCAGGAAAGATTTGTTGGTAGGAAGATTTTCGGATATCAGATTCCACAATTACTCCGCCAATGAACTTTGAGGTCGACGAAGCCAAGCTAGAGCAGGAACTACAAAAGACCATTCGCGCGTTCCGTCTTCTTGGCTGGGGATTTCTGATCCTCGGCGGAGTAATGCTTTCGCTGTTTCTTTTCGCAGCGTTCGACCCCGCTGAATCAATCAGAATAAACGGTGTCGAAACACGAGATTTCGAGCAGAAGATTGGGGCGGCAGTTTTCGTTGGCGTGTTCCCAATCGTCGGAGCGTTGCTAGTTCTGTTACCCCGAAAGTGGATCGAGCCCCTGTTTCGCCGCATTCTCGGAATGGTTGCGGAAACTGTCGGGCTGAAGAAATGACGCTCATTCACTCCCCCCGCAAATCGTAGCACAGCAGCCGCGGCGGTTCGCCGTTGAGGGCGCCTTTCGTGTTCTGGCACACGTAGAGCAGGCCGCGGCTGAGCACGGGAGGGGTCCACGTTTCCGTCGCGGCAAAGAGCCACGTGCGGGCGAGTTCGTGATAGCCGTCGGGCTTGAGGTCGAGCCACAGCAGGTGGCCGAATTCGCCGAGGCACAGCGCGCGGCCCTCGACCATCAGCAGCGACGCGCGGAATGTCCCCACCTTCATCTCGCTCGGGCCGCGCCGGCTCGTGACCTGCTCAGTCCACATCGGTTGGTGGCGCCAGACTTCCTTGCCGGTCGCCGCCTCCACGCACACGAACTCCGAGTCGCTCGGCCCGTGGTTGATCACGCCGTAGATATGGCCGCCGAGCGGGATGGGGCACATGAAGTGCATGCCGAACGCCGCGTTCTCCCACACTTTTTTCCCCGTCGCGTCGACCATCACGCCGCCCGCGCCGTAGCATTCCGAAACGAATACGCGGTCGCCCACGACGATGGGCGACGAGGCGTTGACCGACTCGTAGCGGGTGCCGCGCCACGGGAACGCGAAATCCACGCGCCCGTTCTCCGGATCGAGCGCGAGCAGACCACCGGTCGCAGGTTTGCTCTCGCCGCCGGCGAACACGAGCACGCGCCGCTGGCCCGCAAGCGTGGCCGGCACCGGTGACGCGTAGCTCGGCCCCCACTGGTCGTCGGCGCCCCAGAGCATTTTCCCGGTGCGCACGTCGAACGCCACCACGCCCGGGCCGCCCGGCGCGCCGATGTTCACGATCAACTTGTCCTTTTCGACGAGCGGCGTCGCGCCCACGCCGAAGAAATTTTGCTCCACCTTGAATTCCTCGAGCACGTCGCGCCGCCACAGCACCCGGCCGGTCGCGAGCGCGAGGCAGTGCAGCGTGCCCGCCGCGCCAAACGTGAACACGCGGCCCTCCGCGATCACCGGGCTCGCGCGTGGTCCGCCGTTGAAACCGTAGCGATCGCGATAGGCCGTCGCGTAGCGGTGTTGCCAGAAACGCCGCCCGCTCTCGGCGTCGAGGCACTCGACGATCTCCTCCGCGCCCACGCGGTGGAAAAACACGAGTCGCCTGCCCGCGACTGCCGGACTCGCGTAGCCCTCGCCTTTTTTCAGCTCCCACCGCGGTTTGAGCCCGTCCTTCGGAAACTCGCGCGCGATCGCCGTCTCGGGCGAGAACATGTTGTGCGTCGGTCCCATGAACGCCGCCCAGTCGCCCGTGACCGCGCGCGACGCGAGCGGTCCCGGCGCGGCGTGAAACGTCACCTCCGGATTGTCGCGCGCAGCCGCGTTGGGCGCGCCCGCCGCCGCCGTCGCGCGCAGCTCGACAAACGCCGGCGGCTTCGGGTCGCGGAACTCGGCGGCCGGTAGCCCGGAGGCCCCGATCAGCACCAGAAGAGTTCCGCGGTGGAGCGCGTTGACCTCAACGCGCTTCGCGGGTTTCCCGCGGCAGATTCCAAACCAGCGCGTTGGGGTAAACGCGCTCCACCATCGAACCGTCGAAGCGTTCCACTGGCGGGCGGAGAAGCAGTTCCTAGGCGGGCCCATGGCCGTATCGCCCAGCGGGTCTCAGCGCGCGGCCGGTGCCGGCGCTTCCGCCCCGAGCGGTTCGCCATACGGCAGGTCGTCGGGCAGCGGCACGAATTCGCGGATCTTGTTCCACAGCGGCGTGAAGTCCTTGTTCACATCGCCGGAGAGGCAGTCGGTGATCTCGCCGCCCGCCTCCGGATAGCGCTTGATCACTTCGCGGAACGAGAAGTTCGGGTCGTAGAACGCGTAGACGAGTTTGCGCATGTTTTCGACGCCCGCGCGCATCTTCGCACCATACTCCGCGAAACGCGCCGGCGACAGATCGCCGGCCACGAGTCCCTCGTGCACGGTTTCGCCGACGAACTGGCCGCTCTTCAGCGCCAGCATCACGCCGCTCGAAAACACCGGATCGAGAAACGCAAACGCGTCGCCCACCAGCACGAGGCCGGGCGCCGCGCAGTAGCGCGAGTGCCGCGAATACTCGCTCGTGATCCAATACTCGCCGCACGGCTCGCCGATGGAGAGGCGATCCTTGAGCCAGAGGTTCTCCTCGACCTCGCGATGGAAAATGTCCTTCGGCTCGCGCACGCCGCCGCGCGTGAGGTATTTGCCCTCGGCGACAACGCCGACGCTCGTCATGCCGCGGTGCTGCGGGATGTGCCAGAACCAGCCCTTGTCCGGGACGTAGCAGACGGTGGTGTCGCCTTCGTCGATGCCTTCGCCGCGTTTCGAATCCTTGTAGTAGGTCCAGACCGCGATCTTGTTCAGATACGGATCCTTCAGGCGCCAGCCGTTGCGGTTGGAGGTGAACGCTTCCTTGCCCGAGCAATCGAGCGTCATCTTCGCGTGAATTTCGTAGGTGCGGCCCGACTTGTCGGTCACTTCCACGCCCACGACGCGGTCACCCTCGGTGAGCGTGCGGTTGACGGTGGTTTCCTCGCGGACCTGGGCGCCCTTCTCGCGCGCGTTGTCGAGCATCATCTGATCGAACTCCGAGCGCAGCACCTGCCACGTCTGCGCGACCGTCTCGCGATCGTAGCGGTTGAAGAAATAGAACGGTTGCGAGCGCTTCCCATCCGGCGACACGAACGTGACGCTGTATTTCTTCTGAAACGCCGACTGCTTCATCTTCGGGATCATCCCGATGCGCTCGAGCGGCTGAAACGTGAAGGGGATCAGCGACTCGCCGATGTGGTAGCGGGGAAACTTCTCGCGCTCCACGATGAGCACGCGGTGGCCGTATTCGCCGAGGATGGCGCCGGCGCAGGCGCCGGCGGGGCCGCCGCCGATGATGACGACGTCGTAGGATTCAGGGGAGGATGGCATGGGTGATTTCTCCGCTAGAGAAAGGGAAGACGGCGGGCGCGCAAGCGGGGCTTCAATCTGTTTTGCGGGCACGTCGCTGGCAGCGCCACAACACGTAACCGAGCCCCGCGCCGAAACCGAGGCCGTGGCCCGCGCCCCAGAGCAGCCGGCCGGTCGCGCCGCGCACCGCGCCGGCGAGCTCGCCACCCGCATAGTAGCCCACGCTGTGGCAGACGAACAACACCGCGAGCAGCCGCGGCAGACTTTCCGCCGAGCCAAACGCGCTACGCAGCAGCGCGGTCATCGCCGCGAGTCCGGCGGCCGCGCCCCAGTAGTCCGCGAAATATTTTCCGCGCAGGCCGAACCAGCACGCGCACCATCCGATCGCGTAGGCAAGGAAGGCGAGGGCGAACAACGCCGGGAAGCGTTTCCACGCGCCGGGCGCGTCGACGAGCCGGCCGAGCGCGAGACCGCCCAGCCCGAGGTAAACCACGGCGATCGCCGCATACATGGTGGCCTGTCCCGGCACCCAGCGAAACGCCCAGATCGCATACGCCGCCACGCTCACCGCGCCGAAGCTCACGCTCCCGTAGAGCATGGCCGCCGCCGCGCTCGCGAACTTCGCCGGGGGCGGCGGAGCGTCCGCCGCCGGGTTGAGGCCGAAGAATTTCATGCGCTCGCTTCCGGCACCCGCGACACGATCGTCCTCCGCACCATCAGGCGGGCCGGAGCGAGCAGGAGCGCCGCCCGGCCGGAGCAGAATATCCGATGCGGAGACGGAGTGCTTCGCGTCAGGGGCGGTGTCAGTTTGCTGGTCATGGGAGGGGCACGGGCGGGGAGAGGAGGACGTGCGGGCCGCGCCAAGGGTGCGCGAGCCCGGAGGCGTGGGAACAACAAAATCGCACTGCCGCGGCGGCGGGGTGTAACAGGAAGTGAGGTCAGCCAACGGATGCCTTGGTTGTAGCGGCGGTCTGTGACCGCCGAACGAGATCCCTTGGCGCATCGACGGCGGTCACAGACCGCCGCCACAGCTGGCTGATTGCACTTTCTGTTACACCCGCGGCCGCGCGTAGCGGCCGAGGTGACGAGGCCGGCCGGGACGCGTCCGCGCTCCTCGAATCCAAGCTGGCAAAAACGCGCGGCCCGTGCATCGGTTCCCCGCCCCGAAACGTCTTTGCGCCGCGATCGCGCCATCGGTTTTCCATCTCCCCCTTGTTTCCGCCATGAAGATCCCGTCCGCTGCCCTTCTGTTTGTCGCCACCGCTTCGTGTGCCCTCGCCGCCAACTGGCCCGGCTGGCGCGGTCCCAACGGTGACGGCACCACCACCACCGCCAAGGATCTCCCGGTCACGTGGAGCGCCACCGAGAATATCAAGTGGAAGGTCGACCTGCCCGCGTGGAGCGGCTCCTCGCCGTGCGTGTGGGGCGACCGTGTTTTTCTCAACTCGCCCTCCAAGGAAGATCCCGCCTCCGCCCCGCCGCCCCCGCCACCGCCCGCGCCGGGTAAGAAGGCCCGCCCGCGTCCGACGGGCGACCGCGGTCCCGGCGGCCAGGAAATCCTGTTGATCTGCCTTGACCGCGCGACCGGCAGGGAGCTGTGGCGCCGCCAATACGACCAGGGCAACTCGATCAAGATGAAGCACAACATGTCGTCGCCCACGCCGGTCACCGACGGGAAGCACGTCTGGGTCGTCTCCGGCAACGCCGTCGTCGCGTGCTACGATTTCGCCGGCAATCAACAGTGGACCTTCGATATGCAGAAGAAATGGGGCAAGATGGGCATCCAGTTCGGTTACGGCTCCTCGCCGCTGCTGGTCGACGGCAAGCTCGTGTTCCAGATGCTCCAGGGCCTCTTCACCGACGATCCGTGCTACATCTTCGCCCTCAACGGCGCGGACGGCAAGGTGCTCTGGCATGTCGAACGTCCGACGGATGCCCTGCACGAAAGTCCCGACGCCTACTCGACGCCGTCGCTGCTCGTCGTCGACGGCAGGAAACAGGTGGTGATCGGTGGCTCGGACTACGTGACGGGCCACGACCTCGCGACCGGCAAGGAACTCTGGCGCGGCGGCGGCCTCAATCCCACCAAGGACCGCAACTTCCGCGTCATCTCCTCGCCCCTCGTGCGCGACGGCATGATCTTCGCGCCCACGCGCGTGAAACCCTTCATCGCGTTTCGCGCGGGCGGCTCCGGCGACATCACCGAAAGTCATCGCGCCTGGGTTTGGACCGAGCGCGGTTCGCCCGACGTGCCCACGGTCGTGAGCGATGGCGAGCGCCTCTACATGGCCGACGATCAGAGCGCGATCACCTGCGTCGAGGCGAAGACGGGCAAGCGCATCTACGGCCCCGAAAACACCGGCCTCGGCCGCACCAGTTCGTCGCCGATCCTCGCCGAGGGAAAAATCTACCTCAACAACGAGGCCGGCGAGACCGCCGTCGTCCAGGCCGGTCCGGATTACAAGCTGCTCGCGAAGAACTCGCTCGACGGTTCCTACACCCTCGGCAGCCCCGCGATCGCCGACGGCCAGATCTTCATCCGCACCGCGAACGGCCTCTACTGCATCGCGAAAAAATAGCAGAGCTCCTCCGCCGTATCTTTCTCTTTCCTCTTTCTCTTCATCTTTCTCCCCCGTGCGGGCGGAAGCAGCGATAGGGAGAAAGAGAATGGAGAAAGAGGAAAGAGAAAGATCGAAGAGAAAGATATTCCGCCGAGCCGCTCCTACCCACCCATGACCACGAAGCCGTTTCCCCTGTTCGTCCTCACCGCCGCCACCCTCACCGCCGCCGACTGGCCGCAGGTGCACGGCGTCACCCACGATCGCAAGACCGCCGAAAAAGCCCCCGTCTCGCTGGTCGAAGGCGCGTTGAAGAAATCCTGGGAAATCTCCACCGGCGGCGGCTTCAGCTCGTTCGTCACCGGCGATGGCCGCGCCTACACCGTCACGCTCACCACCGTCGACGGCAAAAAGCGCGAGACCGCGATCGCCGTCGATCGCAAGACCGGCAGACAACTCTGGGAAACACCGCTCGCCCCCGCCGACTACCGCAACGGCGGCGAACGCGGCGCGCCCGGCAACAACGGCGGCGACGGCCCGCGCAGCACGCCCGTGTTTGCCGGCGGCCGCGTGTTCGTGTTTGGCGGCGAGTTCGATCTGCACGCGCTCGATGCCGCCACCGGCAAAGTCCTCTGGTCGCACCACCTCCTGCGCGATTTCGGCGGCAAGCAGATCACGTGGAACAGCGCGGCCTCGCCGCTCGTGCTCGATGACCGCGTGATCGTCTACGGCGGCGGCGAGGGCCAGTCCTACCTCGCGTTTCGCGCCGCCACCGGCGCGCTCCTCTGGAAAACCGGCACCGACCGCCCGACGCACACCACGCCGATCGCCGCCACGCTGCACGGGAAGCAGCAGGCGCTGTTCATGGTCGCGCGCGGCCTCGTCTCGCTCGACCCCGCCGACGGCAAGGAATTGTGGCACTATCCGTTTCCCCACGTGACCTCGACCGCGGCGTCGCCCGTCGTGTGGCAGGACATCGTCAACGTCTCCGCGGCCTACGGCGTGGGCGGCGGCGCCTGCCGCGTCACGCGCACCGGCGACAAATGGGACGTGACCGAACTCTGGCGCGTCCCCGGCGATCGCGAGACCGCCGCTCACTGGAGCACGGCCGTCGTGCACGAGGGTTTTCTTTACGGCTGCTACGGCCGCGCATCGGAGAGTTTCGGCACGGGCCCGTTCAAGTGCATCGACATCCGCACGGGCAAAATCCAGTGGGCGCGGCCCGGCTTCGGCCCCGGCCAGGTGATCATGGCCGGCGGCAAGCTCATCGCCTCCACCGACACCGGCGTGATCACGATCATCGACCCGAAACCCGACGCCTACCACGAGGTCGCGAAAGCTGATCTCATCGACGGCAAAGTCTGGTCCACGCCCATCGTGAGCGACGGCCAACTCCTGATCCGCAGCACGACACACGGCGTGTGCTACGAACTGTAGGCCACCGGATCTTTCTTTTTCTCCTGATCTTTCTCCCGCTCCCATCCGTTTCCTCGACAAACTCCGGCCGCGTCCGTTGATTTCACGCCATCATGACGGCGCAGGAAGCATTCGATGCGGCGAGCAAGGGCGGCTACAACGATCTCGCCGCCGTGCTCGCGCTCTGCCGCCAACACGGGGATTACTGCGTCATCGGCGGACTCGCCGTGAACACCTACGTGCGGCCCGTCTTCACCATGGATGCCGACATTGTCATCGCCGCCGACAAGCTTCCACTCATCCGGGCTGACCTGCTCGCCGCCGGCTTCAAGATCCAGGAAGAGGAGTGGTCGCTCAACGCCCAGATGCCCGGCAGCGAACTGCGCATCCAGTTCACGAAGGACGTCCGCTACCAGCAGTTCCCCGTCTCGGCCGTTCCGGCGAAAGTGCTCGGTTGCGATGCGCTCGTCGCCTCGCTGCGCGATCTTGTGACCGGAAAAGCGTTCGCCTGGCGCGATCCGAAGCGCCGCCTTTCGAAACGAAAGAAGGACGAAGCCGATCTGATCCGCCTCGCCGAAGATTATCCCGAGGTGCGCGCGATGTTGCCGGAGGAGTTGCGGCTTCAGCTTCCTTTCTCATGAATGAGTCGCCCCAAGGTGGCGGCCCTCGTGCCACGACAAGTCAGACAGAGTTCGAAACTGATTCGCGTGATTTGAGTGCAGGCCGGCCGGGCCGAGATGCCAGAACCGAGTTCAGGTCGATTGCGTTGGCATATCGAAAGCGAAAACGGCTCGAGCTGATGCTCGTGTTGCCTGGAGTGATCGGCATGGGATGGGCGACGGTCTGGCTCGAATCGCCGGAGCAGCTCATCGCCGGCTGCTGTTTCCTCGCGCTGATAGTCGGCTCGACCCTACTGTCACCAAAGCTGGTGTGCCCGGTATGCCTCAGTAACCCGACCGATAGACTCAATCGCTATTGTCCGAAGTGCGGCCGCGAATCGATTCGAGACGAAGACAGAAAACCGGGAGTCCTGCCCACCTGCTCGGCTTGCGGTGGAAGGCTGTGGCGCAGCAAACGCGGGTCTGGTGTCGAGCTCTACCCAATCTGCTACTGCACGCACTGTGGAAGCCACTTGGACGACGAGGGAGTCTAAAATTTTTTGATAGTGGAGCATTGGTCTTCATGGGATTCAGATGGGTGCGGTGCGGTTTTCCGGCACTCGCTCGATCACGAAGACGTCGAACCTAAATTCGGCGGAAGGATTAACCACTGATGAACACTAATCGGCACTGATTCAGCGCAAGCAAACCAATCGCACAGAGCGCACGCCTCACCATGGCGGTGAGTAACTGTGTCAGTGTAATTGGATTAACATCAGTGTTCATCAGTGACCGTCAGTGGTTCAACCGCCGTTTTCAGATTGAATGGTTAGAAAGGGTGGTCCCGGTCAGCTTCGGTCCGAACCGGGTTGCGCCGCTTTCCCCACCAGCAGATCGAACACCGGCACCGCCATCAGCGTCGTCACCACCGCCATCACGACCAGCGCGGCGAAGAGCGCCGGTGAAATGATGCCGCGCTGGAGTCCGATGTTGAGGATGATCAGCTCCATCAGGCCGCGCACGTTCATGAGCGTGCCGATGCCCAGCGCCTCGCGGTTCGAAATGCCCGTCGCCCGCGCCGCGAGCCAGCACGCCACGCCCTTGCCCGCGATCGCGACGAAGAGGATCAGCCCCGCCATCGCCCAGAGATACGCGGAATCGATCAGGCCGATCTGCGTGTTGAGACCGGAGAACGTGAAGAACAGCGGCAGCAGCAACGCCACGTTGAGCGGTTGCACGCGTTCGATCAGCGCCGAGCTCACGATGCCGCGCGGCATCGCCGCCCCCATCACGAACGCCCCGAACACCGCGTGCAGTCCGATCATGTCGGTGAACCACGCGCCGAGCGCCAGCAGGCTCAGGCACCCCACAAACTCCGAGTCGGCCAGCCGCCCGCGCAACTCGATGCGTTCCGCCCAACGCTCCAGGATGCGCCGCACCGGCAGCAGCACGACCGCCACGTAGGCCGTCCCGCCGCCGAGACTCAGCGCCACCTGACTGTAGTCTCCCTCCATGCTCGCCAGCACGAACGTGAGGAGCGCCCACGCCGCCGCGTCGTTCAGCGCGCCGGCCCCGAGCGACACCGTGCCCATCACCGTTCCGGCGAGCCGCTTGTGTTGGATGATGCGCGCCAGCATCGGAAAGGCCGTGATGCACATCGACGCGCCGAGGAAAATCATCGCCGCCATCAGCGTCGTCTTCCCCGGAAACAGCGCCGTGTGCCGGTGCAGATACCACCCGAGCAGCGCGCCGAGCACGAACGGCGCGACCATCCCCACCACCGACACCGCCATCGCGCTGCGCGCCTCGCGCCGCACGATGTCGATCCGGAATTCCAACCCCACCACAAACATGTAGCCCGCCAGCCCGAGCTGCGCCACGGGGAACAGCACGCGCATCGAGTCGGCCGGAAACAGCGCCGCAAACGCCTGCGGCCACACCAGCCCCAGCACCGACGGCCCGAGCAGGATGCCCGCCACCATCTCCGCCACCACCTGCGGCTGGCCCATGCGCCGCGCTCCTGCGCCGACGAGCTGGCAGGCCGTCAGGATCACCGCGATCTGGAGGAAGAAATAGACGGCCAGTTGGGTGTTCGACATCGGCGGGGCGGGGAAGGGGGCGCGCCGAAGTGAAGGCCAGTTCACGGCGCGCGCGTCAATCCTCGGCCGCCCGGGTGAGGCGCAACTCAAACTGATTCCAGTCAGAGAATGCTTGAGTTGTAGCGGCGGTCTGTGACCGCCGAACGAATCCCCTTGGCGCAACGCCGGCGGTCATAGACCGCCGCTACAAGTCGCCGACCTCGGTTTGAGCCGCACCTGCCGAAGCGGACGATTAACTTTTCCTCCACCCCGCGCAACGGCCGCTGCATTCTGCGCGCGTCACCGGCTTTCGCGTTGTTCGTCCTCCTTGCCGCGGCTACAGCTCTGGCCGTCCCCCGCATCATGTCACCGTTTGCCCGACCGATTGTGCCGATCGCGCTGGCTGTCGCCGCCGTGGTGGCCGGTGGCTTGTGGCTGTTCTGGCCCGGCGGCGAGCCGTGCGATCCGCGCGTGCCCGGCACCGATCACGCCCCGGCCGATGTCGCGGGCGGCGGCAACGCCGTGCTCTCCGGCAAACTCGTCGCCGGCCCCGGCCAGCCCGCGCCGCTCGACGGCGCCTGGCCCGAGTTTCGCGGCCCCGGCCGCACCGGCATCAGCGCCGACCCGACGCCGCTCGCGCGCACCTGGGCCGCCGGCGGCCCGCGCGCGCTCTGGTCCGTCGAGGTCGGCGAAGGCTACGGCGGCGCCGCGATCGCGGGCGGGCGCGTTTACCTGCTCGATTACGACCGCGAGCAAAAACGCAGTGCGCTCCGCTGCCTCTCGCTCGCCGATGGCCGCGAAATCTGGCGCTACGCCTACCCACTCTCGCTCAAGCGCAATCACGGCATGACCCGCACCGTGCCCACCGTCGCGGGCGATCGCGTGATTGCGCTCGATTCGAAGTGCAACGTCGCGTGCGTCGACGCCGCGACGGGCGAGCTGCGCTGGGGCGCCAGCCTCGTCTCCGACTACGGCGCGACGATCCCGGCGTGGTATGCCGGCCAATGCCCGCTGATCGATGGCGACCGCGTGATCCTCGCCCCCGGTGGACACGATGCGCTGCTCGTCGCGGTCGACCTCGCCACGGGCAAACCCGTCTGGAAGACACCGAACCCCCGCGAATGGAAAATGACCCACACCTCCATCGCCTCCGCCGAAATCGCCGGCCGCAAAATGTATGTCTACTGCGGCACCGGCGGCGTGATCGGCGTCGATGCCGCGACGGGCGCGACGCTCTGGGAGACCACCGATTGGAAAATCAGCATCGCCACCGTGCCCTCGCCGGTGGTGTTGAGTGGAGGGCGCATCTTCCTCTCGGGCGGCTACAACGCCGGCAGCGTCCTGCTCCAGATCGCGGAGGCCGGCGGCAAGTTCACCGCCCGCACCGCCTACCGCCTGCCGCCCGAGACCTTCGGCGCCACCCAGCACACGCCCGCGAGTCTCGACGCCCACCTCTTCGGCATCCGCCCCAACGGCCACTTCGTGTGCCTCGACGAGCAGGGCAAACTCGTCTGGTCGAGCGGTTCCGGCGGCCAGTTCGGCCTCGGCCCCTTCCTCATCGCCCCGGGGTTGATCTACGCGCTGAACGACAGCGGCACGCTGAGCCTCTTCGAGGCCTCGACGGCGAAGTTCAACCTCCTCGCCCGCGCCCAGGTGCTCACCGGCCGCGAATCGTGGGGCCCGATGGCCCTCGCCGCCGGCCGCCTGATCGTGCGCGACCTGACGAAGGTCGTCTGCCTCGACGTCGCCGCGCACTGAAGGGCTCGCCAGGAAAGGCGCCGCTTTGTTTGTCATTCTGAGCACAGCGAAGAATCCAGTTGGATGCTCGCTCCTCGAAAAATGCGTCGCAATTCCTGCTGGATTCTTCGCTGTGCTGCCAATGAACCCGCGATCGATCAACCGGGCGGCTCGGCGTAGCGGCGGGCGTCCCTGCCCGCCGACGTTCGGAGCAGTTTCATTCGCGGTGGGTCCGATACCGCGAAGCTTGCTTCGCGTTGGTTGGGTAGCGACGAGCGCCAGCGAGTCGAAGAGCGTCGGCTCGCTGGCGCTCGCC
>JACRKC010000109.1 GCA_016235555.1 Verrucomicrobiota bacterium
GTTCGGGGAGCGCACCCGTCTCGGGTGCTGGTGCCGGCGTCTCGCCGACACCTCCGAAATCCTCGGCGAGACGCCGAGGACGGCCCGCGGGACGCGGGCGCTCCCCGAACCACCGCGTGTCACTCAATTGTGCGAGCCTCATTAGAACTTCGCGCGAGCGCGGTTTGAAAAACACGCACCCGGCGAGCGCGTAGCGGCGGGCGTCTCGGCCCGCCGATTCAGGACTTTCTCCCAACCCTGGGCGGGGAGGGACGCCCGACGCTACCCCAAACCGTCCCTGCTGATGTGCTCCCCCGGTTGTCCCGGCCCGACTACAGATCGAACGTCGCACTGACGATGAACTGGCGCGGGTCGACGATGCGGAAGGCGTTGGGCGTGCCGTCGGGGAAGGCGCTGATTGGCTGGAGGCGTCCGCCTTCCTGGAGGTTGCGCACGTTGAGCTGGAGCGTGGCGTTGACCTTGTTGTTCAGCTTCAGGCGGTAGCTGGCGAACGCGTCGAAATACGCGCGCGCCTGGTCGTAAATCGGGCGGGTGGGGTCGAGGGCCGTGATGACGGCGGGCAGTTGCTCCAAGCCGTAGTAGCCGATGGCGCCTTTGTCCTCCCAGCGCACGGCGCCGCCCACGCTCAGGCGTTTCAGCCATTCGCGTTCGAGGCCGAGGCCGGCGAGACGGTAGCTCGTGCTGAGGTTCATCCGGTATTGGCGGATCTGCGGCCGGCTCTTGCCCTGGTTGGCGACGGCGACGTCGTAGGGCGTCTTCACGCTGGCGGCGAAGAACTGCGAAGGGGAGTTGGTGCCGTTGTAGCGCTCGGTCCACCACGGGCGGTTGAGTTCCGGATCGATGATGCTCATCCAGACGGGCATGCGTTCGTTGATCCAGCGCGTGGCGGCGGGCGACATCTTGGAGTCGATGGACTCCTGCCGGGTGACGTTGAACTTCGTCGTCCAGAAGCTGGTGGGATTCCAGTGCACTTCGATCTCGGTGCCCTTGGCGGTGACATCCTGCGTCTCCGACACCAACTCGTTCTGTTCGTCGCGCGACTCGGGTCGCGTGAAGAAGGCGAGGTCGAGTTTGGTGATACGGGAGATTTCCTGATTGATCTGGTCCGGGGTGAGGGTGCGGCCCTGGGCGGCGGCGGCGTTGGTGATCCACGCGCGGGCGCGGGTGGTGAGGTTGAAGAACTGGTTGCTGTTGGGGGAGTCGAAGTCGAGGTTGCGCACGCGCTGAGCGATGATGCGCATGGAGCCGTTGCGGGAGTCGATCTGCGTGGTCTCATACTGGTTGGCGCGCACGACGAGCTTGCCGTTGAAGAGATTGAGCGAGAAGCCGTAGTCCTTGCCGTGGCCGGTGGGATCGGGGAGCGGCCCGAGGTAGAGGCCGACGGCGTAACCCTGGGGCTGGAAGCTGTTGGACTCGTTGTAGTGGAAATTCAGCCACTTCGTCGGTTTCACGACGCCGCCGCCGGTCTTGGTGCGACCGCCGGCGCGCACCCAGTCGACGGGGTTGAGCGTCTGCGTGGAATCGTAGTCGAGCACGATGCCGTCGGGCGTGGAGCGGAAGAGCGCCTGGCCGCGCTGGCGCTGCTGGCGGGTGTCCTTGCGCAGGCCGAAGGTCGTGACGACGCGCTCGCCGAGGAGGTGACTCTGCAACACGCCGCCGTTGGTGCGCAGGATCGCGCGGTCCCAGGTGTTGGTGGAGTCATACCAGTAGCCGGCGCCGAGCCTGGCCTGTTCGGACTGGAAGCTGGCCGTGGCATTGGCCGCGCCGGGGTTGGTCCAGCCGCCCCAGCGGTAGGGATAAACGCCGGGAGCGAAATTTTTCGGTGCCTGGTCGGCGTTGTAGCCGGTGGCGTCGCCCACGTAGTAGCGGTGGAAATTCAACGCGACGTTGGGGCGGGTGAAGTCCGAGGCGAGACCGGTGGGGGCCGGATACCACGCGTGATTCGAGAGGATGACGTTGCGCCAGGTGTCGGTGCGGGAGCGGTTGAGTTTGTATTCGCTGTAGCCCGCGAGCTGCTGCAGCCCGAGCCAGCGCAGCGCGCCTTTCTCGCGGCGGAGGTCGAGGCGGTAGGCGAGCTGGCCGCGGTAGGTCTCGCGCAGCGCCGGCCCGCCGGAGATGCCTTTCGAGTTGTAGAATCCGACGTAGGGCCGGCCGAAAAACGGATTCGGGCTGCCGTCGACCATGCGCTCATTGACGTCCATGTAGAGGTAGCCGGTCGCACCGGAGCTGCCGGCGGTGCCGTAGAGCCCGCGGTTGTCGCGGCGCGATTCTTCGCGGAAATAGCCGGCTTGCAACGCGAGCTGGTGGCGGGGCGTTTCGAGGAAAATCTGCTCGCCCTGGAGGTGCGTGATGGAGGTGGTCTCGTTGATCCGGTTCATCGCGGCGAGATTCACCTTGGACCAGTCGTAGAGCGCCTTGCTGGTGACGGACGGATCGCTGGAGAACAGCGGCTGCGTGGCGCGGATCTGCTCGGGGACGGTGTTGACGAGGACGATGTTCTGGTTGCGGCCTTCAGGGGTGGTGGTGCTGCTGGTGCGGCCCGGGCCCCAGTAGCCGATGGCGCCGTTGGTATCGATGAAGAGCGCGGACTGATCGCGGATATTGGCGCTGGTGAAATAGGCGGGCACGGTGGTGGCGGTGAACGTGCCGGGCACGCGCACGCCGTTGAGCTTGGCGCTGGTCGTGACCGGATCCCATGTGGGCATGCCGGCTTTGATCCAACCGGTGACGGCGTCGCGCGGCGGCGTGGTGTTGGGGCGGTTGCCGGTGATGTGGTAGTAAAAATGCGCCGCGGTGAGCGTGGTGCGCTTGAACGGCTGGTAACGCACCATCGCGTTGATGCGGTTGGTGTCGGTGCCGGACGGCTTGAGGTTGTAGCCGTCGTGCTGGCGCGTGACGCCGACGCGCACGGCGAGGGTGTTGCGCTTCAGCACGCGGTTGAGGTCGAGCGCGGCCCGGTAGCCGTCGAAGCTGTCGGCCCGGAACGAAACCTGCGAGCGGTCGCGGCTGAGGTTGGCGGAGGCGGGCGCCATGTTGACCGTGCCGGCCGCGGCGCCGAGGCCGAAGACCGTGGAGTTGGGCCCGCGGCTGATCTCCACGGCGTCGACGATCGAGGGATCGATCGGCATGCGACCGCTGGTCTCGAAGTTGCCGAAGGAGAGGTTGGCCGCGCCGACGCCGCGCACGCGGTTGGCGGTGTTCGGATTGAGGGAGTTGTCGACGGGGCTGCCGTTGCGATCGACGGAAAACTCGGTGTAGGTGCCGGTGCCCTCGGTGCCGGCTTCGTAGAGGAAGATGTCGTTGATATCGAGCATCGCGAAGTCGGCCATCTGCTCCTTCGTGATGACGCTGATGGAGGAGGCGAGGTCCTCGACGCGGGAGTTGAGGCGCGTGCCGGACATGGTGTTGGGCGAGTAGTAGCCGCGGCCCTCGGAGGTGACCTCGAACGGCGAGAGCAGCACGGTTTCGTCGGTGGTGGCGGGTTTGGCGGTGGGTGAGCTGCCGGTGGGCGCGGCCACCGCTTGGGCGAAGACGGACGGAGTGAAGGCGAGGGCAAGAACGCCGGCAGATGCGGCGGACACGCGAAGCAAACGTGCAGGAGGAGTGAGCTTCATGGCTACAGTCGGGGTGAGGTGTTAGGCCCGGCCGCCGCGGGGCAGCGGCGCGAGCAGTGGGGTTGCGGGAGACTATGCGCGCTCGGGCGCGCTTGGCTAACAGAAATTTCCCGACCGTCGCGGCGGGGACGCTGCTTCCAGTTGGCGGTGCAAACGGCGCGGCGCCGGAAAGTAGCGCCGGCATCTTGCCGGCGTTGATCGGAGCCGGCTGGAAGCCGGCCCTACTTTTCAAACCGCCAACCGGCAGCCGCGCCCTCGCGCCGGCTACCAGCGGAAGAAGCGGTAGGGATCGTCCCATTCCTCCGGTTGATCGAGGTAGAGCCCGTGGAGGAAACGCTTTTCCGCGCGACCCGGCGAAACCGGCGAAGCGAACCGCTCCAGCAGCGGAGTCTGGGTGGCGGCGCCTTGATTCGCGAGCAGGCGGGTGAGGGTGAAGGACGTGCGACGGAACGTGCGCTTGAGGTTGGCGGATTTTCCGGAAGCAAACTGCCATGGGGCGAGCGCGCTCACGACGAGCCTGCCGTCTTGGGCGGTGGCGAGCACCCCATTGCCGACGATGGTCGCGCTGGCGGTGACGAGGGCCAATTTGCGCGGATCGCGGTTGTGCACATCGGACGGGCCGACGCCGGCGAGCGGCGAAGCGGCGCGGTGCGGCTCGAAGCTGCAGGCAATGTGCTCGCGGGTTGCGCTCTCGATGCCGGGCGGCAGCAGCGCGCCAAGTTCGGTTTGAGCGAGACCGGCGGCGAGGATGCGACCGCCGGATTGCAGAATCTCGGTTGCGGCGGTGCCGGCGGGCGTCGCGCCGGGGCCGAGGACGAGGAGCGAATTGGCATCGATCGCACCGGCAGAGTAGAGTGCGACGGTGAAGCCGGCGGACTCGAGGTGCGTTTTCCCCGCCGGCTCGCCCGCGTAGAAAATCTTTCGCGCCGGCGCCGGCTTCCAGTCTGCGACATAGCCGAGCAGATTGCGCACGATGCGGTCCGCGGACGGTTCGGGCTCGGTGCGAGCGGTGACGTCGAGCTGGCAGAACACGATCACGCCGCGGCCTTCGCGAAATTCCAGCAGCGGGCTGTAGTGCAGCGCGTAGCCGCCGTCGACGAGCGGGAGAAAGTCGCCGCGCGCGGGTTTTTCGATGAGCACCGACGCGACGTTGCCGCGGTTGCCGCAGCGCCAGATGCGTGTGACCGGCAGATCGCACCACAGGACGGTCGAGCCGTAGCGCGGGCGCATCTCGCTCGCGAGTTGCGGCGGGAGCAGCGTCGCTTCGCCCCGCCAGTCGCGCCACGCGTCGGGCGCCACACCGGCGAGCAGCGGATGGTCGGGCACGCGCGGGAAGACCTGGCGCAGGCCGTATTCGGCCACGCGGAAACCGAAGCGCTGCTCCAGCACGGCGGCCGTTTGCTCGAAGAGCACGACTTTGAGGCCGCCGCGCACGCGGGAAATGTCGGGCGCGGGCGAGTCGGGGTGCAGCGCGGCTTTGCCCACGAGGAGCACGTCGAACGGTGCGAGGTCCGCGGTGGCGCCGATGGATTCGGCGCGCACGCCGAGGCGCGCCAGCAGCGCGGTCGTCTCGCCGCGCGGATCGAAGAGCGCGATGCGGCCGTTCGCGCGCGCGGGCGGCGCCGCGGCGGCGACGTGAATCTTGAATTCGTCGCGTTGCATCTCGCCGGTGCCGAAGCGGACGGCGGCGTCGAGCGCATACTCGCCCGGTGCAAGCGTGGCGGGCAGCCCGAAGGCGAGCGGCACGCGCTCTTGGGCGCCGGCGGCGACGGTGAATTTTTTCGCGCCGGCGAGCGGCGCGCCGGGCAACGCGAGCGACCACGTGGCGTCGCACGTCACGCTTTCGCGCGAGTTGTTGAGCACGATCAGTTGTTTTTCGAAGGACTCGCCGGCGGCGAAGACGTGATCCTTGCTGGTGAACGCGGCGGGTTTTCCGGCGAGCCACGCCAGCAGCGGTCGGTTGTAGCGCAGCAGGGTCTGCGCCGCGGCGGTCGGCACCCAATCGTCGCGCGCAAACGCGAGATCCATGCGTTCGTAGCGGCCTTCGATGAAGTCGGCGCTGAAGCCGGGGCGCTGGAGGCGCGCCCAGTCGACCGCGAGGTCCTGCCGCTTGCGATCGACGCCGGGCCGCAGCTTCCACCACGGGCCGAATTCCCACGGCGAGATCGCGGAGACGCCCCACGTGCGGTAGGCGGGCCAGTTGTCGGCCAGGTAACGCGCGATGATCGGGAAGCGCTCGTCGAAGTCGCTGGAGCCGACCTGATGCGGATAGTCCCAGCGGTGCCAGAGTTTGCCGGCGGCGAACTGCTTCGCCTCCCAGCGGAGGTTGTCCGCTTCCGGCGCGCTGATCGCGAACGCGCGGTCGCCGACGACTGCGCGTTCCACTCCGCGAGGCAAAATTCCCACGGCACCGCGGCGCTGCCGAACTCGCGCACGCCTTTATACCAGCCGCGATACATCGTCCAATCCCACGTGAACGGCGCGCCATACTCGCAGAGGAAGAGCGGCTTCACGCCGACGGTGGCCCAGTGGCCGAACCAGTCGGAGAGCTCCTGCACCGGCGCGAAGTTCGGGTAGAAATTGATCGTGTGCATCGCGCCGAGGTTGCCGGACGAGTGGTGGTAGATGACGCGGCTCGCATCGCGGCGCCGCACGATCGCCTCGGCGCGGAGCGCGAGCTTCGCGTTGGCCTGCGCGCTCGCGTTGCGCGGATCGCGGAGGCCGTCGATGAGGTCGGGGTTCATGTCCTCGGCATAGCCGGTGGAGTTGTGGTTCATCGCGTAGGCGACGACGGCGGGGTGGTTTTGCGCGGCGCGCACGTAGAACGCGGCGTGCGCCGCGTAGCCGTTGGCGTGGTCGGCGTCGGCGGCTTTCCAGTCGTAGTGCGAAAAGTGCGGCTGCGAAAACGACACGAGCATCCCCACGTCGTCGGCGGCGCGGAGGATCTCCGCGAAGCCGAGGTGCGAGCCGGGCTCGCAGCCGTAGTTGTGCGTGTAGACGAAATTGATGCCGATGCTTTTCAGGCGCTCGAGCGACTCGCGCGCGCCGGCGTAGCTCGCGAGCGCGGCGCTCACCTGCGCGTTGTCGAGCGGCACGACGGAAAGCTGGAGGCGGCTGCCGTTGAGGTAGAAGTCGCGGCCCTCGATCCAGAATTCGCGGAAACCGAAGCGGGTGGTAAACGCGGTGTCGGCCGGACGGCCGTCGGCGGCGAGGAGCGTGCACCCGACGTCGAACGTGTTTTGTGGCGTGTGCAGATCCCAGAGGGTGTCGGGCAGCCAGTTCGCGGTGAAGGCGAAGCGGCCCGCGGCGAGATCGGCGGCGGCGAACGCGCGGCTGGTGATGGTCTTCACCGTCCGTCCCTCGCGCGTGATGCGCGCTTCGAGCGTGTAGGCCGTGTTTGCGGCGAGGGCGTCGAGCGCCACGTCGAACGCGATCTCGCGGCGGCGAAAGGACGGGTCGATCTTCACATCGGCGATGCGCGCGCCGGGTGGCGTGGCGACGAGGAATACATCGCCGCACAAGCCGCGGCGGGCGACGCGGCCTTTGACTTCGCGGGCGGTGTTGGTGTCGGCGTAGGAGAGCAGCACGGCTTTGAGCGGCAGCGCCGTGACGAGCAGGCTGAGAGTGTGCGTCGCCCCCGGGCGGCCCGCCGGCGTGAGGTCGAGTTCGCCGCCGGGGAAACGGATTTCGCCGAGCCGCGTGCCGTCGAGCCAGACCTCGGCGATCGAGTTGACATACTCGGCGGAGAGCGTGATGCGGCGGCCGGACCAGGTGGCTGGGAGCGTGATCTCGCGCTGATACCACGCGGCGCTGACCTCGCCGAGGCGGCGGCTTTTCCACTGGTCGTGGGCGAAGACGCCTTGGGCGTCTTTCTGCATGTAGTCGGTGATGCCGGGCCAGGCGCCGGGGACCTTGAAGTGGCCCCATTGCGTGGCTGGAATCGACGTCGCGCCCGCGGCGGCTGGCTGCCAGCGCCAGAGCCCGTTGACGCAGAGTTTTTCCCGCGTGGGGGTCGTTTCGCGAAAGGCCGCGGCGGCATCCCACACGGCGCGGACGCCGGGCGGTAGGGTGGCGCCGCTTGGTTCCTGGCTGAACGCGGTGGCGAGGAGGACGGCGAGGCACCAGACAAAGCGGAAAGACGGGACCTGCATGGTGACGGAGGGGTTCGGTGCGTAGACGACGCTGCGCGACCGGCGCCGATTGCGCGATGCGGAAGAGAAACCGCCGCTCCGGCCCGCGCGATGAGCGCAGCTCACTTTCTTGCATGGCGGAAGGGCGCTTTTCCAAGCGCCCAAGCCCGGCGGTTGAAAACCGCCGCTCCGTCGCTCTCGCCGGACGGCCAGAAACTGAGCTGCGCCCCCCGCGCGATGGAACCCCGCGATTGGGCGTGAGTCTTCCCCGTTGTGCCTCAAGCTCTCCGCTCCATGAAACTCCGCGTCCTGCTGATCGCCGTCGGGCTCTGCTGCGGTCTCGCGGCCGGCGGGCGCGCGGCGGAGGCGCGTTTTTCGCAATCGCTCTCAGCGGGCGAGATCGTCGAGACCGGGCTCAACCGCCTTTCCTCCGATCAAGTGGCCGTGATCGATGCGCTCGTGCGGCGCAACCCGGTCGATCCGGCGAAGCCGGACGCGCGGTTTTCGGAGCGGCTGTCGGACGACGAGCGCCGCGCCGCGGGTTGGGCGCTGCTGACCGAGGCGCAACGCGCGAAACTCGACGGATTGGTGACGCGCCAGGCCGCCGCGGCTTCGGCGGCGGCGTTGATGGGGCCGCTGGTGATCGCACCGGCGAGGGCGCCGGTGCGCGTGGCCGAGACCAAGGCGGCGCCGGGTCCGCACGGCTCATTTTTTTTCAGCATGGGCTGGGGCAAGGGTGGCTACAGCGAGAAATCCGGTGGCATGACGGTGAATTACGAGGATCCGGCGCGCGGTTTCGCCGTGTCGGCAAGTTACGCGGAAACGTATGTGAAGGGCCGCGGCGCCTACATCTACCGTGATCCGATCACGAATCTCCCGCCGGTGATTGCGCCGTAACTGCATGATGGCGGAGGCCGGGCGGAGCGGGTGACCACGGGTAAAATTCAAACTGAGGTCAGTTTCCGAAGGCCTTGGCTGTAGCGGCGGTCTATGACCGCCGGCGGTGCGCCAAGGGTATTCGTTCGGCGGTCATAGACCGCCGCTACAGTTCGCTGACCTAACCACGGAACGTTGCAGTAGAAGTTCGCGAAACGTGGTAGCTGCCGAGGTAACGAGGCGGGTTGACGCGACTCCCCTTGCTCCAGCCTCCTCACGTCGGCTGCTACGGCCGACTGCACACTCCCGGCTAAGATTGAATCACACCCGGTGACCACGCTGCGTAAAATCCGCGCTCGCATTTTGCGGCATGGGGCGTTCGCTGGCGGCTGAGCATTCCTGGGCGCTGCGTAACGTCTCGAAATGCTTCCGACCGGTTCCCGCCGGCCGGCCGCAAACGACCATACGCCAAACCTCACTTTCTGGCATCGCCGTGGCTGCCGCGTCGCCCAATCTCTCCGGTCTCTTCTCTCCGCGTCGGGCGGCGGGTGCGATGTGGCTGGCCATGGGCCTCGCGCTGGCGGTGGCGGTGTGGCTCGTCGGACGTTCGTGCGGTTATGAGTTTGGCGCGGTCGCGGTCTACGCGGCGTATTTTGGCTGCTACGTCGTGCTGCCCGGCGTGGTCGTGCTGCACTGGCTGGAGCGGCGGCCGCTGACGCTTACATGGGCGATCGCGCTGGGCGTGCCCTTGGGATTTGCGATCGAGATTTTCAGCTTCCTCGGGCTCTCCGCGTTGCAGTTGCGCGGCTTGATGCCCGTCCTGCCGGTCGTGTGGGTCGGCGTCGGCGCGCTGCTCTGGACACGGCAGCGGACCGGCCCGCTGCGGGTGCGGATCGGCCGGCGGCACGCCGCGCTCTCGCTGGCGCTCGCGGTGCTGTTCCTCGCGACGGTGGTGGCAGCCGTGTGCCAGATGTTCGCCGAGTCGCCGTTGGTGGACGGGCTGCCGCAGCGGCCGATTTTCCACGACTGGGTCTACCTCGCGAGCCGCGCCGCGGCGATCAAGCATCACTGGCCGCTGGAGGACCCGAGTCTCGCGGGCAGTTCGCTCCAGTATCACTATTTCATGCTCGTGCACGCGGCGTCGGCGTCGTGGCTCGCCAAGCTCGAGGTGACGATGGTGCTGCTGCGGCTCATGATCGTGCCGCTGGGCGCGGTGCTGGTGGTGCAGTCCTTCGTGCTGGGGCGCATGGTCTCGCGCAGCGCGTGGGGCGGGGTGCTGGCGGCGGTGTTGGTGACGGTCGCGAGCGAGGCGTCGCTCGCCACCGACTACGGGCGCCCGATGTTTCTCGGGATGTTCGTGCGCTGGCTCTACGTGAGCCCGACGTTTTTTTTCGGGATGATCTTCTTCGGCGCGCTGTTGATCGCGGTGGCGCGGGGCGTTTTGGCGCGGAGGCTGACGTGGCGGCAGGTGGGGTTGCTCGCCTTGCTGGCGGCGGCGGGCACGGGGGCGAAGGGCACGGTGCTGCCGGCGTTGCTGCTGGGGCTGGGCCTGCTCGGGGCGTGGTGGTGGCTGCGGCAGCGGCGGTTCCCCGCGCGGCTCGTCGGCATCGGCCTGGCGATGGGCGGCGCGTTTACGGCGGTCTACCTGCTCACGATGTCGCAGTGGGGTTCGGGCGATGCGATGCTCCAGCCGTGGAAGGTTTTTCATGTGACCCAATTCTGGCAGCAACACGCCGACGCGTGGGTGCTGGCGGTGAAGGCGCCGTTCAAGAAATGGCTGCACCTTCCGCACATCGGCATCTGGCTCGCCGAGATTTCCTGCGCGGCAGTGGTGATCGCGGGCACCTCGGGCGTGCGGCTGTTTGCGATTCCCTACCTGCTGCGGGGCGATCCGCGGCACCGGGGCGAGGTGGCGGCGTGGCTCGGCGCGGCGTTTGTCGCGAGCTGCGCGATGGGCACGATCATCCATCTCGATAGCAACGGCGAACTCTACCTCATCCTGCTGATCCGCCTGCCGCTCGCGGTGCTGTCGGCGGCGTTCATGGTGAGCGCGGCGGGGCGGCTGCGGTGCTGGTGGGGGCGGCGGACGGGTGAGATCGCCACGCCGGCCGGGCTCACGATCGATCCCTTCGGCCGCCCGGCCGCGGTGGGGCCGCCGCGGCCGGCCTGGCCGGCCCGCGCGCTGGCGGTCGCGGTGGTCGTGGTGACCGGGTCGACGCTCGCCGTGCAGACGGGGCTGTGGGTGACCCGCAACCGGACGGGCTTCGAGGCGTGGTTGCGGATGGATTCGCGCGTCGCGGTGAACGACGACCTGCTGCCGCTCTACGACGCCATGTTCTGGGTGCGCCGGCACACGGAGCCCAACGCCGTGCTGGTCGCCAATGCCTTCACGCAACGCAATCTCCGCCACGGCCGCGGCGTGCTCGTCGATCACACGACGGCGGGTGTGCACTATTATTACTCCGCGGTCTCCGAGCGCCGGCTCTGGGTCGAGGGGCCGAGCTACCAGCTCGACTTCCAACGGATGCGTCGGCGGATGGCGGTGGCGGCCAAGGTCTTCTACGGCAACCTCCCGCCCTCGCGTCCGATGTTCAGTGTCGCCCCGAGTTATGTCGTGATCGACCACAGCGTCGGCGACGACGCCAAGGTGGCGTTGCCGAGTGAGGCACGTGTCTTCGCGAATTCGCGATTCGACATCTACCGCGTGCCGCCGCGCATCAAACTGCCGGGCGCCAAGCCGGCCGGCGCTGCGGTCGCGCAGTAACTGGCGCCGCAATTTCCGCTCTGGGCGGCCCGCGGCAGGGGCGAGCGGATGACGATGGGGCGGGTTTTCGTCGCGCCCCTTTCGATCAGCTCAGGTTTGGGCCGCACGGCGGAAAACCGTTCCTCGCATCGCGCTTGCGCCGCGGTTGGTCGCTCGCACGCTCCCGCCATGCAAAAATTTTCGCTCACCGCCACGTTCGTCGCGCTCGCGTGGCCGCTGGCCGCCCCGGCGGCGATCGACGTCAAGCACCTCGATGCCTCGGTCAAACCCGGGGATGACTTCTTCGCCTACGCCAACGGTGGCTGGATGAAAGCCAATCCCGTGCCGGCCGCCTACTCGCAGTGGGGCGCGTTTCACGAGGTCGATGAGTTCAATAAAAAGGCGCTGCACGCCCTCCTCGAAAAAGCCGCGAAGGTCGAGAAGCCCGGCTCGCTCGAGGATCTCGTGGGCGGGTTTTACGCGAGCGGCATGAACGAGTCCGCCGTCAACCTCGCCGGCTCCACGCCGCTGCGCCCCGAGCTGGAGCGGTTCGCGCGCGTGAGCTCGCCCGCCGAGGTGCAGGCCGCGCTCGCGCTGCTGCACCGCTACGGCATCCGGGCCGGATTTTTCTTCACGTCCGAGCCCGACCCGAAGGACAGCTCGATGGTGATCGCCGGCATGGGGCAGGGCGGGCTCGGGTTGCCGGACCGCGACTATTATTTCCGCGACGACGAAAAATCCAAACAGCTCCGCGAGCACTATGTCGCGCATGTCGCCAGACTGCTGGAGCTCGCCGGCGACACGCCCGATGCCGCCAAGGCGGCGGCCGCCGCCGTGATGCGCCTCGAGACGGCGCTCGCGCAGGACTCCAAGACCAACGTCGAGCTGCGCGACCCGGTCGCCAACTACAACAAGTTCACGATCCCCGAGCTGCAGAAGCTCACGCCGCGTTTCGACTGGAAAGCCTACTTCGCCGCCATCGGGCTCGCGGAGCCGGCGTTCCTCGACGTGGGGCAGCCGAAGTTCTTCGCCGCGCTCAGCGCGCAGCTCGAAAAGGCGCCGCTGGCCGACTGGCAGGCCTACCTGCGCTGGCAGCTCCTGCATGGCGCCGCGCCGTATCTGAGCGCCGCGTTCGTGAACGAGAACTTCGATTTCTACGGCAAGACCCTCACCGACGCGAAGGAGCTGCGCGACCGCTGGAAGCGCGTGCTCGACACCGTCGATCGCTCGGTGGGCGAGGCGCTCGGGCAGCTCTACGTCGCGGAGAATTTTCCGCCCGACTCCAAGCGCCGCATGCTCGCGCTCGTCGAAAACCTCCGCCTCGCCCTCGGCGACCGGCTGAAAACGCTCGAGTGGATGGACGAGCCCACCCGCGCCAAGGCGCTCGAAAAGCTTGCGGCCTTCGGCGTGAAGATCGGCTACCCCGACAAGTGGATCGACTATTCGTCGCTCCAGCTCGACCGCTCGTCGTATGTGCGAAACGTGTTTCGCGCCGCCGAGTTCAACCACCGCCGCGACATCGCGAAGATCGGCCGGCCCGTCGACAAGACCGAGTGGCAGATGAGCCCGCCCACGGTGAACGCCTACTACGATCCGCAGCGCAACGAAATCGTCTTCCCCGCCGGCATCCTCCAGGCGCCTTTCTTCGATCCGAAGGCGGACGACGCGGTGAACTACGGCGGCATCGGCGCCGTGATCGGCCACGAGATGACGCACGGTTTCGACGACCAAGGCAGCCAGTTCGACGCCGTCGGAAACCTGACGAACTGGTGGACCGACGAGAGCGCGAAGCGCTTCAAGGAGCGCACGACCGCGATCGTGAAGCAGTTCGCCGCCTACACCGCGATCGACGAACTCAAGCTCAACGGCGAACTCACGCAGGGCGAAAACATCGCCGACCTCGGCGGGCTCAAGATCGCCTACGCGGCGTTTAGAAAAGCGACCGCCGGCCAGCCCGCTCAGGCGGGCCAGCCGCAGGGCAGGATCGACGGCTTCACGCCGGACCAGCGTTTTTTCCTGAGTTGGGCCACGGTGTGGCACACCAACATCCGCGACGCCGCGCTGCGCCTCCAGGTGAACACCGATCCGCACTCGCCCGCGCGCTTCCGCGTCAACGGCCCGCTGTCGAACCTCCCCGAGTTTTTCGCCGCCTTCAGCATCCCCGACGGCGCCCCGATGCGCCGCGCTGTGGTGGATGCAGTGACGATCTGGTGAGGTGGGCGGGCGCGTCCCCGCGCCTGCATGGCGCGCCACCGTCAGCGGTCCGAATGCGGGCACAGGGACGTGCCCGCCCACCGGCTCCGGCGGGCGCCACACGACCCGTGAGGTGTTTCCGCCATTTGGCTTGTGCCTTATGACACGACCGGTTTGACCTGTGATCGCACCGCGGCCGCACAACCGGCCGCGGTGGTTTCGAGTTCTACCCCTACACAACACTATGAACACTCGTTCCATGGGAGCGCGCCGTGCTTTTGGCGGTCGCGATTTCCGGGTGGGTTTGGTTTCGCAAATCGTGCGTGGCGTCGTCCAGTTGACGCTCGCCATCGCGGTGCTCATCGGCACCGCCACTGTCGTCAAGGCCCAGAGCAACGCCAACGGCTACCTTTACGGTTCCGGTCCGAGCGGCGCCACCATCGTCGCCGAGAATCTCGGCACTGGCTTGAAGCGTGAGGCCACGGTCGATGCGGCGGGCGGCTTCGTCGTGCCGTTGCTGCCGACCGGCGCCTATCGCGTCACGCTGCGCGTCTCCGGCAAACCCGATCAAGTGGCCGACGAGATCGCGGTGAGCGTCGGCTCCGGTGCCGCGGTGCGCTTCGGCGAAAAGGGCGAGGTCATTGCCATGGAGAAATTTAAGGTCGCCGCCGGTTCGATCTCGCCGGTCGATGTGTCGACCGTCGAATCGGTCACAATTATGAACATCGCGACCGTCGAGCAGCTGCCGATCAGTCGCAGTCCGTATTCCGTCGCACTGCTGGCGCCGGGCACCACGCAAGGAGTCTCGGCGTTCAGCAACCTCCCGTCCTTCGGTGGCGCCTCCGTTGCCGAGAACACTTATTACGTGAACGGTTTCAACCTCACCAATCACCGCAACGGCCTCGGCGGCGGCTCGGTGCCGTTCGAGTTCTACGATCAGTTCCAAGTGAAGACCGGCGGCTACAGCGCCGAGTTTGGCCGCTCGACCGGCGGCGTGATCAACGCCACGACCAAGCGCGGTGGCAATACCTTCAAGGCGGGCGCGAACGTCTACTTCGAGCCCGACGCTCTCCTCGCGCGCAACCCGAGCATCTTTCTGCCCAGCGGCGCGCCCTATTCTGATCGCAGCCGCAGCAAATCCGAATCGACCAACGCCAACGTCTACGTGAGCGGCCCCATCGTAAAGAACCGCCTCTTCTACTACGGCCTCTACAACTACCGCGACAGTTGGTCCGAGGGCAGCGGCATCACCACCTTCAGCCGCAGCAAGGGCAACAGCCCCTTCTACGGCGGCAAGCTCGACTGGAACATCACGGACGATCACCTCGTCGAATTCACGGCCATTTCCGACAAGAGGATCAGCAAAAGCGAGTCGTTTGGCTACACCTATGCGACGAAGGAGATCGGTGCATCCAACGGCGTGAACACGAGCTACAGCGGTGGCCGTGACTACATCTTCCATTACGGAGGCAACCTCTCGAAGCTCATCCCGGGCCTCTCGCTCTCCGCGCTCTACGGCAAAAGCGATGCCAACGCCACCAGCGCGGGTGCGGGCGATGCGATCCCCTATGTGCTCGATGCGCGCAGCGGTGCGGTGTTGCTCATCAGCAAAGCGACCTCATCGCGCCCGCAGACCCTCGTCGATACCCGCAAGGTCTACCGCCTCGATGCGGAATACAGCCTCAAGCTCCTCGGCACGCACCGCTTCCGCGGCGGTTTTGACCGCGAGGACGTCGGCTCCAACACCAACCAGCAGTATTCTGGCGGCGTTTACTGGCGCTATGTCGCGACCGCGCCCGGCCGCGTGCTCGCGAACAGCGGCGTCGTGCCCGCAGGTGTCACACAGTATGCGCGCAAGGGCATCTACGTGAACTCGGGCAGCTTCAAGACCACGGCCAAGGCCTATTACCTCGAGGACAACTGGCAGCCCATCGGCGAGCGGCTCGTCCTCAGCCTTGGCCTGCGCAACGAAAATTTCGACAACAAGAACCCCCGTGGCGAGACCTTCGTCAAGATGCCCGACCAGTGGGCGCCCCGCCTCGGTGCCGCCTTCGATCCGAAAGGCAACGGCAAATCGAAACTCTTCGCCAACTTCGGTCGCTACCATCTCCCCGTCGCGACCAACACCAACATGCGCCTCGCGGGCGGCGAACTCTTCTACTACGACTACTTTGTCCTCAACAGCATCAAGGCCGATGCCACGCCCGACCTCGGCGCCCAGATCGGCGGCCGCCAGTTCAACTCCGATGGCTCCATCAAGGACCCGAAGCAAATCGTCGATAAGAACCTCAAGCCGATGTTCCAGGACGAGTATATCGTCGGCTACCAACGCGAAGTCGCAAAGAACTGGACCGTCGGCCTCCGCGCCACCTACCGCAACGTCGTCCGCTTCATCGAAGACATGGCGATCGACGAGACGCTCAATGCCTACGCCCGCGCGCAGGGCATCCCCGCCTCCAAGTTCAACGCCGGCGGCAATGACTACTACGTGCTCTCCAATCCCGGCCAGACCGTCACGTTCAACGTCGATCTCAACGACGGCAAGGGCGCCCGCACGCTCACCTTCAGCCCCGCCGAACTGCGCTTTCCCAAGGCCGAACGCCATTATTACGCGGCCGAGCTGTTCTTCGAAAAAATCTACGACGGCAAATGGTTCCTCCAAGGCTCCTACACTTGGTCGCACACTTACGGCAACGACGAGGGTTACGTCCTCTCCGACATCGGCCAGAGCGACGCCGGCCTCACGCAGCTGTTCGACCATCCCGGCCTGATGGACTATGGCTACGGCGATCTCGCCAACGACAAGCGCCACAAGCTCAAACTCTACGGCTCCTACAACCTGACCAAGGAGCTGCAACTCGGCGCCAACCTCCGCGCCGAGTCCGGCACGCCGCTCCTCGCCCTCGGCTTCCACCCCACCGATGCGTTCGCGCGCGCCTACGGCGCCGACTCGTTCTTCGTGAACAGCAAGCCCATGCCCCGCGGCAGCCTGGGCCGCACCCCGTGGACCACGCAGATCGACCTCAGCGCGCGCTACCGCCCGAAATGGGGCCGCGACAAACTCACCTTCGGCCTGAGCGTGAACAACGTGCTCAACAAGCACCATGCGACCGAATTCAACGCCACGGCGGAGACCGCGCTGAACCAGTCGAACCCCGCGTTCGGCCTGCGCACGGCCTTCCAGTCGCCCCGCAGCGCGCGCCTCAGCGCGAGCTACGACTATTGAGCACAGTCGGAGGCGGGGCGTCCCGTCTCGTGTTTTTTCGCTCGCGGCTGTTGCCGCAGGAAACGGCCGGGAAGAAATTCCCGGTCGTTTTTTTTTCGGGGGCGCTTTTCGCGAGTCATACCAACGTCCCCGTGGTTTTGGACGGTAGGCCCGGCCGGTGGCCGGGCTACCCGCCCAGCGGGCGGTTGAAGGCGACCGGTTGCTGATATCTACGCCAACGGCTGTTGAGAGTTGGACAATCGTAGGTCGGGCTTTACGCCCGACGCTTGTCCGCCGCCGACGGATGTCGGGGATAAACCCCGACCTGCCCACGGGGCCCAACAATCCATTCTTCAGCAGCCGTTGGAATTACTCGAACTTCCGCCCGGCCTTCCACGCGTCGCGGTCCGTGAAGGCGGGCGCGATCACCTCGGCGGGCGGGTGACTCTTGCTGTGGAGCAGGACGGTGCGACGCCGGGCGGTGTCGGACGCCAGCGCCTTCGTCAGGAGCGCGGCGGCCTGCTCCTTCGTGAGCCGGGCGAGCGCGGCGAGCGAGGCGGGCTGGCGGTCCCATTCGCCATCGTAGGTGTAGGCGCGGCCGAAAAAGATCTCGGCCTTGTCGCGGATGCTCTTGGGCTTCTCCTCCAGCTGCGAGCGGGCGCCGGCGATGAGCGTGGCCCACTGCTTGTCGTCGACGGCGGCGAGCAGCGCGGGGATGCCGGCGATAAAGGTCTCGGCGCGCCGGCGCAATTCGTCGGGCGCGTAGCCGCTGGATTGCACGACAAAGGTGAAGTAGCGCTGGCGCTGCGAGGCGGAGGCGCTCGAGCCGACGATGTAGCCGAGCTGCTGCTTGGTGCGCAGTTCGGAGTAGAACGGTTCGCCGAAGAAATTGGCGAGCACCGTGGCGGCGGCCCGCGTGGCGGGCGAATCGTCGGGCAGGAGGTAGTCGCGCACAAAGGCCGCGTTGACACCGGCGATGAGGCCGGCGTCGACGATGTCCTCCTGCGGGGCGATGACGAGGTGGCGGCGGCGCAGGAGGGCCGACTCGGCGGCGGGCCGGGCGCCGATCTTGGCGGCGATGCTCCGGGTCGCGGCGATGGCCGCGTCGGGCGGAAGGTGGCCGTGGACGACGGCTTCCAGTTTGCCCGCGGCGAAGAATTTCCGGGCGAAGGCCTGCACGTCGGCCCAGGTGGCGGACTCGGTGCGGGCGATGAGTTCGTTGGGCAGAAAGTGGAATTCGCGCGTGAGGGCGTCGCGCCGATCGCGCGCCAGGACGTAGGCCTCGGTTTCGTGGTAGCTGCGCAGCGTGCGGAGCACGGCTTCCTTGACGGCGTCGAAGCGCTGCGGGGTGAGCGCGAAGGTGCGCAATTGTTCCGCGACATGCGTGGCGTAGCGCACGGGCGAATCGCCGAAGCCGGTGACGGTGAGCTTGAAGCCCTCGAGGCTGGCGTCGGTGCCGAATTCGACGCCGGCGAGCGCGGCGTCACCCGCGACGGCGTCCAGGGAATCGCCGAGGCAGGCGCTGTAGAGGCGGAGGAGTGCGGCGGTGTCGACGGTGCCGACGTCGCGCACGGGCACGAAGCGAAACACGAGGGCGGTCTGCGGGCGCTGGAACTCGGTGTCGGCCGCATAGAACAACTGCACGCCGGGCTCGCTGATGAGGGGCAGCGGGCGCTCGGCCTGGAGCGGGGAATCGCCGGGCATGAAACGATTCGCCCCGGGCAGGGCGAAGGGCAGCTTCGCGGGCTGGACGAGCGCGTCGTAGGCCGCGCCGGTTTCCTCGCGATAGGAATAGGCGGTGTTGTAGATGCGCTCACGCCGGTCGGTCGGGACGCCCTTGGCGACGAGCGCCACGAGCAGATTGTCGGGCGTGAGGGCGTCGAGCAGGCGGCGGTAGGCCGCCTCGTCGGGTGCGCCCCACGCATCGGCGGCGCGTTCCGCGACCTCGAGCGGATAGAACAGCGCCTGGTTGGCGAGTTTGGTGGCGAGCGCGGCGCCCTCGCCCCGGTCGTGGTAGGTTTCGTTGAGCGCGCCGATGCGGGCGCGATCGCGGAAGAACTGGGCGGGGAACGGCGCGGCGCGCAGATGGGCGAGGTAGCTCATGACGGCGGCGAGCACCCGCGGGTGCTGCTGCTGGCCGGAGGGCGTGAGCGAGACGTTGACCATGAGCGAGCCGTAGTCGCCGGTGCGTTCCCAGATGAAGGCGCTGACGCCGTTGGCGAGGCCCTCGCGTTTCAAGTAGTCCTCGATGCCGCCGGGGCCGGTGTAGCCGAGGAGTTCGGTGACCAGCGTGTCGGGCTTGCTGGCGAAATCGGGGCGCGTGGCCGGCACGACGAATTCGAGGTTGAGCTGGCGCAGTTCCTTGACGGGTTCGACCTGGGCGAGGCGCAGCGCGGCTTGGCGGGGAAGGAACTTCGCCTCGCGTTTGACGGCGGGCACGTTGCGCCGGGGGATGGCGCTGAAGAGCGAGCGGGCGTGTTTTTCCAGTTCGTCGAGCGGAGCCTTGCCGGCGAGGCAGAGCGCCATGTGGTCGGAGGTGTAGTGCGCTTCGTAGAACGCGCGGACGACGGCGGGCGTGGCCTTGGCGAGCGTGTCCTTGGTGCCGGTGGAGAACTTGCTCTCGCCGCTGCCGGGGGCGTAGAGCTCGCGGGCGACGCCGAAGACGCGGCGCTGGTCGTTCTGCACATGGCGCATGGCTTCGTTGTGCACGGCGTTGACCTCGCGGCCGGTGAACTCGGGGTTGAACTTAGGGGCGATGAAAAACTGCGCAAACCGATCGAGGCCACCGGCGAAGGCGGCGTGGCTCACCTCGAACTGGTAGTTGGTGATGTCGGAGGAGGTGTAGGCGTTGTTGTAGCCGCCGTTCTGGCGCATGTAGTTGCCGTATTCGGCGACGTCGGGGTATTTTTCCGTGCCGAGAAAGAGCATGTGCTCGAGGAAGTGCGCGAGGCCCTCGGTGTCGGCGGGGTCGTCGATCTGACCGACGTTCACGACGAGGGAGGCGCCGGACTTGTTGAATTTGGGATCGGAGACGAGGAGGACGCGCAGGCCGCTATCGAGCACGAAGCGGCGGAATTGCGCGGTATCGGTGGGCGCGACGACGCGCGGCGAGAGCGCAGGGGCGGAGGCCGCGAGCGCGCTGGACACGGCGGCGGCGAGGGCGAGAACCAACAGCGGAAAGCGGAGTGACTTCATGGGGAGAACAAGAAAGCCGGCACCGTAGCGCTCCCGCCGGCGGCGCCAAGCTGTTAGCCCGGAAAAATCACACCCGAACCGGCAACGACCTGAGCCACGGCGGGCGCCGAGCCCTGCCACAGAGGGCACGGAGCAAGGCAGGCTGATTAATACGAACGTCCCGCAGCTTTCAGATTTTCCGTTGTAGGCCCGCCCGGTGGGCGGGCTGCCCGGCCACCGGCCGGGCCTACAGTCCAAAAGCAAGGTGGCGTTGGTATTACGCCCGACACGTGTCCACCTGCGGCGGATGTCGGGGGTAAACGGTAAACCCTGACCTGCGTGGGACGGGGTTGGCGTTTGGTGGTGGTCAGCCGCGGACACTTTGGAACCGATCAAAGCAGACTCCGCCGGGGCGGGCGTTTCGGGGTATCGAAAGTGTCGACGGTTATCAGATATCGGTAGCCGGCGCCGTGGCGGCGGCAAAGGCACACCTCCCTGAGCAGTCTGAAACCCGCCGCGGCAATCGGCCGGCTATCCTTGCTGGGCGCGCACGGAAAACGTCATGCGTCGCACCATCCGCGAAAACAATCGTGGCACGAAACGCTGGAGATAAATGCCCGCGACTTCCCGGCCGCCGACGTAAACTTCCTCCCGGCCGCGTGCGACCGCGCGGACGATGGCGGCGGCGCATTTTTCCGCGGTGATGCCTTCGACATGGGTGCGATCGGTGCGGCCGTGTTTCTCACCGCGCGGACCGAGGGCGTTGTCGGAGACGGCGGTCTGCACGTAGCCCGGGCACACGATGGTGACGCCGATGTTTTCACGCCAGAGTTCGGCACGGAGGGAATCGAAGTAGCCGTGCAGCGCGTGCTTCGCCGCGGCGTAGGTGGAGCGGCCGGGCGTGCCGACGTAGCCCATCACGCTGCTCACGACGACGATGCGGCCGGTGCGGCGGGCGCGCATCGCGGGCAGGACGGCCTTCGTGAGCGCGACGGGGCCGAAATAGTTCACCTCCATCAGGGCGCGTTCGATGTCGAGGGCGGCGTCGACGGCGAGTGAGCGCTGGCTCACGCCGCCGTTGTTGAGCAGCACGTCGATGCGGCCGCAGCGCGCGAGCACGTCGGCGACGAGGGCGGGAAAGGTGTCGGCGCAGGCGAGATCGAGCGGGCTGACGAAATGATCGTCGGGGCGGGGCAGGGCGCGGCGCACGCGTTCGAGTTCGTCCGGGCGGCGGCTGGAGAGCACGAGGCGGGCGCCTTCGTGGGCAAACGCATGGGCGGCCGCCTCGCCGATGCCGGAAGAGGCACCGGTGACCCAGATGGTTTGGCCGGAAAATTTCATTCGCACCCTGTCATTGCGAGGAGTGCGGCGATGAAGCAACCCATCTAAAAGTGCGTCGGAAAATCTGTCGTCGTGATGGCTCGGCGTAGCGGCGGGCGTCTCGGCCCGCCGATTCTGGGCGAGTGCCAAGCCCAA
>JACRKC010000107.1 GCA_016235555.1 Verrucomicrobiota bacterium
AGCGCCCGCGTCCCGCGGGCTGTCCTCGGCGTCTCGCCGAGGATTTCGGAGGTGTCGGCGAGACGCCGGCACCAGCACCCGAGACGGGTGCGCTCCCCGAACCACCGAACTCTTTGTCACCCTATTTCGCGAGACTCAGTAGAGTGCCGACAACGGGGTTTTCCTCTCTGCGCTCCCTGCGCTCCCTGCGGTCCTTGCGGTTCAATTGCTGAATTCAGCTTCAGACCACGCGCTTGGGATTGCGGCTCCGGCAGCCGATCGTGGGAGCCTCAATCAGCGGCGGTGTCCCGGAACCCGGGCCTGCGGTGGATCGCAGGGCCTCACTGGCCGCCCGCCAGCAGGGCCGCGCCGCGGCCGGCCAACGCCAGCTTGTGGTCGGTCATGATGAATTCCGCGCCATCGTCCGAATCGATCAGGAAACCCACGCGGTAGTCGCCCGGCGGCAGGCGCGACCGGCGCACGGCAAACCGAAAGCCGGACCACAGCCACTTCGGCTCCTGGTAGGCGGCGACCACATCGGTGCGACGCACCGACACCGTGGAAAAAACCTGCGTCGCCTGGTCGGAGGTGAGCACGACGTGGAGCTGGCCGCGCTCGATGGTTTCCCGGGGGATCGCGGCCCAGCCCGCGAGGTAGGCGGCCTGGTCGTTCAACGTGAATTCGTCGACGCAGTAGCTGATGCGACCGCTCGGTTTGGCGGCGGGAAAATCCCGGCGGACGCACATCGTCGGCACGCGGTAGATGCCCTGCCGCGCGGCGGCCGTGAGGATCGAGGTGGCGTGCTGGGGATTCGGATGCAGCCACACGGCCCCCTTCCCATCCGCGCCGAACCGGCGGTAAAGCAGGGCGGCGCAGTCGCGATGCTCGACCCAGGTCGCCGCATCGGCGGCGAAGCGGGCGTTGGCGGCGACGTTGAAGGCGATGACGCCCGGCAGGCACCACAGCAGCGCCCGGAAGGGCCGCTCGGTGCGGGTCCAGTGTTCGATCGCCGCAAAGGCGACCAGCGCCCACCCCAGGCCGCCCAGCACCATGTAGCGGGAATACACCTGCCCGTGGCTCAGTTCCGCGCGACCGACGGCGATCAGCGCGGTGGCACCGAGCACGAACCACAACACCGGCAGCGCGACATCGGTCCGGTGCGCCGTCCAGTCCCGCGAGCGCAGCGCGACGATCGCGACCAGCCAAGCGCCCAGCACCACGGCGACCGCGGGCTGGCCGAGCGCCAACGGCGCCCCGAGCAGCGTCAGCCAGTAGCGCACCACGGTCACCACGCCACCGAGAGAGACCGCCGCGAACGACTCGCTGGCGTTCACGGTGAAGCCCGTCAGAAACCACCCGGCCGTCCCGGCGCCCAGCGCGGCCCAGATCGCGAAGTGCCGCCACCGGCGCGCGAGCGCGAGCATCGCCAGGCCGGCGGGCCACACGACCAGCCCGTGGGCGAGGGTGAGGCTGCCGAGCACGCCGCACGCCCCCGCGCCCGCCAGGGCGGGCGCGCTCCCCCGGTGCAGCAGGACGATCGCGCCGAGCGCGAAAGCGACGACTTGGAAGTGGTCGATCGAGGAGCCGGACCACAGGAAGTTCTCGTGACTCTCCAACTGGAACAGCGCGAAGCCGAGCACGACGCCGAGCCGCACGCGCCGCGCGGCGCCCGGGAAGCCGGCCAGCAACGTCCCGCAGGCCGCGAGCAGGAAGCCGTTGCCCACCCAGCCGACCCAGCGGAAATCCACCGTGCCGGTCAGCCAGTAGCTCGCGAGAAACAACAGGCGGCTGGTGACCGTGCGGTGCTCGTTGGTGGTTGCGAACACGTCGGCCAGCACGGCGCCCGGTTCCGGACTCGCGGTCGCCCGCAGCAGCAGCGCGAGCGCCGAATCGATCTCGTCCCAATAGGCGATGTTGCGGCTCGCCGCCGCCGCCTCCGTGAATACCCAGCCGACCGGCACCAGCGCCAGCAGGGTCAGCAGCGCGCACATCGTCCAGAGGCGCACGCGGTCATTCCAAAAGGGCAGCGACAGCCGGCGTTCCATGGGGGGTGGGGTGATGCGGACCACTCCGATCGAACGCACCCGCCGCCGGCTGCCAAGTTGTCCAGCCTGACAAAACTGTCAGGTGGTGCGACGCCGTGGCCCCGTCGGCCGGCCGCCAGCCCACACCTGACGCAAATGTCAGCCGCGGTCACTTGTCCGGGGGCGGGTCGTCGTTCGTATCGGGATGCCCCGGCCGGTGCTCACTCTCCGCCGGCGGTCCGCGTCTCGCCTGGCTGGTGCTGCGTATCCAATCGGCGATGGCGCTGTCCGAGTCCGTTCACCCCCCTCCACTCCATGACCCCACCCAACTCCCTCCTTCGCGCCTGGCTGATCGGCGCGGCTCTCGTGTTTGCAAACCCGGTCGCGCCGCCTCCGCTGGCGGCGCAGCCGGCGGGCGCCGGCACGATTCAAGGCCGGGTGTTCAATCCGGCGACCAGGGAATACGTCAACAACGCCGAGGTCCGGCTCGACGGGTCCAACACGGTCACCTATTCGGAGCAGGACGGATCGTTCCAGCTCATCGGCGTTCCCCCTGGCACCGTCACGATCACCATCACCTACGCCGGTTACACGCCGGCGAAGGAGACGTTCCAGCTCACCGCCGGCCAGACGGCCGTGCGGGAAATCAATCTCACCAGCACGGCCGCCACCTCGGTCGGAAAAGACGGTGTGGTCAAACTCGAAGCCTTCACCGTGTCGTCGGCCCGCGAGGGCAACTCCAAAGCCGTGCAGGCGCAGCGGCGCGACATGAACATCATCACGTCGGTCTCGTCGGACATCTTCGGCGAGGTGATGGACGGCAACGTCGGCGAGTTCCTCAAATACCTCCCCGGCGTCGATCTCGAATACGTCGAATCCGAGCCGCGCGGCCCGCGCCTCGGCGGCATGGACACCCAATACGTCGGCGTCGCCATGGACGGCATGCGCACCGCGAGCGCCGATGCCAACCGCGGCGGCGGCGCCCAGTCCCGCGCCACGAGCTTCGAGGGCTTCTCGATCACGAGCGTCGACTCCATCGAGATCAACCGCACCGCCAGCCCGGAAAACGACGCCGACTCGCCCGCCGGCACGATCAACATGCGCACCAAGCGCGCGTTCGACCGGAAGGGCCGTGTGTTCAACTACAACTACTCGCTCAACCTCAACGGCGAGGAGTTCACGCTGAAGAAGACGCCCGGTATCCAGGATGGGCGCGAAAATGTGCTTGCCCACAAGTGGCTCCCGAACTGGCAGCTCGGTTACGCCGAGTCGTTCCTCCAGCAGCGCTTCGGCGTCCTGCTCTCGGCGAGCCACGGCGCCTCCTACACGGAGCAGACCTCCGAGACGGTCGACTACAGCCGCGCGCCCACCGCCACCGATCCCCGGCCGCTCGTCGTCCGCTCGGTCAGCTTCGGCGACGGGCCGAAATTCATCGTCAAGGACGCGCTCCTGCTCACCGCCGACTGGAAAGCCACGCCGCGCCTCACCCTCTCGCTCAACCTCAGCTACAGTTACTTCGAAGGCCACTTCTGGAACCGCAGCTTCGGGTTCACCGCCGCCAACAACAACGCCAACATCAACAACGGCCGCGGCACCGTCGGCGGCGACGGCATTCTCACCGTGATCGGCACCCGGGCTCCCACGGGCAACGTGAACAACGTCGCCGCCTTGGGCAACGGCGGCGGCTCCTCCGCCAAGCTCACCTACACGCGGCAATACGCGCCCCGCTTCGAATACAAGCACGGCGCGTGGACGGTGGACGGCGCCATCGCCTACTCGATGTCGCACAACAACTATGAGTCGCTCGAGCGCGGCTTCACCAACAGCGAGGGCGGCAGCGTCCCGAGCAGCTTCGTGGCCACGCGCGCCAACCCGCAATCGTGGGAGTGGGACATCCGCCAGACCTCGGGCGGCGACTGGTTCGATCTCCGCAATTTCACCGACACCAACTCCAGCACCGGCGGCACGCGCGTGAACAACGACAACCGCACCTGGATCACCGAGAAATACACCGCCACGCTCAACGCCCGCTGGGTCGTGCCGTTCCTGAAGCGCTTTCCCACGGTGATGAAGTTCGGCGGCAAATGGGACGAGGAGAGCCGCAACAACCGCACCGATTCGCCCATGGACGTCTGGTCCTATGTGGGGCCGGGCGGCAACACCGTGCAGGGGAATCCCAACACGTTCGCCATGTTCAACACGGCGTTCGGCAGCTGGGCGAATGTCGGCCCGCAGTTCGTCTCGCCGTTCGCCTTCGACATGGGCACCACCAACGCGATCAACGGCGGCGGCGTGCGCAATATCAGCGGCGCCTTCGGCATGATCCCGCGCGTGAGCCGCACCGAGATCGCGCGGCTCTTCCGCGAGCACCCCGAGCAGTTCGTCAACACCTCGACCCCGGAGAACTTCTACACCTCCCAATACGCCAACGCCCGCCGCTTCCGCCAGACGATCAACTCCGGCTACTGGCAGGCCGACACGCGCTTCACGCCCAAGCTCACCGTGCGCTTCGGCGTGCGCGTCGAGCAGACCGGGAACGCGCTGAAGGAACGCGACCCGCTCACGCGCCCCCAGTTGCTCGCGCGTGGCGTCCCGCTCAACGCACCCGCCACCAACGGCGGCCGGCCGCTCACCATCGCCGGCATGCGCACGATGTTTGAAACGAATCCGTTCATCATCCGCCGCTCCACCTACACCGACTGGTTCCCCTCCCTCGTCGCGAAATACCAGATCCTGCCCAACCTCGAGTGGCAGATCGGGGCCAACCGCGGCATCTCGCGGCCCGGCGTCGACAATCTCACCGGCCTCTGGGTCATCAACGACAATGCCAACCCGCCCACCGTCAGTGCGCCCAACCCCACGCTCCAGCCCGAGCGCCACAAGGTTTACCAGACCCGCCTCGCCTACTACTTCGGCGGCCGTTCGCCCGGCCAGGTCTCCCTCGCGCTCATCCAGGACGAGGCCACCAACTTCATCCAGTCGCGCACCTACACGGCCGACGACTTCGGCGTCGATGATCCCGATTTCGCCGGCTACAACTTCGTCTCGACGATCAACAACGCGACGCTCCAGCGCTACAAGAACCTGGACATAAACTACAATCAGACGCTCGGCTTCCTGCGCAG
Source organism: Verrucomicrobiota bacterium (assembly GCA_016235555.1). Classification (GTDB taxonomy): domain Bacteria; phylum Verrucomicrobiota; class Verrucomicrobiia; order Opitutales; family Opitutaceae; genus JACRKC01. The sequence goes on from JACRKC010000107.1 coordinate 5,129, forward strand.
CGAATACCTCCGCGGCATTAGCGTCGGCGGCACCTACACCCGCTCCTACGCCAACCAGCGCCGCAACAACCTCGCGCCGCATCGCTGGACCGGCCGCCTCGGCTACGCCTACCGCCGCTTCAACGGCTCGCTCGGCTTCATCTGGGTGGACGACCGCCCGATCGACGGCGTCTACGGCCGCGTCTGGGGCGCGATGACGAAGTTCGATCTCTCGCTCAGCCTGAAGGTGAATCAATACGCGACGCTCTTCGTCCAGGCGCGCAATCCCACGAATCAAAAGGACCTCCGCTACGAATCGCCGCCCGGGGTGGAGGAGGGCAAATCGAAACACCTCCGCCACATGGAGGAATACGGCGACAACTGGATCTTCGGTGTGCGCGGCACGTTCTGATTTCGTTGTAGTGCAGCGCCCCGGAAGAAACGTGACAGCGCAACGCCGGGTAGCTGCGAGCGTGAGCGAGTGGCTCGCCCGGAAACCACTCGCTCACGCTCGCGGCGACACCCCACGAAATCCCGGTGTCGCTGCAGTAGGTGTAGCCGGGCGGCCCCCGCGGCTGCAACCGGGGCATTCGAGAACCGACCTCAGTTTGAGTTGCACCCCTTGTGACCGACTGAGGCTCGCCGTCTTGAGTGACACGCGATGGTTTCGGGAGCGCCCGCGTCCCGCGGGCTGTCCTCGGCGTCTCGCCGAGGACTTCGGAGATGGCGGCGAGACGCCGACACGAGCACCCGGGACGGGTGCGCCCCCCGGACCGCCGAACTCTCTGTCACTCTGTTGTGCGAGACTCAGCACGAGATGAAAAAGACCGTGAGTAACGGCCCGGAATCTTGCAGCATGATGGGTCCACACGCCTCCATGCCGAAGTTTGATGTGTCTCCGACGGAGCCGGGCGGCCGGTCACCGCTTTTGGTCCGGTTTCGTGCAGGCTGGGTGGCGCTCGCGGTGACGGCGCTGCTCGCGGCCTATGCGGCGATGGCGTTCACGGCCTCGCTCCAGAAGGGGCAGTCGTTCGACGAGGGGCAGCAGCTCGCCGTGGGCTACAATCTCTGGCTGCGGGGCGACTACCGCATCGAGGGCGCCAACGGCGATTTGATCAAACGGTGGGCCACGCTGCCGTATCTGATCACGCGCCCGAATTTCCCCGGCACCGACGATCCCTACTGGCTGAAGGCGGAGCCGTATCTGCTGGCGCACCGGTTTTTCTTCGAGCTGGGCAACCGGCCCGAGGCGTTGCTGCGGCAGGGGCGGGCGATGATGGTGCTGATGGGCGTGGCGCTGGGGCTGTTGATTTTCCGGTGCGCGCGCGAGTTGTTCGGTCCGGAGGGCGGGCTCGTGTCGCTCGCGGTGTTTGCGTTCAGCCCGCACGCGCTGGCGTTTGGCGGCATCGTGTCGACCGATCTGTCGATCACGCTGCTGCTGTTCGCCGCGACGTGGTGCATCTGGCGGTTGCTGCATGAGGTGACGGCGGGGCGCGTGCTGGCGAGCCTCGGGGTCTTCGCGCTGCTGGTGCTCGCGAAGCTCACCGCGCTGGTGATCCTGCCGGTCACGGCGGTGCTGCTGATGGTGAAATACGCCGCGGGCGGCCCGCTCGTGGTGCGGTGGCGCGGGCGGGCCTGGACGCTGGCGCGCCGGCGGGGGCAGGCGGCGGTGTTTGGCGCGCTGATCGTGGCGCACGCGATCACCGGGTGGTCGGCGATCTGGGCGCATTATGGTTTCCGCTATCGCGCGAGCCCGCAGCCGGACAATGCGGCGGTCGAGCTGCGGCGGGTGTATTATCGCGATGGCGCCGCGGCGCCCGTCGAGGCGCTCGTCCGCTGGACGCGGCGCACGCATTTTTTCCCGGAGGGTTTTCGGCTCGGCATCAGCCGGCTGTTGGGCTCCGACGATACGCTGGGCTCGTTCATGGCGGGCGAGTGGCGGGCGGGCGGCACACCGGCGTTTTTCCCCTACGCGATCTGGGTGAAGACGCGGCCGGCCCTGATGTTGCTGCTCGCCGCGGGGGTCGCGGGCTGGTGGCTCGCGCGCCGGTCGGGACGCGTGGCCCCGGCGCTCTATGCGGCGACCCCGCACCTCGTGCTCGTGAGCGTGTATCTCGCGGTGGCCATGACGGAGGATATCAATCTCGGCCACCGGCACGTGCTGCCGATCTATCCGGCGCTCGATGTGCTCGCGGGCGCGGTGGTGCTGGCGTGGCCGGGGGCCGGCTGGTGGTGGCGCGCGGCGATCGGCGGGTTGCTGCTGTGGATGGCCGGCGACTCGCTCGCGGTGAGGCCGGACTATCTGGCGTTCTTCGGTTCCCAGGCCGGCGGGCCGCAGCGCGGCTACACGCACCTGGTCGACAGCTCGCTCGACTGGGGCATGAATCTGCCGGGGCTCAAGCGCTGGTTCGACACCCACAACCCCGGTGGTCGCGAGCCGGTGTATCTGGCCTATTTTGGCACCGATAGTCCGGAACATTACGGCCTCAAGGCGCGCCGGCTTCCGAGCTTCCCGGACTGGCGCCGTCCCGACCCGGTGCCGCTCACGCCCGGCTACTACGCGATCAGCGCCTCGCTCTTCCAAGGCGTGTATACGGCGGCGTTCGGTCCGTGGTGTCCCGACTACGAACGGATGTATCGCGCCACGCAGCGGAACTTCGTGATCTTCGACCGCGCCGCACCCAACTCACCGGAACGGCGGCGGCTCTTTGCCGATACGCCGCCAGGATTCTGGGATGAACAGTTCGCTCTGCTGGAGCATCTCCGCTTCGCGCGACTGTGCGCCTGGCTGCGGCAACGGGGCCAGCCCCCCCACCACGTCGGGCACTCGATCTTCATCTGGAAACTGGATCAGGCGGCGTTGGACGCCGCCTTCAACGGTCCGCCGCCGGAGCTGGAAGACCGGCCCGGACAATACCGGACCTTGCCGTGAGCGGGGTGGCGTGAGCGGCTGAGCGTGCGAGCCGGGCGGGCCTTCAAGATCAGGAGTCTCAAAGCGCGCCGTAACTGGTATCACTCACTGAGCGGGCGTCGAAAAATGCGCGGCTCGGAAAACGGGAGTCCGCTGCCCGGCGATTTCGCCGGTGGTTGGCCTGGCGACGTTCCCCGCCCGGCGCGCTCCTGCAACCGGCCTTTTTCGACGTCCGCTGACACGGAAAAACCATCATCGGGTCGGGGCTCGCCAGCGGAGCTGAAACGTGTCAGCAAAACGCGACCTTTCACCCCGTCGCACCATGCAAATTACGCTGCGTCTCCCCCTCCGTTGGGTCGCGCTTGTCCTTCTCGGCTTTTCCCTCTGCTCGCCAATGATCGCCGCCGCCGCCGACACCGGCACGATCACCGGCCGCGTGCTCAATCCGGCGACCGGCGAATACGTGCGCAACGCCGAGGTCACCGCGCGCAACGGCGCGCTGATCGCCATCACCGACGAAAACGGCGCCTACACGCTCACCGACGTGCCGCCGGGCGAGGTCACCGTCGAGGTCGCCTACACCGGTGCCAGGAAATCCACCGCGGTCCTCACGCTCGCTGCCGGCCAGACGGTGTCGCGCGATTTCGAGCTGACGAGCTCGCTGGCCGGGGCGCCCACGGCGGCCGAGGTGGTGAAACTCGGCGCGTTCGTCGTCGCGAGCGAGCGCGAGGGTAACGCCAAGGCGATCATGGAGCAGAAGAACTCGATGAACATCACCAACAGCGTCGCCTCCGACGTGTTCGGCGACGTGGCCGAGGGCAACGCGGCCGAGTTCCTGAAAAACATTCCCGGCGTGGATCTGTTTCTCGTGCAGGGCGAGATCGTGAATGTGCGCCTGCGCGGCCTCGGCGCGGAATACAACTCGGTCACGATCGACGGCGTGCGCCTCGCGAGCGCCGATGCCAACAAGGGCGCGGCGGGCGATGCGCGCGCGTTCAGCTTCGAACAGGCTTCGCTCAACAGCATGGACGCGATCGAGGTCTCGAAGACCATCTCCGCCGACGTCGACGCCAACGCCCCCGCGGGCACGATCAACCTGCGCACGAAGCGCGCGTTTTCGCGGCCCGGCCGGCGTGTGTCGTGGCAGGCCAACACCACGATCTTCCGCAACGCCTGGATCCTCGGCGACGGCTACGGCCCCGACGATGCGAAGCACCGCAAGGTCCGGCCCGGCGGCATCCTCGAATATTCCGATGTGTTCCTGAACAAGCGCCTCGGCGTCGTGCTGAACATCTCCGAGTCCAACCTCTACTCCGAGAACGCGCGCACCAACGTCACCTACAACTACACGACGACCACGACCGACCCGCGCCCCGTGGTGCCGACCACCATCGGCCTCTACCAGTCGCCCCGCCTCAATCGCCGCTCGACGGTCACCTTCACCAGCGATTTCAAGGCCACGCCCAACCTCGTGCTCTCGCTCGGCCTCATCTACAACGCGGCCCAGCTCTACAACACGCAGCGCACCTTCAGCTTTGGGGCGACCAACCGCGCCGCCGTCGTCGGCGCCGATCCGCTCGCCGCGTTCACCGCGAGCGGCACGATCACGACCAACCCGGCCGCCGTCGTGAAGCCCGGCGAGGCTTACACCGTGTTGCCGAAGTTTGAATGGAAACGCGGCGGGCTCACCGTCGAGGGCAAGCTCGTCGGCTCGATTTCCACCAGTTGGTATAACCCCTTCGCGTGGCAGGGCTCGGCGCGCAACGCCGGCAGCCCGCAACTCGCCGGGGTGAGCGTGCGCGCGGCCCACCTCACGAGCATCGGCGGCGACTGGCAGCTGCAGCAGACCGCCGGACCCGACCTCAGCGACGGCCGCGGCTTCACCAACCGCGAGCTGTCGATGAACGACGGCCGGTTCGGGCGCACGAAAGTCTTCAGCGGTGACCTCGCCGCGACGTGGACCACGCGCCTCGGTCTCCCGATCGCGTGGAAGACCGGCGCGAAAAAGCAGCAGGAGCGCCGCGACTTCATGGACCAGTCCAACGCCCGGCTCTACACGTATATCGGCCCCGGCGCGGGCACGGGCATCTGGAACAATTACGCGTCGGCGTATGCATTCGAGGGCAGTGCGGTCAACTCGAGCCTCCTCTCGTCGTCGGGCCGCGGCGTCTTCATCCCGAGTCTGCTGGCGATCGGGCAGCTATTCCGCGAGCACCCGGAGTATTTTCAGGACCGCATCACGAACGGCAGCACGGCCGGCGCGCGCTACCAGAGCGCGTTTGTCGCCAACACGCGCCGCTACCAGGAGGAGCTGACCGCCGGATTCCTCATGGGCACCACCAGTCTCGGCAAGGCGACGCTGCGCGCCGGCCTGCGCTGGGAACAGACTGACACCGACTCGCTCGACTTCGATCCGCGCTCGGCGGCCGAATTGCGGGCCGCGGGCTACGCCGTGACCGCGAGCACGGGCATCGCGGCGACGATCCCCGGCGTGCAATACCAGTATTTCTCGCAACCGAAGGTGCACCACCAGGGCAGCTACGAAAACTTCTTCCCGAGCGCCTCGTTCAAATACCGCCTGACGCGCAACCTCGACTGGCAGCTCGGCTACAGCAAAACGATCCGCCGGCCGACCTTCCGCGACATCGCCGGCGTCTGGTCGATCGACGATGCCAACCAGCAGATCTCCGCGCCCAACGCCAACCTCAAGCCCGAGCGCTCCGACAATCTCGCGACGCGGCTCGCCTACTACTTCGAACCGGTCGGCATCGTGGCGCTGAATCTCTTCCAGAACACCGTGAAGGGCGCGTTCCGCACCGACCAGCTCACCGCCGTGGAGTTCGGCAACGCCGATCCCGAGTATGCGCAATACACGTTTGTCACGACCACGCCGAGCGACAACGAGGTCCGCATTCGCGGCCTCGAAATCGAATACAGCCAGAGCCTCTCCTTCCTGCCCGGCGCGCTCCGCGGGCTCAACGCGCGCCTCAGCTACACGCGCAACTACGCCACCGTGACGACGGCGAACATGAGCCCCCACGGCGTCAACGCCGGCCTCAGCTGGAGCTACCGGCGCCTCAGTCTCTATTCCAGCGCCGCGTGGCGCGACTACGTGCCGCTCAATTCCACGAACAGTTCCTTCAACCGCCACCGGATGCCGATCGACGTCGGCGGCAACATCAAGTTCTCCCGGCGTCTCGAATTCTTCTTTACCGGGCGGAATATTCGCAGCGAGCCCGTGATCACGATGCAGCGTTCGGGCTCCAACCCCGCCGTGCCCACGACCTACGAGGTCACGGGCGCCGTGTGGACCTTCGGGGTGAAGGGAGTGTGGTAGGACGGGTCTGTGACCCGCTCTTTCGCGCCTTTTGCATTCGCAGGGCGGGTCACAGACCCGCCCTACTTTTCAACCATCGCCATGAAAATCTCCCGTCATTCGCCTCTTCTTCTCCTCGCGCTCGCCGCGGGCGCCTTCGCCGCCGAGCCCGCCGCCAAGAAAACCGCGGCGCCCAAAGCCCCGCCCAAACCTGACGATCTCACGACCGTCGTCGGCGACGGCTACCGCGGCATCTGGTATATGAACCAGAAGGTCGGCCAGCCCTACGTCTACAAATACAGCGGCGGCTTCGGCACCTATCCGCAGCAGCACGCCCCCATCGCCATCCACGTGGCGTCGCAGAAAAAAACCTTCTTCGTCTACGGCGGCTCCGCCGGCAATGTCTCCGAGACCAAGGACGAGTTGCAGCACTACGTCTCCTACTACGATCACGCCACCGGCACCGTGCCGCGGCCCGTGCGCATTTTGCAAAAACGCACCGAGGACGCCCACGACAACCCCACGCTCTCGATCGACGCGGCCGGGCACCTGTTCGTGTTCTCCTCGGCGCACGGCACCGGCCGCCCGTCCTACCTCTGGCGCTCGAAGAAACCCTACGACATCGCCGGGTGGGAACTCGTGGAGAAAACCAACTTCTCCTACACGCAGCCGTGGTATCTGCCGCAATCGAAACGCTTCCTGTTTCTCCACACGCTCTACAAAAACGGCCAGCGCACACTGAATTGGAAATCGTCGCCTGACGGCCGCACGTGGACGGCGCCGACGCTCATCGCGCACATCGAGATGGGCGACTACCAGGTGTCGTTCCGCGAAGGGGACACGGATCGCGTCGCGACCGCCTTCGACCTGCACCCCAGCCACGGGCGCCCCGGCACCGGGCTGAATTTCCGCACCAACATCTACTACCTCGAAACGCGCGATGCCGGCGTCACGTGGACGACCGCCGACGGCAAGCCCGTCACGCTCCCGCTCACCAAGGCCGACAACCCCGCGCTCGTGCGCGACTACCGCGCGGAGAACCTCAACGTCTACCTGAAGGACGTCGCGTTCACCGCCGAGGGCCACCCGGTCATCATGTATCTTACCTCGAAGGGCTTCGATCCCGGCCCGAAGTCCGGCCCGTTCCAGTGGTATACGGCGCGCTGGACCGGCCGCGAGTGGGTCTACCGGCCCTTCGCCGAGTCGGACCACAACTACGATCACGGCTCGCTCTACATCGAGGCCGACGGCACGTGGCGCGTGATCGCGCCGATGGGGCCCGGCCCGCAGCCCTATTGCACCGGTGGCGAGATGGAGTTGTGGACGAGCCGCGATCAGGGTGCCACGTGGACGAAGGTGAAATCCCTCACGCCCGGCTCGCGCTACAACCACACCTACGCGCGGCGCCCCGTGAACGCGCATCCCGAGTTCTATGCGCTGTGGGCCGACGGCTCCGCGCTTGAGCCCACGCCCTCGTCGCTCTACTTCGCGACGAAGGAGGGAAAAATTTTCCGCCTGCCCGCGCAGATGACCGGCCCGACGGCGAAACCCGAGCCGGTGCCGTAGCCCGGTGGGTAGGAGCCTGCTTGCTGGCGATTCGATGGTTTCCCAGCCCGAATAGGCCGGAAGATTTGTCGGCGGAAAAATGTCGGCTGACGGAAGTTCGAAAATTTTCCTGCCCTAAAATCTTCCTGCCCCTTATGGATTGGTTCAACTCCTCACCCCTATGCTCCTCCGCCGCCTGTTTCTCCTCCTCGGTGTTTTCGCAGCATCGATCGCCCACGCCGCGGCGCCCGCCAGCCGCCAGCCCAACGTCATCATCGTCTTCACCGACGACCAGGGCTACGGCGACGTGGGCGTCTTCGGCGCGAAGGGCTTCACGACGCCCAACCTCGACTCGCTGGCGCGCGATGGCGTCAAGTTCACCAACTTCCACGTCGCGCAGGCCGTGTGCTCCGCCTCGCGGGCGGCGTTGCTCACGGGTTGTTATTCGAACCGCGTCGGCATCCACGGCGCGCTCGGGCCCGGCGCCACGCACGGCCTCAACCCCAACGAGACGACGATCGCCGAGGTGCTGAAGTCGCGCGGTTACGCGACCGGCATGGCCGGCAAGTGGCACCTCGGTCATCGCGAGCCGTTCCTGCCCAACCGTCAGGGCTTCGATGAGTCGTTCGGCCTGCCTTACTCGAACGACATGTGGCCGCATCACCCCGAGGCCAAGGCCGGCACGTATCCGAAGCTCCCGCTTTATGAAAACGGCCAGGTCGTCGACCCCGAGATCACGCCGGAGAAGATGAACCACCTCACCACCTGGTATACGGAACGCGCGGTGAAGTTCATCGAGCGCCACAAGGCGGAGCCGTTTTTCTTCTACCTTGCGCACAACATGCCGCACGTGCCGCTCGCCGTGAGCGACAAGTTCCGCGGCAAATCGCAGCAGGGCCTCTACGGCGACGTGATCATGGAGATCGACTGGTCCGTCGGCGAAATCCTCCGCACTCTCGAGAAACACGGCCTCACGCGCGACACGCTCGTCATCTTCACCAGCGACAACGGCCCGTGGCTCAGCTACGGCACGCACGCCGGCAGCGCCGGTCCGCTGCGCGAAGGCAAGGGCACGATGTGGGAGGGCGGCATTCGCGAACCCTGTCTCATGCGCTGGCCCGGCCGTCTGCCGGCCGGCGCGGTGTGCGACGATTTCTTCATGAGCATCGATCTGCTGCCGACGCTCGCCGGCCTCGCCGGCGCGAAGTTGCCCGCGCTGTCGATCGACGGCCTCGATGTCTGGCCGCTGATCTCGCGTCAGCCCGGCGCAAAAAATCCGCACGAAGGCTACGGCCTCTGGTATGCGCAAAACGAGCTGCAGGCGGTCGTCAGCGGCGACGGCCGCTGGAAACTCCAGCTGCCGCACAACTACCGCACGCTCGCCGGCCGCGCCGGCGGCAAGGACGGCATCCCCGCCAAATACGAAGGTCGCAACGTCACCGCGCCCGAGCTTTACGACCTGCGCCACGACCTCGGCGAATCGAAGGACATCGCCGCCGCGCACCCCGCCGAGGTGAAAACGCTGCTCGCTTTCGCCGAGAAATGCCGCGCCGAACTGGGCGACACCCTCACGAAGCGTCCAAGCGGCGCCGGCTCCCGCGAGCCCGGCCGCATCGAAGGCGAGGCAACGAAGAAAAAGAAGAAGGCGGAGTGAACGGTGGGCCGGGCGCTCCGCGCCCGGCCGAGTCGTGGACGAGGCGTCCCGCCTCGTTTCGCATTCGCACCAAGATCGTCGCCCGGCGGTAGCGACCGACGTAAGGAGGCCGGCCTCGTTACCTCGGCCGCTACGCGCGAGTCGCCTCCGCCGCACTCCGCCCTTGCGCGCCGCCGGACGATGCGTCCTCTTCCCGCGCATGAAGGTTTCGTTCACGCAGAAAGAATACGCCCGCCTCCTCGAACTCGCCCACCTGGGCCTCTGGATGGCCGGCTCGCGCCCCGACGATCCGGCCACGATGCCCGAACGTTACGCCGAGCTGAACCAGAAGCTCCTGGGCCTGGCCGAGACGTTCGGCTGCGCCGACCTGGTCGAGGCCGACGTGAACGGCGAACTCTTCCTGAACGAAAAACTCACCACCGGTCCCGTAAGCGAGAAGATCGACAAATTCGTCGAAGACGCCTTCTGGAGCGAACTCGTGATGCGGCTGGCCGAGCGCGACCTGCGCGCCGAACGCGGCGGCGACGCGACCAAGATTGGCGTCGAGTATTCCGAGGAGGATCAGGAAAAACTCGATGCGATGGAGGACGCCTACTGGCGCGAATTCGAGTCGCGCGGGGTCGATCACCTCGTCGTCCTCCGCGGCGGCAAAGGCTGAGGGTCGTGGACGAGGCGTCCCGCCTCGTTTCCATGGCTTGATGGTTCGAGCGCCGACACGAGGCGAGACGCCTCGTCCACGACTCAAGCCGGCGGCGCTTAGGGAAAAAAGCGCGTTGAGGTCGACGCGTTCCATCCCAAGCTTTCGGTTCCTATGAACCCCTCCGTCTCCCGTCGCGATTTCCTCTCCACGGTCGCGCTCGCCGCGGCCGCCGCCCCGCTCGCCGCCCGCGCGGCCGAAAAATCCGCCGCGGCTCCCGCGCCCGGCGCGGCGCCGGCCGGCCCGTCCACGCTCCACGTTTTCTCGAAGCCCTTTTACCAGATGTCGCACGCCGAGACGGCGAAGCTCATCGCCGCGTGCGGCTTCGGCGGCGTCGACTACACCGTGCGCAAGGCGCAGGCCCACGTGTTGCCCGAGAAAGTTGCGGAGGATCTGCCCCGCGCCGTCGATGCCGCGCGTGCCGCCGGTCTCAAGGTCGAGTTGATCACCACCGACATCACGAGTGCACGCGAGCCGCACACCGAGGCGATCCTGCGCGCCGCCGCGAAAGTGGGCGTGAAGTGCTACCGGCTCGGCAATTTCAACTACGACAACAAGCTCGGCGTGGTCGGCACGCTCGAAAAACTCCAGCCGTCGCTCAAGGAACTCGCCGCGCTCAACGCCAGCCTCGGCCTGCACGGCGCGATCCAGAACCACGCCGGCACGCGCGTCGGCAGCGCCATGTGGGATCTGCACCTGCTGCTGCGCGAACTCGACCCGAAGGCGATCGGCGTGCAGTTCGACATCCGCCACGCCGTCTGTGAGGCCGGCCAGTCGTGGCCCGTAGCGCTGCGGTTGCTCGCGCCCTGGATCCGCTGCACCGACATCAAGGACTTCAAGTGGGAGCAGGCGCCGGGCAAAGCCACCATCGACAACGTGCCGCTCGGCGAAGGCGTCGTGCCATTCGACGCCTATTTCAAACTGGCGAAGGAGCTGAAGATCGGCGGCCCGATCTCGCTGCACCTCGAATATCCGCCCTTCGAGAAAGCCCCCGCCGCGCTGAGCGCGGCGGACCGTCTCACGCAGATGACGGCGCTGATGAAGCGGGATGGCGCCTTCCTGAAGGCGGCGATGGCGAAGAGCCAGATCACTTGAAGTGTTGTAGGGCGGGGTCGCCGAACCCCGCCGCTTCCCGCCGACGACCTCCGGCGGGCCAGGCGACCCCGCCCAACGACAAAACACAACGCTGCCTGATTTAGCATGCCCCATTCCATCACCATTGCCCGCGTCAGTTCCGACTTCGAGCGTGAGCCGCTCATCCGGCCGTTCGGCTTCAAGGGCGGCTACCAGACGGAGATCTGGCAGAGCGCCGCGCTGCTGGAGAGCGCCGCGGGCCGCCGCGGCATCGGCCTCTGCACGCAGGGCGTGCTTTGGAGCGACGCGCATGTCTTCGCCCAACATTCCGAAACGGGCGGCAGCGCGCTCATGTATGCGATGACGGAGCGCGCGCTCCAGATGCTGCGCGGCCAGACCTTCACCAATCCCATCGAGCTGCTCGACTCGATCTGGCACGAGCTCCACGCCTACGGAAAAAAGATCACCGGCCACGACGGCCTGCGCGAAACCTTCGCGCTCAACTCCCTCGTGGGCGTCGACAACGCCGCGTGGCTGCTCTACGCCGCCGAGAACGGCCTCACGTCGTTCGACGACCTGATCCCGGCGGCGTATCGCCCGGCGCTGTCGCACCGGCACGACAAGATCGCGAGCATCCCGCTCATGGCCTACGGCGTGCCGGTGGATGAAATCAAAGCGGCGGTTGCGCAGGGCTATTTCTTCATGAAGATCAAAATCGGCCAGCCGGGCACGCAGGCCGAGATGCTCGAGAAGGACAAGGCGCGCCTCACCGCCATCCACGCCGCGATCGGCGGCGCGCGCACGCCGCACACGGCCAACGGCAAACTGCCCTATTATTTCGACGCCAACGGCCGCTACGAATCCAAGGACACGCTGCTCCGCCTGCTCGACCATGCGCGGGCCATTGGCGCCTTCGACCAGATCGCGCTCATCGAGGAGCCGTTTCCCGAGGAACTGGAAATCGACATTCGCGACATCCCCGCCCGCATCGCCGCCGACGAAAGCGCGCACACCGACGCGGACGCCCGCAAGCGGATCGACATGGGCTACAAGGCGATCGCGCTCAAAGCCATCGCCAAGACCCTGAGCATGACGCTCAAGATCGCGCAGGCGGCGCATGAACGCGGCGTGCCCTGTTTCTGCGCCGACCTCACCGTGGGCCCGTTGCTCGTCGAGTGGAACAAGAACGTCGCCGCGCGGCTCGCGCCGTTCCCGGGGCTCGGCCTCGGGCTCGTCGAGACCAACGGCCACCAGAACTACCGCAACTGGGACGCGTTGCGCCGCCGCCACCCCGCGCCCGACGCGCCTTGGGCGCAAACGCGCGACGGACTCTTCGCGCTCGACGCCGACTACTACGCGCAGAGCGGAGGCATCTTCGCGGTGTCGCCGCACTACGAGAAGCTGTTCGCGCCGAAGACGTGAATCGTAGCCGCGAGCGTGAGTGAGTGGATGCTTGCGCGTTCCACTCGCTCACGCTCGCGGCTACCGGAACCAGCCTATGATCACCCTTCGCTCCGCCGAACTGCTCCGCCTCGATCTGCGGCTGCGCCTGCCGTTTCGCTACGGCATCGTCACGCTCACGGAGGTGCCGCAAATCGTGGCGCGGATCGAATTCGACCTTGGCGGACGAATCGCCACCGGCCTCGCGGCCGACATCCTCGCGCCGAAGTGGTTCACGAAGGATCCGGCGCGCGCCATCCCGGATGAAATTGAGGAGATGTTGCGGGTGATTCGCGCGGCGGTGCGGCACGCGACGGCGGTGCGCGCGCCGACGGCGTTTGCGTTCTGGCGCGAACTTTACGCGGCGCAGGCGGCGTGGGGCGCGGCGAACGGCCTGGCGCCGCTGCTTGCGCACTTCGGCACGTCGTTTGTCGAGCGGGCGCTGCTCCATGCGCTCTGCCGCGTCAACGAAACCACGCTGTCCAAGGCGTTGCGCGGCGGCCTCGCGGGCATCGAGGCCGGCGCCGTGCATGCCGGGCTGCGTGGCGTGGCCCCGGCGGATTTCCTGCCCGCGGTGCCATCGCCCGCGGTTTTTGCGCGGCACACAATCGGCCTCGGCGATCCGATCGAAGCGGGTGAGGTCGCGCCGTCGGATCGGCCGGACGATGGGTTGCCGGTGGCGCTCGACGAGGCGATCCGCGCCTACGGGCTGCGGCACTTCAAGATCAAGATCAACGGCGAGGCTGCGCGCGACCGCGACCGGCTGGCGCGCATCGCGAGTGTGCTGGCGCGAGAAAATGTGGACTTCGCGTTTTCCCTCGACGGCAACGAAACGTGGAAAGACGTGGCGTCGTTCCGCGACTACTTCCTCGGGCTGCGCGCGGAGCCGCCGCTCGCAGCGCTGTGGCCGCGCCTGCTCTACGTCGAGCAGCCGTGGCATCGCGCGGTGGCGCTGAGCCCGGCGATCGGCGAGCTGGCGCGCACGTGGCCGGATCGACCGCCGATCATCATCGACGAGAGCGACGGTGAGATCGACAGCGCCGCGAACGCGCTGGCGCTCGGCTACGCGGGCACGAGCCACAAGAACTGCAAGGGTGTCTTCAAGAGCGTGCTCAACGCCGGCTTGCTCGCGCAGGCGCGCGCGGCGGGACGCACGACGGTGTTGAGTGGCGAAGATCTGTGCAGCGTGGGTCCGCTCTCGCCATTGCCGGACCTCGCGGCCGCGGCGGCGCTGGGGATCACGAGCGTGGAGCGCAACGGCCAGCACTATTACTCGGGCCTCGCGCAGTTTCCGGCGGCGCTGCAGGAGCACGCGCTGCGACATCACCCGGACATCTACGTGCGCAGCGAGCGGGGTTGGCCGCGAATCGAGATTCGCGACGGCCAGCTGGCCCTCGGGTCGGTGAACGCGGCGCCGTTTGGCCTTCCCGGCGATCCGGATCTCTCGGCGCTCGCGGTGGAACGGGTGGTCTAGGGAAATGCCGAACAGGGTCGCCGGGCGTGTAGCGGAAGCCGTGAGGCTTTCGCCGCTTTGCCGCCGAAGCGATGGGGTCGGGGTGGAGCGCGTTGACCGCAACGCGCTTTCAGCAGTCACGTGGCAACCCGAGCGCGTTGGGGTCAACGCGCTCCACCTCCGTTGCATGACTCCGGCCAGGGTGAGGTGAGCTGGTTTACGCGAAACAATCGTCCCCGCACATCCGTCCTGCCCGCCCATGCCCGCCTCATCGATCAATGTCCTGATGGCTCCGCCGCCCGCGGTGGCGCGGCCGGTCCGCTGGCCGCCCGCCCTCGCCGGGGCGGCGGCGGTGCTGCTCGTGGTCGCGGGGAAGTTCGCCGGGGCGGCGTGGTTGGGGGGCGGCACTTTGCTCGCGACATTTTTCCTCGGCCATCGGCTCGGCGGCCGTTGGGCGGGCGTGGCGTTGGCGGTGCTGGTGCCGGTGGGGTGGATCGGGTGGCCGCCGGGACTGGATCTGGCGGCGGAACTTTTTCTGGGCGTGTTCGGCGCGTGGGCGCTGGTGCGTTTCGCCGACGATCCGGCGCCGTTCAACGGCATCGTGGCCGGGATCGCTCTCGGCACGTTGACGATGCTGCATCGTTTCGGAGCGGTGGGCGTGGTGGTGGCCGCGGGGGTGCTTTCGATCCGGTTCCGCCCGCTGTGGCGCGTGTGGCCGTGGATCGCCGGGGCCGCCTTGGGCTGGTGGCTCGCGCGTCAGGCCGCTTGGTTCTGAGCCACATGTCCCGCACGACGCGGTCAGCGGTTGGGTGATGACGGGGCCGGGGTCTCGGTGGGTGAAGGAGGCGAGAGGGGCTCGGGTGCGGCGGACGCGACGACGGGCAGGCCGGATTTCCGGGCCGCGTCGGGCGATACCGCCGTGCCGGCCAGATGCAGTTCCCGCAGTGCCGGGAGTTTTTTCAATGCAGCCAGACCGCGATCGGTGACGGCGGTGTGATTGACGCTGAAGGCTTCGAGGGCGGTCAGCGGGGCGAGGGCCGGGAGGGTGTCGTCGCTGATCGCGGTGAAGCCGGCGCGCAGGACGCGCAACGCGGTGAGGCGGGCGAGGACGGGGCCGGAGCGGTCGGTGATGGCGGTCGCCGCGAGGTCGAGCCGGACGAGCTGCGACGCGAGTGGGAGGAGCTGGGCCAGCTCGGCGTCGCCGAAATCGCGGCCCAACCCGGCGGCGGTGAAGTGCAGCGCCGCGGAGGAGCGTGATTCGTAACTGAGCGCGCCGGGAAATTTCTGCTGGAGCGCGGCGACGGTCGCGGCGAGCGGCGCACGGAGTTTTTCGACTTCGGCGAGATCGAGGGTGGCGACGGTGGCGCGGGCGCGCGAGGCCGGGAGCCTGGCGACGGCGGCGATGAGATCGGCGGGCAGCTGAAGCGATTCGACGGTGGCCGTGGGCGAGGCGCCGGCGGCGATCCAGCGCTCCAGCAACGCGAGCTCGGCGGGCGCGGGCTGCGGCTCGTCGCGCGGCGGCATGTGGTCCTCCTCGGCGAGCGGGAGTTTCAGGCGGATCAGCAGTTCGCTCTCGGCGGTTTTTCCGGCGACAAAAGCCGGGCCGTTGGCGCCGCCTTTGGCGAAAGTCTCCCACGTGTGCAGCGCAAGACGGCCTTTGCGCTTGGCTTCGCCATGGCACTCCACGCAACGCGCCCGCAAAATGGGCGCGACGAGTTGTTCGTAGGCGGTGGGCCGTTCGGCCGGGCTCACGGCAGGCGCGGCGGCGGAGAGGGGGCGCGCGAGCAGGATCGCAGCAGCCGAGGCGACGAGGCGGGCGAGTGATCGCCGGGGTTGGCGCGCACCGATGCGGTTTCTCGAAAAAACGAGGCGGGACGTCTCGTCCACGTGGCTGAGGCGTCCCGCCTCAGTTTGCGGCGCGAGGCTGGTCCGGCGGACGCCGGCCTCCTCACGTCGGCCGCTACCGATGCGCGCTGCCTCACTCATGCGATGATGTCGTCGACCACTTTCACCGGCTTCACTCCGGTGATCTTCTGGTCGAGGCCCTGGAAAGGCACGGTGAGATAGTGATGATCGAAGCCGAGGAGCCGGATGATCGTGGCCTGGAGGTCGCGGAGTTCGACGGGATTTTCGACGATGTTGTAGCCGACATCGTCGGTCAGGCCGTGACTGACGCCGCCTTTGACGCCGCCGCCGGCGAGCCAGATGGTGAACGCGCCGGGGTGATGGTCGCGGCCGGCCCATTTCTGCACCTGGCCGTTGCGGTTCTCCTGCATCGGCGTGCGGCCGAACTCGCCGCCCCACACGATGAGCGTCTCGTCGAAGAGGCCGCGTTCCTTCAGATCGGCGATGAGCGCGGCGATCGGGCGGTCCACTTCGCGGCAGAGATCGGCGAAACCGTTCTTGAGCGAGGTCTGCTCGGACACGCCGTGGCTGTCCCAGCCCCAGTGATAAAGCTGGATGTAGCGCACGCCGCGCTCGGCGAGGCGGCGGGCGAGCAGGCAGTTGTTGGCGAAGCTCTCGGTGCCGGGCTTGGTGCCGTAACGCGCGTGGATGGCGGCGGACTCGCGCGAGAGGTCCATCGCATCGGTGGCGCTCACCTGCATGCGGAAGGCGAGTTCGTATTGGGCGATGCGCGTGAGCGTCTCGGGATCGCCGTGCGCGGCGTGCTCCTCGCGGTTGAGGTCGCCGATGGCGTCGAGCACGCGGCGGCGTTCGCTGCGCGAGACGGTTTCGGGATTGGAAAGGAAAAGCACCGGGTCGCCCTTGGCGCGGCACTGCACACCTTGGTAGACGCTCGGCAGAAAACCGGAGCCCCAGAGTGGTTTGCCGCCGTCGGGCGTCTTGCCGCCGGAGACGAGCACGATGAAGCCCGGGAGATTCTGGTTCTCCGTGCCGAGACCGTAGGTCACCCACGAACCGAGCGACGGTGCGCCGAGCCGCGGCGAGCCGGTGTGCAACATGAGTTGCGCGGGCGCGTGGTTGAACTCGTCGGTGCGCATCGAGCGGATGACCGCGAGGTCGTCGATGTGGCGCTCGAGAAACGGCAGGCGGTCGGACATCCACGTGCCACTCTTGCCGGCTTGGTGAAACGGGAACTGCGGTCCGAGCATCTTCGGCACGCCGGAGATGAAGGCGAAGCGCTTGCCCTCGAGAAACGACGCGGGGCAGTCCTTGCCGTCGAGGCGCACGAGGTCGGGCTTGTAGTCGAAGAGCTCCAGCTGGCTCGGCGCGCCGGCCATGTGGAGATAGATGACGCGTTTGGCGCGGCCGGCGAACTGCGGTGGGAGTGGCGCGAGGGGCGACGAGGCCGGGCGCGAGAAACCGAGCCGGCCGGTCGCGGCGGACGTGCGTGTCGCGAGCGAAGAGAAAAACAGCGCACCGAGGCCGGTGGAGCACTTCTGGAGGAAATGCCGGCGGGTCTCGGCTGTGAGGCGGGCGTGCTCGTATTCGCGGAGGAGGCGGTCGGCGGGAGTCATGGGCGCGAAACGGAAAGGATGTAGCGGCGGTCTGTGACCGCCGTCGGACGCGCAGAGTGGTTCGTTCGGCGGTCATAGACCGCCGCTACAACAAAGCTCCGCAGGTGGTGGTTGGATTTCATCGCACGAGCGCGGCGTCGAGGTTGAGGATGGCGGCGGCGACGGAGGTCAGCGCGGCGACGGCGCGAGGGTCGGAGTCGGACGCGGCGGGTTTTTCCGCCGTGGAATCGGTGGTGGTGGCGTTGGCCGGTTTTGGCGTCGGGACCGCGACGAGGGCTTCGTCGTGCAGGCGACGGAGGCGCGCGGTTTCGCTCGCGGTGGGTGGCCGCGAGACGACGAGCGCGAACGCGCGGGCGAGGCGGGCGTCGGTGTCGGTGGCTTCGCGGAGTGTGCGTTGGGCGAGCGCGGTGGCGGCTTCGGCGTAGGCGGCGTCGTTGAGCGTGACGAGAGCTTGGAGCGGCGTGTTGGTGGGCGTGCGACGCGCGAGGCAGAGGTCGCGACCGGGCATGTCGAAGGTGAGGAAGCTCGGGTAGGACGCGGAGCGTTTCCAGTAGGTGTAGACGGCGCGGCGGTGGGCGTCGTCGCCTTTCGACTCGGTCCACTTGCTGTTGTTGTAGACGGTCTCCCACACGCCGACGGGTTGCGAGGGCATCACGGGCGGGCCGTGGAGCTTGGGGCTGAGGAGGCCGCTGGCGGCGAGCGCCTGGTCGCGCACCATCTCGGCGGTGAGGCGCTGGCGCGGGCCGCGCGCGAGGAGGCGGTTGCGCGGATCGCGCGCGAGGAGGTCGGGTGTGGCGGTCGCCGCCTGCTGGTAGGTGGCGCTGGTCACGAGTTCGCGGAGCAGGGCCTTCATGTCCCAGCGCAGGTCGTTTTGGAAATGCAGGGAGAGCCAGTCGAGGAGCTCGGGGTGACTCGGTTTCTCGCCGGCACCGCCGAAGTCTTCGAGGGTTTCGACGAGGCCGGTGCCGAAGAGCTGCTCCCAGAAACGATTCACCGCCACGCGCGCGGTGAGCGGCTGGCCGGGCGCGAAAAACCAGCGCGCCACCGTGAGGCGGTTGAGCGGTTCGCCGGCGGGCAACGGCGGAAAAAGCGAGGGCGTGGCGGGCGTGAGCGGGTTGCCTTCCTTGGTGAGGAAATTGCCGCGATTGAAGAGGCGCGTCTCGCGCGACTCGGAGCGCGGCAGCTCGGCCATCACCGGCAGGTCGATCCCCGGGAGGCGCGCGAGCTCGGCGAGCGCATCGGTCACGCGCGCGGCCTTGCGCGCGAGCCCGGTGTCGGTGGCGAGAGCGGTCCACCGGGCGTCGGCGCTTGCGGCGACGCGCAGGCGGCGGATGGGCGCGGGTTTTTCCGTGATGCCGCGGCCGTGCGTGATCGCGATGCGCAGCGTGGAGCCGGGCGGGGCGGCGAGCGGTTCGCGCAGGGCGGCGACGACCCAGCGCGGGCCGGCGATGGTGGGGTTCGCGGCGAAGTGGAAGTCGAGGGTGACGTCGCGCGTCTCGGTCGGCGGCGGCGCCGGGGAAGCGGTGGGGGTCGCGCCGGCGGTGGACGACGAACTGGCGGTGGCGGCTTTGCTCTTGGTGGCGGCCTTGCCTTTTTTTGCGGCGGGTGCGCGGGCGACGGTGGCGGCGGGGTCGGCCGGGCTGGCTGTAGCGGGGACGTTCTTGGTGGCCTTCGTGGTGAGGTTCTCGGTGTCGGGGAAAAATCGCTCGACGGCGAGCGGTTGCACGGAGCCGTCGGGCCGCGCGAGCATCACCTCAATCTGCGTGACGATGAAGCCGCGTTCCGGGGTGTGCCGCGCTGTCGCCGGATCGAGGGGCAGCGCCTCGAAGCGCAGGGCGGTCAGCGGGTCCTGCGACAGCGCCAGCGCCGGAATCGTGAGGTCGTAGCGGACGTTGGTCTGCACGG
Source organism: Verrucomicrobiota bacterium (assembly GCA_016235555.1). Taxonomy (GTDB): domain Bacteria; phylum Verrucomicrobiota; class Verrucomicrobiia; order Opitutales; family Opitutaceae; genus JACRKC01. The sequence goes on from JACRKC010000107.1 coordinate 24,582, forward strand.
TGCCGGCGACCTCGAGTTCGTCCCCGCGCAGCTTCATCTCGCCGATGGGGGTGGCCTCGGCCGCGGCGAGCGGGAGTGTGCGCCACTGCGCGCGGTCGGCCTCGGCGGCGAGTCCGGCCGTGACGACCTCGTGGCGCAGACGCTCGACTTCGCGTTGGAGCGCCCAGGCCTCGGCGTGGCGCGCGGGATCGTTCGGGATGCGCGCGGTCGGGTAGTCGCTGTTGAAGTCGGCGTCGCGCGTCCCGTTGAAGAAGGCGAAGAACCGGTAGTATTCGCCGTGCTTGATGGGCTCGTAGGGGTGCGAGTGGCACTGCACGCAGTTGAAGGTGAGGCCGTTGGTGACCGCCCACGTGGTCGCCACGCGGTCGATCACGGCGGCGGTGCGATACTCCTCGTCGTCGGTGCCACCCTCGTCGTTGACCTGCGTCTGCCGGTGAAACGACGTGGCGACGATCTGGTCGAGCGTGGGGTTCGGGAGGAGGTCGCCGGCGAGTTGCTCGATGATGAACTGATCGTAGGGGAGGTTGCGGTTGAAAGCGTCGATGAGCCAGTCGCGGTATTGCCAGACCTGGCGCTCGGCGTCCTTTTCGTAACCCTTCGTGTCGGCATAACGCGCGAGGTCGAGCCAGAGGCTGGTCCAGCGCTCGCCGAAACGCGGCGAGGCGAGCAGGCGGTCGATTTGTTTCTCGTAGGCGCCGGACGCGGGGTCGGCGAGGAAGGCCGAGATTTCCTCCGGGGTGGGCGGCAGCCCGGTGAGGTCGAGCGCAGCGCGGCGGAGCAACGCGGCGCGCGGGGCCTCGGGTGCGGGCATCAATCCTTCCTTCGCGAGCCGGGCGTGGATGAAAGCGTCGATCGGGCGCGGTGTGCCCGCGACCTTCGGGACGGGCCGCGCTTTGGGCGGGACGAACGCCCAGTGCTCCTGCCAGTCGGCGCCCTCCTTGATCCACTGGCGCAGCAGCTCGATTTTCTCCGGCGGCAGCGGCGGGCCTTTCTCGGCGGGCGGCATGCGGTAATCGTGATCGGTCGAAGTGATGCGCGCGATGAGCTCGGACCCGGCGGGGTCGCCGGTCACGATCACGCGGCGGCCGGATTTCTTGCCGACGCCCATCGCGCTCTCGCGGTAGACGAAGGAGATGTTGCCCGCGGCCTTCACGCCGCCGTGGCACGCGGTGCAGTTCTGGTTCAGCAGCGGGCGGATCTGGGAATTGAAATCCACCGCGGCCGGCGCGCTCGCGGCCAACGCGCTGCCGAGCAAGGCAGTCGCAAGCCGGCGGGAACGAGGCAGGGCAGGGGGAAACGTCATCAGAAGCGCCCACGGTGAAACACGCCTCGCGCCGGACTTCAAAATGAAAGAACGCGACGCGCCATTTTCATGCGACGGTGCTGGGCGTCGTGGACGAGGCGTCCCGCCTCGTTGATGGAAAAAGGAAACCTGAGAAAGCGGCGAGAAAACGCGCACAGGAGCGCGGCCACCCGCGCCGGCTCGGCGTAGCGGCGGGCGTCCCGGGCCGCCGTGGTTGTCGAACGCCCCGAATCGGCGGGCAGGGACGCCCGCCGCGACCTGCGCCCACACGCTTTTCGTTGCTTTGTGAGGCGGGGCGCCTCAGCCACGACTACTTCGCC
>JACRKC010000010.1 GCA_016235555.1 Verrucomicrobiota bacterium
AAAAGTTCAGCGGTTCGGGGAGCGCACCCGTCTCGGGTGCTCGTGTCGGCGTCTCGCCGACACCTCCGAAGTCCTCGGCGGGACGCCGAGGACGGCCCGCGGGACGCGGGCGCTCCCCGAACCACCGCGTGTCACTCAATTATGCGAGCCTCGGTAATCCATCGCTATTCACGCGCTGGATTTTTACGCTCCAGGACTCAGGTCCTGAATCCGCGAAGTGACGCGGTTTTCGGCGCTCCACTGGCGCCGAGCCGAGGCTGCGACCGCAGGCGCCTCCGACAGCACCGAGTGCCTGCGAACCTTACCTTATGCAAAAAACCAAAAAGTCCGTCGCGAAACGGTTCAAGTTGACCGCCACCGGCAAACTCATGCGCCGCACGCCCGGCTTCCGCCACTTGCTCCGCTCCAAGAGCACCAAGTCCAAACGCCGCGCGGCGCGCGACAAGGTCGTCGTGCCCGGCCATGCCGCTCCGTTGCTCCGCTGTCTGCCGTCCGGTCTCTAGCGCGCGGCACGCGAGGGATGCCCCACGGCCCCGGCCGCCGCAGCCCTCCCGGCGCTCGATCGCCCGGTGCGCGTGGGCTGCAGCCTCGGCTACGAAGTCACGGGCACCGCCCCCCTGCTCCTTCACGTCACCCCGAAGCCGGGTCACCTTCACGCGGTGATCGTCGAGGCGCTGACGCTCGGCGACCGTCTGCCGGCGGAACAGTTCACCGGCAGTCATGGCAATCTCATCTGGTGCGTGGCACTCGCTCCCGGCGCAAATTCCTTCCGGCACGACGCGATCCTCGCGGTCACTTCGCAGCCCGATAATCACGGCTTGGGCGCTGCGGAGCCGCAGACAGCGGGCGAGCTTCCGCCCGCCGTGCTCCGCTACACGCAGCCGAGCCGGTATTGCGACTCGGACAAACTCACCCAGTTCGCGTGGGAGAAGTTCGGGCAAATCACACCCGGCCTGCCGTGCGTGACCGCCATCAGCGAGTGGCTGCACCGCGACTTCGAGTATCGCTACCTCTCGGGTCGCGCGGACCTGTCCGCGTGGGATGCGTTGCAGCGCGGCTATGGCGTGTGCCGCGATTTCGCGCATCTCGCCATCGCACTCAACCGCGCGTTCAACGTCCCCGCGCGCTACGTGACCGGCCACCTGCCCGACATCGGCTTCCCCGATCCGGAGAACCACATGGATTTTCACACCTACGCCGAGGTCTACCTCGGCGGCCAGTGGTTCACGGCCGACGCCCGCTTCCACGTGCCACGGATCGGCCGGATCAAGATCTCGCACGGACAGGACACCGTCGACGGCGCCTTTTCCACGATCTACGGCGGCGCGACGCTCACCTATTTCCAAGTCTGGGCCTACCAGATCGCCCGCGGCACGGTCGGAGTCGGCGATCCGCTCGATCTCTCGCAACGTCTCGACAACCGCTGGGCCGTGCACACCGGGCCGCCCTATCCGCGCGCCGCGACGTGGCGCGTGCCCTCGGACGACCCGCTCAGCGCGAGCGGGCTCGCACGGACATGCGGTTGGTGACGGTGGTCACACCGCGCACGGTTTCGAGCAGCGCGGTGATGAACGCCCGCTCTTCATCCGACGCCGCCTCGCCACTGACGCCAACGGCCCCGTTCCTGATCACAACCGCGGCTTGGCTCGCACCACGCGGCCGTTCGGTCACGAGGGCGGATCGAATCAGCGCCGTGATCGAGGCATCATCGATCATCTCGTCCACGGCCACGTCGGCGGCGGGAGGAATCGCCACCGTGAGTTCGTTGTTCACGGATTTCACCTGGGCGACGCCCTTCACGCAGGCTTCGGTCAGGCTCTTTTGCGCGGCGCTTTGCGTCGTGCCCGTCAACGTGACCACCCCCTGCTCGACCACGATCGTCGTGGTGGCGGCGTTTACTTTCGCCTTCACGAGCAGCCGGAGCTGAATCTGCCGGGCGATCCACGGATCGGTCTTCACCGCGAACGGCGACTGGGCGGTGAGTTGATTCTCGATCATGCGGATGCCGGGCATGTCCTCGATGGTGGCGACCGCGAGCGCCACGGCGGCTTCGTCCTCCACGTTGCCGGTGAGCGTGACGACGCCATCGCGCACGGCGACCTTCACCTGGCGCTCCAGCACCGTGCGATAGTTGTAGGAGGCCTGCGCCGTTTCCTCGATTTTGCGGTCGACGGCGGACGCGAACGTCGCGAGCGGTGCCACCGCGGCGGCGGTAAATGCGATCCGGAGGAGCGGCTTCATTAAATCAAATCCAAGCGCGCCGACCGCGTCAGGGAAGCGCCGCCGCCTTGGAGGCCTGCGCCGATGCCGACAAGGCGCCGCGAACGTTGCTGACCATGGCCGACCGCCAGCCGGCCGGCCGCGGGGCCGCTAGTTCGGCAGCGGTTGCCAGCTCATAGGTGATCTTACCCTCGGCGATTTCGCGCAACGCGGTGTCCTCGGGCAGGAGTTTTTCGAGCGAAGTCACGAGCGAGCGATTGCCCCGCTTGAGCTGCTTCACGCGAAGCGAGACGACGTTCACGAGGATGTTGGGATCGTCGATGACTTTTAGTGCGGCCTGAAGGTAGTTTTCTCTCATAGAGGTGGGATGGTCCGTGTTGCCGGCGGCGTTGTGCTTGGCGAACGGACTACTCTAAGAATCACTTCGCGCGGAAGCGACGCCTATCGCGGCCGGCGGCGCGCAGTCAGGCAATGAACTGCGGGACCACGCGGTTGGAGCAGTCTTATCCCGCACGAACGATCGCGCCGGCGAATCTGTGGGCGGTTTCGATTTGCCGGAGGGTGCCACCCCGCTACCTTGCGCGGGTGGTCGGCTGGCTCGCTGATTTTTTCCGCCTCGCGTGGGGGCTGCTCTACTGGAATGCGCGCAAAACGCTTTTCCAGCTCGGTCGCGGGCGGACGCGCTGCCCGTGCCAGAGTCCGAGCGATTCGGGCCGCGCTCTCGCCACCACGTGCGACGCCTGCCTGCACTGGGCGAAGCCGGCGCGTTTCAAACGGGTCTGCCCGCTCCTGGTCGAGACGCCCGACGGCCTGCGCTGTTCGGTCGATACGGCCGACGTGCGCCCCTTCTGGGGTCTGACCGGCCGCTATTACGGCGGCACGCTCGCCGCCCTCTACGTCGCCGGCGTGCTCGCCGTTTTCGGTTTCCTGCGGATCGTCGGCTATCCGATCAGCATCGTGCATGTGGCGTGGCCGGGCTTGTGGCACCGCGTGCCGCAGGCCCGTGGTTGGTTCTTCGTGGAACGCGCCAACCGCGCTTTCGCCGCGGGCCGGACCGCCGAAGGCCTGCTGTTTTTGATCAACGCGTTCGAGTTCGACCCCGGCAATTACGCGGTCGGCCTCACGATCGCGCGCCACTATCAACTGCTGCAACCGAACACCTCCGATCGCTTCTACGAACGCCTGCTCAACACGTTCCCGGCCCAGCGGGACGCCACCGCGCAGGACTGGTATCGCGCGCTGCTGGCCCGCGGCGACTTCGTCCAGGCGGCACGGCTGAGCCGCACCCAGGTCATCGCCGACGCGGCCCGGGCCGGCGTCTGGATGCGCGCGCTGCTGTTCACGACGCGCCAGATCGGCGACGATGCCCTGCTTGACGAACTGCTCGCCGACAGTGCGCCCGAGGCCCGGCCCTGGCGCCAGCTGCTCGCGGTCGAAAAACTGCTCCGGACCGGGCGCACGGCCGAGGCCCGCACGGCGCTGGGGCGGCCGTGGCCGGGGCAGGCGCCGCCCTACACGTTTTACTATCAGGCCGGGGCGCTCGCCGGGTTGGGCGACACCTTTGCCGCGCTCGATGTGCTCGGCCGGGCCGAGGCGAGCCTCGGCCAGACCGCGCGCTACACCTTGCAGCTCGACATCCTCGCCGCGGCCGAGGCCCGCGGCGTGCTGTTGCGCGACGTCGAAAAACTGCTCGGCCAGCCGTTGCGCGGCACCGACTTTCTCCCGACGATCACGCTCCTGTGCGCCCATCTCGTGCGCCACCCCGACGCGGAGATTCTTGCGAAGCTCACGCTCCGCCTCCGCCACGAGCGCATGGATTTCAACAACGACACCGCCGGCGTGTGGTTCTCCCTGGTGTGCGCCGCTGGCGCGGTCGGCGATCAGGATCGGATGCACACCGTCGTGCTCCAGTTGAAGGAGGCGTCGAAATCCTCCTTCGCCGCGCTCGACACGGTCGAAGCCTTCTTCCGCGGCGACGGCGGTGCGCGCCGGGCCACCAGTTTCCTGCCCGTTCTGCCCCTGCCCCTCGAAGTCGCCTATGCGATGATCGAGCGTTATCCCGGCGCGCCACTGGCGACGCCGGCGTCGAAGCCATGACGACGGCGGCTTCCCTCCCTCCGCACGGCTCGCTGGCCGTGGCCTGGCACCGCTTGCCCTGGATCGGCCGCATCGCCTTCGCCGGCCTCGGGCTCGCCATGATCGCGTTGAGCTTCCGCCTGTGGCCCGAGTGGCGGCACAATCCCGATCTCTCCCACGGGTTCTTCATACCCGTGGTCTTCCTCATTTTGCTGCATGAGGCGCGGGGCGGGACTGCGCGCTGGCTCGGTCGCGGACCGCTGTTCCACGGGCTGCTCGCCGCCCTGCTGACCGGCGCGTTGCTCGCGCTCGTCGCCGCCGGCCTCTACGCCGCGTCGGTCGATTGGTCCCACGCGCTCGTCAACCTTTCGCTGACGTTGTCCTTCGTCTTGTTCCTGGGCGCGGGGCTGGTGCTGTCCGCCGGCGAAGCCACCCGATTGCTGCCGCTCAACTGGACCGCGCTCGTCGCGCCCACGCTCTGGCTGGCCTGCACTCCGATTCCACCGGGCACTTATTCGCGGCTGACGCTCAGCCTCCAGCTCTTCGTCAGCGAAAACACCGTGGGCGTCCTCCACGTGCTCGGCGTCGCCGCGGTGCGCCACGGCAATATCATCGAACTGGCCCGCGCGACCGTGGGCGTCGAGGAAGCCTGCAGCGGGGTGCGGAGTCTGCTCTCCTGCCTGTTCGCCGGACTGTTTTTCTCGGCGACGTTGGTGCGCCGCCCGTGGGCCCGCGCCCTCATCGTCGGGTTGTCCGCGCCCCTCGCGCTCGCAATGAATTTTCTCCGCTCGCTGTCGCTCACGTTGCTGGCCAACGCCGGCGTCGACATCGCGGGCCCGTGGCACGATGCGACCGGTTTCGCCGTGCTCGGCGTCACCGCCGCCCTGCTTGGTGGGCTGGCCCTCCTGCTCGAACACCGCGAGCGTCCCGCGGCGGCACCGCAGCCTTCGTCCGCTCCCGCCGCGCCGGGCGATCGACCGCGCACCATGCCGTTTGCCGCCCTCGTCGGCGCGCTCGCAGTGGCGGCGGCGTTGACCGCGTTCTTCTTCGCCAACACGCGGCCCGCCACTCGCGGCGATCGGCCCATCCCCGACCTCCTCGCGGTCCTGCCGGCCCGCGCCCCCGGCTGGACCGTCGACACCGACACCGACCTGTATCAGTTTCGATCCACGCTCCGCACCGAATTTTTGGCGCAGCGCACTTATACGCGCCAACGACCCACCGGACTCGAGCAGGTCACCCTTTATCTCGCCTACTGGCGGCCGGGACAGGCGCCGGTCAGCCTGGTCGCCTCCCACACGCCGGACGCCTGCTGGCCCGGCTCCGGTTGGACGATGGTGGCAGCGCCCCCCCCGCCATCGCCACTCGTGATCGGCGGCCGCACCCTCGCCCCGCCGGAGCACCGCCTCTTCCGCTCCAGCTTTTCGCAGCATGTCTGGTTCTGGCACCTGTATGGCGGCCGCCCCATCACCTATCGCGACCCGTATTCCGCCGTCGAGTTGCTGCGCATCGCCTGGCGCTACGGCTTCCGCAAAGACGGCGAACAACTCTTCGTGCGCGTTTCCAGCAACCGCCCCCTCGAGTCGCTCGCGCCAGAGCCGCTGTTCATCGAACTTTTCGCGCAACTGGGAAAACTGGGACTCTAACCGCCGACCTTCATGCCACTGCCGGTCACCGCCCTGGAGAAGCGCATCCTCACGATTCTGGCCCTGCTCATCGTGCTCGGCCTCATCGGCCTGGCCGTGTTGTGACGCCGGCAAAAAATCTCGCCAACCCCGCCGCGCCGGCATCCTGTTGCGGCCGACGAGCGTATGATCGGTAAATGGCACCCACGTTGTCCGGCCCGTCCGCACTCCCCGCCGGTGTGGCGACCGACGATTCGCCGCGGCCGGCCCGCTCCCGCCCGCGCATGAGTCCACCGGTCACGCCATCCGACGAACGGTCCCAAGCCGACGCACAACTCATCCGCCGGATGGCCGCCCGCGATCAAGCGGCGCTCGCCACATTCTACGATCGCTTCGCCACGCCCCTCTTCTCGACCGCCGTGCGCATCATCGGCGATCGCGCCGAAGCCGAGGATTTGATGCACGACGTCTTCGTCGCGTTGTGGGACAAGGCCGCGGACTTCGATGATCAGCGAGGGAGCGCCTATGCTTGGGCGATCACGCTGGTGCGCAGCCGTGCGATCGCCCGCGTGCGTTCCCGGCGTCGCCGCGGCGAACCGCCTGCGACCTCCGCGCCCACCGACCTGCGTCATGGGGAAAGTCCCGTCGCGGCCCGGGACTCCGCCGACGACGGCGATCACGGCGAAGCCGTCCGCGCCGCCGTCGCCACCCTCCCGCCAGATCAAAAACGTGCGCTCGAATTGGCGTTCTTCGGCAGCCTGACTCCGCCGGAGATCGCCGCCCAGTTCGCCGAACCGCTGGGCACGGTCCAGGCCCGTATCCACCGCGGCCTGCTCAGCCTGCGGGACGCGCTTCCGTCTCGGCCATGATCGACGAACGCCACGAAGAACTGGCCGCGCTCCATGCGCTCGACCTGCTCGAAGGCGCGGAGCGCGACGCATTCGTGCGCACGCTCGCCGTCAACGACGAGTTGCGCGATTTCGCCGGCCGTTTGCGCGAGGCCTCCGCGTCGCTGGCCCAAGTGGCGCCCGTCATCGCGCCTCCCCCGGCGCTGAAGTCCCGCGTGCTCGCCGGCATCGCGACGTCGGCCCCCCCCCGGACAGCGTCCGGACTTTTCACGTTTCCCTCGCTGCTGCCGTGGGCCGCCGCGGCCGGCTTTGCCCTGCTCGCCGGTTGGTTTGCGCGGCTCTACATCGGCGCACGCGCCGAAACTCAACTCGGGTCCGCGCAACACGCGCTCGCCGACCTCGCGCTCCAGCAGGTGCAACAACAGCTGGAGGCCGAGCGCATCCTGACCCGCCGCGAGATCGCGGGCCTGACCGGCCAACTCACCGACGCGCGCACTCAAGTCGCCGCCCTCGATGAGCGCCGGCAGCACGAGGCGGACCTTGCCCGGCTCAAGATCACCGCGCTCACCTCACTTTTGAAGAACTCCCCCGGGGCGATCGGAGTCGCGGTGTGGAACCCGGAAAAACAGGAAGGCGTGCTCCACGTCGACAAGCTCCCCGCCCCCGCCGCCGGCCAGGACTACCAGCTCTGGGTCGTCGATCCGCAGTATCCGAATCCGGTCGACGGCGGCGTCTTCACCGTCGATCCGCAAACGGGTGCGCAACGCGTCGTGTTCAAGGCCCGGCAGCCCGTGCGCGCCATCGACGCGTTTGCCGTCACGCTCGAGCGCAAGGGCGGCGTGCCCAAAGCCGAGGGGCCCTTTGTGTTGTTGGGCAAGTGACCCGGCCCCGGTGCCCGCAACCAGCGGGACGCTTCCGCGCTCGCGGGGTGTGAATCAAACTGAGGTCAGTTCTCGAAGGCCTCGGTTGTAGCGGCGGTCTATGACCGCCGTCGTTGCGCCAAGGGTATTCGTCCGGCGGTCATAGACCGCCGCTACAAATCACTGACCTCGGTTTGAGTCACACCCGCGTTCGCGGGTCCCGTTACTTGAAACTTGTCACCGATCCCTTCGCCGCGACACTTCGCGGCGCATGATCATCAAACCCAAGGTTCGCGGATTTGTGTGCGTGACAGCCCATCCGGAAGGCTGCGCCGCCCACGTGCAGGAATGGATCGACCACGTGAAGGCCAGGGGCCCGATCTCCGGCGGCCCGAAGAAGGTCCTGGTGATCGGCGCCTCCACCGGCTACGGCCTCGCCTCCCGCGTCACCGCCGCCTTCGGTTCCGGCGCCGCGACCCTCGGCGTGTTCTTCGATCGCCCCTCCGAGGAGGGCCGCCCCGCGACGCCCGGCTGGTATAACACCATCGCGTTCATGCAGGCCGCCCGCGCCGCCGGCCTCTACGCCAAGAGCCTCAACGGCGACGCCTTTTCCGCGGACATCAAGCAGCAGACCCTCGATCTCATCCGCGCCGACCTCGGACAAGTTGACCTCGTCGTTTACTCGCTCGCCTCCCCTCGTCGCACGCACCCGAAGACCGGCGCCGTGCACAAATCCTGTCTCAAACCGATCGGCCAGTCCTACACCAACAAGACCGTCGACACCGACAAAGGCCTCGTCAGCACCGTCACGATCGACCCGGCCAACGACCAGGAAATCGCCGACACCGTTGCCGTGATGGGCGGCGAGGATTGGGAGCTGTGGATGCAGGCCCTCTCCGATGCGAAGCTGCTCGCGCCCGGCGCGCAGTCGGTCGCCTACTCTTACATCGGACCCGACGTCACGTGGGCCATCTACAAGAACGGCACGATCGGCATGGCCAAGAACGATCTCGAGCGCGCCGCCCGCCACATCGACTCGCTGCTCAAACTGAACGGCGGCGGCCGCGCGTTCATCTCCGTCAACAAAGCACTCGTCACCCAGGCCAGCAGCGCGATCCCGGTCGTCCCGCTCTATATCTCGATTCTCTACAAGATCATGAAGGCGGCCGGCACCCACGAGGGCTGCATCGAGCAGATGCAGCGCCTCTTCGCCACGCAGATGTATGGCGGGCACACGCCGAAGTTCGACGAGGCCGGCCGCGTGCGCGTCGATGACTGGGAAATGCGTCCGGAAATCCAGGCCGCCGTCCGCGAAATCTGGCCGCGTATCACGACGGAGAACCTCGCCGCCGAGACCGACATCGCCGGCTACCGGAGCGAGTTCCTGAAACTGTTCGGCTTCGGCCTCCCCGGCATCAACTACGACGTCGAAACCGAGCCGCATGTGCCGATGCCTTGAACGGGCATCGGAAATTCCAAACGCCAAACGTCCAAATCCCAAAAAAATCTCAAATTCCAATCTTCAAGGATTCCGCGGCCTTTGGTGTTTCCGCCCCCTTGAGATTTTTTTGGCGTTTGTGATTTGGCGTTTGTGATTTTCCAAAACGAATGCGGGCAGTGGTTCAAAGGGTCAGTAGCGCCAGGGTCACCATCGACGGCCGCGTCGCCGGCGCGATTGAGCGCGGCTTGCTCGTCTTGCTCGGAATCGCGCCGACCGACACCGCGGCCGACGGCGAATGGCTCGCGCAAAAAATCGCCGCGCTCCGCATTTTCGAGGACGCCGAGGGCAGGATGAACCGTTCCGTCGTCGATGTCGCTGCGGCGGGCGGGGCTTTGCGCCCCGACACTCCCACCGTCCTCGTCGTCAGCCAGTTCACCCTCTTCGCCTCCACCCGCAAAGGCACACGTCCGTCGTTCAACGACGCCGCGAAGCCTGACCTCGCCATCCCGCTCTACGAAAAATTTCTCGCGCAGATGGAGGCCGCCCTCGGCCGCACCGTGGCGCGCGGCGAGTTCGGCGCCATGATGCAGGTCGCCCTCGTCAACGACGGGCCCGTCACGTTGATCATCGACACCCGCGAGCGCGCGTAGCGCCGCCACCGCCAGCGCGATCGGGAGATTTTCCCGGCCTGGTTTCCGACATTCCCGGGAAATTTTCCACGCCGGCATGCTACCCTCCGGCATGCGAGGAATTTGGTCAGTCGGTTATCGGACCTGAAGCAAAGCCCGCCGCCGTTCCAGCTTCACGGCGGCGGGCACCGGGTATGTTTCCACTCCAAAAACCATCGAGTTGGGGATTTTTTCGCAGTCTCGCGTTTTTGTCTCCATCGCTCACAACGTCGTTAGGTTCTGACAATAATACACTAACGACTCTTTCAAATGCTTGGCATGATCCCTGCCTTGGCATCACGCATGTTCTCGCCGTTCACCGCTGACACCGCTCCCTCGTTCCCGACCGCCGCACTCGTTGTGACGCATCAGGAGAGCGCGATGTCGCGGGTGGCGTTCACCTTTCGCCCGCCCGAGCTTCCGCAGGTCCAGGTTGTGGCGGACCCGTTTGTGCGGGTCGGCCCACGGCTGCGCAGCCTTGAGTGTTTCAGCCGCGAGTTGAATCCGTAGGCCGAAGCGGGTAGACCGCCGCCCATGAAGCAGAGCGCGGTCCCTGGCTCGCCCGGCACCTTTCCGGGCCGGCAAAAAAAAGTGTGGAAGCCGGTGGCGGGTTTGCCCGGGTCGCTTGTCGTGGAGAGGTGTGAAACCCAGCTCTACGGTGCCGCTCTTGCGCTTCGCGGGTCCGGATCTATCCCCTCCACCCGCGCCGCCGCTCGCTCCGGCCATGCCTGACGAGCCGCCAGCGCCGCGTGATTTCGACTCGCTCTACCGGGCGACGATCGCGCCGCTGCGGCGTTACCTCGGCCGCCTGCTCGGCAACACCAGCGAGGCGCAGGATGTCGCCCACGACGCCTACGTGCGCACCTACTCCAGCCTCACGCGCCCCGAGACCCAGAGCCCCGAAGGCCTGCTCTATACGACGGCCCGACGCCTCGCCATCAACCGCCTCAAGCGTCGCAGCGTCGCCCCGTTCTCCCACGACGCCGCCAAACTCGAAAACGCCGCCACGTCGGCCCCCGGCGTCGCCCAGCAGGTGATGGCCGAGCAGGAACTCGAATTGCTTCAGCGCGCCATCGCCGACCTCCCCGAAGGCTGCCGCACCGTGCTCCTGCTGCGCAAAGTCGAACTCCTTTCCCACCGCGAAATCGCCGACCGCCTCGGCATCGCCATCAGCACCGTCGAAAAACAACACGCCCGCGCGCTCCGCCTGCTTCGCGCCGCGCTCCCGGCCGAAACGCTGCACTCGATCGCCGCCCCCACTGCCACGCCAGAAACGGAGGCCACCTCATGAAGACCCTTTCCCTCCCCGCCGACTCCGAGGAACAAGCCTCGCTCTGGGCCGCCCGCCTCGAAGGCGCCCCGCTCACCCCGCAGTCCCGCGCCGCACTCGACGCCTGGCTCGCCGCGCATCCCGATCACCGCGCGCTCCTCTCGCAGTATTGCCAGTTCTCCGCCGATCTCGAGAAGACCCTGCCCGCCATGGCCTCGGCCGGGCTCGTGGACCTGCCGGCCCCGCCCGCCCGCCGCCGCGCCGGCTGGTCCACGATCACATGGTTCGCCGGCGGCGCGATCGCGGCGGCCGCTGCGACCGTGGTTGCGTGGTCCGTCTGGCCCAGCGCCACCATCGAACGTCACGCCACGCCCGCCGCCCAGCGCCAGACCCTCGACCTCGCCGACGGCTCCCGCGTCGAACTCAACGCCCGCACCAGCGTCCAGATCGAGATCACCCGCGCCGAGCGCCGCGTGCGCCTCGCCGATGGCCAGGCGTTCTTCGCCGTCACCAAGGACCCGGCGCGACCCTTCATCGTCGAAACTCCCGCCGGCTCCGTGCGCGTGACCGGCACAAAGTTCGACGTCCGCAGCGAATCCGCCGCCCAGCTTGAAGTCATCGTCGCCGAAGGCTCCGTGCAGGTGCGCGCCGGACAGGAAGGCGCCGCGCCCATCGCCCTCACCGCCCGCGACCGGCTCACGTTCACCAGCGCCGGCGGGATCACCACCGACAGTCTCACCACGTCCGCCATCGACGACGCCCTCGCGTGGCGCGAAGGCCGCATCGTCTTCGCCGGCGTGACCGTGCGGGCCGCCTGCGAACGCTTCGCCCGCGATCACGGCCGCGGCATCGCCGTGACGACCGCCGTTGACGCCAGCGGCCACACGCTCGGCGCCCGCTACCCGATCGACGATCTCAAGGGCTTCCTCGACGCCATCGAGACGACCTGGCCCGACCTCCGCGTGACGCACGAGACCAACGGCACCGTGCGCGTCTCCCTCCGCAATCAATGACCATGCGGCGATTGATCTTCCTGGTCGCCGGGCTGCTCGCCTTGGCGGCGCGGGCCGAACCGGTGGATTTCCACCTACCGGCGAAATCCGCCGCCGAGGCCCTGCTCGACTTCTCCAAGCAAGCCCGCGTCGATGTGCTCTTCTCGTTCGACGCCCTGCGCAAGGAGCAGTCGACCGAGGTCGTCGGCCGCTTCGAACCCGAGGAGGCGCTCGCACTCCTGCTGAAGAGCACGCGGTTCAAAGCCCGCCAAAATGGCGCCGGCAAATTCATCGTCATCCCCGCCTCTCCACCCACCGGCACCCTGCGCGGCCGCGTCGTGGAATCGCGCGGCAGCCCCGTGCGGGGCGCGCGGCTCGACCTGCCCGAGGCCCGGCAGACCGTGGTTTCCAACCGCGACGGCGAGTTCGAGTTCCCCGCGATCGCCCCCGGCACCTACGCGCTGGTTGCACGCGGTGCCGGGTTTCAGCCGCAGTCGTGGTCATCGGTCATCGTCGAGGCCGACCGCGTGCGCGACCTCGGCGCGCTCACGATCCAGATATTCGGCGAACCCGCGCGGCTGGCGCCGTTCCTCGTCGAGAGCAAGCGCGACCGCTCCGCCAGCTTCGACCCGAGTTCCGTGCCGCTCCCTCCCCGCACCGCCATCGGCAATCTGGACCTCCCGCGCACCCAGAGCGACGCCCTGCCCTTCCACATCCTCGATCGCACGCGCATCTCGCGCAGCGGCGTCGTCAACCTCAACGACTTTCTCCGCCGCGAACTGCTCGACAGCGATCCCTCCAAACTCCCGCTCGACCAGGACGGCGGCAAGGCCGGCTACATCGCGAGCAGCGCCAACCTCGCGCTCCGCGGTTTCGGCGATGCCGACGAGACCATCATCATGGTCAACGGCCGGCGCCTGCCCGAGATTCTCACCAGTGGCGGCGACAAGGCGCGCATGCCCGACGTGAATTTCATCCCGCTCAGCCTCGTCCAGCAGGTCGAGGTTTTGCCCGTCTCCGCCGCCTCGCTCTACAACGGCAATCCGGTCGGCGGCGTCATCAACATCGTGCTCCGCCCGGCCGCGGACATGAACATCACCGAGACCACCGCCACCTACACCAACGCCCTCCATCGCTACGACGCTCCGCAATCCTCCCTCGCGCTCACGCACATGCGCACGCTGCTCGGCGGCGCGCTCCGCCTGAGCCTCAACGCCAACTTCACGCGCTCGCTCCCGCCCACCGAATCGGAGCTCCGCTATTTCCAAGCCCGCAACAACACCCAGCTGCCGAGCGAGTGGCCCCTCTTCCGCGCCACTCCGAATATCCGCAGCTTCACCACGACGCCCGACGGCCGCATCGCCATGTTGTCGCTCTTCGGTCCCGGCACGCCCGCCGTTGCCTCGGTCGCGCCCGGCGCCGAGGGCAACGGCGGCCTGGCCGCCCTCACCACGCGTCAGGGCGTGCGCAATTTCGATTTCTTCGACTCGCGCGACGGCTTCGCGACCTCGAGTGACAGCGTCGACTACGTCTACGGCCGCCGCCAGCGCCGGGAAGCGGTGTTCGGCTCGATCGTCGCCGACCTCACTCCCTGGCTCGAAGTCGGCCTCGACGGCACGATCGCCCGCACCATCGTTCACCGCGGCGCCGACGTGATCTGGGGCGATTTCGATCTTCGGGCCGCGTCGCCCTACAATCCTTTCAAGCAAGACGCCAAGGTCTCGCTCTTCGAAACCGCCCCGCTTCTCGGTGAAAACTACAACGAAGCGCGCCTCCAGTTCGCGTCCGCGGTGCTCGGCCTCCTGTTCAAACTCCCGCGTGACTGGCGCGCCTCGCTCGACACCCAATTCGCGCACAACCTCACCAAATACCGCGCGCTCTCCGCCGTCGACCGGGAGCGCTGGCAGGCGCTCGTCGACAGCGGGAAATACAATCCCTTCCGCGACACGCAGGTTTTCGGCCCGCCGCCGGAGTTCTACGACCAGGTCCTCGTCTACAATGGCGGCCCCAACCGATTCGTGACCCTCGGCGACTACGGCGCGCTCGATGTCTCGTTCCGTGCGATGAACGAGTCGCTCTCTTTTCCGACCGGTCGTGGCGCCGTCAATGTCGGGGCCGACTACCGCCGCACCTACCTCGCCAAGTATCGCGAAGTCCCGCGCTACGGCGACGGCTCCGCCGCCGGCGCTCCGATCGAATGGGCCGGCCGCACCCTCCAACGCTACAGTGCGTTCGGCGAAGCCCGCGCCCCGCTCGCCCCCGAGTCGCGCCTTCCGTCCTGGCTCCGCCGGATCGAGGCCGATCTCGCCGTCCGCTACATCGCCGCCAACTCGGGGCGCGAGTCTTACGTGGCGCCCACGTTGAGTTTCAAGGCCGACTTCCGCGGCGGCCTCGCGCTCCGGAGCAGCTTCACCTCGTCGAACCGCTATCCCACGCCGCAGATGAGCCGCCCGTTTTTCACCGACACCGGTGGCCCCCCGCCCGACCTCTACCGCGAGGAGATCAAAGATCCGCGCCGCGGCGGCGAAAAATACCACGTCATTTCCTACGAGGAGTTCGCCCCCGTCTTGTCGCCCGAATCGGCCGCCACGCAGGCGGCCGGCCTCATTTTTCAACGCGGAAAGACTCACCGCGTGCGCGCCACGCTCGACTTTGTCGACACGCGCAAGACCAACGAAATCGTCGGCCTCGACGCCCAGCCGATCGTCGACCTCGAACGCCTCTTCCCCGATCGCATCGTGCGCGCCCCCGCCACCGCCGCCGATCCCCAGGGCGTCGGCCGCATCGTCTCCGTGCTCCGCGGCGTCGTGAACCAAGCCTGGCGCCACTCGCAGAACTGGAACGCCACCGGCGACTACTCCTGGACCGAGTGCTTCGGCGGCACGTTCGACCTCTACGGCCGCCTGCTCGTGTTTCAGAGCTACAAACTGGAGCACATCACCGGGTCCGGCGTCGTCGACGCGCTTTATCATCCCGACACCAGCGACCTCGGCCTCCTGCGCTACCGCGCCAACTTCGGCGCGAGTTGGTCCACGCGCGATCAGGCCTACGGCCTCGACGGCCACTACTATCACTCGCGCAAACTCCCCGTGCAGGACTGGCCGTCGCAGGGCCATCGGCAGATCCGCCCGTTCTGGCAGTTCGATGCTTACGTGCAGCAGGACATCGGCCGCTGGCTCCCATGGTTTCGCGACGGGCGCGGGCTCAATCTCCAGGTGCGGGTGAACAACATTTTCCGCAGCGGCTTCCCGATCAACCGCCTCGACCCGTCCGGCGTCCAGCCCTACGGCGACTGGCGCGACCGCACCTACTCGCTTTCGCTCACCGCCACGTTCTGACCTCCGCCCGGCCCGCGGGCGCCCTCACGGTCGGAAGTGCTTCGGAAACAGCTCCACGTTTTCGAAGTGCCGCACCACGGCGTCACCCACCGCACCCGCGACCGGCAGTTCGACCTCCACCACATCGCAGCGCACCGTCTGCGGTTTCACGCGCAGTCCCGCCAGATAGGCCTCGGCCGCCCGGCGCAGCACCCGCTTCTTGCGCGCGTCCACCGCGTGAAATCCCGGCACGAGCGCATCGGCGCCGCGGGTCTTCACCTCGACGAACACCAGCACGTCGCCGTCGCGTGCCACCAGGTCGAGCTCGTCGCGCCGGTCGCGCGGACTCCGCCAGTTGCGGGCCACGATCCGGAAACCGCGCTCGCGCACCAACCAGTCGGCCGCCAGCCGCTCGCCGCGCGCCCCGGCCTCCGCCGCGAGGCCCAGCCAACGCTTCAATCGATCGATCATGACAGTTTGCGTCCGCGGTGCATGACATAAGTGTTCTCCGCGTGAAATCTCATTGCGAGCGCCGGTAGCCGCTGACAACCAAATAGCTCTTCGTTCCGCGACGATCATGGCCACCCCCAACATCTCCAACACGCTCCGCCGATCGCTGCTCATCAAGGTCATCTCGAAGGCCGTTCCG
Source organism: Verrucomicrobiota bacterium (assembly GCA_016235555.1). Lineage (GTDB taxonomy): Bacteria > Verrucomicrobiota > Verrucomicrobiia > Opitutales > Opitutaceae > JACRKC01. The sequence continues at coordinate 15,967 of JACRKC010000010.1, forward strand.
AGCAAGGAGGACATCAATTCGGTCATCGAGCTGACCGCCTCGAAGGTCGTCGAGGCCCTGCAGGCGCAGTCGATGACGTTCTATCTGGTCGAGGGGAACGAGATCGCGTTCAAGCAGGTTTACTATTCGCCCACGCTCTGGGGCGCCGACAAGGCGAAGGAAAAAAAATTCCAGGAGACCGCCGCCAAGCTTCTCGCCCTCCGCCTCCCCCTCGGCACCGGCAACGTCGGCAAGGTGATCCAATCCGGCGAACCCATTTTTTTCCGGCACAGCGACAATCCCGAGCAGATGGCCTCCATGGCCAAGACCACCGGGTTCGACGTCAAGTCGATGCTCACCGTGCCGCTCAAATCCACCATCACGCTCGGCGCGATCCAGGTGCTCAACAAGGAGGAGGCCGCCGGCACGGGCGGCGAGTTCACCGATGCCGATCTGACCCTCCTGAAGGAAGTCTCGGAGTATTCCTCGGCGCTCATCCACCGCATGGTGGATCCGAAGTTCCAGCCCAACGCCGACGACACCGCGAAATTCGTCTCCAAGCTCACCGAACATCCGCTGGTCACCGCGCCCGAGCAGATTGAGATCGACGACAAGTTGATCGAAGTCGTCGGCGATGCCGTGATCCGCCGCGAGGGTATCTTCCCGCACAAGCGGCTCAGCCCGAGCTCGGTCGCCGTGTTGATGACCAACCCGCTCGACTACGCGAAGCGCGAGTCGTTCACCCAGACCACCGAGATGTCGATCGAGGAGGTCAGCGTTGTCTCGGCCACGTTGTTCGAGACGCTGCTCAAGAAGTTTTTCAAGGACACCAAGGCCGCCGGTTCCGCCGGCCCAGGCGAGATCGACATGAACGCCGTGACCGAGGTCATCCAAAACGCCTACAGCGCGGATGGTGACGCCAAGGAACTCAGTGCCAAGGATCTCGAGAGCGAGGACTCCGCTCCCATCGTCCAGCTCGCCAACCGCATCATCGAGGACGCCTATATTTCCGGCGCCTCCGATATCCACATCGAGCCGCAGGAAAAGGATCTGTGCGTCCGCTACCGCATCGACGGTCTGTGCCAGGAAAAGCTCCGCCTGCCCAAGCAGGTCACCGGCAGCCTCATCGCGCGCCTGAAGATCATGTGCAACCTGGACATTTCCGAGCGCCGGTTGCCGCAGGACGGACGCATCGTGTTCAAGAATTACACGAAGAAGAACATGGATCTCGATCTGCGCGTCGCCACCGGCCCGATGAAGGACGGCGAGAAGGTGGTCATGCGTATTCTCGACAAGCAGAAGTCCACGCTCCCGCTCCCCGCGCTCGGCTTTTCCGACGAGAATCTCGCCAGATACCGCGACTGCATCCGCCAGCCCTACGGCATGATTCTGCACTGCGGCCCGACCGGCTCCGGCAAATCCATGACGCTCTACGCCGCGCTCGCCGAGGTGAACACCCCCGACGTCAACATCCAGACCGCCGAGGATCCGATCGAATACACGCTGCCCGGCCTGAATCAGATGCAGATGAACCGCACGATCGGACTGACGTTCGCCCGCGCGTTGCGCTGCTACCTCCGCATGGACCCGGACATCATCCTCGTCGGCGAAATCCGTGACGAGGAAACCGCCGGCATCGCCGTCGAAGCCGCGCTCACGGGCCACTTGCTCGTCTCAACCCTCCACACCAACGACGCGCCGTCGACCGTCGCGCGTATCGGCGAGATGGGCGTGGAGTGCTTCAACATTTCCGCGTCGCTCGTCTGCGTCTGCGCCCAGCGCCTGCTCCGCCGGGTGTGCAAGAGCTGCAAGATGCCCTACGAGCCGAAGGACCGCGAACTCGACATCATGGAGAAGGCGCTTGGCTCGAAGATCGGCCAGATTTTCAAGGCCAACCCCCAGGGCTGCCCGACATGCAACGGCACCGGTTACAAGGGCCGCGTGGGCATTCACGAACTGATGGTGAACAGCGAAGAGTTGACCGAAGGCATCAACAAGGAGGCCGAGGTCGCCGTCCTGAAGCGCATCGCGATGAAGAACGGCATGAAGACGCTGCACCAGGACTCGATGCTCAAGGTCAAGATGGGCCTGACCACCGTCGAGGAGGCCCTGAGCAACGTCCCGCCGGATTTGATCCTGTAAGAGGACGGCTTGTTTGGCGCACGGTAGCGCGCGGTGCGCGGACGTCCCGGCCCGCCGGGGTTTGGGCGGAGGTCTGAACCGGCGGGCAGAGACGCCCGCCGTGACCCGAAGCAACCGCCCTCACTCGATCCGCTCAAGGGGGCCCGCGCGCTATCTGGCCGCAGCGAGCAGCGGTTGCCAGTCGGTCATCAACTTGCGCGCCGAACGATCCTCTGGACTGCGCTGCAGCACGATGGCAACGAGTGCGGTGGCCTCCTCCGTGTCGCCCTGCGCCTGCACCTCTCGCGCGAAATCCAACATTTGGCGCACGCGCGCGGCGTCGCCATTCGCGAACACCCTGGCTGCCGCAAACAACCTCGTGCGCTCGCCGCGCCCTCGCGCCACGCGCATCTCGGCCAGGCGCAATTCGCCGTCGCGGGCCGGAAGCCACCCGGGCTCCGGCTGCGCCATGCGCACCTCGCGCAGCATCTCGTTGGCGGTTCCCCACTGCTGGCGGACGAGCGCTTCGTCGAGCAGGTGGAAAAAGATTCTCGCCGCGGGCACGCCGCTCCGGGCCGCGACGGGGGCTGCCCGCACGGGCGCCCGCGCGGCGATCACGCGCGCCACCTCGGCCGCCTGCGCTTCGGCCCACGCGCTGGCCGGGAACGTCGCCCGCGCCAGTCCGAGCACATCGCGCGCCGCCTCGACTTGATCCGCACGCCGCAGCGTCGCCACGGTGGATTGAAACACTTTCACCGGCCACGGGCGGCTGCGCAAAAAATCCACCAAGGCCAGCGGCGACGCGCTGCCCCGGCCCTCTGCCGCATCGAGCAGCCGCTCCATCCACCCGCACCACGCCTGCCGCGGCGCCGCGGCGCCACCCGAGGCGGGCGTCAGGTCGGCGAGGAGGCGTCTCGCCGCCGGCCATTCGCCGCGGTGCACATGGGCCTCCACGCGCAGCGTCGCAAAGGGTGCCGGCAGGTAGCCGCGTTCGGCCGCAGCGGCGGCACATCGCTCGAGCAACCCCGTGTGGCCGATCTCCGCCAGCGGCGCGGCGAGGAGCGTCAGGTTGTCCGGCGAGCCGCCGAAGCGGAAAAGGTAGTCGTCCAACGCCGCCCGGGCCGCCTCCTCGCGCCCCGCCAGCGCCTGTTGCACGACGGCGTAAACCAACGGCGACGGCTCCGCCGGAGCGAGCGCGTGCATGGCCCGGACCGCCCGCTCCATTTCCTCGAACCGGCCGGCCTCACGCAGCGCCCGCACCGACAACCGGGCCACCACGGCCCGCTCGGCCTCCGATGAACGAGGGGCGTCGGCCAGCACACGCAGTGCCTCGGCGGAGTGCTTCGCTTCGAGCAGGACGAGCACCCGTTGCTCCACGCTCACGTCGCCCGGCGGCGCGGATTCGACTCGGGCCTGCGCATCGGCGATTCGCCCCGCGGCCAAGAGCGCGGCGACCTCGCGCGCCTGCAGCCAGCGCCGGTCCGGTCCGGCCTTGTCGTGCGCCAGCAGCGGCAGGTAGCGCCGCGCGGTCTGCACCACCGTGTTGAAGTCCCCGCCCTGCTCCGCCATCGCGAAGATCGCGGCCAGGCAAGACCGGCCGGGATACTCGCCGGTCAATCCCTCCTGCATCAACCGCATCGCGAGCGTCCGCTGGTTGGTGGCGACATAAATCTGGGCCAGCATCAGGCGCGCGCGCCAATTGTTGGGATGCAGCGCCAGTCCCTGGCGCAGCAACGTCAGCGCGTCGGCCCACTTCTTTTCGCGCAGCGCGTCGGTGCCACGCGCCAGCAGCGCCAGTCCGTTTTTGTCCCGAATGACGCCCCGGCGCAGGGGGTAAAACGCCGCGTCGGAAAACGTCCGCAGACTGTAGGGATCGCGCTGCCAGAACCAGAACAGCGCCGTCGCGCACCCGAGATAGCCCGCGGCGGCCGCCGCGCCGAGCCAGAGCGCGAGCCCGCGGAGGCTGATGGCAAGTCCGTCTTCACGACAGCCATCGCGCCGGTCATAGAACCCGAACAGGCCGAGAAACCAGCGGCCGCGGATGACTTGCGACGAACCCCAGACAAATTTGATGCGCCGGGTCATGGGAGTTCCGTCGCGCAATCAAGCGTGGACATTTCCGGCCGGCGTGGCGGCGGGTGTCGGCCGGCGGCGGCGCCAAATCACATAGCCGAGCGAACCGAGGCCCATGATGGCCGCATACGTGGAAGGCTCGGGAATGGCGCTCGGCGTGAAGGCCAGGTATTGCGGGCCGCTGATCCCACTGGCGAAGGTGGTGAAGCTCCCGCCGGCGAGCGCGACCTCGGCGATCGCGTTGGCGCCTTGTTGGGCGACGAAGAGGGCGCCCGTGACGGGATTGAACGCGAGGCCCACCGGGGAGCTCAAACCGCTCACAAAGGTCGTGACCGTGCCACCCGTCGTCACCTTCGACACCGTGCCGGCGGAAAAATTCGAGACGTAGAGATTGCCGGCGCTGTCGAACTTCAGGTCGTTGGGCTGGCTGAAACCGGAGGCGAAGACCGTGGAGGTGCCGTCGGACATGTTCACCTGGGAAACCGTGCCGTTGTCGCGATTGGCGACGAAGAGCACGCCGCTGCTGTTGACCGCCACGCCGAAGGGACTGTTCAAACCCGTGGCAAACGTCGTGGCCGTCGTGCCACCGGCGGCTACCTTGAGGATTCCCACCGGGCTGCTGTAGCTGGCGATGAAGAGGTCACCGCCGGTGTTGAAAGCGAGGCCGAGCGGAAGCTGCAGGCCCGTGATCGAGTTGCTGACCACACCGCCCGGGACGGTCACCTGGGAAACCAAGCTCGTATTCGTGCCGGAAAGATCCTGCGCAACATAGAGGTTGCCGTTGGTGCCGAACGCGAGCCCTTTGGGCGCGGTCAGGCCGCTGGCCAAGGTGCTGACGGTGCCACCGGAGGTGATTTGTTGAATCGTGCCGCCGCTGTTGGTCGTGACGTAGAGCGTCTGCGCGCGGACCACGTCGCAACAGGCCACGACGGCTGGCATCAGGGCCGCGACCCGCCGGATTGATGAGATGAACGAGGAATGCTGCATGAGAGTGTTTTCGACGGCGGCCTGCCGCGGCGCGCGATGGCACGGGACGGCCGGGGTTCGGCCTCTCGTTCGCGCAAGTCCGGGTTCAGCCCACGGCGCGCGTGACCGGTGAGGGACTGCGCTGGCGCCGCCAGACGACGAAGCCGAGCGCGCCCAGTCCCATGATGGCCGCGTAGGTGGAGGGCTCGGGGATGGCGGAAGCTTGAATGGACATCATGGCCCCGCCGCCGGCCGAGTTCCACGTGTTACCGCCCAGACCATAATATCCTGCGTCGCCAATCGTCCAGCCGGCGAGGCCGCCGCTATCTTCGTTGAGCGTGCCGGACGTGCGGTAAGTGTAGTAGTTGCCGGACGTGCTCGCGGACGGAGCTGAGAGAAGCAGGTAATACGACGTCGAGGCGGCCAGCGTGGCGGAACCGGAGAACACCGCGCTGTTGACGGAGGTGAGGTTGCCCGAGGTGAGGCTCAGATTCGCGACCAAGCCCGTCGGGCTGCTGGTATTCGACGAGTCGAATGCCGAGTAGAGGCCGACGGCCAGACTGCCGGGCGAACCGGTGGTCCCGGTAAACGCGAGGGTAAAACTGGTGAATTCGTAGCCGCCGACACTCGCGCCGGTGGTGAACGAAAAGACGCGGCGCTCCGTCGCTCCGTTGAAAGCGAAACCGATATTCGCCGTGCCGCCGCTCCCCTGGCCGAAGTTGGAGACGGCCGTCTGGGCGTCGAGCTGGCCGGTGCTGGCAACGGCCAGCGCCGCGAAAAGCAAGGCCGTGGCCCTGCGGGTGAAACGGGCGGCAACAAGGGTATTCATGGCGATCAATTTATTTTTCAGGTGGATGAGGCTTTGGACGGGAAGTCCTCCCGCCCGCGACCACCATCCCCGGCTGCGCGGGCGCGTCGAACCAGCAGGGGCGAAGCGCGGAGCGCATGTGGCGAATCGCGGAGTGGCCGGTTCCGCGCGCCCGACCCCGGGCGACACTCGCGCCTCGGCTACGGGCCGAAGCGCGCGCGCAGGGTGCGCCACCAGCGGCGAACGCGAGACGACGCCGGCGCGCCAGCGAGAAACATTCGCGTGGGCTCCTGGTCGCGCGCGTAGCGAATCGTTCGCGCGAGCCGGACCGCGTGAGCGCGCAGGACGTGCGCCGGGGCCAGCGAATTCTCCCACGCCTCGAGACAATGCCGGAGAAAAACACGCTCGTCATCCGTGAGCGCGACTTCGTCGAGGCTCTCCGGCGTGGCGCGAGCTGGCACCGCCGCCACGGGAGTTCGAACCGCCTCGGTCGAATCGCCCCCGACCCGATCATGGCGGGTCGCGCCGGCGGCGTGGGCCCGGGCGGCGCGCCGCAGCGCTTCGGCCAGGCGCGCGGAGTCGATCGGCTTGATCAGGTAGTCGATCGCATTGCTCTCGAAAGCGCGCGCCGCGTAGCGGTCGTAGGCCGTGGCGAACACCACGCTCGCGCCCGCCCGCACGCCGGGCAGCAGGAGGAAGGATTCGCCGCCGATGAGCTGCACATCGAGAAACACGACGTCGTAGTCCGCGCTGGCGAGGAGCGCGCGGGCGGCGCGAAGCGTGGCGGCCTCGCCGACGACGGTCACGCCGGTGTGGGCCGCGAGCTTGGCGCGCAGGTCGGTGCGCGCAGCGGCTTCGTCGTCGATGAGGAGGGCGCGCAACACAAGGCGGCGGGAGTGAAGCCACGCGCGCGAGTGCGCCGCAGCCGGTGTTTGGCGGCGCTCAGCTTGAGCGGCTCACGACCACGGTGATGGCAGGATCGACCGGCGTCACGGGGGTGCCCTTTTCGTTCTGGCTGGCATGCACGCCGCCCGTCACCTGCCCGGGTTTGATCGTGACGCCTTGGACGTTGTTGGCGGCGGCGACCAGTGTCTGCACCACGGCGTTCACCAGCGTGCCCGGAATGGAGTCGGCGACGGCGTTGACCGCTGACGACACGATGAGCGCGGCCGCCCCGCCATTGCCGGCGGCGGTCGCGGAGGTGACGGCCGCAGTGGTGATCGTGGAAGCGAGCGAGGTGGTGCCACCGGAACCGGCGGCGGCCACCAACGTGGCGTTGGTCACGGCGGCGCCGGTGGCGGCGGCCGTGACGCTGGCGACGGTAGTCGAAGCCGTGGCACTCGTGCCCGCGGCCGTGGCGATCGTGTTGATCAGGGCGGTGACTTGCGCGGTGTTCGTGGCGACGGTGGCGACGGCGGCGGCGGCGGCGGTCAACGCCTCGGTGAGTCCGGCGCTGCCTCCCGCGGTCATCGCGGCCCCGAGCGTGCCGCTGGTGGTCACGCCGTTGTTGTTGGTCGTGACGGCGTTCGCGGTGTTGCCCGTGATGTTCACCGACTGGCCGCCCCAGTTCACCGTCACGGTGCCGCTCAAGACGGCCACCAGATAGACGTTCCCATTCACCGTGACCGTGAGGTCGGTGCCCCGCGCCAGCGCGAGGCCCTTGGCGGTGCGCACTCCGTAATTGTTTTCGCTTTTCCGGGACGGATCGAGGGACGACGCGAGGCTGCCCGACTTCAAACTCAAGATGGCGTTGCGCGTGCCGTTGGCGCCGACGCTGAGTTTCTCGAGTCCGACTTCCGTGTTGCCCGCGAGGACGGCGACGATGCCGTCGTGAACCAGCAGCGATACCTGGGCGCCTTTACCCGTGGTGATCGCAGCGCCTTGGGCGACCTTCAGGCCGACGGTGGCCGGCGCGGAGGAGCCATCGGCGAACCGGATCGTCGCCGAGCCGCTCGTCGCGGCGACCGTGGCCTGCGTCAGGGATTCCTGGGCGTGAGCGGCATCGAAGAGGGAGACCATCAGAACGGCCTGGGCAGCGAGGAGAAATCGTTTTTTCATGGTGATCGAAACGCGGATTCGGTTACTACAACTCGCGGACGAATGAGCGCCGCACGCTCGCGCCCGTCGATTTCATAGGGGCAGGCCGCGGAGCGGCTGTGGCCAATCGCGGAACGCGCTGGCCTCCGCGCGTCTCTTGCAGGGCTGCCGCTGGTCGGCAGGCCCTGGCCCGGCGGCGAGCGCCGGCCCTCCATCACACCAACGCGTCGGGGCAACGCGCCTCCACCTCGGACCAACTCACCGCCGCCTACGGCGTGCGTCGCAGCACCGCCAGCCGGTCGCGCAAGTCGCTCCACTTGTCCCGGCTCGCGGGCACGGGCTCCACCGCGCCGGCGACATAGAGCAGCGTGTGCTCGTCGGCGTCGCGCTGGTAGCGCGTCACATGCGTCAGATTCACGATTTGCGTGCGATGCACGCGCATGAAATGGGTGGCGGGCAAGGTGTCCGCCCACGCCTTGAGGCTCTTGCGGAGGAAAATCTTTGCGCCGTCGGCGAGCCGCACTTCCGAATAATTGTCGCGGGCCGCGATGTGGCTGATCGCCGCCACCGGCGCGAAGCGCGCCCCCAAGCCGGAGCGCAGGAAGACGGTGTCGTCCAGCCGCAGCGCGGCGCCGGGCGCGTCCTCGGCCGTCGCTCCCTCGTCGGCAGGCGTGGTCGCGAGGCGCCGGAGCGCCTCGGCGAGCCGCGCCGGCGCCACGGGTTTGAGGAGATAGTCGAGCGCATTGACCTCGAACGCACGCAGCGCAAACGCGTCGTGGGCTGTGACGAAGATGACGCGCGCGCCGGCCCGCACGTCGGGCACCAAGTCGAAGGCGCTGCCCCCGATGAGCTGGATATCCAGGAACACGAGATCGTAATCCGCGCGCGCCAGCAGGGCGCGCGCGCGGTGCATGGTCGCCGCCTCGCCGACAATCGCGACCTGCGGATGCACCGCGAGTTTGGCGCGCAAATCGGCGCGCGCGGGGATTTCATCTTCGATGAGCAGGGCCTGCGGCATGACGGCAATCGGGAGTCAGTGGACAGGAGGCGGGCAACAGATTCAAACCACATCTGCTGAAATCCAGCCGTCACCTGTCGCCCATCCCCCGTCTCCCGTCCCTCGTCTCCTCCCGGTGCGCTGTGAGGCGCAATGTCACGGTCACCCAGCCGCTGGCGTGCGCAATCTCCATCCGATGCGCCCGCGGGTAGTGGCGCGCGAGCCGCTCGCGCAGGTTGTCGAGGCCGATGCCGAAGGAGGAGACGGTTTTCGGTGCCGCCGGCTCGACCCACTCGCCGGTGTTGGCCACCTCGAGCACGACCGCGCCGTCGCCGTCCCGACGCGCCGCCAGCCGGAGCCCGACGCGATCGGGACTCGTCGCACGGCCGTATTTGAGCGCGTTCTCCACGAGCGGCAGCAGCAGGAAATGCGGGACCCGCTCCCCGTCGAGCGTGGGGTGGCAGGCGAGATCGACGTCGAGGAGGTCGCCCCAACGGGATTGCTCGATCTCGAGATAGGCGCGCAACAGCCGCAGTTCCTCGCCAAGCGTCGTCCAATCTTCCTCGCCGGCGCGGTGGAGCGTGAGGCGGCAGAACTCGGCCAGCCGCTCGACCATCGAACGCGCGGCGGAGCCGCCGGCGGGCAGCGATGCGCTGATCGAGGCGAGGGTGTTGAACAGAAAATGCGGGTTGAGTTGGTAGCGCAGCACTTCGAGCCGCGCCTTCTCCTCGCCGAGCCGGGCGGAGATTTTCTCGTCGAGCTCGAGCTGGTGCAGGCGGACCAGCTCCACGTTGCGTTGCGCAAGCTCGGCGGTGCGCAGGGCCACGGTTTGTTCGAGTTGGGCCGCCTTGTCGCGCAGCGCCCGCGTGCGCCAGCGCACCACCCCCGCGATGGCGCCCGCGCCGGCGGCGGCGTATCCGAGCAGCATCCACCACGTAAGCCACCACGGCGGGAGAACCGAGAACGCCAGAACGGCCGGTGCGCCGAGCTGGCCGTCGAGGTCGCGCGCACGGGCCTCGAAACGATAGCGGGCGGAGGGAAGATTGGCAAACGTGCGTTCGTTCTTGGCGGACCATTCCGACCAATCGGGATCGAAGCCCACGAGGCGCGACTGGTAGGTGACGGCCCGGCGGAGCTGGTGGCGGTGACCGACGTAGCTGAACTTGAGCTCGCCGTGTTTCGGGGCGAGCCGGTCGCCCGACTTCACGCCGGTCGCGGCGAGTTGCGTGGCGAACGGGATCGGCACCGGGAACGCGCGGTCAATCTCGAGGCGGAGGAGGCCGTCGCTGGCGCCAATCCAGAGCACGGGGCCATCGCCGTCGCGGCCCGGCTCCTCCCACAGCTTCGCGACGGCCGCGCCGGCGAGTTCGTTGGTCAATCGCGGGAGTTTTCGCGGCGGGCTCCCGTCACGCGGCACCTGCCAGATGCCGGCCGCGTCGGCCCGCCACGCGACGGCCTCGACGGGGGCCACATCGGACGCCGGCGCGCTGCCCGCAGGCTCTTCGCGCCATCCCTCGGCCGTGCGCCGGATCGACCGGGACTCACCGGCGCCGACGATCCACACGCGCGCCGGATCGGATTTTGAGCGCAGCAAGCGTCCCCCACCGGCCGACCCGGCGGCGATCGGCACGAAGCCGGCGGCCGTGTGGAGATACACGCGGTCGTAGCCGGCGGCCAGCAATCCGTCGGAATGCGACAGCACACCGTAAGCCGGCCGGCTGAAGATGCGCCGGAACGACGCTCCTCGTCCCGTCTCGTCGTTGGGCGGGACCATCCGATACACGCCCTCGGCGGTCGCGACCCACATCACGCCTTCGTGGCGGGTGAAATCCGCCACCGCGCCCGAGCCGAGGCCGTTGATCACGTTGAAAATCGAGATCGCGGACGGCCATTCCACGCGGCAGGCGCCAGACTCGGTGCCGAGCCATAGTCCGCCTTCGTGGTCCTGGGAAAAATCGCGCACCGTGGCGACCGAGAGGCCGATCGACTGGTCGATCGGTCCGACGTAGCGGCCGGCGGAGTCGAAGCGCATCCCACCGTCGCCGCTCGGAGCGTCAAACGCCACCGCCAGTTCGCCGCCGGTCAGGCGCAGGGCGCGCCAGACGGTTTTCCCCGCGAGCCGGCGGTTCGCCTCGGCCGCGAGGGGCGCCACGGGCCCGGCGGTGAGCTGAAAAAAACCGCGGCGCGCGGTGAGCCACACGAGTTCACCGGACCGCCCGCGCTCGAGCAGCACGATTTGGTTTTCGCGAAAAATCGGATCGTCCGCCACCGGCTCGATCCGCTCCCGCACCACCCGGCCGAGGCCGTGGCCTGGCGCCGTGACGAAGGCGGTGTCGCCGACGCCATGCAACCGCGCGCCGCGCGAACGCGCCGGCGTGCGATACGGAATCGCCACGAAACGACCACCGCGCCAGATCAGGATCTTCTCCTCATCGGCGAAGTAAACGGCGTCGCCCACCGCGAGCACGTCATGGAGTTCGGCTGCCCCGAGTTCGCTCGGCGGCAACCGATCGGCGAGGGAAACAAAGACTGCCTCCGGCCCCCACCCGCGCAAAAATCCGATCACGCCGGCGCCCGCGACGTAAATCGTCCCATCGGGGGCGCGGGCGAATCTCCGGACGCCGGCCGACTCCGTCGGGAGCTTGATCAACTGCCAGGCCCCCACTCCGTCATAATAGCGCACGCCCCCCGGTCCGCCGAGATAGACGCAGCCGGCCGGATCCCGCGTCACCGCAATCGAGAAAAAATCGATCCTCGCCTGGCCCGGCGGATTGAATTGCACCAACGGGTGCCCGCGCTCGCCAGGCGAGGCGCCACTCGGTGCGACGAGCGTCGCGAGGAGGAATGCAACGAGGACCGGGCGTGGCATCAGAGGCCCGGAGGCTCTGGCGCGGGCGCGGGCATGGCGAACGTTTTCCGCGCCGATGAGCAGCGCGCTCGGCTGACCCGCCGAGCGCCTGTCTGGAGTGGGATGCTGGCGAGGACGTCTGCGCTACTCCCAAACCACGGATGGGAGCGGGCGGTCGCCACGTTCCGGTTGCACCCTGGCTGATTTTGCCGCCAAGTCTCTCGCGTGTCGCACCTCACTTTCATCGCTGCCGGCTTGCTGGTGTCCCTCGCGGCCTCCACGGCCACGGCCGAATCCTCCGCGGCACCACGGTTCGGCGAGAACTTCGCCCTTGCCCAGCCCACGCTGCCGCTGGTCTGGATTGCGCCGGGCACATTCTGGATGAGCGGCACGCATGGTGCCGGCGACGACACGGAGGTGACGCTCACACGCGGGTATTGGCTGGGCCAGACCGAAGTGACGCAGGCGCAGTGGCAAGGCGTCATCGAAGATAATCCCCTGCCGTTCTTCACGCGTGGGTCGGACCGGCCCGTGGAGACGGTCGCTTGGGACATGGCGATGATTTTTTGCACGAAGCTCACCGAGCGGGAGCGGTCGGCGGGACGCCTGCCGCCCGGCTACGCCTACACGCTGCCGACCGAAGCGCAGTGGGAATACGCGTGCCGCGCCGGCACCACCGGCCCGTTTGCCGGCGAGATTGACGCCCTGGCCTGGCATGAAGGTAACAGCGGCGGGCAGACCCATCCCGTCGGGCAGAAGCGGCCCAATGCCTGGGGGCTCTACGACATGCACGGCAACGTCCAGGAGTGGTGCGCCGACTGGTTTGGCGCCTACCCCGGCGGACAGGTCAACGATCCGACCGGTCCGGCGCTGGGCCAGTATCGCGTGTTGCGCGGCGGCGGTTGGGCCGGATCGACGGGTTCGTGTCGCTCCGCGTTCCGGCTGTTCGTGCAACCGGCCAGCGGCAACCGCGTTCTGGGCTTCCGCCTCGCGCTCGCGCCTCTGCGGCAGCTCCCTGCCGCGCCGAAATCCGGCGGCAAGTGAGCGGCCCGGCTGCGGCGCCGGCCAGCGCGAAATTCACTTCAGGCTGGCGCCGGCATCACCAGAGGCGTCGTCGCCGCGGGCACTTGCGCGCCGCGCACGCTCTCCGCGATGTTGACCGGATGCGCTTCCGCTTCGCCCCTCGCCTGGTCGAAGCGCATCGACACCGTCTTCGACACGCCGCGCTCCTCCATCGTCACGCCGTAGATCGCGTTGGCCGCGGCCACCGTGCGCTTGTTGTGCGTGATGATGATGAACTGCGACTCGTTCACGAATTTCTTCAACAGGTCCGTGAACCTCCCGATGTTGGATTCGTCGAGCGGCGCATCGAGTTCGTCGAGCAGGCAGAACGGCGACGGCTTCACCATGTAGAGCGCGAAGAGCAGCGCGACCGCCGTGAGCGTCTTCTGTCCACCGGACAGCAGTGAGATGCTCTTCAGCTTCGTGCCCGGCGGCTGCGCCACGATTTCGATGCCGCTCTCCAGGATGTCCTCCGCCGCGATCAACTCGAGCGCGGCGCGCCCGCCGCCGAACAGCGTGTGGAACGTGTATTCGAAGTTCTTTTTGATCTGCTCGAATGTCACCTCGAACTGCTTTTGCGAGGTCTGGTTGATCTCGTCGATCGCCTTGATCAGCTCGGCCTTCGCGGTCGTGAGATCGTTGACTTGATTCGAGAGGAAGTCGTGGCGCTGCTTGAGTTCGGCGTATTCCTCGATGGCCACGAGGTTGACCGCGCCCATGCCGTTGAGGCGCTGGCGCAGCGCGTCGGCCTCCACCTTCACCGCCGTCCAATCGGTCGAGTCGAGCGCCGCAAGATCCTCGTCGGTGGGCTCGCCCTTCGGGGCCTTGGGCTTGCGGCGGCGCTTGGGGGCCGAGGATTCGCTACCGGCGGGTAGGAGCCTGCTTGCAGGCGATTGACCCGCCTCATCGCGAGCAAGCTCGCTCCTACCTTCCGAGTCATCCTCGTCGTCATCCAAATCGAGTGGCTTGAGCCCCTCGGGCTCGCTGTCCGCGTTCCACATCAGGCGGCGCCAGTCGAGCGACGCCACGTCAGCCTGAAACTCGCGCGTGACTTCCTCGACGAGAAACAGCCCGCGCTGCCGCGTCTCGGCCAGCTTCACCTCGTGCGCGCTCAATTCGTCGTGAGCCGATTCGGATTCGTCGCGCACCTTGGTCTGCGCCGACTCCAGGCCGCTGATCTCGCGCTCCACGTCCGTGAGTTCGAGGCGCACCTTTTCGACCTGCTCCTGCGCCACGCCAAACGTGGTCGCGATCTCCGCCGCGCGCGCCCGCTCCTGCTCGGCCTCGCGGGCCAGCTCGCCGATCTGCTCGGTCCACGCCTCGATCTCGGTCTGACGTTGCACGAGCAATTCGCTGAGCTGCTGGCGCCGCCGCTCCATCTCGCCGAGGCCGCGGTCGAGCACCTCGACCTTCTGGCGGCGCTCCGCGAGCTCCAGGCGCGCCTGCGCGAGCGAGTCGCGTTTCACGTCGCGATCGGTGCGCACCTCGGCGATGCGCGTCTCGATCTTCAGAATCTTTTCGCGTTGCGCGGCGGCCTCGGCCTCGCCCTTCGCCAGCCCCTCCTGCGCTTTCTCCCAGCGCGCATGGGCCTCGTTCCGGGCCTGTTCGAGCGACGCCAGCTCGCCCTCCATGCGTTTCGCGCGGTTGCCGACGTCCTCGGCGTTGCGTTGCAGGTTGCGTTGCTCGGCCTGCACCGCCGCCAGCGTCTGCGTGGCCGTGAGGACATCGGCGCGACGCTGCTCGAGCGTCTGTTCCGCCTCGGTGAGGCGCAGGTTGAGCGCGTCGATGGCCGCCTTCTGCTCATCATGGGCCTTTTGCTCCTCGGCGAGGAGGCGCGCGGTCTCACGCAGGTCGATTTCGCGCTGCACGATGCTGTGCGCCGATTTCTTCGAGCTGTGATAGCCGCCGTAAACGAAACCGCGCCGATCGACGAGGTCGCCCTTGCGCGTGGCCACGGCCAGAAACGAAAACGCCGGGTTGGCCTTCCAGTATTCGAGAAACGCCGCGAGGTCGTCGGCCACGTAGCACTCGCCCAGCACCCCGAGCGCCGGATGCGCCGGGTCGATGTCGCCGAGCGCCTGCACCGCCGGGACGAGTCCCGCCGGCAGCTCCGCCGATCCGGTATTCGCCATCCGGCATTCGGCAATTCTCAGCACCGCCGAGCCGATCTGCTCGATTTCAAGCTGCGTGAGGATCCGTTTCGCGGTTTCAAGATCGCTCACGCTGATCGCCTCCGCGGCATTGCCGAGCAGCGCCTCGACCGCCTTGCCGAAATCCGGCTTCACCGCGAGTCCCTGCGTAATCGGCGACACCTTGGTGCCGGCGAGCGCGGTATCGAGCCGCCCTTGCAGCACCGCCTTCGCGCCCTCGCCGAAACCCTCCCACTTTTCCTGCAACTGCTGCAACAACCGCAGCCGCGCCGTGCGTTGCGCCAGCGCCCGGTCGATTTCCGAGAGCTTGCGCTGTGCGTCGCGGAACTCCCGCGTCAAATCCGTGATCGCCTGCTGGGCCGCGGCCGCCTCCTGATTCACCCGCGACTTGTCCGCCAGCGCGGCCTCCACCCGCGCGTCCGCCTCGGCCACCATCTGTTGCGCGGAGCCAAACTGCACGCGCACCGATTCGAGTTCCTGCGCCACGGCGTCGTGCCTGTGCACGCTCGTCTTCTGATCGACTTCGTAGCCGGAGCAGTCCGTGCGCAGCCGCGCGACGACGCTCTCCAGCTGCAGGAGGTGAAACTTCGCCTGCTGCAACTCCTGCTCCAGCTTGCTCAACTCGCCCTCGGCGATGGCGAGCTCGCGGTTGCGCTGCTGGAAGACCGCGTCGCTGCTGCCGAGCAGGCCGAGCTGGAGTTGCTTGTCCTGCGCGCCGGTGTCGACCTGCGCACTGACCTCGCGGAGCTGCATCTCGATTTCGCCAAGATTGTCGCGCGACGACCCAAGGCGGTCCTCGAGTCCGCTCCGCTTGATGGTGGCGAGATTGGCGGCATTCTCCGCCCCCTCCTTCTGCGAGCGGAGATCAAACACCGCCTGCTGCGCGTCCTGCACGCGCTGGTGGAGCCGGGAGCGGTGCGTCTTCTTCCCATCGAGCGAGGCCTGCTGCTCTTCGAGACTGGCGCGACGGGCGTTGGCCTCGGCGCGCAATCCGGTGACTTTGCCTTCGAGTTCCGCGAGCGTCGCGGTGATCTGGGTGTGCTGGTGGCTGCTCCACGCGAGTGCGAGGTGCCGCAGGCGGTGGCTGAGCCGCTTGAAGCGCATCGCCTTGGATGCCTGCCGGCGCAGGCTCCCGATCTGCCGCGACACTTCGCCGATCACGTCCGCCACGCGCGCGAGATTCTGGTCGGTGAGCGCGAGCTTGCTCATCGCTTCGCGGCGCTGCGACTTGTAGCGCGTGATGCCCGCCGCCTCCTCGAACACCGCACGCCGCTCCTCTGGCTTCGACGAGAGGATCTGGTCGATCTGGCCCTGCGCCATGATCGAATAGCTCGTCCGGCCGATGCCGGTGTCCATGAAAAGTTTTTGGATATCCTTCAGGCGGCAGAGCTGGCCATTGAAGAAATACTCGCTCTGTCCGTCGCGGTGCACCCGCCGCATGATTTCGATCTCGTGAAACTCGCTGCCGAGCGCCTTCTCGCAGTCGGTCAGGTTGAGCGCGACTTCGCAGATTTGGGACGGCTTGCGCGTGTCGGCGCCCTCGAAAATCACGTCCTGCATCTTGCCGCCGCGCAGGGCTTTCGCGCTCTGCTCACCCAGCACCCAGCGGATCGCATCGGCGATGTTCGACTTGCCGCAACCGTTCGGCCCGACGATGGCCGTGACGCCCGGTTCGTAGCGGAGAGTGGTGTTGTCTGCGAAGGACTTGAAGCCGTGTAGCCTGAGCGACTTGAGATACATGCAGTGGGTTAAAGAGTCCGCATTGAAGGCTCCACCCTTCACCCCGCAACGGAAAAACCTGAAAGTTTGCTCACCGTTAATTCGGATTGACCCGCCTCGGGACAACGGGCGTCGCCCGCCGCCGCGGGCCGCGGGTGCGCCGCGACGCCGACCGGTTTCCGCGCCGTCGCCTTCATCACCGTTACGAGCGGCACGGGCGCCTCCAATCCAGGCAAGATACGCTCCCCGTTTCAGGGGAAACGGCGGGTTCAGCCCTCGCGCCAGCAGAACCTCGCTGCCAAGCGCGGATACAATCTGGGCAAATCCTCTTCCTTCCAGTCGCTGCCGGTGGCGCGCACTGGGCGCGGAGTCAGCCCGCAGGGCATCGGCTTTTTGCTTCGGCAAACAACAGCGCGCATACCAACGCCCAAGATCGCCTCGCATTCCGCCTCAGGTCCGTCCGCATGATCAGCGGCGCGTTCGGGATCCGCCAGCGCCGCCTCGAAATAGCTTCGTCCCTGGGCGATGAGCCATCCGCGAAAATACTCGAACCCGTCGTCCGAGCAACCGCCTTTCACCAAGTAGGCCACCGCCCAAAGATCCAATCGATAGCTGGCGGCGAGGCATTCCTCCAGACGAAGTTGAAAGCCGAGAATCTCCGCCACGGCACATCGCTCGAGCGCGGCTTGAAGAATGTCCGGGTCGGCCATCCCGTCGCCGCTCTTTTGGCGCGCCGCCTCCACCATCTGCCAAAATCGATCCACATTCATCGCCGCCGCCGCACGCTGGATTTGAACCGGGGTGGCCTGCATCGGCTGATTGGCCGCGGCGCGCGCCGCGGCCCGCACGGAGGTGTCCTTCAGCACGATTCCCGCTGTTTCGTTCAACACCAACACAAGGATTTTTTCGAGGTAGCATCGCAGGGCCGCGATTACTTCTGACTCATCGGCCTCGCCCATTTGCGGCTGCAACTCCGATGGAATACGCCGTTCTGCCAGTGCCGAAGACAATCGAACCGGCTTTCCCGAATAGTCGGAATAAAGTTGCGCGTATTCCCGAACGGTCGCCGCCGAAACATCGATGCAGCTGTGCTCGACGCCCTGAACATCGCGAAACCGGCGTATCTCCGGCCGGCGGTTTCCCGACGGCGTCAGCCTCACCTCGTCCGGCGTCGGCCGGGGCACCGCGGCCAGTTCAATCTCGTCGTCCGTGAGCTGCGAAAGGCCAAATTCTTCCACGAGCTTTTTTCGGAGCGGTTCGCAGTCCCAGTCAAACACGTGGGATTTCACGGCCTTCTCCAGCGCTCGGTCGAGCTTCTGTAGCCCGGGCAATTTTACCATGGGCTCGATCGCCGCAAACCTTCGATCCCAGGATTTCCGCAAATGTGTCCGCTCATCGGGATCGCAGGTGCTTCGGACGATCAAATCGTGTTTACGCCGGAGAAAAACGAGCGCGTCGGCCGGAGTCATGTTGCGGGAGATCATCAACGATCAAATGACCTCCGGTTCGACACCAGCTGGTTTCAAAGACAGGTCGAATCGGAGCCAGTCGCATCCGCCAAATACCAACCATGCACTTCGGACTTCGTGGTGCAGACGATCACCTTGCCTCCCCGTGGTTCTACGGGCCGACGTTCAGCCGCAGCGTGGTGGCGAGCCGCCGTTGGTTTGCGTCGAACGAAAGAAAGGTCGTCGCCTTCAGCAGCCGGGCGGTGGCAACGTGCAGAATATCGAATGAGCGGTGTCCGCCGCTCACGGTATGAAGCTCGGACAACCGCGCAGCCTCGAATACAATGGCCTTCAGATCGCCGGAAGCCTGCTGCAAATGGCCGCTCTTAAGATCGGCTTCGAAAGCGGCCAGGGAGGCGAGCGCGTCCACCTGGGATATGGCTTTGCGAAATGCGGCGAAACGAAACGCATTGCCCAGCTCGTAACGACCAAGCGCCGTCACGGAGATCGGCAGCTGGGCCTGCAGCACCCAGTTTTTGGCCGCGGGCGTGTGAGCGTCGTTGCCAAACAGCGAAAAGAGAAAGCTCGTGTCGGCGACTGTGGTGGCCATTTCAGCGCCCTTGGCTGGCGGTCAGGATCGCGGCGCTTTCGTCCGCCGTCAGGGCGGAGGACCCGGTTCGGCGGCCGAGCGCGGCACTCTGCGACCAATCAACCTGCAACGCCTTCGGCGGGGCCGGCGGCACGACCTTTGCCACGATTCTTCCCCGGCGCGTCACGTCGACTTCTTCTCCTTTGGCCACCCACTTGAGCACCTTGGAATAGTTGTTCCGCAGCTCGCGCACCGTTGTCGTCCTCATGTGCGACAAAATGTAGCACATCGCGGCCATGTCAAATGGGGAAGCAACGGACCGCCGGGCGCCGGCTGAAACGTGGAATCCGGGACCGCGGCGGGCCCATGGCCGCATCTCGGACAGCCGCGGCGCCTCCACTCTGTCTGCGCGCCCCCATCGTGGCGCATGGCGCGGCCGGTTTCGCGCCGGGCGTTGTCCCGGGGCAGCCCTTCGCGCGGTTCCGCGATGGAAAACGGAAGCCTACTTCGCCAGCTCGAAAAGATACTCCACGAACGACATCGCCGCACCGTCGAGGCCGGCCAGACGCGGATTGGTCGACTCGATCAGATAAAACTCGTTCGGGGCGTGCGCGCCGCCGCCATGGCCGAGCCCGAAGTGCCCCGACGGCAACGCCAGCGGCGCCTGCGTGAAGATGTAGCCGGGATACGAACCGGCATTGCGCGGCCACAAGATCGGGTCGACCCCCGCGCGCTTCAGCACCGTCATCTGCGCCTGGATGAGGGGCGCGCTCGCCGGCGTCTGCGTCGGATCATAGCCACCGGTCATGTTCACGTCGATGTCGCCAAAGCTGCGTTTCGCGAGGTGGGCCTTGAGCGCAGCCAGCGCCTCCTTCGCCGTCATGTCGGGCACCAGCCGGAGATCGAGTTTCGCGACGGCCTTGTGCGGAAGAACCGTCTTGCCGCCCGGACCGGTGTAGCCGCCGACGAGTCCCTCGATGTTGACGGTCGGCTGCGATTCCAGTCGCTCCAATGCCTGCTGGAACGGCAGATCGTCGATCCAGACTTTGACGCCGAGCGGCCGCTTCATCTGGACCTCGTTGCGCCGCTTCGCCGCTGCGGCGATCATCGCCTTCTCGTCGGCGCTGAGCGGCCGGGCTTTAGCCGCGAAGCCATCGATCATCGGCGTGTTGCCATCGGGCGACACCAGCGTGTTGAGCGCCGCGACGAGCCGCCACGCGGGACTGTCGACCATCGCCTTGAGTGACGAGTGCACATCCGTCGTCGGCCCGCGGCCCCACGCGAGCCCGCTCGCGGTCAACTCGCACTCGATCACGCCCTTGGCACCGAGGCTCACGGTCACGTTGCCTTCCAGGTCCTGCGAGGCTGACGGCATGAACACACCCACTGTCTTCGCCAACGCCGCCTTCACGTCGGGCCGCAACGCGAGGTCCGAGATGTTCGGCGAACCGATTTCCTCCTCGCCTTCGGCGACGACCACGAGATTGACGGGCAGCTTTTTCCCGGCGGCGCGAAACGCATCGATCGCGGCGAGGAGGGCCGACTGCGGCCCCTTTTGATTCACCGCCCCGCGTCCGACAATCACCTTGCCGAGGCCCGGGCGATCCACGAGGGCCGCATCGAGCGGCGGGGACGACCACTCCTTCGGGTCAAACTGCTTCACGTCATACATGAAGTAGACGCCCACCCACTTCGCCGCGCCCGCATCGAGTGTCGCAAACACCCCGGGCTTGCCCTTGGTCGGCACCACCTCGGCGCGCTGAAACCCGACCTCCCGGAGCAGCTTCGCCATGTAGTCCGCGCCCTCGGGAAAACCGCGATTCTCCGCGGCGATCGCCGGCTGGCGGATCCAGTCCTGGAGCCGTTTCACCGCCACGTCGTGCTGCTTCGCGATCTGCGACTTGAGCACGGCGAGATCGCTCTCGGCCGCCCGCACGCCGGCCACGCAACCAAGGATCACCATCGCCCACCGCGCGGCGGCCGCCCAACGAATGTGTCGATTCATGGCGCCCTGCGATGCCGCGCCTGCGCCCGCCGCGCAAGGTCAAAGCCCGCGGCCCGTCACGCCTTCCGGTAGTGATCCACCATCCGATAGCGGCGCGCATACCCGCCGAAGATCACCGCCGCCACCAACGCGAACGCCGCAAAGAAATACATCTGGAAGGCCGTCACGCCGAAGCCCGTGGCCTTGATCGCGTCGGTCACGGCGTTGTTTTTCACCGCGGCATTCACGACGAGCACCCACAGATTTCCCACGGTGACCGAGAGCAGCCAGAAGCTCATGAGCGCCCCCTTCATCGACTGCGGCGCCTGACTGTAGGCAAACTCGAGCCCGGTCGCCGAAACCAACACCTCACCCATCGTCAGCAGCGCATACGGCAGCACCTGCCACACGATCGAGTAAACGTGTCCGCCATCCAGCACCACCTGCATCGTGCCCACCACCACCCACGAGGCCGCGGCAAAGACGAGCCCCGCCGTGATCCGCCGCAGCGCCGTCGGCTCCCAGCCGAATCGCCGCAGCGCCGGGTAGATCAGCAGATTGTTGCACGGGATGAGCAGCATCACGAGCAGCGGGTTGAGCGCCTGCATCTGCGACGACTGGAACCAGCCCGGCTTCGTCATCGCGTCCGCCTGCAGCACCCACGTCGACGCCTTTTGATCGAAGAGCGACCAGAACGGCGTCACCAGCGCGAACAACACCAGCACGCGCAACACGCCCCGCACGCCCTCCACCGCCTCGTCGGGATGCGCGCCGCGCGCGCCCTCGAGCTGCAGCGCCACCCCGATGCCGCCAAACGCGATGACCGCCACCAGCGCGACGCACGCCGCGATCACGAACCCGTAGGGCGGCCAGATCTTCAGCGCAAAAAACCCGAACGACGCCACGGCCAGCGCCCCGCCCAGACCGGCGAGCACCTGCCCCGCAAGCCCGGACTTCAGGGCTGTCCACGACACGCGCAGAAACGAATGCGGATCGGGCGGCGTCGGCGGCACCATCACGTATTTCCTCCGCCCGGCCCACAGAATCACCGTCGAGATGAACATCAGCGCGCCGGGAACGCCGAACGCGATCGCCGGCCCGAGCTGCTTCAGGAAAATCGGCATGAGCAGCGATGCGAAAAACGACCCGAAGTTGATGATCCAGTAAAACGCATCGAAGACCACCTTCGCCCGATCCTTGTTGGTCTGGTCGAACTGATCGCCCACGAACGCCGACACACACGGTTTGATGCCGCCCGACCCGAGCGCGATCAGAAACAGGCCGGTGTAGAACCCGGCCTTGCTGTCCACGAACAGCGCGAGGCAGCCCTGCCCCACGCAGTAGACGAGGCTCAGCCAGAAGATCGTGTTGTATTTGCCCCAGAAGCGATCCGCCAGCCAGCCGCCGAGCAGCGGAAAGAAATACACGCCGATCACAAAGGTGTGAAACACGTCCTTCGCCGCCGCCCCGCGCTCCGCCTGCGGCAGATACGCCAGCAGCGACGTCACGAGGAACACCGTCAGGATGTTTCGCATCCCGTAGAAACTGAAGCGCTCGCAACCTTCGTTGCCGATGATGTAAGGGATCTGGCGCGGAATGGGCGCCGGAGGGGTGGCGTTCGCAGCGGTCGTGCTCATGCAGGGGCGAAAACGCCACGCTGCCGCCCCCATCCCGAAGATCAAGAAGCGAACCGGCCCGCGCACATCGCGGGGCGCATCTCGGTTTTCTGACTGAGGCGGGACGCCTCAGCCACGCTTGCTCGCCTCTGGCGAGTGGACGAGGCGTCCCGCCCCGTCGGTTGCAGCAAAGTGAGATGCACCCCACAGGGTGTGACTCAAACTGAGGTCAGCGATTTGTAGCGGCGGTCTATGACCGCCGAACGAATACCCTTGGCGCAACGCCGGCGGTCATAGACCGCCGCTACAGCCGAGGCCTCCGAAAACTGATCTCACTTTGAGTTGCACCCCACCCCAGACCCGCCGCACATCGCCCTTTACCGACCGGCCCTCTCCGGCTACGTGGTGTGCCGCCCTTTACTCCCCACCATGCAAACGAAATCCATTGGTTGCCTTCTCGCCAGCGTCGCCTTCCTCGCCACGAATCTCACCGCCGAGGAAATCCCCCGGCTCCCCGGCGTCGGCGCCGCGATGCAGGACATGATCGCGAAAAAGGAAATCACCGGCGCCGTCACCATCGTCGTCGCGAAGGACAAGCTCCTGCACCTCGAAAGCACCGGCCTCGCCGATGTCGCGACCAACCGCGCGATGACGCCCGATACGCTCTTCAACATCATGTCGATGACGAAGCCCGTCACCGCCGTCGCGCTCCTCATGTTGCAAGACGACGGCAAGCTCAGCGTCAACGACCCGGTCACCAGGTTCATCCCCGAATTCGCCAACCTGAAAACGCCCTCCGGCAAACCCGCCAACCTCACCATCGCCCAGATCATGACGCACACCTCCGGTCTCGGCGAAGCCGGCGGGCCGAACGCACAGCGCGCCAGGACACTCGCCGACCTCGTTCCGCTCTGGCTCGCCGCGCCGATGCAATATGAGCCCGGCGCGAAATGGAAATACACCCAGTCCGGCATCAACTGCGGCGCCCGCCTCGTCGAGGTGGCGAGCGGCATGACGTTTCCCGAATTTCTCGCGAAGCGACTCTTTACTCCGCTCGGACTGAAGGACATCACGCACACGCCCAACGCCGATCAGTCGGCCCGCATCGCCACACCTTATGCGAAAAACAAGGAGACCGGCGCGCTGGAGCCCGGCCGTGTGTCGCCGCCCGCGCCCGGCGAGCGTCCGCCCACCGGCAATGCCGGCCTCTACGCGAGCGCGAAGGACTACGCGCGCTTCTGCCAGATGCTGCTCAACGGCGGCACGCTCAACGGCCGCCGCTACCTCAGCCCCGCCGCGATGAAGTTCCTCACCACCCCGCAAACCGGCGACCTGCCGACGGGGTTCTTCCAAAACGACACCTACGGCCAGCGCGGTGCCAACTACGGCTGGGGCATCGGCACGTGCATTCTCAAGACCCCGCACGAGGGCCTCGCCGCCATGCTCTCACCCGGCACCTACGGCCACGGCGGCGCGTGGGGCACGCAGGCGTGGATCGATCCGGTGAAGGGCGTCGCGTATGTGCTGATGGTGCAGCGCTCGAATTTCCCGAACAGCGACGCCAGCCCGGTGCGCCTCGCCTTCCAGCAAGCCGCCGCGGCCGCGCTCCGCTGAACGCCGAAAAAAGCGGCTATCGTCCCGCCGGCTCGTGCGTCTAGCCAGCACGCCCCTCCGCCTCTCCCCGAGGCCAACGCCACGACCCATGCCCACGATTACTCCGGTTGCTGCGCCGCTTCGTTGCCCGCGACTCCGCGGCGCGATCGCCTTGGTGCTGGCGGGCGCCGGTTGGGCGGGCGCGGCCCCACCTGTCGTCGACGCAGCCGCACACGATCCCGATACCGCCCAATTCGATACGACGCCCGATCCGCTACCGCCCGGGATCACCGCCGTCCGCTTTGAAGCCGACCGCGTGTCCGAAGTCGGCGATCTCGTGCGACTCGGCGGCAAGAGCCACGGCATCGATCGCGTGACGGTCACCCTCAGCACCAGTGCGCTGCGCTCCGACTACGCGGGCAGCGCGGCGGGCGGTTTCCTTCACCCGCTCACGTTGAAGATCTTCTCCGTGGATCGCACCAGCGGCACGCCGCAGCCCGGCCAGCTCCTCACGATGTCCACGCAACCCTTCCTGATCCCGTGGCAACCCGAA
This sequence comes from Verrucomicrobiota bacterium, assembly GCA_016235555.1. Taxonomy (GTDB): domain Bacteria; phylum Verrucomicrobiota; class Verrucomicrobiia; order Opitutales; family Opitutaceae; genus JACRKC01. The sequence continues at coordinate 40,510 of JACRKC010000010.1, forward strand.
CCCGAGGCCGGTTCCCGCCTCTGGCGCGCCGCCGACGGCCAGCTCCACGCCGGCCTCGCGTTCAGCATCACCTTCGACCTCACCGGCGCCACCACCGTCCTCCCCGACGAAATCGTCTACCGCGTCAGCTTCAGCACGCAGCACTTCGGCTCCGCGCCGCTCGGCACGCCCGGCCCCTACGACCATCTCGGCGTCGCCGCGGTGAATCGGGTGCCCGCGGTGCGCTTCACCAGCTCGGCTTACGGCACCCTCGCGGCCACAGCGGTGCTGCTGCGCCAGCTCCACTCCGCCGACCCGAAAGCCGAGGTGGCGATCCGCGATGCTGGCGCCCTCGTCAGCGATGCGCTCAACCGCAAACTCTGGAACGGCCGCCACCGCCTCGCCTCGCCGGCGGGCCTCGTCCTTTTCGAACTGCTCTCCGAGTCGGCTGACCAGCTCACCGAGCTCGCGCAAAACCATCCCGCGCTCGCCCCCTCCGTTGACCGCGCCATTGGCGGACTCCTCAACACCGCGGAAACCGTCACCGCCTCCGCCGCCACCGACGCCCTCCGCGCCCGCGCCGAAGCTCGCCTGATCAACCGCGCCAAGTCCGCCACCAGCGCCGCGGGTGAGAGCGAACGCCAGCGCCGCTTCGGTGAAGCCATCGAGCAACTCGGCGACGCCTGGCGCGAACTGCAACTCGCCGCGCCATAGACCCGATGGCCGAGTCGAGGTGGAGCGCGTTGCCCTCAACGCGCTTTTATGGGAGGGGCTTTACGCCCCGACGAGTCGCGGAGTAACCCCGCCTCCGCATCCAAACCAGCGCGTTGGGGGCAACGTGCTCCACCAGTGCATTGCGCCGCTACGGATGGCCGTGAGTTCCACGGCACATTTTCGCTCAGGCCGCGCTCCCGCGCGGCGGCGGCAGGCGGAGAACGACACCGGAAAAGTCGTCGCACGCGTGGGACGAAGGTTGGCGTGAAGGGGCCGGTTCCGGTCGCAGGTTGTTTCATGGCGACGCAGTGTCGCACGAAAAGCTGCTCCTGCTAACGGACACCTCCGCCTCCCGGACAGGCGGGCCGATTGTCTGTCCGTTGCCGTGAGCGCCAGCGAGTGGATGGTCCGCTCGCTCCCCACTCGGCGGCGCTCGGAGCTACCGACCGATCCGCCGCCGCTTCTGTTTCGCCCGGAAACTGAGTCCGATGCGATTGGCGAGTTTCCGGAACCGTTCCTCCCAGTGGCGGCCCGCGAGATTGCGGTTCGCCCCGAACAGCCGCTCCAACAAATGCGCCGCCTCGCCGACGCTGCGGAGCGCGTTGATCTCGGGCCAGTAGAGCCACAGGAGCAGATAGATGCCCGTCGCATCGGTCGTGTTGCGCGCCGCCTGCCGGTCGAAGAGCTCGCGCACGCGGTTGCCCGCGGCCAGCCCCTCGGTGAACGCCCGTCGCTCCCCGGCATTGGTCGCAAACAGCCGGCCCATCACGTGGGCGCGAAACTCCTCCGAGGCCGCGATCGCGCCCGTGCCCACCTGCGCATAGACGTCGCGGGGCGCCGCCGCACTATCGGTCAGCCGCTGCGCGACCTTCGTCGCGAACTTCCCTTCTCTCGTCTCCGGCTGCTGGATGATGTCGCGCGCGTGCGCGACCCACGCCACGCACACGCCTTCGCAAAAAATCGCGCGGTCGGCGGAGAGCATCGCAACGTATTCCGGCGGCACGAGCTGATCGCGCAGGATCAGCATCACCTTCTGCGTCCACCGCGGAAACTCGTCGAACTTCTCCGGCCGCGTGCTGATCTCCACCGCCTCCGCCAACCGGTCGGCAAAACGTTCCGGCGAGAAATCCGGCAACGGCGGTGGTGCGGGGCGTGGCATCGTTTCGGTTGTCGCAGCGCGACGCGGGCGTGTCGAGTCGCGGCGCACGGACAACGACCGGCCGCCCTTGTCCGGCTCGCACGATGCCAGGCCCAGACATCGGCCCGCCGATGGAGCGGTCAAGGCAACGCGGGAGTGTTTTCAAACCTTGTGGGAGGGGCTTTATGCCCCGACGGGCTGCGGTTATGCACCGGACGTCGGGGCATTACTGAGGCTCGCATAATTGAGTGACACGCGGTGGTTCGGGGAGCGCCCGCGTCCCGCGGGCTGTCCTCGGCGTCTCGCCGAGGACTTCGGAGATGTCGGCGAGACGCCGACACGAGCACCCGAGACGGGTGCGCTCCCCGAAACCGCTGAACTTTTGTCACTCTATTTCGCGAGACTCAGTAAGCCCCTCCCACAGTTTTTTTCGCGCGACTTCATGATTTTGAAAACACTCTCTTGGCTGTCAGCAGCGCTCCGATGCGCCGCTTCCTCACCTCAGCCGCGGCCCACCGACCTCACTTGTGATCCCACGGCAGGTGCACGTCGAGGCGCGGGTGTTTCCAGACGTGAAACACTTCAAACATCTTTCCGGGATTCAGCACGCCGCGCGGATCGAGCGCGTCCTTCACCGCACGCATGGCGCGCACTTGCGCCGGCGAATGCTGGATGCGCAGAAACGGCGTCTTCGCCAGCCCGATGCCGTGCTCGCCGGAAATCGCGCCGCCGAGCGACACGACCGTGCGCATGAGCAAGTCGACCGCTTTCTCCGCCGCCCGCGTCTCCTTCGGATCGGCGCGGTGATACATGATGTTCACGTGGAGATTGCCGTCCGCGAGGTGGCCGAACGTCGGCACATGCAACCCCGACTCGCGTTTCAGCCGCCCGAGGAACTGCGCGAACTTCACATAGCTGCGCATCGGCAGCACCACGTCTTCGTTTAGCTTCGCGTCGCCGAGTTCGAACATCGCGCCCGAGCACTTGCGCCGCACCGCCCAGAGCTGCTCCGCCTCGTCGCGCGAGCGCGCGATGCGGTGGCCCGCCGCATTCTCCTTCGCCCACGCGAGCAGTTGCGCCCGCTGCTCGCGCACCTCGAGTTTGGAGCCCGCCAGCTCGAGCAAAATCACCGGTCGTCCCGCCTGCCCGGGAAAGATCGTCGTCTGCATCGCCCGCTCCGCGCACAGCACGCTCTCGCGATCGAGGAACTCGCAGATCGCCGGCTGCACGCGCGCCCGGAACAGCGTCAGCGCCGCCCGCAGCGCCGCGCTCTCGTCGCGAAACGACGTCAGCAGCGTGAACCGCTCCGCCGGCTGCGGGATCAGCTTCAACACGGCGCCGGTCACGACGCCGAGCATCCCCTCGCTGCCGATCCAGAGGTCGCGCAGGTTGAAACCCGCCGAAAACTTCTTCGTCGCCGTGCCCCACTCCACCGCTTCGCCCGTCGGCAGGAATCCGCGCAGCGCCACCACGAAGTCGCGCGTCACGCCGTATTTGCCGCCGTGCATGCCATCCGCGTTGCACGCGATGTTCCCACCGATGGTGCAGTGTTCCTTCGACGACGGGTCCGGCGGATAAAACCAGCCCTGCGCCTCCGCCGCCCGCTGGATTTCCGCCACCCGCGCGCCCGCCTGCACGTGCGCCATGCCCGCCTCGCCATCGATTTCGATTTTGTTCAGCCCGAGCATGTCGAGCACCCAGCCACCGCGCACGGGCGCCGCCGCGCCGGTGAGCGTGGTGCCGCGACCGCGCGTCGTCACCGGCACGCTGTGCCGGTTCGCCAGCGCGAGCACGACGCCGATGTCCGCTTCCCGGCGGGGTCGGATCACCGCGGCGGCGTCGAACAGAATCTTGCTGCTATCGAACGACGCCTCGCGCCGCGCCGCCCCATCGGTGCGGACGATGCGGGCGCCGAGCTTGCGTTTCAGTTGGGCGGTAGCGGCGGCAAACTTCATCATGTAGGAGCCTGCTTGCAGGCGATTCGGATGTGAAGGGGTTCTCCAATCGCCTGCAAGCAGGCTCCTACTTTCCGGCGGGCGCGCCCGGCAGCGATTTCGCAAAAACGCCCAGATTGTTGCCGACGGAACGCAGCCCGCGCACCGCCACGGAACTTTCGCCACCCTCGCCTGCCGTCCGCCCCACTCCGCTCGGCCGGTTCAAGATCTGCGGCTTGCCGCCGACCGCCCGCACCAGGGTCGTCGATGCGCCACCATCAAGATTCAATCCGTCGTGGCCACCGAAACGCAGCAACCAGTCCGCCAGCTCTTCCACGGTGGCACCCATGCTGTAGCCTGGCTGACGGCCATCGATCACCACGAAAAACAAAAACCTCCCGTCGGCGGAGAGACCCGCGGCCGTGCGGGGGTGCGCCGCGGTGTTCTTGGGGTCCGTCACCGCCGCCGGTTTGACTCCGGCCGCCAGGATGATTCCCGAACCCGCCACGGCGGTCCAGTAGTCCCGCTCGCGAAAGCGTTCATCGCTCTTGGTGATGACCGCGCGGTTGTCCCTCGTTATCGCCAGCACGCAATCCCCGGGACCGGCACGAACCGGCGGAGAAACGATCTCGCCCCGCGACATGGCCAGCCCGACCAGATCCTTGTCCCCCGGCGTGCAGCAGGGCTCAAAAAAACTCGCATTGACTGCCACCTGCACCCCGTGCCGCTGCACAAACTCGACCGTGGTCTCGCTGGTGGTCTCCAACGGCGCGTCGCCATTTCCCGGAGTCGCCAACATCACCACCTCGGGATCGCGTAGATCGATGCGCACCGCCCAGACTTGCTGCAACCGCGCCTCGGCCGCATCCGCCTCGCCCCGGGCCAGATCGATCCCATGATAGACCGGCGTCCACGCCCCGACCTTGATCGCCGCCGTCACCGGAAGCGCCACCCCCGCCAGCAGCACTGCCGCCCAGATCGAATCGCGTCGCGCCCTCGCTTGCATGGTCCGAGCGAATCCATCCACCCGTCCCCTGTCATCCGCAATCTTTCGCTTTCCTTCCGGGGACACGTGTGCGAGAAAAACCGCTCCCTTTTTCGCGCCATGACGAAAATCCTCCTCACCACCACCTCGTTCCAGGACACCCCGGGCGAGCACCACAAAGTCCTCGCCGAAACCGGCTGGGACCTCATCACCGCCCGCGGCCCGCTCAACGAGGCCGACACCCTCGCCCTCGTCGGCGACATCGACGGTTACATCTGCGGCGACGACATGATCACGCGCCAGGTGCTGGAGAAGGCGCGCCCGAAGCTCAAGGTGCTCTCCAAATACGGCATCGGCGTCGACAAGATCGACGTGAAGTCCTGCACCGAATTCGGCCTCCCGCTGCTCTTCACGCCGGGCGTCAATCACACCACCGTCGCCGAGCACTGCTTCCTCCTCCTGCTCGCCCTCGAAAAGAACTTCCTCTTCCACACCGACTCCACCCGCGCCAACGGCTGGAAACGCAAGACCGGTCACGAGCTCCTCGAAAAAACGATCGGCATCATCGGCCTCGGCCGCATCGGCAAGGAAGTCGCCATCCGCGCCCGCGCCTTCGGTATGCATGTGATCGCGCACGACATCTATTGGGATGAGAAGTTTGCCGCCACCCACAACGTCAAGCGCGCCGCCAACCTCGACGAGATCTACGCCGCCTCCGACTACATCTCGCTCCACACGAACCTCACACCGGAGACGCGCGACATGATCGGCGCGAAGAGCTTCCCGAAGATGAAAAAAGGCGTGCTCATCATCAACTGCGCTCGCGGCGAGATCGTGCACACGGCCGACATGGTGGCCGCCCTCAAGTCCGGTCAGGTCGGCGGCTACGGCACCGACGTGCTCGACCAGGAACCGCCCGCGCCGGATCACCCGCTCCTCAAGCTTCCGAACGTCGTGTGCACGCCGCACATCGGCTCGCGCACCCACGAGAGCGTCCAGCGCCAGGCCATGGCCGCCGTCAAGAACCTCATCCTCGCCATGCGCGGCGAAAAACCGCTCGCCCAGATCAATCCGGAAGTGCCGGTCAAGAAAGTCGTTTAGTCCCCGATCCAATCGTTCTCGTTCTCTTAATCGTTCTCGTTCTCTCGTATTTTTTCCCGAGCGCTCAAAATTGAGAGAACGAGAAAGAGAACGATTACGAGAACGATAATATCCATTCCTCTTACCATGTCCGAAACCTTCTACGTCGTCCCCGAGGCGCAGCACAACGCCCTCGTCACCGCCGCCTATAAGAAGCGCGGCTATTCCACCCAGGAGTCCGAGGCCGGCGCGCGTTTCTGCGCCGAGGCCACCCGCCACGGCATCCGCACGCACAACGCTCTCAAGGCCCTCCACCTCGACCACCTCTTCGGTTCCGCCGCCGGCGGCTGCGTGCCGAAGGCCAGGATCGAGAAGATCAAGACACCCTACCGTGGCTCCGCGATCTGGAACGCCAACCGCAAGCTCGGCCAGGCCACCGGCTACGCCGCCGTCGAGCAGGCCATCAAGCTCGCCGACAAATACGGCGTCGGCATGGTCTCCGTCGACAACGCCTTCCACTACCTCTGGGGCGGCGGTTACGTGATGGACGCCGCGAAACGCGGCTACATCGCCTACACCAACTGCACCGCCGCACTCGCCGAGGTCGTCCCCTTCGGCGGCAAATTCCCCACGCTCGGCACCAACCCGCACTCGTGGGGTTTCCCCACGACCAGCGCCATCGGTTACCCGATCGTGATCGACTGGGCCACGTCCGTCGTCGCGATGGGCCGCGTGCAACAGCTCCTCCGCGAGGGCAAGCAACTGCCCCCCGGCGCTGCCGTCGACGAGACTGGCGCGCCCACGACCGACCCCGCCAAGGCGAAATACCTCGTGCCGTTCGGCCAGCACAAGGGCTACGGCCTCGCGCTGATGAACGAGATCATCGGTGGCTTCATCGGCGGCTCGCTCCCGACCATCCGCAACCGGTGGAGTCAGGTCCCCGAGGGCGAAAAGGGCACGTGCTGCTTCTTCTTCCAAGTCTGGAAACCCGAAGCCATGAGCGCCGGCGCGTTCGCGAAGGGCCGCAACCAGTCCGAAAACGTCAAAGCCGTCATCGCCGACATCCTCGGCCACGGCAACGAGGGCTGCATGCTCCCCGGCCAGATCGAGGCGCAAGCCGCCGCACGCTGCGCCAAGAACGGCGGCCTGCTCTTCAGCGAAGCCGAAATCAACGCCTTCAACGAACTCGCCACCGAAGCCCGCAAGCCCAAGTGGAACCTCGCCGACTTCAAGGTCGCCGAGTAATCGCCCCTCAAATCCTTCAACGCAAAGTCCGCGGCTTCCGCCGCGGACTTTTTTTCGCCCATCGCGAAACACCCCGGTCCGTCGTGCTCAACGATGAGCCCGCCGCCGGACTGGACGAATTGCCGGCAGTCGCCCGTGGTCGTGGCAGCCTGCTAAGGTTTCATTTTTCGGAGACTGCGCACCCCGCCGTGCCCTCCGCCTCACGACGACCAACACCATGAAAGTCCAAACCCCGACCGCCCTGATCGCCGCCCGCCGCGCGCTCACCCTCGGCTCCGCCCTCTGGTTCGCGACGCTCGGCTTCGCCCAGCAGTCCCCTGCGCCGTCCCGCGCCGCTCCCGGTTCGGCCACGCCCGCGACTCCCGCGGGAGCCGTCGCCTCCACCTCGGGCGCCAGCAGTTCGTCCGAAGGCGACGATATCGTGCAGCTCTCGCCCTTCCAGGTGAACAGCGCCGCCGACCGCGGCTATCTCGCCACCTCCACGATGTCCGGCACGCGCCTCAACTCCAAACTCGAGGATCTCGCCGCCTCCATCTCCGTCGTCACCAAACAGCAACTCCTCGACACCGCCGCGACCGACATCAACGACATCTTCCTCTACGAGTCGAACACCGAGGGCATCTACCAGTTCACCTCGTTCACCGTCGATCGCGGCAACATCAGCGACGACATCTCCGCCAATCCCCAGGGCGCCACCCGCGTGCGCGGCCTCAGCGCCGCCAACGTCGCCACCAACGGCTTCGCCACCACCCTCCCCTTCGACACCTACAACATCGACAGCGCCGAAATCTCCCGCGGCCCCAACTCCAGCGTGTTCGGCCTCGGCAACTCCGGCGGCGGCATCAACGTCATCGGCTCCAAGGGCAACCTCACCCGCGAGATCAATACGTTCACCGCCCGCGTCGACAGCTACGGCGGCTACCGCGGCAGCTTCGATGTCAACCGCCCGCTCTCGAAGGACGTCGCCGCCGTGCGCGTCCTCGGCCTCTACGAGGACAAGGGCTTCGAGCGCCAGCCGTCGGCCGACGTCACCCGCCGCCTGCAAACCTCGCTCGCGTTGCGCCCATTCAAGCACACCACGCTCAACGCCCGCTTCGAATCCTACCGCAATTTCAACAGCCGGCCGAACTCCTCCACGCCGCGCGACATGACCACCGACTGGGTCGCCGCCGGCCGCCCCACGTGGGATCCGACTACGCAGACGGTCAATTTCCGCGACGGCCGCGCCCCGATCGCCAACGTCACCACCGCCAACGAAGCCACCCTCCTGCCCTTCGCCATCGCCGCGACCGATACCGGCTTCACCGGCCGCCCCAGCTGGTATATCGATGGCGGCCAGATCCAGCTCTACACGATCAACCGCCTGCCGGACACCACGGCCAACGCCACCGGCCCGCAGAACATCAACGGCACCGGCCGCCTGCTCCAGAACACGAATTTCTACACGCGCTTCAGCGCCACCTACCCGCTCTACCTCCCCACCGGCATCAACAACCGCGCCCTCTACGATTGGACCGAGGTCAACATGGCCGCCCCGAACTACTCGCGCGTCAAGGGCGAGACCTCCTCTCTCGATCTCGAGCAGATCTTCGTCCGCACCGAGCGCCACTTCCTCGCCCTCCAGGCCAGCTGGCTCTACGAGCGCACGCAGACCAGCAGCCGCGCCTTCCTCGGCTACTCCGACGGTGGTCGCATGCAGGTCTTCATCGACATCAACGAGAAGCTCCTCGACGGCACCGCCAACCCCTACTTCCTGCGCCCCTACGTCGGCGGCTCCGAACCCGCGTTCAGAAAATCGCGCAACAACAACGAAAACTACCGCGGCACCCTCAGCTACGAACTCAACCTCTCCCGCGAGAAAAATTTCCTGCATTGGTTCGGCCTCCACCGCTTCGCCGGCTACGGCGAGTATCGCAACATCTACGGCGGCTCCCTCGGCTACAAGGACACCATGGCCTCCACCGAGGCTTGGATGGGCACCGTTACCAGCCGCAATGGCGCCAGCTACCGCGCCTACCCACGCTACTACGTCGGCGACTCCACCGGCGCCAATGTCGACTACGCCCCGTCGCGCCTCTCGCCTCCCACCAATGTTACGCTCCGCTACTTCAACGGCGCCGCCGGCCGCTGGATCGACGAGCCCACCGAGTTCAGCGAATACTACTACGCCAACCGCCTCAACCGCCGCCTCCTCTCCACGCACGGCGGCACCTGGCAGGGATTCTTCCTCGACAACCGCCTCGTCGGCACCATCGGCCTGCGCCGCGATTTCAACCGCACCCGCGACGGCAACAGCGCCCTCAATCCCACCGCCGCCACCAACGGCTACTACGACACGACGCCGATGTATAGCTTCGGCCAATATGATTGGGTCGGCGGCCACGGCAAAACCAAGAACTACGGCGTCGTCGTGAAGCCCTTCAACTGGCTCCACCTCGCCTACAGCCAGTCCGACTCCTTCAGCCCCGGCTCGCTCGCCTACGACATCTACGGCCAGCCGCTGCCCGACCCGCAGGGCGAGACCAAGGACTACGGCTTCGCCCTCCTCCTCTTCCCCGACCAGACCGGCCGCCCGCGCCTCAACATCACCGCCAAGCAATACGAGACCAACGACCGCGGTCGCGGCGACAGCTCCATCAACACCATCGTCCAGCGCGCCATCCGCCTCGACGCCGATGGCAACGGCTCCGGCGGCGACCCCGACCTCGAGTCGTTTTTCACCACCGAACTCACGAAGAAAAACCCCACCTGGACCGCCGCCCAGATCGCCACCGAGACCCAGAAGCTCATGGGCGTCGATCCCGACTACATCGACAGCCACCGCAACAAAACCCACGGCGACGGCTCCGACGCCCTCTCCCGCGGCAAGGAAATCGAAATCGTCTACAACCCGACGAATTACTGGACCCTCAAGAGCACCATCACCCAGTCCCGCGCGTTCAACGCCACCGTCTCGCCCAAGCTTCAGGAATACATCGCCAACCGCATTTCCACGTGGACCAGCGCCAAGAGTCCCTTCGACAACTCGGCCTATTGGAACGGCACCTACCGCGTCGGCAATCTCACTCCCGAGCAGTGGTATAACCAGAACCTGATCGCCCCGACCAAGCTCGCCGTCGCCCTCCAGGGCAAGGCCCGCAGCCAGGTGCGCGAATGGCGGGTGAACGCCACGACCAACTTCCGCCTCGCCGGCATCACCCAGCAGCGCTGGCTGAAGAACGCCGACCTCGGCGGCGCCTTCCGCTGGGAGGACAAGGCCTCGATCGGTTTCTTCGGCGCCAAACCCGACGCCGATGGCATCGTGCGCGAACTCGACCCCAACCGCCGCATCTGGGACAAATCCCGCTACTACATCGATCTCACCGCCGGCTACCGCTTCCGCTTCCTCAACGACAAGATTCGCACGCGTCTCCAACTCAACGTGCGCAACGCCTTCGAAGCCGGCCGACTCCAAGCCGTGGCCGTCAATCCCGACGGCAGCCCCTACCTCTACCGCATCATCGACCCGCGCCAGTTCATCCTGACGGCGACATTTGATCTCTGAGGTTTTCGCCTCCGGCGAAAACCTAAGTTTCGTAGCGGCCAGGTGGCTCCTCCATGATCCACCGAAGTTTCGCCGCCGTGCGGTCACCGATGCCGTCGATCACGGCCAACTCGTCGGCGGAGGCTTTGGCCACGCCCTCCACCGATCCGAAGTGTTGGAGGAGTCGCTCCGCCCGGGCGGGGCCGATGCCAGGCAGTCCTTGCAGCACATACAACTGGCGGGCGCGTTTGCCTTTCGGACGGTAGCCCGGTCGCAGGAGCGCCCCTCGTGCGGATTGCTGCGCCTGCTGGCCCGATACACGAGCAGTCGCGCAGTCTCCTTGGCATCGTGAGTTCGCAGGATCAGCCAGGCCATAGAAGACACTCGCGGTGATCTGGGCTCCCTGTAGCGCCTCACGCGACACACCGAGGCTGCCCGCCGTGGTCGCCTCACCCTCTAAAATCACCAGACCCCGTCTCGCTCCCGCCGCCATCGCCGCCACCTGCCGAAACCAACGTCCGTCGATCACCGACGCAGCAAAATCTTCCAGCGTCTTCCGCTCCGCGACGAAATTTTCCTCCACCCGAAAGTCCCCCACCTCCAGCCGTTGCACCGTCAGCGCCACATCCTCCCTGCTGCGAAGCACCTCGATCACTCCTCCCGCTCGCTCCCGGTCGTCCGCGACGATTCTAATCAGGATTGGTGCGCAACTCATACCCGGATTCTGAGCTTTTCATTCCGCACGAAAATCCCAAAAACTTAGGTTTTCGCACCACGAAAACCTCCACCTATGAGCCTCCAAATCAAACCCGCCAAATCGGTCGCCTTTGATCAAATCTCCCTCGGCGAAGTCATGCTTCGCCTCGATCCCGGTGAGGGCCGGATTCGCACCGCGCGCGAATTCAAAGTCTGGGAGGGCGGCGGCGAATACAACACGTCCCGCGGCCTCAAGAAGTGCTTCGGTTACAAGACCGCCGTCGTCACCGCGTTCGTCGACAACGAGGTCGGCCACCTCGTCGAGGACTTCATCATGCAGGGCGGCGTCGCCACCGACTTCATCAAGTGGCGCGAAGACGACGGCATCGGCCGCTCCGTCCGCAACGGCCTCAACTTCACCGAGCGCGGCTTCGGCATCCGCGGCGCCGTCGGCAATCCCGACCGCGGCAACACCGCCGCCTCGCAGCTCAAGCCCGGCGATATCGACTGGGACCACATCTTCGGCCAGCTCGGCGCCCGCTGGTTCCACACCGGCGGCATCTTTGCCGCCCTCTCCGAGACCACCGCCGCCCTTACTGTCGAGGCCGTCAAAGCCGCCAACAAGCACGGCGTCATCGTCTCCTACGACCTCAACTACCGCCCCTCGCTTTGGAAAACCATCGGCGGCCTGAAGAAGGCCCAGGAGGTCAACCGCGAGATTGCCAAATACGTCGACGTCATGATCGGCAACGAGGAGGACTTCACCGCCTCGCTCGGCTTCGCGGTCAAGGGTCAGGAGACGCTCGGCCACATCGAGACCGACGCCTTCAAGGCGATGATCGAGACCGCCGTGAAGGAGTTCCCCAACTTCAAGGTCGCCGCGACCACGCTGCGCCACGTCATCACCGCGACCAAGAACGACTGGAGCGCGATCCTCTGGCACGACGGCAAGTTCCACGAGAGCCGCCAGTATCCGGGCCTCGAAATCCTCGACCGCGTCGGCGGCGGCGACTCGTTTGCGAGCGGCGTGCAGTTCGGCTTCATGGAATTCAACGACCCGCAGAAAGCCGTCGAATACGGCGCCGCCCACGGCGCGCTCGCGTCGACGACCCCCGGCGACACCTCCATGGCCACCCGCAAGGAAGTCGAGAAGCAGATCAAAGGCGGCGGCGCCCGCGTCGTAAGGTGAGCCGCGCCCGCGTCGTCCGCTAAGAATCTTTCTCTTTCCTCTTTCTCGTAATCGTTCTCCCCAGCCCGGGCCCCCCGCCCGGGCTTTTTCTTTCGCGTCTGCCACCCCACCCATCACCGGTCACCCCTTCGGCCTCCTTCCGGAGGGCGGCGCTCCGTCTCCGCCGACAACTAATACCGGTCGCCCATTGCTTTTGGACTGTAGGAGCGTCGCTTGACGACGCCCGCGTTGCGCGGCGCGGGCGCCGACCAGCGGCGCCCCTACAAAAATCAAAAACCGCGGGGCCGTTGGTATAAAAGCTAACGGGTTTTGGTATAACTCGGCGCCAACGGACAGTTGCTCCGATCCGAGTTCCCCGATCGCCTTTGTGCCTCGGGAAATCTTCCCGATTCGCCTGATTGAATCCGCATTGCCACCCTCTTCGATTGGCAATCTGCTCGGTCCGACGCATGTCCGCCCCCGCGACTTTCGAGACTTTCCAGCAGGAACTCGCCCGCCTCGTCGACAAGTTCGACCGCGACTATCCTCAATTCGTCGCCGCCAACTACAACGAGGCCACGCTCCGCAGCGAGTTTCTCGACGATTTCTTCCGCGCCCTCGGCTGGGACGTCGGCAACAAAGCCGGCCTCATCCACACCGAGCGCGAGGTGGATATCGAGGTGCAGACCGCTACTTCCGGCCGGCAAACGCGCGCCGACTACGTTTTCCGCATCGCCCGCGTCGAGCGCTTCACCTGCGAGGCGAAGAAGCCCGCCGAGAAACTCAACGACAAGCACATCTACCAAGCCAAGCGCGACGCCTTCGCCCGCGGCGTGCCCTTTGCCGTCCTCACCGATTTCGAGGATTTGAAAATCTTCGTCGTCGGCGCGCGCCCGCATCGTGACGACCCGCACGTCGGCGAACTCAAGGCCCTCAACTTCCGCCAATATCCGCTCGCCGCCCGCGAACTCTGGGACCTGCTCGCCTACGAGAGCGTCAGGGGCGGTAGTCTCGACCGCGAACTCGAGAAACTCCCCAAGCGCCCGCTCAAGCTCAAGGGCAAGCAAACCTATCTCCTCCGCCCTGATCGCACCAAGGCGATCGATGCCGACTTCCTCAACTTCCTCGACGACGTCCGCCAGCAGCTCGGCTCCGATCTCCTCAAGCACAACGACCGCGACGATCTCCTGACCGGCCACCGGCTCAACGAGGCCGCCCAGCGCATCATCGACCGCCTCATCTTTCTCCGCATCTGCGAAGACCGCGGTATCGATACCGGCGAACTGCTCTCCTCGCTCTTCGGCCACTGGTATCGCCAGCAAACCGAGCCGCCGAAGATCCGCCGGCCCGGCCGCCAGTCCTATCTTCGCTTCGGCGGCGGCACCGATGGCTCCGACGCCGTGGGCGAAGAACCCGCTGCATATTCGGCGCGTGGCCGCGTCGAGGGCACGCTTTACCGCGAGATCGTCGAGCACGTCCGTGCACTCGACCAGCGCCCCGCCAGCCACAAGCCCTTCTTCAACGGCCAGCTCTTCTCCGCCCACTTCTCCGAGGACCTCGTCGTCGGCGACGAGTGGCTCGCCAACTTCATCTCTGACCTCACCGACGAGGACAACGGCTACAATTTTGCCACCATCAAGGTCGAGATTCTCGGTGATGCCTACGAGCGTTTTCTCGGCAAAATCCTCCGCCCGCAGGGCCGCGGCGCCACCATTGAGGAAAAGCCCGAGGTCCGCAAAGCCGGCGGCGTCTACTACACCCCGCGCTACATCACCGACTACATCGTCGAGCAGACGATCGGCCGCCTGCTCGAGGGTAAGTCGCCCAAGGAGGTCGAGAAGCTCCGCTTCGTTGATCCCGCGTGCGGCTCCGGCTCCTTCCTCATCCGCGCCTACGAGCGTGTGATGGAGCACCACCTCCGCTGGTTCATCGCCAACCCTGCGCAGCAGAAAAAGGCCGACTGCTTCACCGACCTCGCCGGCAACGTCCGCCTCACCACCGCCCTCAAGCGCCGCATCCTCGTCAACAACATCTACGGCGTGGACATCGACGCGCAGGCCGTCGAGGTCACCCAGCTCTCGCTCTACCTGAAGATGCTGGAAGACGAAAACCGCGACACCCTCCGCCAGCAGACCGAACTCTTCCGCGGGGAGCCACTCCTCCCGGCGCTGGACAAAAACATCCGCTGCTTCAACTCGCTCATCGCCTCCGACTTTTCCCTCGACCCCGACGAACTCGCACGCGTCAACGCCGGCGATTGGGATGTGCAGTTCCCCGCCATCATGAAAGCGGGTGGCTTCGACGCGGTCGTCGGCAATCCACCATACATTCCGATCGAAACGATGACAGCGGACGAGAGGAGTTACTATCAAACCAAGTTTGCTGAGCTTGAGCGCAAGTTCGACACCTCCGTTGCATTTATTCTCGCCGCCCTTCGCTTGGTGAAGCCAACCGGCCTGGTGGGCTACATCTCATCGCTCACTTGGGAAACAGGAGAGAACTACGCCAAGCTGCGCCAAACCATGTTTCAAAAGCACGGTGTTGTCGAAGTGATCAATCTGCCATTTGATATTTTTGACGCCGCCTACGTTGAGACCTGCGCTTACGTTCTCAGTGGAAAGCCAACCGAGAGCTATCGCATCCGTGTGCTCCCCAAGAAGGACAAAGTCGGAACGCTGCGTGGAACGTCAATGGTCACAGTGCCGACCGCGTTGGTGACGAAGCCTGATTTCAGGTTGATACTCGATCCCGCAGCTGAACGGCTTTTTCGACGGGTAAGCGACACGAAGACGTTCATTCAGCTCGGCGAGGTCACGAAATCGACGCAAGGTCTCGCGGCCAACCGCTTCACTCGTTCGCCGACAAAAAGGAAAGCTGGCGATTGGTTCCCCTTCGGTGAGAGGTGCCAAGGTTACCGCTATGATTTCATACTTGAGGAAGCCACGTTCGCCGACATGGCCGAGACGCCCTCGCTGACGACATTCTATGAAGCGGAGCCGAAGATATTGATTCGCCGAGTCATCAATCGCCAAGACCGTCTCGACGCAGCGTTCGTCGATCAAAAGATGGTTTTCAAAAAGGACCTCAACCCGTTTGTGCCACTCGGAAAAGATTTTGATGCGAAGTCACTGCTCGGCATTTTGAACAGCCGGCTGATTTCCTATCTCTATATCAATAGTTCAGCGATCGCGACAAAGGACGATTTCCGTCAGACAACCCTCGCTGAGCTTCGCAGACTACCCGTCCCGCGAGTGCTCCAGCAAGACGCCACGAAAAAGCGCCTCGTCGCCCTCGTGGACAAGATGCTGACGCTCACGCCCGCGTTGCGCGAAGCGGACACTGACGCCAAACGCCACGCGCTCGAAAACGCCCTCGCGAAAACCGACCGCGACATCGACCAGCTCGTCTACCAACTCTATGCGCTCACCCCCGAAGAAATCGCCCTCGTCGAAGGCGCGGGAACTCCCGCTGCCCCGAGCGAGGCGAACTGACCCACCGCTCCCCCGCATCCCCACGGACCCGCGCACGTGGCCGGCGGAGCGGCACGCGTTTGGCATCGCCGCCCGGAAGTATTTCGCCCGCCCGCAATCGCCGTGGTCGCACGATCACGGTCTCGCCCCGGAAATCGTCGCCGCGTGCGTCGTCCGCGAAGTGATGATTGCGCTCAACCTTTCCCGGTTCCCCGCCAAACGCTGGGCCGACTGGCTCACCCGCCGCGCCCACGCGCTCTACCGCGTGGAGAAAGTTTTCCGCGCGCGGATGAACGGCCCGTGCGAACGCGAGTATTGCTACACCTACATGCGCCACTGGCTCTACATCGGGCTCAAGAAGAGCCATTGGAAATATGCCGACGTGCTCCCCGAAGAAATGTGGGCCGGCCACCCGCCCACCCGCGAAAACCTCGTCCCCTGGAAACGCTGGCGCCTGCCGAACGCGGCATGACGCGGTGCCCGCTGAAACGCGACGGGGCCCTTCTGCCGCCCCTGCTCATTCCACGTAAGCGATGCGCACAATCTCCAGCTCCTGCTCGCCCCGCGGAAACCGGAACACCACGCGCTGCCCGAGCCGCGCGTTGAGCAGCGCCCGGGCGATGGGTGACAGATAACTCACCTCGTCCCGCGCGCCATCCGCCTCGTCCACGCCGACGATGCGATACACGACCTCGCCTCCCGCCACGTCGCGCACCGTCACGGTCGCGCCGAACTGCACCGTATCGTGCGGCTTCGGCGGCGCACCCAACACCTCTGCTCCGACGAGCGTCTGCTGGAGTTCCTCCATCCGCGCCTTCCCGCGGCTCAACCGCTCCTGCGCCTCGCCTGCTCCGCCCGCCCCCTTGGCGATCGTCGCCTGCAACGCGGATCGCTCCTCGCGCAATCGGCGCAACTCCTCGCGGAACCGCGCCGCCCCGCGTGCCGTGAGCAGCACCCGCCCGCCTTGCGCCGGCAACGGCGCACGCCGCGGCCGGATCTCCTCCGGCCGGTCGTCGTCCTCGCGGGTGAAGGCCTTGCTCATGCCGCGCATCGTAGCACCGAGTCCGGTCCCTTCAACCCTCCGCTCCGGATCAGCCTTCACGCCGATCCGAGTCGGTCGCGACGAGACAAGTGAGCAGAACGAGAATGATGAGGACGACGAGCATTGGCCTAGTTTAGGCGACGGCTCGAGTGTGACATGAAGTGAGGTCAGCAAACGGATGCCTCAGTTGTAGCGGCGGTCTGTGACCGCCGACGGAGGAATGCTGGAGGTTCGACGGCGGTCACAGACCGCCGCTACAGCTGGCTGACCGCACTTCCTGTTACACCCCGACCGCCCTGACAACTTGGTGTCAGGAGCCGGCACGCGGGTCACGGGCATGAGCAGGCAGCTTGATCTGATTGACGAACGAGCCGCTCTGATCCGGACACCAAGGCACCACCCCGAACACTGGTCTTCCCAATTTCGTGTCCTTCGTGTCTTTCGTGGTGCGCCCGATCGCTCTTCATGCCGCCTGCCGCCATCCCTCCTCTCGCCCCGCCGCCCGGCCCGTTCAACGCTGATGCGGTGCTGGATCGCTTCGTGGACGCCTGCGCCGCGCGCGGCCTCACGCTCTATCCCGAGCAGGAGGAGGCGATCCTCGAACTCTTCGCCGGCCACAACGTCATCCTCGCCACCCCCACCGGCTCCGGCAAATCCCTCGTCGCCGCCGCGCTGCACTACCGCGCGCTCTGCGCCGGCGAACGCTCCGTCTACACCTGCCCCATCAAGGCCCTCGTCAACGAGAAGTTCCTCGCCCTCTGCCGCGACTTCGGTCCCGAAAACGTCGGCATGATGACCGGCGACGCCTCGGTCAATCCCGCCGCCCCCGTCCTCTGCTGCACCGCGGAAATTCTCGCCAACATCGCGCTCCACCGCGGCGACACGTCGGACATCCGCGCCGTGATCATGGACGAATTTCACTACTACTCCGACGCCGAGCGCGGCGCGGCGTGGCAGGTGCCGCTCCTCACGCTGCCGCAGGCGCGCTTCCTCCTGATGTCGGCCACGCTCGGCGCCACGGAATTTTTCGAGAAGGAACTCACGCGCCTCACCGGTGCAGCAGCCGTGACCGTGCGCAGCGACCGCCGGCCCGTGCCGCTGGAGTTCGAGTATTCCGAGACGCCGCTCACCGAACGCGTCGGCCAGCTCCTGCTCGAACGCCGCGTGCCCGTCTACCTCGTCTACTTCACGCAACGCGCCGCGAGTGAAGCCGCGCAGGACTTGATGAGTCTCAACATCTGCTCGCGCGAGGAAAAGGCCGCCCTGCAAACCGAGCTCGAGCGCGTGCGTTTCAACAGCCCCTACGGCAAGGAGGTCCGCCGCTGGCTGCGCCACGGCATCGGCGTGCACCACGCCGGCCTGTTGCCCAAATACCGCATCCTCGTCGAACAACTCGCGCAGCGCGGCCTGCTCAAGATCATCTGCGGCACCGACACCCTCGGCGTCGGCATCAACGTCCCGATCCGCACCGTCCTCTTCACGCAGCTCTGGAAATACGACGGCAAGAAAGCCGCCGTCCTCAGCGTGCGCGACTTCCGGCAGATCGCCGGCCGCGCCGGTCGCAAGGGTTACGACGACAAGGGCTATGTCATCGCCCAGGCGCCCGAGCACGTGATCGAAAACAAACGCGCCGAAGAGAAGGCCGCTGCCAATCCCGGGAAAAAGAAAAACCTCGTGAAAGCCCGCGCGCCCGAAGGCTCGATCGGTTGGGACGCCAAGACCTACGAGCGCCTTCGCACCGCCCCACCGGAGGAGCTGACCGCACAGTTCGAAATCACGCACGGCATGTTATTGCTCATGCTCAGCCGCCAGGGCGACGGCTGCCGCGCCCTGCAGCGCCTCATCCGCGACAGCCACGTCACGCCGCCGCGGAAGCGCGCCCTGCGCCGCCGCGCCTGGCAGCTCTTCCGCGCCCTCGTCGAACGCAAGATCGTCGAGATCCTTCCCCGTAGCCGCGAGGGTGAGCGAGTGGGCGAACCACCACTCGCTCACCCTCGCGGCCACGTCCAGAAACTCCGCGTCAACGTCGAACTCCAGGACGATTTCTCCCTCCATCAGGCGCTCTCGATCTACCTGATCGACACGCTCCCGCTCCTTCGTGGCACGGGTCTCCCGACCCGTGATCCGACCGACATGGGTCCGGAGACCCATGCCACCGGCAACTACCCGTTCGACGTGCTCACGCTCTGCGAAGCCATCGTCGAAGACCCCGACCAGATTCTCCGCCGCCAGGTCGACAAACTCAAAGGCGAGAAACTCGAGGAGATGCGCGCCGCCGGCATCCCTTACGAGGAGCGCATGGAAAAGCTCGAGCAGATCGAGCACCCGAAGCCGTTGCGCGAGTTTCTCTACGACACCTTCAACGCCTTCGCCGCCGCCCACCCGTGGGTCGAACAGGAAAACGTCCGCCCCAAATCGATCGCCCGCGAAATGTTCGAGCGCTACCTTTCGTTCAACGACTACGTGCGCGCCTACGGCCTCGAGCGCAGCGAGGGTCTGTTGCTGCGTCATCTGTCGCAGGTGTGGAAGGTGCTCGCCCAGACCGTGCCCGAGACCGCGAAGACCGAAGAGGTCGTCGAAATGGAGGACTATTTCCGCGAAGTCATCCGCGGCATCGACTCCAGCCTGCTCGAAGAATGGGAACGCCTGCGCAACCCGGACTTCGTCGCCGCCGATGCCGCCGACAAACCCGCGCGCCCCGCGAGCTTCGATCTCACGCGCGATGCCGCCGCGTTTCGCCGCCTCGTGCGCACGGCGATTTTCGGATTTCTCCAGGATGTGGCCGCCCGCGATTTCGAAAACGCCACCGCCCGCCTCACGACCGGCGAGGCGGCCGCCATCGCCGACAACGAACCCGCCACGCCCGAAGCGCGCCGCATCGCCGCCGCGTTTGCCCCGTATTTCGACGCCCGCACCCGCTTCCGCCTCGACCCCGAGGGTCGCGCGGCGAAACACACGCATTGGTCCGAAGACCGCGACACCGCCACGTTGCACGTCGCCCAGGTCCTGATCGACGCCGACGAGCTGAACGACTGGGAAGCTCGCTTCACCGTGTCGCTCGCCGAATCCCGCACCGCAAATCGCGCCGTCGTTCGCTTCGAGTCGCTGGGACCGATCGGGACCGCCTGAAGCGGACGGTCTCTGCCTCGCCGCGCTCCCCCACGCTGAGGCGCTGCTATACGGAACGTCGCTGTTGAAGTTCGCGAAACGTGGTAGCAGCCGAGGTAACGAGGCTGGTTGACGCGACTCACCTGGCTCCAGCCTCCTCACGTCGGCTGCTACGGCCGACTGCACACTTCCGCCTCAGGAAGGTGGACGAGGCGTCCCGCCTCGTTGCCTGAAGCACAGTGCCGCGCCGACTCCGCATTTGAATCCCACTCGCTGCAGGCTATCGTGCCCCGTCGTGAAACGCATTTCCCTGCACGCCCTCCTCGTCGCGTTCACCCTGCCCCTCCTTCGAGCCCAAGCCCCGACGAGCCCGGCCATCCTCACCGTCGCCAACGACGCCGCCTGGCGCGCTCCCGCCGCCACGCTTGATCTCACGCAGGCCCGGGTCCGTCCGGCGACCGCACGCTTGTCCAATGTCTCGATCCGTGCCCGCGCCGGCACCGGCGACAACACGCTGATCGCCGGCGCAGTCCTGCAGGGCACCGGCACGCTGCCGATGGTCGTGCGCGCGATCGGTCCGGGCCTC
Organism: Verrucomicrobiota bacterium; assembly: GCA_016235555.1. Classification (GTDB taxonomy): domain Bacteria; phylum Verrucomicrobiota; class Verrucomicrobiia; order Opitutales; family Opitutaceae; genus JACRKC01. Next base: position 61,178 of record JACRKC010000010.1, read on the forward strand.
ACCCGTTTCGGCCTCGCCGAGGCGTTGCGCTCACCCCGTCTGGAAATCTTCAACGGCGACGTTTCTGCCGCCTCCACCAATGCCGCCGGAGCGCCCGCCACCGCCGCCTCGGCCTACGTGGGCGCGTTTGCGCCCGTCGAAAGCACCGGCGGTCTCGCCACCGGCGATGCCGTGCTCACCGGTCAGCCCGCCGCCGGCACCATCACGGCGCATTGCAGCTCGGCCGTCGGCGCCGCCGGCGTGGCGCTGCTCGAATTCTACGACGCCTCCGCCGCGCCCACGACCACCTCGGCCCGTTTCATCAACCTCTCCTCGCGCGCCCGTGTCGAAGCCGGCGATGGTCTCATTGTCATCGGCTTCGTCGTCGCCGGCGAAGGCAATGCCACCCTGCTCCTGCGCGCCGCCGGCCCGTCGCTCGCGCCGTTTGGCGTGACCGGTTTGCTCGCCGATCCGCGGATCGAGCTCTACTCGGGCGGCACGCTCGTCGCGTCCAACGACGACTGGTCGGCCGGCGACGCGACCACCGTCGCACGCGTGCGGGACGCCGCCACCGCCGCCGGCGCCTTCGCCCTCACGAGTGCCAGCGACGCTGCGCTGCTCGTCACACTGCCCGCCGGCAACTACACGCTCCACGTCCGCGGCGCGGGCGCCCAAAGCGGTGTCGCGCTCGCGGAGATTCACCAGATCGCCCTCGAAAACTTCGACGCCGCCGTGGCGATGAACAACGTGGGGCTCGACGTGTATCGCGAGCTGGCCCGCACCCGCGCCAACCAGAACCTGATAATCTCCCCCTACTCGATCGAAAGCGCCCTGGCTTTGGTCTACGCCGGCGCCGACGGCGACACCCGGACCGAAATGGCCCGCGTCCTCCGCCTGCCGGAGACCGACACCACACTACAGGCCGGCTTCGCCAGTCTTCGCACCGGACTCCGCGCGACGGCCGATGCCTCCAAGGCCGTGGCCGATGCTCGCACGCGCTCCGGCAGCCGCACCGACCCGATTGACTGGAACGAGGCGAACCGGCTTTTCGGCCAGCAGAACCATCCGTTCCGCGATGCCTTTCTCAGCCTTATGCGCGATGGTTTCGCCGCCCCGCTCCAGCTGCTGGATTTTACCACGAACTTCGAGGCCGCGCGGTTGACGATCAACAGCTGGGTCGAGGAGCAGACCCGGCAAAAAATCAAGAACCTCATCCCGAGCGGTGGCGTGACCTCTGACACGCGCCTCGTGTTGGTGAACGCCCTTTATCTCAAGGCCCCGTGGGACACTCCCTTCGAGAAATTCGCGACCAGTCCACGGACCTTCCGCGTGGCCTCCGATAGCAGCCCGAGCGTGCCGACGATGCAGCGCACCGCCTTCATGGGCTACGCCAAGGAGGATAACCTCTCCGTGGTCACGCTCGATTATCTCAACGCGGGGCTCCAGTTCATCGTCATGCTGCCCGACTCCGGCGTGACCCCCGACGCCGTGGCGACCCAACTCACGCCGTCGCACTTCTCCCGCTGGGCCAGCCTGCGCACGACGGGGCGGCGCCAGGTCAGCCTCTTCTTGCCGAAATTCACCGTGCCCGGTTTGACCGTGCCGCTCCGCACCACCCTGGAGGCGCTGGGCCTGCGACGGGCATTCGATTCTCCTCCCGGTTCGGCCAACTTCGACCGCCTCGCCCCGCGCGAGGCCGGTGCGCTCGCGATTTCAAACGTGTATCATCAGACCTACGTCGCCCTCGATGAGGAGGGCACCGAGGCCGCTGCCGCCACCGCGGTCGTCGCCGGCACCACCACCAGCGCGCCAATCAACCCGACCCTGCCGATCGAGGTCCGGGTCGATCGCCCCTTCCTTTTCGCGATCCAGCACCGGGACACCGGTGCGCTCCTCTTCCTCGGCAAGATCGCCGACCCACGCTGAACCTTCTCTCTCCAACTCCGCTCCAACCTCGTCCTGCCCATGTCCATCCCGCGCGCTCTGGCCCAAACCGTCCTCTTCGCCACCCTCGCGTCCATCGCGTTCCCCCAAACCAAAGGCGCGCCTCCGGTCCCGCCGGACGTGACGGCGCAACGCGATCTCGTCTACGTCGAAAACGGCCATGCCCGCCAGAAGCTCGATCTTTACCTGCCGAAAAATCCGGCGACAAAACCACTGCCTGTAATCATCTGGGTCCACGGCGGCGGCTGGCAGGCGGGAAGCAAGGACAACGTGTTGCCGCTCCGTTTCGGTTTCGTTGGACGAGGTTACGCCATCGCGAGCGTGGGCTACCGGTTGACGGATGCCGCGCCGTTTCCGGCCCAGATTCAGGACGTGAAGGCCGCCGTGCGCTGGCTGCGCGCCCACGCGAAGCAATACGGCCTCGATCAGGAGCGCTTCGCAGCGTGGGGCAGCTCGGCCGGCGGCCACCTGGTCGCCATGCTGGGCACCGCCGGCGACGTGAAGAGATTCGATGTCGGCGCGTATCTCGAACAGTCGAGCCGCGTGCAAGCCGTGGTCGATTTCTACGGCCCCAGCGATTTCGCCGCCTTTGTCGCGACCCCCGGCTATACGAGCCACGCCGCACCGATGTCCCCGGAATCGAAACTCATCGGCGGCACCGTCGCCGACCATCCGGACCAAGCCAGGGCCGCCAGTCCCGTGACCTACGCCACCAAGGACGACCCGCCGTTCCTCATCCTGCACGGCTCGGCCGATCCAACCGTGGCGCCCAATCAAAGTGAGCGCATGCACCAGGCCCTGCGCGCCGTCGGCGTCGAAAGCACGCTGCACCTCCTCCCCGGCGCGAAACACGGCGGACCGGAATTCAACACCCCCGAGGCGCTCGGCTGGGTCACGGCTTTCCTCGAAACAAAACTCCAACCCGCCCGGCGTTAGCGCGGTTTCAAAAATTCTGCAGCCGTTGATGCAGGTCGGGGTTTATCCGGGGTTACTGTCCTTTGCCCGTTTATCCCCGACACGTCCGGCGTAAAGCCCGACCTACGCCCCGATCGCGGCTTCACTTCAACTTATACCAACGTCCCGTAGCTTTCAGACTTTCCGTTGTAGGCCCGCCCGCTGGGCGGCAGCCCGGCCACCGGCCGGGCCTACAGTCCAAAAGCAAGGTGACGCTGGTATTAGACCGCGACCAACTCCCGCTCCGCCCGCGACCAGATCAGCTTGAAGGCCGGGCAGTAGTCTCCGGGCCGCGCCGCTACATTCGCACTCACGTCCGCCGGCGCCACCCACTCCCCACGTTCGATCTCGTCCGCGTCGAGCACGAGCGGACCATCGCAACCGAGCCGGTAAACCCAGCAAAACTCCTGCGCCGTCTCCTCGCACGCTTCGATGCGCCACCACCGAGTCGGCGGCTGCGCCACCGCGATTCCGATCTCCTCCTGCAACTCGCGCACCGCCGCCGCATCGTAATCCTCCCCCGCGTCGAGATGCCCCGAGCACGACGAGTCCCACAATCCCGGCGACATGTCCTTTTTCATCGAACGCTTCTGGAGAAACACCCGACCCTGCCGGTCGAACACCAGCACATGCACCGCGCGATGCAGCAGGCCGCGGGCATGCACTTCGCGCCGGGTCGCGCGCCCGACGACCTCGTCGCGCTCATTCACCACGTCAAACCACTCTTCGGTTGTCCGTTCCATGCCGCGCCACGACACGCGAGCGCCGCGCCTACTTCAAGCCCGCTTCGCCTCCCGCCAGAAATGCCGCCAAGTCCGCCATGGCCTGCTCGTCGATCGCGCCCTCCAAGCCGTCGGGCATCAGTGAACGCGTGGTGCTCATCAGCGTCCGCAGCTCGCTGCGCAGGATCGGCTGCTCGCGCCCATCGAGCCCGAGCAACGTCAGGCTCGTGCCCGCTTCGCTGGTCACCATGCCGGACAGGGTGCGGCCGTCCACCATCGTCGCCGTGTAGAGCACGTAACGCTCCTCCACCGCGCGGTTCGGATCCAGGATGTGCGCGATCAGATAACCCGGGCTGCGATCCTTCACCGCGGCGAGATCCGGACCGATCGGCCGGCCCTCGACCGCCCCGAAGCGATGACACGCACTGCACACCGCCTCGAACACCGCGCGACCTTTGACCGCCTCTCCTTTGCGCGTTTCCACCGCGCTCAGATACCGCTCCACCACGCGCTGCCGATTCGCATCGAGCGCCGCGCTGAAGAGCTTCGTCGCCCGGTCCGCCAGCCCGGCATTGCTGTGTTGCATGAGCGCCGTCCGCCGCGCCGCGTCGATCTGGTTGACCAGGTCGCGGTTCGCCTCGACCCGATCCAACAACGCCTGCGCCCACGTCGGACGGCTCATCACTGCATCCAACACGGCGCTCCGGACCGCGCCGCTGTATCCCGCCCACGCCGCCAGCAGTCGCTCCGGCACCGCCGGACGGTTGATGCGCGCGAGCGAGGCGATCGCGGCCAATTGCAGTTCGGTCGGCGACTGGGGTGCGAGCAGACCGGCCAGGAGGTCGACGTCTTCGGCCACCTTTTCCCGTCCTCGCCCGAGCACATTGACCGCGCGCACCCGCTGCGCCAGCGGCACCCGCACGTCCACCACCACCCCTCGCGCGACCTCAAACACTCCGTCCGTCGCCTTCAGCGCCCGGGCCAAGGCCGGGTCCGTGGTGGCCGATTTGAGCTGCGACAGTGTCTTCCGGTGCCGCTGCAGCCAGTCGAGCAGCAGCCCGAGCGCCTCGAATCGCCCGCCCGTCTCGCCCGCCGACTCCGCGATGCGTCCAAGAATCGAGGCCAGCGCCTGCGCATTCTCCGTGGCCGCCGCAATTTCAATCACCAGCGGATCGGCCTCGCCGCCCGCGCCCGCGAGCCGGGTCAGCAACACTTCCGCATGCGGCAGCGCCGAACTCATCGCCGCGGTCCGGATAAAGCGGTCGTCCGTCGCCCGCAGCAAACGCACGAGCGCCTCACCGGCTTCCGACGATTTCCATTCACCCAGCGTATAGGCCACCTGGTGCCGCACCGCCGCATCGGTGTCGTCCGCGAGTGCGGCCACCGCGGCGAGCAGTCCGGGCGCCCGGTCCGCCCAAGCCTCACTGAGACGCACCGCCTGCCGACGCACCGCCGGCACCGGGTCGCGGAGTGCCTTCGCCACAACCGCGGGCGACAACGCGCCCGTGGTCTGCAACGTCCACAACGCCTGCACTCGCGTGGCCGCCCGCGCCGAAGTCGCGGCCAGTCGTTCCATCTCGGCCGTCTGCGATTTATCGCCGCGCCACCCGAGTTGCTGCTGCGCCAGATCGCGGATGAGACCGCTTGGGCTTTCGAGCGCGGCGACGAGGCCCGCCGCGTTGGCCCGGTCGAGCCGCGGGATCGCCCGCAGCACGCCGTTTCTCGGTCGCACGCGATAGATGCGTCCCATCGTCTCGCCCGCCCGCAGATCGCCCAGTTGTTTTTGCCACGCCGCCGGAATCCACTCCGGGTGCTCGATCACGTGGCGATACATGTCGACCACGTAGAGCGCACCGTCCGGCCCCGCGCGCACCGCCGCAAACCGCGACCAGTGGTCCGTCGACACGAGAAACTCCCCCGCTTCGTCCCCCGGTGCCCGGTCGCCCGTGAAGGTCGCACCGGCGGGCCGCAGCACTTCGCGGTGCACGAGGTTGTGCACCGGCTCGCACACGAACGCGTTGCCCGCGTAACCCGCCCCCAGCACCTCGTCCCGATAGATCATCGAGCCGCAGGCCGACGTAAAATGATTGAACCCGTGCGGATCGTTGAACCGCGCAAGCGTCTTGCTGCGCGGAAAAACCGGCGCCGCCCCCGGGAATTTCGGCACCGACACCGCGGCCCCCGGGGGCACGAGATGCGGATTGCGCCGGAGATAACGCTCTTCGAGCGCGAAATGCCACAGCGGGTTGGAATTATTGCTGCCGAACCAGTTTCCCCAGTCGTCGCGATTGCGCCCGCACTGCGTCTGGCCCGCGACGATCTCCACCGCGCCCGTCTCGACGCGGATGCGGAAGTCGCGCTGCCCGAGGTCGAGCGCCACCGGTGACTGCGGCGAGGTTACCTTCCCTCCGCTGTTGCCGTTGGCCATCTGCAACCAGCCGTCGAGGTCCCACTGAAAGCCATTGGCGAGGTGCTGCGGATTGCCCACGCCGAGGCCCGTGAACAGCACCGTGCGCTTGTCCGCCCGCCCGTCGCCATCCGTGTCTTCGAGCAGCAGAATATCCGGCACCGCGACGACGAGCACGCCGTGGCGCCACGGCAGCACGGACGTCGGGTAGCGCAGGCCGTCGGCGAAGAGCGTCATCTTGTCGTAGCGGCCGTCGCCCCGCGTCGATTCGAGCACGCGCACCCGCCCTCCCGGCTTGCCCTCGATGCCTGACGGATAATCCGCCATCTCCACCACCCACATCCGCCCGTCGGCGCCCCACGCCACATCCACCGGGTCCATGACGAGCGGTTCGGCGGCCACGAGTTCCACGACCAGATCGTCGGGGACCTGGATGGCGGCCAACGATTGCTCCGGTGAAAGCGGTTTCGGCAGCTCCACCTTTTCGGGCGGTGCGAGCTGCTTGTAGGCCAGCGCCGGACCGGCCAGGCCCGCGAGCACAAACGCCAACATCAGGAAACCCCGGCCGCTCATACGCGGTGGGTCCGATACCCGTGACCTTGTTCCGGCTTGGTTGGTGTAGCCGCGAGCGTAAGCGAGTGGACGGACAACCACTCGCTCACCCTCGCGGCCACCAGAGTCGGAAAATGTGGGGAGTGCATGATGAGTGATTTGGCCGAACGCTCCGGAGCTGACCCCGGAGCATCGTTACGGCGCTTGGCCCGCCCCGCGCGCCGCCTCCGGCGCGAGTTCACGCACCGCCTGCACAATGCGATCCTCCGTCCCGATCGCGAGCCGCGTCGGCCAGCCGTAATAGTCCATGGAGCCGTCGACTTCATAACCACCCTCGGCAAACATCCGCTTCGACGCGATGTAGCTCGGCACGCTGTTCGCGTAACCGTTCACCCACAGCCGCCCGCCATCGAGTTCGCGCCGCAGCCGCAGCGAATACTCCGACACGATCTCGCCGGCCAGAAACACCATCGTCAGTTCCCGCCCGAACGCCCACGTCTGCACCGCATAGGGCACCGCCTGCGGCAGCGCGCGCCCCGCATCCAGCTCCGCCAGAAACTTCTTCGCCGCATAGGCGATCGTCACGCGCTTCGGGTCCGCCGCGCGCGTCCGGAGCTCCTCGCGCGTCACCGCGTGATCAAGGTCCAACTCGAACGCCCGCCGGCGCGCCTCACTCACCGCCGCCAGTGGACGCATCGGGGCCGCGAGCAGCCGCTGCACCTCGGCCGCGATCTTCTCGCCGTGACCGGCGACCGCCGGCGCCCCGCGCGGATTCGGATTGGCATCCGCGCCGCAGCCGAGCGCCACCAGCGCCACCGCGCCCGGCCATGCCCGCTCGACCCGCACCGCCGCATCGCCCGCCCAGTCGCCGTGCAGATAATTATCCTTCCCCTCCAGCGTCGTGCAGTGACACGCGTAGCTGAGAAACACCGCGCGCACCCGGCCCTGCTCGTCGCTCACCCGCAGCACCGGCAGCGCATGATCGACCGGACCGCCCGGCGTCACGCCGAAACTCTTCCACTTCCCGTCGACGATCACGCGCCGCTGTGCCGCAAAATCCGTCCGCCCCTCACTCCACGCCAGCCGCGCCGGGCGCCGGTCGGCCAGCGCCGCCTCCGCCACCGTCACCAGCTTCTCCCGCAGCACCGCGGTGTAGCGTGCAATCCTCGCTTGTTCGTCCTCCGGCAAGTCGCGCGAAAACATGAAGGGCAGCACATCCGCCAGCGCCGGTCCCGTGTGGATGTGCGTGGCGCAGATCGCCACGCGCGCACGCTCGAGGCCGTGTTTGGTCCGCAGCGCCGCCGCGACCGCCGCGGTCGTTTCCTCTCCGACCCCGATCAGCTCGACCGTGATGAGCACCGCCGGCCGCTGCGCATCGGACCCGATCGCCAGCGCCCGCGCCTGCAGCCGCATCTCGGCGGCCGACGCCTCGGTCGCCCGCGACTGGTAGCCCGAAAGCCGGATCGGCAATTCCGGCGTGATGTCGATCTTGGCGACGCCCACCTGCACCACCGGCGCCCCCGTCTCGGCCGCCGTCACCCACGCGCCCGTCCAAGCCAGTGCCAGCAGCACGTGAAGGCCGAGCAGGCGGCGGAGGAGCCCGCGCGGATTGTCATTCTGAGCGGAGCGAAGACTCCAGCCGGAGATTCGCACCGCTGAAAGCGTCGCCGGAATCCAATTGGATTCTTCGCTCCGCTCCGAATGACAGATCCTCGTCCGCCACGCTCTCAGCCAGCGGAGGCCTGCGACTGAGGTGGAGCGCGTTGCCCCCAACGCGCTTTCAGGAGTCACGCCGCAGCCCAAGCGCGTTGGGGTCAATGCGCTCCACCTCGACCCCCTCGTTTCGCCGGCGCCCGCCTGTTCGACTCGCCGACTCCAGCTTGGGAAAGTGCCGTTCATTTCCCCTTCGGTGGCTCCCACAGCTCGATGCGGTTTCCCTCGCAGTCCATGATCCAGCCGAACTTCCCAAACTCCGATTCCTCCGTTTTCTCGTCCACCCACACGCCTTCCTTTTTCAGCTCGGCGAGCACGCGCCTCAGGTTCTTCACCTGAAAATTGAACATGAAGTCCTTCTTGCTCGGCTTGAAGTAGTCGGTGGTGGCCTCGAACGCACTCCACACCGTGTAACTCTTCTTCTTCGGATTCTGCACGCCGCGCCAGTGAAACGCCCAGCCACCCCACACCGGGTCGAGCGGCAACCCCAGGTGCTTCTTATACCAGGTCTGCAGCCGCTTCGTGTTTTTCGATTTGAAGAAAATTCCGCCGATGCCGGTGACGCGCTGTTTCGTCTTCATAGGGTAAGGGGGCTGCCCAACCTCTAGCGCCGATTTGCCCGAAGGCACGGATTTTCTCCGTCCGCGCTAAAAAAACATCGCCTCGCTCAACGCCGCCTCCGGCGTCAGCAGACTCACGCCCGCCGCCAGCGTGGTGCGCGCTCCCGAAAAATCGGCCGCGAACGACGCCGCGCCGCTGCGCAGATCGCCGGTCCACGCAAATGACTTCTTCGCCGCGCCATACCCCAGTCGCACCGCCAGACTGCCGCCCGCGTCATTCGCCAGCCGCGCGTTCTGAAACCGCACGCGTTCCACCGCCGCGCCGCACGCCGCCAGCCGCCGGCGCAACCACGCCAGCAACACGCGCCCCTCCGCCGCCCGCTCGAGGTCGTGCGCGACCACCACCTCTTGCAGTTCCGCCGCGAGCAGCGCCGGGACGTAGCTCGACAGGAATTGCCCGATCGACTGGCGCACCGGCAGCAGCCGCGAATAAACCAGATCCCGCAACGCGTTGGGATTGGGCCACGGATAGGTGAACGCATCCGCCGGCGCGATCGCACTGTCGATCATCACGCGTTTCGCCCGGCCCAACAGATAACGATAGTCGGCCAGCCGCCCGCTCGCCGAGAAACGATGCGCCCAATAGTAAAGCGGCAGGTCCGTCGAGAGGCAGATCGACAGCTGGTTTTCCAGGAACGGCCGCGCCGCGCGTGAGTAGCTCAGCATCACGAACTCGACGCAGCGTTTGTCGCTCTTCGACCGGCCCAGGAAGCACTCGCCGAAAATCTTCGCGCGCATCTCGCACCCCTCGACGTCCGTGTGGCGCGGGCAGAGCACCACGATCCGGCTCGGGTAGCGCTGCGAGAACTGCGTGACCGTGGCGAACTGCGCGACGGCATCCTCCGGCGTCGCGTTGAGCCCGAGGTGCAGCACGAAGTTGACCTGCGTGGCCTTCGCGTCGTCGGCCTCCGGGGCCGGCCGCCCGTCCGCCGCGCTGCTCGCCCACATCTGGGCGAGGCTCTTGGCAATGGCGCCGACCGGGACCTCGATTCCGGGGAGGGATTCAAATATCGCAGGCATTGATTCGCGGTAGGTCGGGCTTTATGCCCGACGTGTCGGGGATAAACCCCGACCTACATGGTTCAGGGTTGCCGCCAGCAGTGATTTTGTTTCGCCAGCAGCGCGTCGCCACTCGGTGGCCCCCACGAGCCGGCCGGATATGCATCCATGCCGTCGCGGCCGACGCTGCGCCAGTAGTCGAGCACCGGCGTGTAGAGTTTCCACGACGCCTCCGCCTCGTCGCCGCGGATGAAGAGCGTGCCGTCGCCGATCATCGCATCGAGCACGAGGCGCTCGTAGGCTTCGGCCGTGTTGGAGCCGAACGTCGTCGCGTAACGGAAGCTCATCTTCACCGGCTGCGTGCGCGTCTCGAGGCCGGGCACCTTTGTGTTGAGAATCAGACTCAGCCCCTCGTCGGGCTGGATCTGGAACGACAGCGTGTTGGCCGCGAGGTCGAAGCGCGCCGTCTCGCCCGCGAAGAGCGTGTTCGGCGGCCGGCGGAAGTTGATCGCGATCTCCGACACGCGGCGCGCCATGCGCTTGCCCGACCGCAGGTAGAACGGCACGCCCTGCCAGCGCCAGTTGTTGATCGAGAGGCGCAGCGCCGCATAGGTCTCCGTGCCCGACTGCGGCGCGATGCCGTCCTCCTCAAGATAACCTTTCGCCGGTTTGCCCGCGAGCATGCCCGCTGAATATTGCGCGCGCGCCACATCGCCCGCCGGCCCGATCGTCAGCGGCTGGATCGCCTTCAGGACTTTCACCTTCTCGTCGCGGATCGACTCCGCATCCAGGGAACCCGGCGGCTCCATCGCCGTGAGCGCCAGCAATTGCATCGTGTGATTCTGGATCATGTCGCGCAGGCAGCCGCTCTGCTCGTAATATCCGCCCCGCGAGCCCACACCCACTTCCTCCGCCACCGTGATCTGCACGCTGTCGATGAAGTTCCGGTTCCACAGCGGCTCGAAGATCGCGTTGGCGAACCGCTGCACGAGCAAATCCTGCACCGTCTCTTTGCCGAGGTAGTGATCGATGCGGTAGACCTGCTGCTCCGCGAACACCGCGTTGATCGTCTTGTTCAGCGCGCGCGCCGAATCGAGATCCCGGCCGAACGGTTTCTCAATGATCACTTTCGAGTGGTGCGGCAGGCCGAGGTGCTTCGCGGCGAGCCCGCTCGCACCCAGATTGAGCAGAATCGGCGCGAACACCGACGGTGGCGTCGAGATGTAGAACAGCCGCTGCAAGTCGCGCCCGAGTCCTTTTTCGATCGCCACGATGTGTTCCGCCAGCCGGTCGAACGCCGCTTTCTCATCGTAGCCGCCCGCGACATAGGTCGTGTGCGCCGCCACGCGCTGCCACACCGCCGGGTCGAGCTCGCGGCGCGAGAACTCCTTGATCGCTCCCGCCGCCAGCGCGCGAAACTCCTCGTCCGGGATCGGTTTCCGGCCGTAGCCGACGAGGAAAAAATCCGCGGGCAGCAACCCGTCGACCGCGAGGTTGTAAACCGCCGGGATGAGCTTGCGCGCCGTGAGATCGCCGGACGCACCGAAGATGACGACGACCGTCGGCGGTGCGCCGCGGTGCTTGCTGAGACCGTGCAGAAACGGATGACGCGGTTGGTCGGCCATGGGAGCGCGATTTGTCGGCCTCACCCCGCGGTTTCGCAAGGGAAATGCTGGCCATGACACGCGCCCGCATCCGATGACCTCGCATTCGAATCTGCTCCCGCTGGCGAAACGACTGGCTCGAGGTGGAGCTGCTCAAACTGAGGTCAGTCAACGAAGGTCTCGGTTGTAGCGGCGGTCTATGACCGCCGACGAAGCACGGCTGGCGGTCGCCGGCGGTCATAGACCGCCGCTACAGCGCGCTGACATCAGTTTGAGTTACACCCGGCTCGAGGTGGAGCGCGTTGACCCCAACGCGCTTTCAGGATTTTCGCACCCTCCCCAAACCAGCGCACTGGGGTCAACGCGCTCCACCCGCCGACGGGCTGCGTTGGCGCTGCCGCACCAGGAAATTTTCCGCTCCTCCCGATAGCGGGTTCCGCCGCGCGGGTTGTCATGTCCGGTAACCGCCCGCCACGCGAACCTGAGCCCAACCCGATTCTCCCATGCCTGTGATCGACCGCCCCGTCCGTTGCCTCCCTCTCCTCGAGCGGCCCGCCGGCGCCGCTGGCGAGGACGACCCGGCGGCGCCGGCCGCGGCCGCTCCCTTCACCGCCATGGGCAACTTCGTTTGCGCTCTCCTCGTCTCGCTCGGCCTCGAGCCCGGCCAGCTGGTCGTCGACGTGGGCTGCGGCACCGGGTGGCTCGCCCCGCAACTCGCCACGATCCCGCGCCTGCGCTACCTCGGCACCGATGTATCGGCCGCCCTGTTGCGCCGCACGTGCGCCGCCGTGCGGCGCGACCACTGGCAGTTCCTGCGGGCCGCCGGCGACGCGAGTCCCTGCGCCGCCGACACGGCCGACTTCGTCTGCCTCAATTCGCTGTTTTCGCACCTTCTGCCCAGCGACGCCGCCCGCCACCTCGCCGATGCCGCCCGCGTGCTCCGCCCCGGCGGCCACATCGTGTTTCCGTTTTTCGATTTCAGCTTCGACCGCGACGCGATCCACGCGCGGGCCCGTATCGCCGGCCTGCACCTCGACCGCCTCTGCCCGGCCGACCGCCCGTTGATTCCGCTCGAAGAACTCTTCCCCTGGCCCGCCGACCACCCCTGCGGCACCAGCCGCTGCATCGGCCAGTCGGTCGCCGTCCTGTTGAAACCACAACCGCCCCGTCACCCCCGGAACCCATCGCCATGACCACCGCCTCCGCCTCCCCCGTTTCCGCCGTCAACCTGCCCGACGAGGCCAAGCTCCGCGAGAGCCTCAAACGCTGCCCGCCCGAGGCCGTCGACGCCGCCTGCGAATTCCGCCGCACCGGCGACCTCGCCCTCCTCCCGGTGATCGTGCGCGGCGTCGTCGCCCGCTTCGTCGACCGCGTCCATCGCGACCGCCTGAACCACCCCACCGCCGCCGAACTCCAGCTCACCACCGACCTCGGCCTCGATTCGCTCACGATGATGGAGATCGTGATGCTCGCCGAGGACGTCTTCCCCATCACGATCAACAACGAGGAACTCCGCGGCCTCCGCACCGTGGGCGACGTGCAGCACTTCATCGAATGCAAGCTCCGCGGCGTCCCGCCTCCCGCCCCCGTCGTGGCTGAGGCGTCCCGCCTCAGTTCGGCCCCTTGCACGCTGCCGACCTGACTCGCCCTCCACGGGGCGGGACGCCTCGTCCACGACACCACGGATGCAACTCAAACGGATGTCACCCAACGAAGGTCAGGTTGTAGCGGCGGTCTGTGACCGCCGAACGAAACCCCTTGGCCCATCGACGGCGGTCGCAGACCGCCGCTACAGGTCGCTGACCTCAGTCTGAGTCATGCCACAACACCCCGCTCCGCCCGCTTTCCGCTCGCGTCGATTTCGCTCCCGCTCTCTGTTTTCCACCGCGTCCCGCGGCGATCCAGCCTCCATCACCCCGCTATGAAAAAACTCTTCGTCTTTTCGACGCTCGCCTGTGCCGCGCTCGTCTCGTCGCTGTTCGCCCAGACCTACACGTTTTCCACGATCCCCGGCGCGCTCTACAACGCCGGCGGCATCGCCGTGGATTCCACGGGCGCCATCTACACGAGCAGCCTCTACGCGAGCTACATCGTCAAGACCTCGCCGTCCGGCACCGAACTCGCGCGTTACGGCACGTCCTATTCGAACGGCTCCGCCGACGGCACCGGCTCCGCCGCCCGGTTTTACAACCCGCAGGGGCTCGCCCTCGACTCCGCCGGCAATCTCTACGTTGCTGATCTCGGCAACGCCACCATCCGCAAGGTCACATCGGCCGGGGTCGTCGCCACTCTCGCCGGCCAGCCCCTTTCGCCCGGCAACGCCGACGGCACCGGCTCCGCCGCCCGGTTCAACCTTCCGCAAGCCGTCGCCGCCGATTCGACCGGCAACGTCTTCGTCGCCGACTCCGGCAACCACACCATCCGCCGCATCACTCCCGCTGGCGTCGTGACGACCTTTGCGGGCGCTGCCGGCATCGCCGGCTCAACCGATGCCACTGGCACCGCCGCTCGTTTCACCACGCCCTACGGCGTCGCCATCGATTCCGCAGGCAATCTCACAGTCGCCGACCGCAACAATCACACCATCCGCCGCATCACGCCTGCGGGCGTCGTCACCACCGTCGCCGGTCTCGCCGGCAGTCACGGTCGAGTCGACGCCACCGGCACGCTCGCCCGCTTCTATTATCCGCAAGGCGTCGCCGTTGACTCCTCGGGCAACATCTTCGTCGCCGACTCCGGCAACGTCGTCATCCGACGCATCGACTCCACCGGCGCCGTCACCACCGTCGGTGGCCTGACCGGCTCCTCGGGAGAATCCTCCGGCGTCGGCGCCAACGCCCGCTTCTACGGCCCGCGCGCCATCGTCCTCGGCTCCGGCGGCGATCTCTACATCGGCGACTCCGGCTCGGCCCGCCTCGGCGTTTCCTCGGGCCAGCTCGCCATCACCGTCCAGCCCCAGGCGATGACGGTCGGCATCGGCTCGACCGCGCGCCTCACCGTCACCGCCACCGGCGCCGGCCCGATCACTTACCAGTGGCAAAAAGACGGCACGCCGATTCCCGGCGCCACCAACTCCACGCTCACCCTGGCCAGCGTTTCGAGTCTCACCGTCGGCACCTACACCGTCACCGCCACCAATCCCCTCGGCTCTCAGGCGAGCACCGGCGCCGCCCTCGCGATCGTCGCCGCCGTGCCCAACGACGATTTCGCCAACGCCACCCCGCTCACCGGCTCGACCGGCACCGCCACCGGCACCAACAACGGCGCCACCGGCGAACCCGAGGAGCCCACCCACCACGTCCCACTCGCCGCCACGTCGTCCATCTGGTATCGGTGGACCGCCCCCGAAACCGGCACCGCCGTCTTCTCGCTCTCGTCCAACTTCTCCACCGCCCAAGTCGCGTGGACCGGCACGGCCCTCACCAACCTCACCCGCGCCGCCAGCACCAGCGGATCGCGCCTCACGTTCCGCGCCGTCAGCGGCACCACCTACTACCTCGCCATCGGCTCCAACGGCACCACCCGCGGCAACGTCACGCTCAGTTGGCGCATTTTGCTAAACGACGATTTCGCCAACGCGCAAATGATCACCGGCAACACCGGCACCATCACGGGCAACAACGACGGCGCCACGCGAGAACCGGCCGAGACCACGACCTACGGCTTCCACAATACCTCGGTCTGGTATCGCTGGACGCCCAGCCAATCCGGCACGGCGACGTTCGATCTCCCCAGCGGCCTCGATGCCGGATTCTACACCGGCACCGCGCTCAACAACCTTCAAGGGCTCAGCCCATGGGCGGCCTACAACCCTCTTGTGAACGGCGTCGTCGTCCAGCGCCGCGTCGTCAACGTCCAAGCCGGCCTCAACTACTGGATCGCTGTGGGAGCTAGCTCCTATTACTCTGGCGCCTTCACCATGTCGTGGCAGATCACGCAGGACCCTGTCGTGATCGCCGTCACCGGTAACCGCACCGTGCAACCCGGCACGTCGATTACCCAAGGTGCCATGTTCGTCGCCAGCTTCACGCCTGCCTACCAGTGGCTCCGCAACGGCACCGCCATTGCCGGCGCCACCGAGGCTTCGCTCACGCTCAATCCTGTGCAGATCGGCGATGCTGGCGACTACCGGCTGCGCATCATTGGTGCCGGCACGTCTTACGACCTCGCCATCGGCACCCTCACCGTCCTCATTCCACCCCCCAACGACAACTTCGCCAACGCCGCCGCGATGACCGGCCTCACCGGCCGCATCACCGGCACCAACGTCAACGCCTCCGGTGAAACCTCCGAACCCGCCCACTGGAATCTCTCCGGCACCGCCTCCTCCGTCTGGTATCGTTGGACGCCCACCGCCAGCGGCCTCGCCGCGATCGATACCGTCGGCTCCACCTTCGACACCGTCCTCGCCATCTACACCGGCCCCGCCACCGGCAGCGCCGCGCTCACGAACCTCTCCCGCCTCACGCAGGACGACGACCGCGGCGGTGGCCGCACGAGCCTCGTCAGCTTCGCGGCCACGGCCAACACCACCTACTACATCGCCGTGGGTGGCTCCACGAGCGGCGCCCGCGGCAACCTCACGCTCAACTGGCAGCTCACCCCGGTCGTCGCCATCACCGCCCAACCGGTCAACCAAACCGTCGCCAGCGGCGGCAGCGCGACGTTCAGCGTTACCGCGTCTGGATCCGGACTCACCTACCAATGGAACCGCAACGGCACCGCCATCACCGGCGCCACCAATGCCACCCTCACGGTCACCGCCACACCCGGCAGCGCCAGCGCCGTTTACACCGTCACGATCGCGAGCGCCTCCGGCGTCAGCGTGACCTCCGATCCCGCGGAGTTCGCCGTCGCCACGCCGCCGCTCACCACCCTCACCGTGCGCAACGCCCGCGCCAACGGCGGCGGCCTGCTGTGGAGCATCGCCTCCGGCAACGGCATGCTCGTCGCCGTCGGCGGCGAAGGCCTCATCCTCTCCTCGTCCGATGCGGGCCGCACCTGGGTTCCGCGCGTTTCCGGCACCACCAACTGGATCGTCGGCGTCACGTATGGCTCGCCCGCCGGGGCGGGCGCGGGCAAATTCGTCGCCGTGGCCGACAAGGGCCTGATTCTCCTCTCGACCGACGGCATCACCTGGACGCCCGCCACCTCCTCCGGCACCGCCCAGCGCATGAACAGCGTCCTCTATGCCGACGGCAAGTTCGTCGCCGTCGGTGAGGCCGGCACGATCCTCACTTCGCCTGACGCCAACATCTGGACGCCGCGCGTTTCCAACGTCACCTCCTGGCTCCACGGCCTCGCCTACAACGCCGCCATCGGACACTTCGCGACCACCGGCCAGGGCGGCGTGATTCTCTTCTCCCCGGATGCTGTGACGTGGACGCGTCTGCCCGTCGCGGGCCTCACCGCCGATGTCGAAGCCGTCGTCGCCGTCGACGGCTATGCGCAATTCGTCGCCATCGGCCACAACAGCACCGCCGTCGGCATCCATCGCGACACGGTCACGCTGAAAACCGGAGAATCGCTCACCACGTGGTCGGGCGAAGCCACGGCCACGGGCGCGAAGACCGCCACGGGAACACCGGTTGATTTCGTCGGCCTCGCCGTTGGCGCCGGCGCGCTCTACGCCACGGGCAGCGGCGGTGCGGTGTTCACGGCCACCAGTGACAAAGGACCGTGGACCCAACTCACCTCCGGCGCGAGCGACTTCCTCCTCGCCGGCCTCTTCGTCAACGACACGCTCTTCATCGTCGGCGCGAAAGAAACCGTCCTTCAATCCGACCCGATCTTCACCAGCCGCCTCCGCAACATCTCCACCCGCGGTCAGGTCGGCACCGGGGGCGACATCATGATCAGCGGCTTCATCGTGCGCGGCGACCGCCCGAAATCCGTGCTCGTGCGCGCCGCCGGTCCCGCCCTCGCCGCGTTCGGTGTCTCGGGCACGATCGCCGCTCCCGTGCTCACCGTGCTCGACAGCAAGGCCACCGCCATCGCCACCAACACCGGCTGGAGCACCGCGGCCAACGCCGCCACCGTCGCCAGCACCGCCGCACGCGTGAGCGCGTTTCCGTTCGCGACCGGCAGCGCCGACTCCGCCCTCCTCGCGACGCTCAGTCCCGGCGAATACACCGTGCAAGTCTCGGGCGTGAACAACGCCACCGGCATCTGCCTCGTCGAAGTCTACGACACCGACGCGATCGCCAACGGCGGCTCCCACGCCGTCAACATCTCCACCCGCGGCCTCTCCGGCGCCGGTGCGTCCAAGATGATCGCCGGCTTCATCATCGAAGGTGCCGCCGCGCGCCGCGTGCTCATCCGCGCCGTCGGCCCCGGCCTCGCGCAGTTCGGCGTCGCCGGCACGCTCGCCGAGCCCACGCTCGAAGTCTACAACGCCCGCGGCCTCCTCCACGCGAGCGCCGGCGCCTGGGGCCTGCAACCGAACGCCGACGAAATTCGCGGTGCCTTCGCCGCCGGCGGCGCCTTCGCCCTCGCCGAAGGCAGCAAGGATTCCGCGATGGTGATCGCCCTCCCCCCCGGCAACTGGACCGTCCAGGTCGGCGGCTCGCCCGCCACGGCGGGCGCCACCGCCACCACCGGCGTCGCGATCATCGAAGTCTACGCGCTGCCGTAGCGATTCGTGGCTGAGGCGTCCCGCCTCAGCGCAGGCATGCTTGGCGCGCGTAGCGGCGGGCGTCCCGGCCCGCCGAGTCTGCGGCGGCTGCCCTGAACCGGCGGGCAGAGACGCCCGCCGCTACCAGAGGCAAACACTCTTTTTCGACGCCATCTCAGCCAACCGTGCAGTCGAAGATGTGATTGGATCGAGGTGGAGCGCGTTGCCCCCAACGCGCTGGTTTGAAGGCGGGAGCCGATTTACCCCGCGACTCGTCGGGGCGTTAAGCCCCTCCCACAAAAAGCGCGTTGGGGGCAACACGCTCCACCGCCGCACGGCGCGGTTACGAATATGCGCGAGTTCAACTGCCCGATGCCGCCTCAGAACGAATCCGCTCCTCGCCTCCGATCGAACAACCCAATCCACGAGGCGGGACGCCTCGTCCACGACTGGGAAGCGTCCGGTGTGGTTCCCGCGCCCATCATCCCGCCGTTGCACCCTCCCAAGCCGCAACTCCCGCATGGGTAGTTCCGCGACCTACCCAGCGCGCCTCCGCTCGGATATAGTCCTGCCCATGCAAATTTCCGGTTCCAACTCACCCTATCAAACCCGCTTCCTGGTCAACCATGACTCAGGCAGCCCGGTGCGGGTGAGCGTCGGCGCCTCGTCGCAGCCGATGGTCCAACCGCAGTCCGAAGCACCGACGAATCAGCACTGGAACTATCTCGCCGCTTCGATCGGTTGCGACCGCGTCGCCACCGCGCTGGAGACTACGCCCGATCTCTGAGCCGGGGTGTAATACCAACGTCACCTTGCTCTTGGACTGTAGGCCCGGCCGGTGGCCGGGCAGCCCGCCCAGCGGGCGGGCCTGCAACGGAAAGTCTGAAAGCTACAGGACGTTGGTATGACAGGAAGTGAGGTCAGTAACCAGAAGCCTTGATTGTAGCGGCGGTCTGCGACCGCCGACCGAGAACCCTTGGAGTTGGCGCATCGCCGGCGGTCGCAGACCGCCGCTGCAGCTGGCTGACCGCACTTCCTGTTGCACCCTCTGGCCGGGGCCGAATCGTTCCCACTCGGACGCGTTGCCCCTAACCGTGCGGCAAAGCTCCCGCTCCCACGAAGTGCGGCGCGGCCAACGCGCTTCACCTCCCGCCGTCCTCAATCCTCGCCTCCACCCACGCTCACCGACTGGCCGTTTTGTCTCGGACCGAGGCTGAGGATGAACGGCGCGGCCGTCTTCGCCCACGCTTCCGCCTTGGGATAACCCGCCGCCCCATCCGCCCAGCACGAACGCAGCATGTCGGTGTCGATCACGCCGGGATTCAACGGCACCGCGGCCATGCCGGCAGGCAGCTCGCTGGCGAGCGCTTTCGTCAGGCCCTCGATCGCCCACTTCGACATGCAATACGGCGCCACCTCCGGCGACACGCTGCGGCCCCAGCCCGAACTCAGATTGACGATCACGCCCCGCTTCTTCGCGACCATCGCCGGCACGAAGTGACGGATGACGTTTTGCACGCCGCGGATGTTCACATCGACGAGCTTCGTGAACTCGCGGTCCTCCTGCTCCCACAGCGGCGAGAGGCGGTTCATCAGCGCGGCGTTATTGATCAGCAGGTCGGGCGGCGAATCGTTCTCCAACACCTTGGCCGCCCAGATCGCGACCTTGTTGTCGAGCGCGACATCGACGCACGAAAAATCATGCGGCGCCCCGTGCGTCATCCGCAGATCGAAAATCGCGTCACCCGCGCGACCGCAGCCGATCACGGTGTGACCGGCCTTGATGAACTCCTCGGTGAGCGCACGGCCCAGCCCGCGCGTGACTCCGGTGATGACGATTCTCATGGGTCGAAAAGTAGCGGGTAGCGAGTAGCGGGTAGCGAGTAGAAAAACCGTAACGATTGGCGGTGAGGCATCCGTCGGCCGGATGCTCGCTACCCGCTACTCACTACTCGCTACCGCCGCGCGTCAGCGCGACTGCAGCGAGAACTTGTTCAGCCCCGTCTTCCGGCACGCATCCATCACGAACGCGAGTTTCTTCAACTGCGTCGTCTCGTCCGCCCGGATCAGCACCGGGATGTCGCGGTCGACCTGCTTCACCTGCTGGAGCAGCTCGATCAGCTGGTCGTCCGTCACGGCTTTGTCGTTGAAGGTCACCTTGCCGTCCTTGTCGATCGCGATGGTGACCGTGCCGCGGAACTCGTTCTTGCCCGCCGTCTCCACCTTCGGGAGCGTGATGTTGAGCGTGGCCGCCGACTTGAACTGCATCGTGACGAACGCGAAGAAAATCAACATCACGAGCACGTCGATCAGCGGCACGAGATTCATCTCGGGCCGTTTGCGGCGCTTCTGGTAGAGGCTCATTGCCGGCTGCGCTGGAGGATGCGCTCGAGCAACACGTCGAGTTGCGCCGCGTAGTTCTCGATCTTCCGCTGGAGATAGCCGCTGCCCACGAGCGACGGGATCGCGATGGCCAGGCCGATGACCGTCGCCGACAACGCCAGCGCGACACCCTTGGTGAACGCGACCGGATCGGGCAGCCCGGTGTCCGGCGAGATCTGCGAAAACACCTGGAGCAGGCCCCACACCGTGCCGGAAAGACCGATCAGCGGCGCCGCGGCGTAGATCACGTCGAGGTAAGGGATGCCCCGCTCCATGCGGTTGATCTCCAGCCGGGCGAACGCTTTCACCGCGCCTTCGTCGTTCTGATGCTTCTCGGCAAATTCCACGATCCGCGCCAGCACGGTATGCTTCCCACCGAGCAGCGGGCGGCTCTCCACGACGGCATCGACGAGATCCTGGGGCATCACCGCCGCTTTGCGCAGGGCATACGCCCGTTCACAGATGATGAACACGGCGGCGGCGGAGCAGAGCCCGAGCGGATAGATCAGGACGCCGGCCCCTTTGAAAATCTCGATCATGGCGAAAAACATGGAGAGCGATGAGTGGCGAGTTGTGACGCGGCGTCAGCGAAAAAGTTCAGAAAACTTCGCGCCGGGAATGCCGCAGAAGCCCTTTCCTGCTTGTCATGGCGCGGAGGCCAGGCGGATCGCGGTAATCAGCTCCGGAAGTCGCACGTGGCGACGGCCCATCCCGGTCGGCGACTTCTGACGCTCGGTTTGGTTCACCCCGCCCGCCGCCATACTCGGCTGCCGGCGCGGCCACCGGCCGCGCAGGCTGCGCAAGGCGTCCCGAAAAATCCGCCGCTCAACGCGCCGGAGGGATTGGTTTTTTACTCCTCTTTCCCGCACCGCCCCGGGTTTTTTGTTGCCGCATCCGCGCGCATCGCGCGACTTCTTGGGCGGCGGCGCACCACTTCGCTTTCGCGTTGTCTGTGTCGCCGCGGCGGCTGCGTCACGCCGCTTCCAACGGAAAAATTTTTCACCACATGACATCTCGCCTCGCCTTCACGCCCGCGGCCCGCTTCGGCCTCGGCCTCCTCGCCGCTCTCCTTTCCGCCGCGCCGGCGCTCGCCCAGACGACTTCGAGCCCGCCGCTCGCCGCGACCACGCTCGCCGGCCGCGCCGGCACCGGCGGCAGCGACGACGGCACCGGCACCGCCGCCGCCTTCCTCAACCCCAGCGGCCTCGTCGTCGATCGCTCGGGCAACCTCTTCGTCGCTGACACCGGCAACAACACCATCCGCAAGATCACCCCCGCCGGCGTGATCTCCACCTTCGCCGGCCGCGCGGTCGACCCTGAAACCGGCATCAAGAACAACGGCGGCTCCGCCGACGGCACCGGCCCGGCCGCCGAATTCAATTTCGGCAAATCCATCATCGACAGCATCGGTTCCAACACCCTCGCGATCGATGCCAGCGGCAACCTTTACGTCGCCGATACGCTCAACAACGCCATCCGCCGGATCACCCCCGCCGCCGTCGTCACCACCCTCCAGTTGCGCGATTCCAGCGGCAACGGTGTCTCGCTCAACTCCCCCGACGGCGTCGCGATCGACTCCAGTTCCAACCTCTACATCACCGACTCCGGCACCAACACCATCCGTCGCGTCACCCTCTCCGGCATCGTGACCACCCTCGCTGGTTCGCCCACGTCCGGCAGCACCGACGGCACCGGCAACGCCGCTTCCTTCAGCAATCCGCGCGGCATCGCCTGCGATGCGTTTGGCAACGTCTACGTCGCCGACACCAACAACCACACCATCCGCAAAATCACCCCCGCCGGTGTCGTCACCACCCTCGCCGGCTCGCCCGGCACGTCTACTCGCAACAGCGCCGGCTCCTCCGACGGACTCGGCAAAAACGCCCGCTTCAACGGCCCCATCGGCCTCGGCTTCGACGCCGCCGGCAACCTCTACGTCGCCGATCGCGGCAACCACTCCATTCGCAAGATCACCTCCGCCGGCCTGGTCTCCACCGTCGCCGGCCTCTCCGGCACCGCGGGCAGCGCCGATGGCACCGGCAACGCCGCCCGCCTCCGCAATCCCTACAGCGTCGCCGCCGACGCCTCCGGCACCCTCTACATCGCCGACACCAAAAACCACGTCATCCGCAAGGCCGTCGCCATCACCTCGCCGCCCACGATCTCGATCCAGACCCAGCCCGCCATCCGCATCGTCACCACCGGCCAGAGCGCGACCTTCTCCGTCACCGCCTCGGCCACGCCCGCGCCCTCCTACCAGTGGCTCCGCAACGGCACCACGATCGCCGGCGCCAACGCCGCCAGCTACACGCTCGCACCGGCACTCTCCGACGACCGCTCCTACTACTCCGTGGTCGTGACCAGCGGCACCCTCTCCTTCACCAGCACCGCCGCCCAACTGCAGGTTTACCCGCCGTCCGTCACCATCCCGCCGGTCATCATTCTCACGCACCCGGCCGATCAAACCGTGAGCGCCGGCTCTGGCGCCACCCTCTCCGTCGAAGCCACCGGCAATCCCGCCACGCTCACCTACCAGTGGCAGAAGGGCACCACCGACATCGCCGGCGCCACGAACGCCGACTACAATCTCCCGTCCCCGCAAACCTCCGACTCCGGCATCTATCAGGTCATCGTGTCCAACGCCGGCACCTCGGTCACCTCCAACCCCGCCACGCTCAACGTCACGCCCGTCACCGTCGTCGCCCCCACGATCGCCACGCAGCCGCAATCGCTCACCGTCTCCGCCGGCCAGAGCGCGAGCTTTTCGGTCGCCGCCTCCGGCACACCCGCGCCCACCTATCAATGGCAGAAGGACGGCAACCCGGTTTCCGGCGCCACCTTCCCGTCGTTCACGCTCATCGCCGCCCAGTCCGGCGACGCCGGCACCTACCGGGTCGTCGTCACCAATCAGGGCGGCTCCGTGACCTCCACCGGCGCCGTGCTCACCGTCGCCGCCGCCGCGACCGCGCCCGCGATCACCTCCCAACCCGTCGCCGCCTCGGTGAAAGTCGGCGAACGCGCCAGCTTCACCGTCGTGGCCACCGGTTCGCCCGCGCCGACGTTCCAGTGGCAGAAGGACGGTGTCGCGATCGCCGGCGCCACCACCGCCACCTTCTCGATCGCGTCCGCCCAGTTGACCGACGACGCCGCCTATCGCGTCGTCGTCAGCAACGCCGCCGGCACCGTCACCTCCGTCCCCGCCGCGCTCACCGTCGCCCCGGCCTTCGTCGACACCGGCCGCCTCATCAATCTCTCCATCCTCACCGATCTCGCCGCCGGCGAGACCATGACGATGGGCACCGCGCTCGGCGGCGCCGGCACCACCGGCACCAAACCCCTCGTCGCCCGCGCCGCCGGTCCCGCGCTCACCCAGCTCGGCGTCACCGGCGTGCTCCCCGATCCGACGATGAATCTGAATAGCACCAGTGTCAGTCCCGCCGTCCTCATCGCCGCAAATAACGACTGGGGTGGCAGCACCGCCCTCGGCAACGCCTTCGCCCAGGTCGGCGCGTTCCCCTACGCCAGCGCCGCCTCGAAGGATGCCGGCATGTTCCAGCCCACGCTCGCCACCGGCAACTACACCGTCGAGGTGCGCGACGCCGGGACCGGCACCGGCACCGTGATCGCCGAACTCTACGACGCCACACCGTCGGGCACGTTCACCGTCACCACGCCGCGCCTCATCAACGTCTCCGTGCTCAAGACCATCGCCGCCGGCACCACGCTCACCGCCGGCTTCGTCATCGGCGGCACCACGGGCCGCACCGTGCTCATCCGCGCCGTCGGCCCCACGCTCGGCGCCGCGCCCTTCAACATCGGCGGCGTCATGGCCGACCCCAAGCTCGAACTCTTCAACAACGCCACCAATACGAAGATCAACGAGAACAACGACTGGGCCGCACCCGTCGCCCCGCTCACGTCAACCTCGGCGCAACTCACCACCGCCTTCGGCTCCGTCGGTGCCTTCGTCCTCGCCGGTGCCACGACCAAGGACGCCGTGCTGCTGGTCACCCTCGCCCCCGGCCAATACAGCGCCCGCGTCAGCGGCGCCGACGCCGGCGGCGGCATGGCCCTCGTCGAGGTCTACGAAGCGCCGTGAGTAGTCCGAACGTTGAGGTCGGAGAGTGTAGCAGCCGGTGACGAGGCTGGAGTGCGCGACGCACCACGGCCCGGCCTTCCGACCGCCTGCCCTGAGCCTGCCGAAGGGGCGGCCGCGACCTCCGGCTGAACAACTCCGGTTGAACGCGTCCACCGTCCGAATCTGCGCACAAAAAAGCGCGCCGTTTTCGCGGCGCGCTTCTCATTTTGGAAAATCCCGTGCGGCCTCCACTCAGACCGTGAACAGCTCCTCCGGTTTGAAGAAGCGCGCGATCTCGGCCTGGCCGTTTTCCACGCTGTCGGACGCGTGGGCGATATTGATCATCATGTCGGTGCCGAAGTCGCCGCGCACGGTGCCCTTGGCCGCCTTGCGGGAATCCGTCGGCCCGAGCAGGTCGCGCACGCGCTGAACGATGTCCTGCCCCTGCAGTGCCACCATGATCACCGGGCGCGAGCTCATGAACTTCTCGATCTCCGGGTAAAACGGCTTGGCGGCGACATGCGCGTAATGCTGGCGCAACAGCGCCGGGTCGAGCCGCGCCATCTTGCAACCGATCACGTCGAAACCCGCGGCTTCGAACCGGCTCAGCACTGAACCGACCAGACGCTTCTGCATACAGTCGGGCTTAAAGATAATGAACGTTTTCTCCATGGTGAACGTGCCAACGTAGGGCTCCGCCCCCGCTTGGAAAGCCTAGAGTTTGCCCGCCGCCGCTCGTGGGTTTAACGCAAGCTGAGGTCAGTTTTCGAATGCCTCGGCTGTAGCGGCGGTCTATGACCGCCGGCGTGGCGCCAAGGGCCTTCGTTCGGCGGTCATGGACCGCCGCTTCAAATTGCTGACCGCAGTTTGAGGGCATACCCGCCGCTCGTTCCCGTAGCTTGCCAGACTCGCACCCGCCGGGCTTGCTCACGCCATGCGCCACGATTTCCCCGCCCCACTCCTCTGGCACGATTGGTCCCGGCTTTGCGCCGACATCGGCGAGCGCCGCGCCGGCACCGCGGAGGAACGCCACGCCGCGGAATTCATCGCCGGGGCGTTCCGCGCCGCCGGCGTCGCGAGCGTCGAGACTGAGGAATTCCCCTGCACCAGCCTCCACGCCGCCCGCGCCGACGTGCACGAGCGCGTGGGCAGGACCTGGCGCCGCGTCGAGGCCCGCCCGCTCGTCGGCGCGCCGCCCACGTCCGGCTCTGTCACCGGCAAACTCGTCTGGCTCGAGATGCCCGAAGGCGCGCGCACGCTCCGCCCCGGCAGCCTGCGCGGAAAAGTCCTCGCGCTCTTCGGCCCGCTCCCGACTTCGCTGCCGCTCCACCGCCGTCTGCTCTCCGCCTCGCCTCTCGCCGTGATCCACGTCGACGACCGCCTGCCGTTCGCGTGGGCCAAGAACGACGGCGTCTATCCCTACTGGGCCCGCCGCCACGGGATGCCGCCCACGCTCGCCGTCCCCTACCTCGAAGCGTGGCGCTGGCGTCGCGAGGGCGTCCGCGAGGTGCGCGTGCGCGTCGCCGTCGATCTGCGCGACGCCACCTCGCAAAACGTGATCGCTGAGCTGCCCGGCTCCGATCCCCGCCTGCCCGCCCTCGTCGTCACCGCGCACCACGACACCCAGTGCAACAACGTCGGCGCCGACGACAACGCCTCCGGCGTCGTCTGCCTGCTCGCCCTCGCCCGCGCGCTCGCGCCCGCCCGCCGCCTCCGCCGCACAATCCGCCTCATCTCCTTCGGCACCGAGGAACAACTCTCCGTCGGTTCCGCGGCCTACGTGCGCCAGCACCGACCCACGACCCGCTACACCGGGCTCGTGATCAACTTCGACAGCGTGGCCTCGCCCCTCGGCCACACCCAAATGTCCGTCGCCGGCGACGCGGCGCTCGGTCGCTATGCCAGCCGGCAGCTCGCCAGGCACGGCAGTGATGTCGCCATCGTGCCCGAGATCATTCCGTTTTCCGATCATTTCCCCTTCAACCGCGCGGGCATCCCGTCCGTGTGGTTCATGCGCCCGAATTTTCCCGGCGGTCGCTGGCAGCACCACAGCGTGCATGACTCGCTGGAAAACGTCTCCGTTGCCGAAGTGCAGCGCCTCCTCGGTGCCGTCCATCCGCTCATCGTGCGGCTCGCCTCGTCGCCGACGTGGCCCTTTGCCCACACCCTTCCGTCCGCCCAACTCGCGCTCGCCCGCAAACTCGGCCGCGAACTCTACGGCTGAAGCGCCCGCCGCAGCGCCGAGTCGAGGTCGCCGTCGCGAAACACGAAACCCGCCTCGACCAGCTTCGCCGGCCGCACGCGGGTGCTCGCGAGGATCGTCTCGTCCGCCATCTCGCCGAACATCGTCCGCAACGCCCACGCCGGCACCGGCAAAACCGCCGGCCGCCGCAAGGCCGCCGCGAGTCGCGCGGTAAATTCCACGTTCGTCACCGCCCGCGGTGCCACCACGTTCACCGGCCCGCGCAGCCGCGCGTCATCCACTGCGCGCAGGATCGCCGCCACCGCATCGTCCAGCCCGATCCAGCTCATCCACTGCCGGCCGCTGCCCACGCGCCCGCCCAGCCCAAGTCGAAAAACCGGCAGCATCTTGCCCAGCGCACCGCCCTCCGCCGCTAGCACCACGCCGAACCGCAGCATCGCCACCCTCACCCCGCGCCGTGCCGCGCCTTCCGCGTGGGTTTCCCACGCGAAGCACACCTCCGGCAAAAAACCGTGCCCGATCGCACTCGCCTCCGTCAGCTCCTCGTCACCGCGCTCGCTGTAGATGCCGACGGCCGACGCGTTGACGAGCACCGCCGGCTTGCGCGTCACTCGATCGAGCGCGACCACCAGCGTGCGCGTGGCGTCCGTGCGACTGTTCCAGATGCGCCGCCGCCGAAACTCCGTCCACCGCCCCGCGGCGATGTTCTCGCCCGCGAGGTTCACCCACGCATCGCAGCCATCGATCTTGGCCGCATCAACCACTCCAGCAACCGGGTCCCACTCAGCCTCGTCCGATGCCGCCGGCGCCCGCCGCATCAACCGAATCACCTGATCCCCGCGCCCACGCAGCGCCGCCACCAGCGCCCGTCCGATCAACCCCGAAGCTCCGGCGACAACGATTTTCATGCGCGCATCTCCTTGAGCGCCGCCAACGCCTCCGCCCGCGCCTTCGCGTGGTCGACGATCGGCCGCGGATAACTATCGCCGAGCCGCACTCCCGCCTCGGCGAGCACGTGCAGCGGCGCGTCCCACGGCGCATGGATGTGCTCCGCCGGCATCCGGCCCAGCTCCGGCACCCAGCGCCGCACATAGTCGCCCGCGCCGTCGAACTTCGCGCCCTGCAACACCGGCGCAAAAATCCGAAAATACGGCGCCGCATCCGCGCCACACCCCGCGCTCCACTGCCAGCCAAGCGTGTTGCTCGCGAGGTCGGCGTCGACGAGCGTGTCCCAAAACCACGCCGCGCCGTGCGTCCAGGACAGCCGCAGGTGTTTCACGAGAAACGACGCCACGATCATCCGCACGCGGTTGTGCATCCAACCTGTTGTCCACAGCTGCCGCATCCCCGCGTCGACGATCGGGTAACCCGTCCGCCCTCGCTGCCACGCCCGCAACTGCGCCCCGCCCGGATCGTCCGCCCACGGGAAGCGCGCGAACTCCTCCCGCAACGGCGCCTCCGGCGTGCGCGGAAAATGAAACAGCAGGTGATACGCAAACTCCCGCCAGCCGATCTCCGTCAAAAACACGCCCGCGCCCCGGCTCGGCGGAAACACTCCGCTCTCTTTCGCCAGCGCCTGCACCGCCGCCCACACCTGCCGCGGCGACACTTCGCCGAAATGCAGGTGCGCCGAGAGCATCGACGTCCCCTCGCGGTCCGGTCGATCGCGTTCATCCGCGTATTCCGAGAGCGCTCGCGCCACGAACGCCTTCAGCCGCTTCGCCGCGCCCGCCTCGCCCGGCGTCCACGCCGCGCCAAAACCGGCGTCCCACGGGATCGTCGGCAACAAGCCCAACTCCGTCACCGCCAGCGACTGCGGCCATTTCGCTGGCACCGGCAGCGCGCCCGCCGCGAGTTTCATCGGCGGCGACACCGGCAGCGTCAGGCAGTGCCGCCAATACGGCGTGAACACCTGGAAGGGCCGCCCCTGCTTGTTCGCGATCGTATGCGGCTCGTTGAGCAACGTGCCGCTGAAGCTCTGCACCTCGATCCCCGCCGCCCCGAATTCCGCCTTGATCGTCGCATCGCCCGCGATTGCGGCTGGTTCATAGCGACGATTCCAAAACAGCGCATCTGCACCCGTCGCTTCCACCAACGCGCGCAACACCGCACCCGACTCCCCGCGCGCAATCACCAACCGCGAGCCGCGCTCCCGCAGCGCCGCGTCGAGTGCCACCAGCGAGTGGTGCAGCCACCAGCGCGCCGCCCCACCCATCGGCCACCGTCCGTCGCCCGCATCGTCGAGCACGTAGACCGGCACGACCGCCGCACCCCGTGCCATCGCCGCATGCAGCGCCGGGTTGTCCTGCAACCGCAGGTCCTGTCGAAACCAGACGATGGTCGGCGCAACGCTCATGCGCGCTCCCCCGGCAGCGGCCGACCCTTCGGCTGGCTCAGGGCGAACAGTGCGGGGACCGTTGTCCGACCACTCCCTCGCGCCGGCTCGGCATAGCGCCGGGCGTCCCTGCCCGCCGAGGCTCGGTCGAACATCCCGAACCGGCAGGCAGAGACGCCCGCCGTTGCCACCCACGCCAACATTCTTTTTCGACGCTTTCTCAGAGCGACTCCTGATAAAGCCTTTCGTAGCCCGCCGAAGCCGTGCGCCAGGAAAAGTCCCGCGCCATCCCGCGCTGCTGCACCGCCGCGTAACGCGCGCCATCCGAGAACAGCACCAGCGCCCGTTGCAGCGCGTCGCGCAGGCTCCCGGCGTTCGGGTCGCACATCAGTCCGGTTCCGTCCGCGTCGTTCGCATCGGCGTCCGTCACCGTGTCCGCCAGCCCACCCACCCGGCTCACGACCGGGATCGTCCCATAAACCTGCGAATACATCTGGTTCAGCCCGCACGGCTCGAATCGCGACGGCATGATGAAGAAATCGCTGCCGGCCTCGATCAGGTGACTCATGGTTTCATCCAGCCGCGCGCTCAGCGACACCTTGTGCGGCACCTCGGCGGCGAGTTCCTGCATCTCCTGCTCCAGTTGCTTGTCGCCCGACCCGAGCACGACCAGCCGGCATTCGTGAGCGAGGAAGAAATCCCGGTTGGCGAGCACCAGATCCACGCCCTTCTGCTCCGCGAAACGGCACACCATCCCGAAAATCGGTCCCTTGAAATCCGCCGCAAACCCGCAGCGCTTCAACAGCTCCGCGCGGCACACCGCCTTGCCCGCCATGTTCGCCGGCGAGTAGCGCGCCGGCAACAGCGCATCGATCGCGGGGTTCCACACCGCCGTGTCGACACCATTGAGCAGCCCGACGAGGTCGTCGGCCCGCGTCTGCGCCACGCCCTCGAGGCCGCAGCCATACTCCGCCGTCTGGATCTCTTTCGCGTAGCGCGGACTCACCGTGGTCACGCGATCCGCAAACAGAATGCCGCCCTTCAGAAAACTGACCTGCGAATAATATTCGATGCCGTCGATCTGGAAGAGATCGCCCGGCAGGTTGGTCAGACCGAACACCCGGCTCGGAAACACCCCCTGGTAGGCGATGTTGTGGATCGTGAACATCGTCTTCAGCGCCAGCGTGACCCCGTGGCGCCGCTCCGCCTCGCGCAGCAGCAGCGGCAACAACGCCGCCTGCCAGTCGTGGCTGTGCACGATGTCAGCCTGGATGTCGTCCAACCGCAGCGTCTCGACGACGCCTTTGCAGAAGAAAATGAAGCGGCCCGCGTTGTCCTCGTAGTCCCGCTCGCCGTTGCCGTAGGGCGCACGCCGGTCGTAGAATTCCTCACGGCAGATGAGATAGATCTTCAGGTTCTTCCGTGGCGAAAACACCCGCACGTCGCCCGACTGAAACTGGTCGCCCATTTCGATCTTCAGCCGCAGCCGGCGCTCCGCCCCCGCGGCGTCCTTGTGCTCGAGCACGGCCCGATAGCCCGGAACAAACACCGAGACCTCGTGACCATTGTCGGCCAGTGCAGCGCTCAACGCGCCGACCGCGTCCGCCAGGCCGCCGGTCTTGATGTAAGGGAACAGCTCGCTCGTCGCATGGACGATTTTCATCGCCGGGAGCCAAGCGGACTTGTTTCGTAACGCAAATCACAAAGCGCCGCCCGCGCGCCGCGCTGCTTAAACCACTACATGAACGTCCGTGAACGCTTGCTGGCCCTCCTGCGCCAGCCCGACTACGCCCCCGCCAACGAATTCGAACTCAGCCGCCGGCTCGATTTGAACAAGAAACAACGCGCCATGCTCGCCCACGAGGTCCGCCTCGTCCTGAAGAGCGGCGAGTTCGCCCGCACCCCCAACGGCCGCATCGCCCCGCGCGCCGCCGCCGAGGCCGCGCCCCGCCCCGAGCGGCGCGCCATCTTCACGCCCACGCGCCGCCATCTCGCCGGCGCACCGGCGCCCACCGCGGCGCCCGCGCCTGCCCCCCCCGAGGCGCCCGCAAAAAAATCCCCGCGCCCCGCGCCGCTCCGCACCGCGCCACCCGCGCTCCCGCGCCTCGCCGACGACGAACTCACCGGCCGCATCCAGTTCCGCAGCGGCGGCTCCGCCTTCGTCGTGCGCGACGATCCCGCCAGCCGCGCGCTCGGCGAGCCCGCGCTCCAGGTCTTTCCCGAGGACACCGGCGTCGCCCTCCCCGGCGATCGCGTGCTCGCCCGCGAATTCCCCGGCCGCAAGGGCCGCAAGCCCGGTGAGAAAATCGGCGGCGTCATCCGCGTGCTCGAACGCGGCCGCTCCACCCTCGTCGGCGACCTCCGCCGCAACCGCCGCCAGTGGATCGTCCAGCCCGACGATCCGCGTTTCAGCTACGAGATCCTCGTTGGCGACCCCGCCAGATGCGGCGTCACGCCGCCCCCGCAGGAAGGCGACAAAGTCATCGTCGCGCTCGACGAGTGGAAGAACCGCCGCGATTCGATCACCGGCCGCATCACCGAACGCCTCGGCCGCACGCACGAGCCGCGTGCCGAGTTGCTCGGCGTCTTCGAGAAATTCGGTCTCGATCCGAAATTTCCCGACGCCGTCGAGCGCGAGGCCGCCACCCTGCCCGACCGCGTCGGCCCCCGCGACCTCGTCAACCGCCTCGATTACCGCGAGGTGCCGACGTTCACGATCGACCCCGACGACGCCAAGGACTTCGACGACGCCCTTTCCATCGAGCACCTCGACCACGGAGAGATCCGCGTCGGCATCCACATCGCCGACGTGTCCGCCTATGTGCGGCCCGGCACCGCGCTCGATCAGGAAGCGCAACGCCGCGGCAACTCCACCTACCTCGTCGGCGTGGTGATTCCCATGCTGCCGGAGAAACTCTCCAACGGCCTCTGCTCGCTCGTCGAAGCCCAGGACCGCCTCTGCAAAGCCGTGTTTCTCACCTTCGGCAAGCACGGCGCCATCCGGCACACCGCCTACGCCAACACCGTCATCCGCTCCCGCAAGCGCCTCACTTACAAGCAGGCCTACGCCTTCCTGTTCGAAAACGACCTCGCGCGCATCCGCGCGCTGCCGCTCCCACCCAAACACCAGACCGGCTCCACCGGCCGCGCCCTCCGCGATCTCAGCGACGTCGAACTCGTCGACCTCCAGTCCTGGATTCGCACGTTGTGGAAACTCGCCAGCAAACTCCGCCGCGACCGCATGGCGCACGGCTCCCTCGATCTTGACATGCCGGAGACGAAAATCTTCGTCGACGAAAAGGGCTACGCCGACCGCCTCGAAAAAATCGAGCACGACGAGAGTCACCAGCTCATCGAGGAGTTCATGCTCGCCGCCAACGAGGCCGTCGCGCACGTCACGCGCGTCCACCACCTCGCCTCGCTCTACCGCGTGCACGACGAGCCCGATCCCGAGAAACTCTCGGACTACCGCGGCACGCTCATCTCCTTCGGCCTCACCGTCGGCGATCTCACGCGCCGCGACGAACTGGTAAAGGTGCTCGAAACGCTCCGCACGCACCCGCAGGGCTACACGCTCCGCACGCAGCTTCTGCGCTCGCTGCGCAAGGCCGCCTACCGCGCCTCGCCCGACGGCCACTTCGGGCTCCACAAAAAAGACTACACGCACTTCACGTCGCCCATCCGCCGCTACGCTGACCTCGTCGTGCATCGCGTGTTCGACTGGTATCTGGTCAAACACCAGGGCTACCCGGCCGCGCCCGACCGCGCCGGCTACGACATGGGCCGCGTCGAAGGCCTCGCCGAGCACATCAGCCTCACCGAAATCAACAGCGCCGAGGCCGAACGCGAGAGCGTGAAAATCAAGCTGCTCGAGTTCTTCGAGCGCGAAGTCGCCAAGAGCCCGAAGACGCGCTTCGCCGCCATCATCACCGACGTGCGGGCGAGCGGTTTCTTCCTCGAACTCGTCGACTCGATGACCTTCGGCTTCATTTCGATCAACGTCCTCGCCGACGACCGCTGGGTGCTCAACGACGCCGAGACGCAGCTCTACGGCCGGCGCACGAAAAAGCGCTACCAGCTGAACGATCGCCTCGACGTCGTCATCGACCGCGTGGACCGCTTCAAGCGCATGATGGATTTTCGTCCTGCCTGAAGTGACCGCTCCTGCGGTGAGCCTGTCGAACCGTCAAGCGCCTGATCGACTTCCGCCCGGCGTAAGGCTCCGGCCCTGCTTCCGCGAAACGGCCCAACGTAGCGGGAGCTTCCAGCTCCCGTTTTCCGAGTCGGGAGCAAGACGCTCCCGCTACTCTTGCCGAAACCCCATCAATCTGTCGTATGCTCGCCGCACTCGTAACGTGCAGCGCGCTTTTGCCTTTTGCGGATTCGCCGCTTTGCTCGCTCCCGTGAAACACTACGACTTCGCCCAGCGTTTCCGCGCGCTCTACGACAAGGCCGTCGGCCTCTACGCCAAGGGCCAGCGCGGCCCCGAGACATTCTTTTCCACCGCCGAACTCGCCTGGCTCGCCGCCAACGGCCTGACCGCGCAGAATCTCTACGACTACGCCGAGGACCACAATAACTACGGCGAACCCGGCCCTGAAAACGCCCTCGCCATCGAGACCATCCGCCGCGACCACTTCCTCAACGTCCAGGGCGGCCGCCCCTCCACCACCGTCATCGACGTCGCCAAGATGCCGGCCAAGACCGACGCCGTGCGCGGCGTCGAGTGGCTCCCGCGCCTCATCCCGAAGTCGAAAGCCAAGCTCCGCGGCGAGCTCCCCTCATCCCTCATGTTCTGCTGCGGCGGCGACCGCGCCTTCTTCCAAAAGCACGACGTGCTGCCCGCCGAATTTCTGGCCGTCGTTTCGCGGCACATGGCGGACGACGCAGCGATCGTCGACTGGCTGGTCAAACGTTCAGCCGCCACTGGCACCACCTGACGGCGTGACCCCGGCTGCGATGCCCTTGGCCAACCAAGCTGGAAGTGTGCGGCGTAGCAGCCGACGTGAGGAGGCTGGAGCAAGGTGAGTCGCGGCAAACAGCCTCGTTACCTCGGCTGCTACCACCTTTCGCGAACTTCAACTGCAACGTTCCGGCTGCGGCGGGACGCCTCGGCCACGCTTGCTCGCCTCTGGCGAGTGGACGAGGCGTCTCGCCTCGTGTTTTTGCCGAAAATCCCTGCGGCTGCGCGTGACTCAAACTGAGGTCAGCGATTTGTAGCGGCGGTCTATGACCGCCGACCGAATGCCCTTGGCGCAACGCCGGCGCTCATAGAACGCCGCCACAGCCGAGGCATTCGAAAATCAACCTCGCTTTGGGTTACACTCCCCGCGGCGCCCGCAACGGTTTTCATTCGCCTCCCCCGTTGACCGGGCGCGGAATTTCGCTTTCGTCACCGCATCGTTCATCGCGCCTGCGCTGGTTGCAGGCGGCGTTTCGTTCCCACCCCATGAAATACACGCTTACCGTCAATGGCGTCGCACGCACTGTCGACGCCGCTCCGGACACTCCCCTCCTGTGGGTGCTCCGCGACAACCTCGCTCTGGTCGGGACCAAATTCGGCTGCGGCATCGGCCAGTGCGGCGCCTGCACCATCCATCTCAACGGCGTGCCCACCCGCGCGTGCATGACGCCCGTCTCGACCGTCGGTCGCATGAAAGTGACCACGATCGAGGGCCTCGCCGCCGACGCCGGCAAGCTCCATCCCGTGCAGCAGGCGTGGGTCGACCTCGACGTGGCCCAATGCGGCTATTGCCAGGCCGGCCAGATCATGACGGCTGCCGCGCTGCTGAAGGACAACCCGAAGCCCACCGACGACGACATCGACGGCGCCATGGCCGGCAACCTCTGCCGCTGCGCCACCTACATGCGCATCCGCGCCGGCATCAAACGCGCCGCGGGCCTCACCGCCGGCGGAAAGGAGGCGGCCCAATGAAAACGTCTTCGCTCCCCACCCTCGCCGCACCCGTCAACCGCCGCGACTTCCTGAAACTCTCCGGCCTCGCCGGCGGCGGCCTCGCGCTCGCGTTCTACATCCGTTCGGGCGACAGCGCCACGGCGGCCGAGTCAGCCACGGGTGACTTCACGCCCAACGCCTTCATCCGCATCACGCCCGCCGGCAAGGTCACGATCGTCTCCAAGCAGCCCGAGATGGGCCAGGGCGTGAAAACCTCGCTCCCGATGATCATCGCCGAGCAACTCGAAGTGCCGTGGAACGACATCACAATCGAACAGGGCGACTTCGATGCGAAATACGGCGGCCAGAGCGCCGGCGGCAGCCAGTCCACGCCGAGCAATTACGATAACTTCCACCTCCTCGGTGCCACGGCGCGCACGATGCTCGTCGAAGCCGCCGCGCAGACCTGGGGCGTGCCCGCGGCCGAGTGCCGCGCGGAAAAAGCCGCCGTCCTCCACTCCTCCGGCAAGAAACTCACTTACGGCCAGCTCGTCGCGAAGGCCGCGGCGCTGCCCGTCCCGGCCAAGGAGGCCGTGAAGTTGAAAGAGCCGAAGGACTTCAAGCTCCTCGGCACCCGCGTGCCGCAGTTCGACAGCAGGGCCATCGTCACCGGCCAGCCGCTCTTCGGCATCGACGTGAAGCTGCCCGGCCTGCTCTACGCCGCCTACGAAAAGTGCCCCGCATTCGGCGGCAAGGTCGTCAGTGCCAACCTCGACCAGATCAAGGCGCTGCCCGGCGTGAAGGACGCGTTCGTCATCGAGGGCAATGGCAAGGTGAAGGAACTCGTCCCCGGCGTCGCCATCGTCGCCGACTCGACGTGGGCCGCGTTCAGCGCCCGCAAGCAGCTCAAGGTCGTGTGGGACGAAGGCAAGGTCGCCGGCGAGAGCTGGGAGACGTTTGTCGCCGAGGCCAAAGCCAAGGCCGCGCAGCCCGGCGCCCGCACGCTCCGCAAGGACGGCGATGCCGACGCCGCGCTCGCCTCCTCCGCGAAGGTCGTCACCGCGGACTACGTTTATCCGTTCATCTCGCACGCCAACCTCGAGCCGCAAAACACCACCGCGCACTGGAAGGACGGCGTGATGGAGGTCTGGTCGCCCACGCAGATCCCGTCGATCGGCGTCGGTCTCGTGAACAAGGCGCTCGGCATCCCCGCCGACAAAATCAAACTCCACCTCAATCGCGCCGGCGGCGGTTTCGGCCGCCGCATCGGCGCCGACTACCTCGTCGAGGCCGCGGCCATCGCGCAACGCGTGCCCGCGCCGGTGAAGCTCACCTGGTCGCGCGAGGACGACCTGCGCCACGATCAATTCCGTCCCGGCGGGTTGCACTTCCTGAAGGGCGGCCTCGATGCCAACGGCAAGGTCGTCGCGTGGAAGAATCACTTCTTCACCTTCGGCGAGGGCGGCAGCCCCGGCAGCGGCGGCGGCCTCAGCGGCGACGAATTCCCGGGGCGTTGGATCGCCAACTACCACGCCGAGCAGACGATGTTCGACACGGGCTGGCCGATGGGCCCGTGGCGCGCGCCCGGCAGTTGCGTGTTTGCGTGGGTCATCCACAGCTTCATCGACGAACTCGCCCACGCCGGCGGTCGCGATCCGCTCGAACTGCGTCTCGAATTGCTCGGTTCCAAGGACGAGATGCCCGCCGGCGGCGGTGGCGCCGCCGCCAAGGGCAAGCAAGGCGGTCCGCCTTACAACGTCGCCCGCATGCGCAACGTGCTGAAGTTCGCCGCCGAGAAAGCCGGTTGGGGCAAAAAGAAGTTCCCGAAAGGCACCGGCGCCGGCCTCGCGTTTCACTTCAGCCACCGCGGCTACTTCGCGCAGGTGGCCGAGGTCACGGTGTCGAAGGACGGCCAGCTCAAGGTCGACCGTTTCGTGACCGGCGTCGATATCGGCGCCCAGGTCGTCAACCTCAGCGGCGCCGACAATCAGGTCGAGGGCTCGGTCATCGATGCCCTCGGTGTGCTGATGTTCCAGGAGCTCAACATCGAGCGCGGGCGGGTCGTGCAAAGCAATTTCCACGACTACCCGATGATCCGCATCACCGATGCGCCCGCGAAGATCGAGACGCACTACCTGAAGACCAACTACCCGACCACGGGCCTCGGCGAACCCGCCCTGCCTCCGGTCGCGCCCGCGGTCTGCAACGCGATCTTCGCCGCCACCGGCAAGCGTGTGCGCCAGTTCCCGCTCTCCCGCACCGATCTGCGGTGGAGCTGATCGCGCGGCACGACTGATACCAGTTCTCTTGAACTATTGGACTTTGTAGGGCCGCCGCTCGTCGGCGGGCCGCGGCCCTCCTACAGTCCAAAAGTTCTTCGCAGTTGGTATGATGCCAACGTCCGGTAGCGTTCAGACTTTCGTTGCAGACCCGCCCGGTGGGCGGGCAGCCCGGCCACCGGCCGGGCCTACAGTCCAAGAGCAAGGTGACGTTGGTATAACGCCCGACTCACGGCTTTGCCTCGCCTGCCAGGCGGAGCGAGATTCCCGAAAATTCTGCGAAATCGTCGTTCACCTGGTTGAGCACGCGCACGCCGATGCCCACGTAGCGCGCTTTCGCCGGTGCCGGTTTCACCACCGCGATCTCGGACCACTCCCGCCAGTCACCCGCCGGCAGGCGGAACGTGTGGCCCAGCTCGAACGGCTGAAACTTTTCATCAAAAAACGTCATGATCAGAAACGTGGAATTGCCCGGGCTCACCTGGCCCCGCACCCGCACACTGGCCACATAGGTCGCGCCCGGGACCACGCCGTCGCGCCACTGCGAGAGCGTCTCCTGCTTGCACCCGGCGAACCGCAACGCCCGGCCGCCGCCCACCTGACTCCCCCAGGTGATCCGGCGCGTTTCATACGGATCGCCGTGGCCGCGCCATGCGCCGGCCGCCGGTGACCCGGCCCATTCAAACATCGCCGGTCCGCTCGTGTCACCGATCGCCACGTCGGTCCATTGTCCGTCGCGGAGCAACTCCGGCCCCGGCGCCCCGATCGCCGTCATTCGCTCCGCCATCAGCAGCCGCCGGCCGCTCTCCGACTGCGACAGCCGGCGCACCACGGCCCCCGTCGGATCACTCCGTCGATAGTATTCGAGCTCCGAAACGTGAACCGGCGGGAGCGCTTTCTGATTGTTCGACTCCACTCGCAGCCGGAACGCCTCCGTCTTGGCCTTCAATTCCACCACCGCCGCGCTCAACGCCCTTTCCTCCGTAAACGCCCGCATCACCCCCGCCGCCACGCGGTCCCGCGCCTCGGCATACTCCGCAAAGGCCGTCGTGACACTGAATGCATCGCGCACGAACGCCAGC
Source organism: Verrucomicrobiota bacterium (assembly GCA_016235555.1). Taxonomy (GTDB): domain Bacteria; phylum Verrucomicrobiota; class Verrucomicrobiia; order Opitutales; family Opitutaceae; genus JACRKC01. The sequence goes on from JACRKC010000010.1 coordinate 99,540, forward strand.
CGCCGCCGCACCAGCTCTCCCCTCGCCAACCGCGCCGCTTCGGCCAGGCGCCGCTCCATCTCCCGCCGCACCGCGACCGGAAAGAGCACCACCTGGTGTTCGTCCTTGTAGTATTTGATCCAGTAACCGGGCTTGGGCTGCGTGAGCCACGCGCGCTCGGCGCAGTCGAAATAAGCCCGCATCGGCTCCGCCGCCTCCTGCCAGAATTCGCGATAATAAACGTCGAGCAGTTCCTTCACCGGCCGCCGTGGGTCCCACTGCGATTGGGCCGCGAGCCAGAGCTTGGGTCCATCGAGCCCCCAATTCGGCGCGCCCTCACCGTAAAACGCCCGCACTCCGGCCGCATGAATCTCCGGGATCGCCGCCACCGCATAGAGCGTCGGTCGCGGCACGAGATACGGCGTGCCCTCGAAATAATCATACGTGCCCACGATGCGCGCCCCTGAGTTCACCCAGCCCGCCATGGTGGCCTTGTCCTCGGCCACGAACTCGGGCTCGAACCACTGGCTGCGGTCCGCCGTGAGCCACGGAACGACGTTCGGCGCGAGGCGAAAGCCCGGCGCATTTTCCGTCCAGTCATACGCGTAGGCGCCGATCCACTTGCCCGGATGCCTCACCCGCACGAGATCGGCCACCTCGTTGGTGAAGCGAAACACCAGCGGGGTGTAATCCGGCTGGCGGCGAAACCAGCGCAACGGGCTCACCCGCGCCAGCGTGTCCGGCGAATCGTCGAAACGCACCGAGTCGTTCTGGCAGAGCGCCAGCGACTCCTGCTTCGGCTCCCGATCGAACGCCCGGTTGAGGTGCCCGGCCGCGTGCAACACCGCCGCCGGGGCGGTGAGGTCGGGCTGCCAGCCCTGCATCCCATCCGCCGGCGGGATGAACCTGGTCCCCGCCCGCATCGGTGCGAGCGCTGGATTGGCCACCAAGTCCGCCCGCTTGAAGATCTCGGCGTAGCTGTGCCCGTGCGCGAGCCGCGCCTCGAGTTTGTTGCGCGTGCCCCACGCCGCGTCCCCGCCGAGGCTCCGCGAGAGGAATCCCGGCCGCACCCGCGCCTCGCCCGCGGCGAGATGCAACTCGTCCCGCCGCGGCACGTGGGTGCCCAGCGGGCCCGGCATGAACCAGTGCGCGCCCACGGTCTGTTCCAGCCACCACGCCGCCGCGATCTCGATCGCGCCCGGCCGCGCGCTCCGCAGGACCACCGCCGCGTCCGCCACGTGGTTCGTGAACACATCGTCGAACGGCGGCTGCCCGCCCACCTGCACGATCGCGTCGCGCGCGCGCAGGGTCTCGCCCACGAAGATCCCGCGCCGGGCCCAGCTTCCGGTCTCGCGCACCACCGGGAAAGTCTCGCGTCCCGCGGCCGCCGCCAGGGTCTCGCTGATCAGCGCCGCCGCGCGCCATTCCGCCTCGCTGGCCCGCGCCGGCACGACGATCGCACAACCGGACACCGCCGGCGAAAACACCACGACACCGCCGGCGGCGCCGCCATGAGCCACGCTTACGCCGCGGCTCCAAGCCAGCACCGCCACCGCCAGCGCGCACCCCACTGCGACCAGAACTACACGCAGGCGGATCACGCGTGATCAGCTTTCGGCCCGGCGGCGTGCGTCGGCCTCGATCAACTTGTTCAACGCGTCCAGCGTCGCGCGCACGTGCGCCTTGACCGCGGGCAGCTCAGCCGCCCCCGCCACCTTTTCGCTGGCGAACAGGTAGAACTTCATCTTCGGCTCCGTGCCGCTCCCGCGCGCGGCGAAGGAGTAGCCATTCGACAACGTGACCACATAGAGATCTTGCGACGGGATCGTCTCGCCGTCGGCGTCGACAATTCTCTCGCGGCCGAAGTCCTGGAATTTCACCACGCCCACGTCGCCGAACGCTTTCGGCGGGTTCGCGCGGTAGGTTTCGAGGATGCGCTTGATCTTCGCGTTGCCGCTCGCGCCCTCGTAGTAGAGGTTGATCACGCCTTCGAGGAAGAAGCCGTTCTGGAGGAAGATCTCGTCGAGATACTCCGGCACCGTGAGACCGCGCGACTTCGCCCACGCGCACACCTCCGCGAACATGAGGCACGCGGAGTTGCCGTCCTTGTCGCGCAGCGAATCGTTCGGCAGGTAACCGTAGCTTTCCTCGGTGCCGAACGCGTAGAACGTGCTGTGCTGCTGGAGCAGCCGCGCGCGCTGGGCAAACGGCGTGCCGTCGTAGTCGAAACCCGTTCCCATCGCCGCGCGCAGCTTGTCCTCGTAACCGCGAATCTTGGCGGCGATCCACTTGAAGCCCGTCAGCGTCTTGATGACCTTCACGCCGTGCCCGCGGCCGATGGCGTCCTGAAGCTGCGTCGTCACAAACGTGTTTACGATCGCCACGCTCTGACTGCCCTGCGGCGGAATCCAGCCGAGCTCCTTGTATTTCGTGAGCCGGTAGTCGGTGAGCAGCGCGCCGATCTGGTTGCCCGTGAGCAGTTCCATTTTGCCCGCGCGGTTGCGGACGGCGCATCCCATGCGGTCGGCGTCCGGGTCGGTGGCGACGACGACCTCGGCCCCCTCTTTGTCGGCGAGCGCGACGGCGCGGGCGAGCGCCTCGGCGTTTTCCGGATTCGGCGACTTCACCGTCGGAAAGCGTGCGTCGAAGTTCAACTGCTCCGGGACCGCCGTCACATCGCACCCGGCGTGCAACAGCAGCGGCAGCGAGTGCACGCCGCCGGTGCCATGGATGTTGGTGAAGACCACCTTCAGTTTCGTTTTCCGAAACACGCTCGGATCAATCGCCGCCTGCGTCGCGACGGCGAGATAGGCGTCATCGGCCTCACGCCCGAGCGTGGTCACGCCGGCGAGACGGATGTCGAGGAATCCGGCGAGTTCGCTGAGCGGCACGGCATTGACCTCGCCCACGATGCCCTTGTCGTGCGGCGGCACGACTTGCGCGCCGTCGTCGAAGTAGGCCTTGAAGCCATTGTCGTGCGGCGGATTGTGGCTCGCCGTGATGACGGCGCCGCTGTGCGCCTTCAACCAACGCACCGAGAAGCTCAGCTGCGGCGTCGGCCGCGGCCCGTCGAAGATGAACGCCTCACCGCCGAGCCGCGTCCACGTCGACGCCGCGAGTTCGCAGAAATGCCGCGAGAAGTGCCGCACATCGTGCGCGATCACGAGCTTGGGCCGCGCTACGTCGCCGCGGGACTGGAGGTGCTTTTGGGTATAACGAAACAGCCCCACCACGGCCCGGATGAGCGTGAAATCGTTGAGCATGTTGGCGCCCACCGCCGCGTGTTCCGGCGAGCCGGCGGCGTTGAGCAGGCCGGTTTCCGCCGCCACCGGGACGACACCGATCGTGCGCCCGCGCATGCCGCCGGTGCCGAATTCGAGATAGCGATAGAAGCGGTCGTTGAGTTCGGCCCACGCCTGTTTCGCGACGAGTTCGTCGATGCTGGCGGCCACCCACGCGGGCAGCCCGGCGTTAAGGAAGGCAGTGATGTTGTCAGCCGCCGCCGGGAGCAGCGACCCCGCCTTGGCGGCGGCTTGGATGCGTTCAGTTGAAGTCATGGTGATCTAGGAAAGGTAGAGGCCGTCGGTGAGCGAAGGTTTGGCCGCGAGTTGCTGCCACGCCTCGGCGAACGAGTCCTCGTCGTAGCCGAAACTCGGGGCGATTTCGAGGGCGAGGTGCGGCAGCCCGGTGGCGTCGGCCGCGACCATCGCACCGTTGGCCCGCAGCCAGCGCGCGAATTGGCGGAGTTGATCGTCCCGACACGTCTTCGGCGAGTCGACGCCGTCGGCGTTTTTCACGGGCGAAAAATCGTCCGCCCGCAGCGTCTCGATCACGACGGGATTCTCCGCAAACGGCATGGCATCGAAGACAAACATCTCGAACTTCACGCCGTTCGCCTTCTCGGGCTTCACCGACGCACCGGCGGCATCGATCGTCGGGATTCTCTTGTCGGCGCGGTGAAAAGGCAGGGCCTGCTCGCCCCGCGCCATCCGTCGCACGAATTCGCGGTCGAGCACGTGGATCGCAATGCTGCCGGCGAGATAGCGGAGCCGCCCGCTCCCGTCGGTCGCGCGCTGCATCGCCATCGGCAGATCGGAGTATTCGATCACGACGGTCCGCCCCGCCTGCGTGCAAAAGTGCCCGACGCGTTCCTCGGCGTAGGCTTTCGGCACCATCTTGGCGGACATCTCCGCACCGCGCAGCAAATGCCAGCCGATGAACGCCGGGTCGACACACCGCACCAGCGGGTTGTCGACTTGGAAATAGCTGAGGGTGTCGACGCCCTCGCGGCGCATCAGGTCCAGCGCCCCGCTGCGCTCGAGTGCGCGCAACGAGCCACCGTGCCCGTCGGGCGACAACGCGATGGAGCCCTTCGTCTCGAGCAGGATTTTTCCGCTGAAATCGACGGCCGGCATGCGCCCTTGCCGGATGAAGTGCACGCGCGCGCGGTCGAGCCCGAAGAATCCGTTCGCGTCAAAAAACGCCTCGGTCGCCCCGTGGTTCGCGTGACTGGTCATGATGAACCAATGCAGCGGCCGGCCATAGCGCACGCCGGCGGCCCGGATTTTTTCCGCGAACACCTGAAACAGCGATTTCTGCCTGACGGGCGTCACGCGGAATGTCCCCTTCGGCCCATCGTAGCCGAGCCGGGTGCCCTGCCCGCCCGCGACCGTAAACGCCGCCACGCGCCCCGCGCGCAGCGCCGCTTCGCCGGCCGCCTTTGCCCGCGCCCAGGCCCCGGCGTCGCCGCCGTGCTCCGGACGTTTCTCATACGGCGCGGGCGCCAGGCCCTCGAGATTGACGCCGGCCGTGGCCCCGGCGGCCACAAGGGTGCGGTTCAGACGGTCGACCTCCGCCAGGTCGATCTCCGCCGCCTCCGCGATGAGCCCCTGCCGGGCCTCGCCCGGCAGCGCATCGACGAACGCGAACACCTGCGCCTGCCCGGCGCGGCGAAATTTCTCGATCAGCGGATCTTGAGCCATGGATGAAAACGCGCTCCGCCCGTTCAGTTTTCGAAGCGGAAAATCACCTCGCCCGGCCGCGCATACGTGCGTTGGCGGAGAATTTTCTCCACATACGCCGGATCGCTGCGCAGCCGGTCGAGAATCTTCTTCTGGCGGGCGAGCTCGGCCTGCGCCTCCGCGAGGCGGCGCTGATTCGCGGCCTCGGCGAGCTTGAGCTGGTGGTATTCCGCCCGCGCCTCGATGAACATCGCGCCCGCCCCCACGCCGAAGCCGGCGAGGAGGAGGAGATAGAGCAAGGCGATGACGTGGCGCGAATTCACGGGACTCCCCTCTGATGAACGGCGGCGCGTGCGGCGGAGTAAAGCGATTTTCAATCGTCCGCCACCGCGCCGCCGGGCTGCGAAATTGGCGTGCGTTTTTGACCCGGCGCGCCAGCGTGGTGGCCCGCATGTATCAGAGCTTCTACGGGTTTCGCGAGATGCCGTTCAACATCACGCCCGACCCTCGCTTCCTCTACCTCAGCCCCACGCACCAAGAGGCGCTCCAGCACCTCAAATACGGCGTGCGCGAGAAAAAGGGTTTCATCGTGCTGGTCGGCGAGGTCGGTTGCGGCAAAACCACGCTCTGCCGCCGTTTCCTCAACGAACTCGACCCCGACCACTTCGATTCGGCGCTGATCCTCAACCCGCGCGTCTCCGAGACGCAGATGCTCAAGGCCATCCTCACCGAACTCGGCGAAACCAAGCTCGCCCGCAGCCAGAACGACCTCGTCGCGCAGATGAACACCGTCCTCCTCGAACGCATCCATCGAGGTCGCGACATCGTGCTCATCATCGATGAGGCGCAGAACCTGAAGTTCGAGGTGCTCGAGCAAATCCGCCTCCTCTCCAACCTCGAGACCGACAAGCAAAAACTCCTGCAGATCGTCCTCATGGGCCAGCCCGAGCTGAAGGACGTGCTCGCCCAGGACGAATTGCGCCAGCTCCGCCAGCGCATCCTCGTGCACTACGATCTGCGTCCGCTCGCCGCGAGCGACACCGAGCACTACATCCAGCACCGCCTCACGCTTGCCGGGGGCGACGGCCGGCCGACCTTCACCCGTTGGGCGCTCAAGGCCATCCATCGCGGCAGCGGCGGCATTCCCCGCGTCGTGAACAATCTCTGCGACAAGGCGCTTCTCTCCGCGTTCATCCGCGAATCTGACGAGGTCAGCTACTGGGATGTCCGTCGCGCCATCCGCGACATGACCAACCTCACGGTCTAGCCCACACACCGACCATGAGTCTGATCAACGACGCCCTGAAGAAAGCCCAGCGGGCTCGCACCGCCGATCTCCAAGCCGATGCCCCGCCCATGCCGGGCGGTTCCCACCCCGCGCGGGGCTCGGCCCCGAAATCCTCGCAGACCCTCCTGATCCTTGGCGCCGGCGCCGCCGTGCTCGTGGTGCTCTCGGTCGTCGCCACGGTTTTCCTCATCACCCGCAAGCCGGCCCCTGCGGCGGTTTCCGCCAGCCCGGCCAGGCCCGCGGCGTCCGCGCCCTCCGCTGCGATCGCAACCACCGAAATCAAGGTGCCGCTGGCGCCGGCCAATCCGCCGTCAAATCCCGCCGCCGATCGTTCCGCACCATCCGGCGTGGCCCCGAAACCGGCGACGCCCCGCGTTGCCGAGAAAAGCGACCCGGCGGCAGCCGCGCCGTCGCCCGTCCAAATCGAGAGGCCGCTCAAACCCGAGGCGCCGCCGCCCCACCAACCCGCCGGCCGTGTGGCCGAAACCGCTCCCACCGCGCCACCACCCGTCGTCACCGGCCTGCCGGCCCACGAAACCAAAACGGTCGCCGCGGCACCCGCCGTCGTCACGCCGGTCGCCGCCGGTCCGGCCGTCGCGGCGACACTCCCGGGCGCGGCCGCTCCCGCTGCGACCACCCCGTCGGCCACCATCCCCAAGGAAGACGAGCGCATCCACAAGTTCGTCGACAACGTGCGCGTCACCGGCGTTCGCTCCTCCGGCGGCGAGAGCCGCGTGCTGATGAACGACAAGGTCTACCGGGTGAACGACATCGTCGACCGGACGCTCGGACTGCGCCTGACCAAGGTCGAACCCGATTGCCTCACATTCACCGACAGCAACGGTCTGACCTACACGAAGAACTTTTGACGCCCGGTTTCAGGTGTTCGGCGGCCTGGGACAAACCGCCCCAACTCCAATTCGTCCCGAGTGAGACGAACGCGAATTGCAGGAGCCTGCTCGCAGAAGATTTCGTGGCACGGGTCGGGAGACCCGTGCCACTCCAGCCATCGCCTGCAAGCAGGCTCCTACCGATCGGCAGGCCAGGCTCACTCTGATCGCGGCTTGGAACAAAGCCGCTGATCGTTCCCCGCCGGACCGCCCCACCCGGCGTCACTTCCGCTTCGCCAGCCAGCGCTGCACCTCCGGCAGCGGCCACGTGTTGAGAACACTCTCCTTCGTGAGCCAGCCTTTGCGCGCCGCGTTGATCCCCGCCCGCACGTGCTCGAGCCCGGCCGTTTCGTGCGCATCCGGATTGATCGCACAGAGCAGACCGCGTTCGGCCGCTCTGCGCCAGAGCCGCCAATCCATGTCCAGCCGCAGCGGATTCGCGTTCAGCTCGATCACCACGCGGTTTGCGATTGCGGCGTCGATGATTTTTGCGGCGTCCACGCGGTAACCTTCGCGCTTGAGCAGGAGGCGCCCCGTGAGATGCCCGAGCATCGTCGCGCCCGGGTGTTCGATCGCGCGGATGATGCGCGCCGTCATCGTCGCCTCGTCCTGCGTGAAGACGTTGTGCACCGACACCACGACATAATCGAGCTTCGCCAGCAGCGCGTCGTCGTAGTCGAGTCTCCCGTCCGGCAGGATGTCGCACTCGGTGCCCGTGAAGACGTGCGTCTTGAATCGCTTCGCCGCGTTCAGCGCCTTGATCTCCTCGATCTGCTTCAGCAGGCGGGCTTCGCTGAGGCCGTTGGCCTGGTAACTCGACTTCGAGTGATCCGCCACGCCGTAATATTCCCAGCCCTGCGCCTCCGCGGCGGCGACCATCTCGGCGAGCGTGTTGCCGCCGTCCGAGGCCGTCGTATGGTTGTGCCACACGCCGCGGATGTCGCCGGGCTCCACGAGCCGCGGCAACTCGCCCTTCTCCGCCGCCTCGATCTCGCCCAGGCCCTCGCGCAACTCGGGCGTGATGAAGTTCAGCCCCAGCGCCGCGAACAACGCCCCCTCCGTCGTGATCGTCCTGCCGTCCGCCATTCGGCCCTTCAGTCTTTCCGCCTTTTCCTTCGCCGTGCCCTCGCCTTCCGCGGGCACGAGGCCCCACTCGCTCATCGAGAGGCCGCGCGCGAGCGCGCGCTGGCGCATCTGGACGTTGTGGTCCTTCGAGCCCGTGAAATGGTGCAGCGCAAACACGAATTGCTCCTCCGGCACGAGCCGCAGATCGGCCTGCAATCCGCTCTCGAACCGCACGCTCGCCTTCGTCTCGCCGCGCGCCGTCACCTCCTTCACGCCCGGCCGCGTCACGAACCACTCGACCACCGGCGCGACCTCCGTCGCCGCGACGAGAAAATCCAGATCGCCCACCGTCTCCATGCCACGCCGCAGGCTCCCTGCCGCCTCCGCCCGTTTCACCTGCGGCAATGCCCGCAGCCCCGCCACGATCGGCGCCGACACCTCCCACGCGTCCCACCACAAGTGGCGTTTGCCATACGCTTCGCGATTGCGGATGCCGGCGAGGATTTTCTCCTGCGTCTTTTCCCCGAAACCTTCCAGCGCCGCGATCCGCCCTTCCTGGCATGCGGCGGTCAAATCCGCGATGCTCGCAATGCCAAGCTTGTCGTGGACCGCCTTGATTTTTTTCGGGCCGAGCCCGGGAATCTGCAACATCTCGACCAGTCCGGGCGCGATGGACGCCGTGAGTTTTTCGTAGTAACCCAGCCGCCCGGTCGTGTGCAGCTCCGTGATCTTCTGCGTCAGCGCCTCGCCGAACCCCTTCATCGCCTTGAGCTCGTCGGCCGCGATCAACCGCGCCAGCTCCGCTTCCTCGATCGCCTCCAGCGCACGCGCCCCCGTCTGGTAGGCGCGCACCTTGAACGGATTTTCACCCTGTAGCTCCAGCAAGGTGCCGATCTCCGTCAGCACATCCGCGATTTCATTCTTGGTCATGTGGGTGCGCCCGATCTTTGGCGGCTAGGCACGTTGGGCAAGCACCGCCGCGGCCAGCGCGGCGCGGTTGACCTTGCCCTGCGCGTTGCGCGGCCAGTCCGCCAGCGCGACAAACCGTTTCGGCCGCTGGTGCGGCGCGAGCGCAGCGACCGCGCGAGCCATGTCGGGACGCGCCGCCCGGCACGGATAACAGGCCACCACCGCCTCGCCCCACTCGCGATCCGGCACGCCGAGCACCGCCACATCGGCGAACTCCCTGCTCGCCCGCAGCGCCGCCTCCACCTCCGTCGGGAAAACTTTTTTCCCGCCCGTGATGATCACCGCGTCGCGCCGACCGAGCACGTGCAGATGCCTGCATGCATCGATGCGTCCGAGGTCCTCCGTCAGCCAGGTCCGCGCCGACTTTCTCTCGGGAAAATATCCGCGAAACACCGAATTCCCCGTCACGCGGATGCGTCCACCACGCGCAATCGCGAGCTGTGCGTGCGGGAGCGCCGGGCCGCTGCTCCGCGCCCCGGCGAGAAATTCCTCCGGCCGCAGCGCCGCCACCATCGCGGCCGTCTCGGTCATGCCGTAGCTCAGCGAGACCCGCAGTCGGGCCGCCGCCGCCTCGTCGGCGAGCGCCGGCCATACCGGCCCACCGCCGAGAAAGATGATCTCGAACTTCCGCAACCACGCCACCGTCGCCCGCGTGCGCAGCAACCGCTGCATTTGGGTCGGCACGAGCGAGATCACCCACGGTCCGCCCTTGAGCCGCGGCGTGTCGCCCGCCTCCAGTTTTTTCCATTCGCAGCCCAGGTATTTTCCGCCTGTCGCCGCGCAGCGCACCCGCGCCATCAATCCGCTCACGTGATGCGCCGGCAGCACCCCCACCGCATTCACGCATTTCAAGCCGAAGTGCCGGCCAAACCCGCGCACCGCCGCGCTCAGCGTGCGCTCGTCGTGCCGCGCAAACTTCACGCCTCCGCTCGTGCCGCCCGTCGGCACGCACAGCCAGCCGGAGAAAACTTTGGCCCTCCGATTTCCGATCTTCGATTTCAGCGCTTCGAACTGCGCGCGCTGCGCCGCAGTCCACTTTGGGTCGCACAGGAAAACAAATCCGCCTCGCTCCTCGGCGCAGCCCGTGGCGAGCACGAGGCTTCTCAACTCAGCGCGTTCCATACGGCCTCCGGGTCGATTCGCTCCACGTCTTCCCGCCGCACAAACGGCGCCGCCGCCGGGCCATCGAACCGCGCGTCCGCAAACAACGGCCACACGCCAAACCCCAGCGCCCGCTGTTCGCCCGGCCAGCCAAACGCCGCGCGCAACGCCGCGCGCGCTCCGACCGCCGTTTCCAGCGCGGAGGAAAACACCACCGCCGCCTTCGTCCGCTCCAGCCGCGCGAGCGTGTCCGCCACATCGCCCAGCAAACTCGGCTTCACCACAAACACGCCCGGCCAGCCTGCGCCGAGCCATCGCTCCACGTCGGTATCACTCGCGATCGATTCATCCAGCGCGAGCGGCGTCGGGAAATCGCCCGCCAGCCCCTTCAGTAAATCTTCGGTCTGCTTCAGCAGGGCCGTGCCCTGCGTAGCTCCGCCCGGCGGAGCGAAGCAGGGTTGCTCGACAAACTCCACCGGCCGCTCCGCGCAGCGCTCCAGCCAGCGCTCGGCCTTGCGCCGATCCCACGCGCCATTGGCATCCAGCCGCAGCTTCGCGCCCTCGGGCAGCGCCGCGCACACATCGTCCAGCAGTGCGAGTTCGTCCGCCACATCGCCCACACCCACCTTCCACTTGAAAACCCGAAATCCCGCCTCCGCCCGCGGCGGAATCGCCCCCAGCACCGCGCGCCCCGCCGGCAACAACGCCGCGACCGAAAGGTAGGGCGGGTCTTCGACCCGCCCTTTTCCCGCAGGCAAACTATCTCCGCGCGCCGAGGGCAGGTCAGAGACCTGCCCTACTTCACGCAGCGCCGCCGCGATCGCATTCCGCACGCACCGCAGCCGCTCCGGCACGCTTTCCAGCCGCTCCGCCTCGCCCCATTCGCCGATCTCCCGGCACGCCGTCTCCGCCTCGTCAATCGTCTCCGTTCCAAACCACGGAATCGGCGCCGCCTCGCCCCATCCGACCTCGCCACCTTCGCCCTGCACCCGCACCACCAGCCCTTCGCGCGCCGTCCACGCGCCATGCGCCGTGCGCACCGCCGTGCGAAACGGCAGTCGGTAGCGGCGAAACTGGAAGCGGCACTTCGTCATCACAATCCACCGTGATCCAAACCGAAATTAACCACGGATTACACGGATAAACACGGATCACTGACCACGACCCGTCGCTTGAGCCATGTGCATCCGTGTAATCCGTGGTCAGCGTCAGAGCGCTGCACCGGATAACAATATCGAAAAACCCCTTGCTCTCCGCGACGCACGGCCTACTTCGTTCATGGCAACCTATGACGAAGGTTGCACCGATCACCACCGCGCTCAGCGCCGCTGACGCCGAGTTTTATCTGCCCGCCGAGGCCTTCTTCCGCGCCAACGCGCCCACCGCCCTGACGTTCGACGACGTCTCACTCGCGACGCTTTACTCGGAGATCCTCCCGAAAGACGCCGATACGTCCACCGCGCTGAGCGAGAGCCTCCGCCTCTCCATTCCGATCGTCTCGTCGGACATGGACACCGTCACCGAGTCGCGCATGGCCATCGCCATGGCCCTCAACGGCGGCCTCGGTCTCATCCACTACAACATGACGGCCGAGGACCAGGTGAAGGAGGTCGCCCGCGTGAAGCGCCACATCCACGGCCTCATCCAGGACCCAATCACCGTCGCGCCCGACAAGACCATCGGCGACGTGCTCGCCTTGATCGAAAAGAAGCGCTTCGGGTTTCAGACCTTCCCCGTCGTCGACGAACAGGGCCACCTCGTCGGCCTCCTGCCCGGCTCCATCGTCAAGGAGCGCTACAAGACGAAGAAAGTGACCGAGGCGATGACGCCCCGCGCCCGCCTCATCACCGTCAAGGAGCGCGACCTCGGCAAGGACTCGATCAAATACGCCGACAAGTTTTTCTCCGACAACATCGGCATCAACAAAATGCTCGTCGTCGATGCGCAGGATCGCCTGCGCGGTCTCGTCACCAGCACCGATGTCGAGCGCCTCGTGAGCGAGGCCAAACTCCGCCGCAAGCCCGCCCGCGACGCCGACTACCGCCTCGTCGCCGGCGCCGCCCTCTCCACCATCCGCCAGCCCAACGGCGAACTCGACCGCGAAAAAATCCTCACCCACGTCGCCGGCCTCGTCGCCGAACACGTCGATTGCGTGGCCGTCTCCACCGCCCACGGCCACACGGCCGGCGTCGGCGAAGTCGTCCGCCTCGTGCGCAGCGAGTTCAAGCACCTCGCGATCGTCGCCGGCAACGTCACCAGCGCCGCCGGCGTCGAGTTCCTCGCCAACTGCGGCGCCGACGCGATCAAGATCGGCCAGGGTCCCGGCTCGATCTGCACCACGCGCATCGTGGCCGGTGTCGGCATTCCGCAACTCACCGCGCTCTACGTCGCCGGCACCGCCGCGAAGAAGAAGGGGGTGAAACTCCTCGCCGACGGCGGCATCACCAAGAGCGGCGACATCGTGAAAGCGCTCACGCTCGCCGACGCCGTGATCTGCGGCGGACTGCTCGCCGGCTGCCGCGAAGCCCCCGGCGAAATCATGGAGATCGGCGGCAAGGTTTATAAACAGTATCGCGGCATGGGCAGCCTCAGCGCGATGAAGGCCGGCAGCGCCGCCCGCTACGGCCACAACGCCGCCGACAACACCCGCAAGGTCGCCGCCGAAGGCATCGAGGCCCTCAAGGAAGTCAGCGGCTCCGTCGACGACGTGCTCGCCACGCTCGTCGGCGGCGTGCAATCCGGCATGGGCTACCTCGGCGCCGCCACGCTCGCCGACCTCCGCACGAAAGCCCGCTACACGCGCGTGAGCCCCGCCGGCCAGAAGGAAGCCGCCCCGCACGACGTGGTCGAAGTCTCGACCCGCACGACCAGCGCCTGAGCAGAAGTTCGCGTCAAGTGGAGCGCGTTGCCCTCAACGCGCTTGCATCCGGGTGGAGCGGCTTGACCCCAAGCCGCTTGGCGCGAATCCCGCGCGGGCCGTGATACCGACGGCTGTTGAGAATCGGATGGTCGTAGGTCGGGCTTTACGCCCGACATTTGTCCGCCTGCCGCGGGTGTCGGGGATAAACCCCGACCTACCCCACTACCGCAATAGTCCAACAATCATGTGACGTTGGTATTACTTCACCCCCACCTCGCGCACGAGTTCCTTCACCTTCCCGACGATCTTATCCTCGAGTCCCGCCGCCCACGGACTCGGGCGCCCGTAGGGAATCATCGAACTCTTCCCTTCGTAGGCCGCCTCCGCGAGCACCGACTCGGACGGGATGTAGGCCATCACGTCGTTCGAATAGGCAAACACCCACAGCTTGCGTCCCTCGCGCGCCGCCTCGGCTTTCAGGCGCAACGCGTAGTCGACCACGACTTCGCCGCCGAGTGCGACCCACGTGATGTCGCCCAGCCGCCAAGCTTGGATCGGATAGGCGTAGTCGAGCTTGATGCCACCGCGCGCCACCTCGGCGTTCATTGCCTTCGCCCACGCCACGTCCATCTGCTTCACGACCGCGGCTTTCTTCGGATCGTCGGCGGCCGCCGCCGCGATCTCCGCCGCGGTGGGCGCCTTCGCAAATTTCAAGGTAAGATCCGAGAAGGCCGTGACCAACTCGCCGCGCACCGGCTGCTGGAGCCCGCTCAACGCGAGATCGACGGCATCGGCCAGTTCGCGTCCGTGTTTCTCGGCGAGTTCCAGCGTGCCGCGCGGGAACGGATTGATGTTCCCACCGCAGCCCGCCACGAACAGCGCGGTCGCGCCCGCGTGACGGCGCTCCAACTCCGCCACTGCCGCACCCGCGTAGTCGCCGTGCCATTGGTAGAAGTTCAGCGTGGTGTTGTGGCACGCATACGACGCAAGCAACGCCACGATTTTTCCGGCCGCATCGCGCACCGCCAACACCGGGACGTCGTGATCGGCCGGACCTTGGAGCGTGCCGGCCGCCATGCGCGCGGTGGCGTTGGCCTCGGTGTTTTTGCGGCGGTTCACGCCGAACGTCGCCAGCCCGTGACTGGCCCCGAGCGTCGCCGGTTGCAGCGCCGCAACCGCCGCCGCCGCCGCCTCGATCATGTCGTTTTCGAGCCGGCGCGTGTAGGCCGCGATCGCCTGCTCGTCGGCCGCCGCGAAGGGCCGCAGCGCGATGATGTAGCCCTCGACCGAGGGCGAACAGTGCGTGTGCGAGGCGTTGACCATCACGGCGCGACGCGGAATCGCGAAACGCTTTTCGAGTTCGGCCGCCACGCGGTCGCTCACGTTGCGCGGCACGCCGCACAAGTCCACCGTGATGAGCACGGCCTGGTTGCCCGCACTGTCTCTCAACGCGAGCGCCTTGGCCCACAGCTCCTGCGCCTTGCCCTCGGCGGGATGATCGCGCACCGCGTAGCCCGTCATCCAATGTGGCGCCTGCGGCGTGATCGCCTTGCGGGACACGCCGGCCTGCCAGGGCTGCACATCGGCCGCGTCAGCGCGGCCAATCAGCAGAAGCACAACCGCACCGGCGATGAATCGGACAATCCCACAACTCAGAAAGCCCAGAAAGAGTCCCCAAAGCGGTGCGCCCACCCGCGCCGGCTCGGTGTAGCGGCGGGCGTCCCTGCCCGCCGACACTCGGGCGAACGTCCGGATCCGGCGGGCAGAGACGCCCGCCGCTACCCACGCCAACACCCTTTTTCCACGCTCTCTCAGACTCACCGCGCGATTTTTCATAACACGACCGGTTGGCGCAGATGCACGGACTTCTCTTCCGCTTCGCAAATCTCGACGGCGCTCAATCCGTCCTGCGGCGTGACAACCGTCGGCGCCCGGCCCGCCAGAATGCTGTCGACCATGTGGCGGAGTTCGCCGACGTAGCCGTCCGGTCCTTCGTTGCGGACGACGCGGGCCGGCTGGCCTTCCTCGAACACCTTCAGCGCGTCGGCACCGCGGGCGAGGTCGAAGTCAACGGTGGCCCGCTCGAAATTCACCGTGTAGGCCATGTTGAAGCCGTGGCCGCCCTGCATCAGCCAGCTCGCCTCGGCGTGCACCGGCACGCCTCCCGGCAGCAGATACTGCGTGATCACATGGTCCACCGCGCCGCTGAAACGCGTGCTGCCGCTGGAAAAAACGCCGAGCGGACGGCCGAAGCAGAATTGCACGAAGTCCGTGTCGTGGATGTGCAGGTCGAGCAGCGCGCCGCCGGACTGGTTGCCCTTGAAATAATTTTCCCGCCCCCAACCCGGCGCCTCGGACACGCGGCGGAAACGCGCCGCCATCACCGCCCCGTAGGTCTTGTCGTCGATCAACTGCTTGAGCCACGCCCAGCCCGGCCAGAAGCGCATGCACATCGCCGGCATGAAGAACCCGCGCGACGCCTGCGCCTGCGCCACGATCTCGCGGGACTGGGCCGCCGTGCGGGCCAGCGGCTTCTCGCAGATCACGTGCTTGCCGGCTTTCAACGCCGCCAACGCGAGCGGCAGATGCAGGTGCGTTGGCACGCACAGATCGACGAGATCGACCGACGGCTCGTCGAGCACCGGCTGCAAATCCTTGTAGGCCCGGACCACGTTCATATCGAGGCGGAGATCGTCGCTGCCGCCGAGATTGCCGCCGACGGAGAGCACGCCGTTGACCGGCTGGCGCACTGCGTCGCACACCGCGACCACGCGGGCGCCGGGCACCGACGCGTAGGATTTCAGGTGGGTGACACCCATGAAACCGAGGCCGACGACGGCGACATTGACCTCTGACTTGGAGGGAGGAGTGGTGGACATGATGGAAAATAAATGGCGGACGGTAGCCTCAGCCGCATCTGTGCCGCCGACCGTAGCAGCCGACGTGAGGAGGCTGAAGCTGCGGTAAACGGTGAGGGACAGCCTCGTTACCTCGGCTGCTACCACGTTTCTCGGCGTTCGATTGCATGGGTCGGATTCAGGCCAGCCGGCCGAGGAACTCACGCGCGGTGCGAATATCCGCGACGCGTTGCGAGCCGGCTTCGCGCTCGATGCAGAGATTCCCGCGGTAGCCGAGCGTGTCGAGCGCGCGGAAAAACGCCCGCCAATCCACCTGCCCCGTGCCGACCACCACTTCTTCACCCCACGTGCCGGACACGCGGGTGCGGATTGCGTCCTTGATGTGCACCTGCCGGAGCCACGGCCCGAGCGTGCGCAACGCCTCGATCGGATCACCCTTGTCGTAGAGGAGGATGTTGGCCGGATCGAAATTCACGCCGACGTTGCGACAGTCGAGCTGCTGCAAAAACGTGCGCAGCGTGTCGGCCGTCTCCTGCCCCGTTTCAAACGCCAGGTCGATGCCCGCGTCGCCGAACAGCTTCGCCACCTGCCGGACGCGCCCCATGAGCTTCGCGAAGCTCGGATCGCTTTCTTCGTGCGGCAGGAAACCGGCGTGAAAACTCACCAGCGAGAGTCCGAGTTGCCGCGCCGCCGCGACCACGCCGGGAAAATTCTTCCAGTTCTGTTCCCACGTCTCATCCGGCACGAGGCCGCCGGTGCGCCGGATGGTGTCCAGCGTCGAGTAATCCTCGCCGATCGTGCCAAACATGCCCGACACCACCGTGACCTGCTGCGCCGCGCACAGGGCGGGCAGCGCGCCCCAGACCCGTGGATCGTCGCGCAGCGGATCGAGCGCCAGTTGCAAGCGGGACACGCCGGTGGCGCGGAGGGACTCGAGCAGTTGCTCAGGGGACGCGGGTTGCAGCGACCAACTGCAGACCGCCAGACGTTCGCTAATCGTGGAGGACATGGTGAAGATTTTTCGAGAGAGGCCTCAGATGGAAAGGGCGGTCGAGGTGGAGCGCGTTTCCCTCAACGCGCGG